>NZ_VIDQ01000127.1 GCF_009760915.1 Azohydromonas aeria
TCGTGGCTGGCGTGCCAGCTCTTTGCCGGGCGCGCCGCCTTCCTGCTGGTGGGCGCGATGATGGCCACGGCCATGAGCGCCAACGTGTTCTTCTGGATCATCCCGGGGCAGCGCAAGGTGGTGGCGCAGCTGCGCGCCGGCCAGCCCGTGGACCCGATCCACGGCCAGCGCGGCAAGCAGCGCAGCGTGCACAACACGTATTTCACCCTGCCGGTGCTGATCGCCATGCTGTCGAACCACTACGGCTGGCTGTACCAGGCCAAGAACAACTGGCTGGTGCTGGTGCTCTTGATGCTGGCCGGCGCGCTGATCCGCCACAGCTTCGTCTCGCGCCACAAGGCGCACGTGCTGGGCAAGCGCACGCCGTGGGAGCATGCGGTGGTGGGCACGCTGGCGCTGCTGGGCATGGTGGTGTGGCTGGCGCCCGCGCCGCCGTCGGCCGCCACGCTGGCCGCGGCGCAGCAGCCGGTGTCCTTTGCGCAGGTGCAGGACGTCGTCGGCCAGCGCTGCGCCATGTGCCACAACGCCCAGCTGCAGAGCAAGAACGTGGCGCTGCACACGCCAGAGTTGATCCGCACCAATGCGCAGGCCGTGTACCAGCAGGCCGTGGTGCAGAAGCTCATGCCCCTCAACAACGCCACCCAGATGACCGAGGCCGAGCGCGAGCTGCTGCGCCGCTGGTTCGAGGGCGGCGCGCCGGCGCAATAAGGCGCCTCTTCCGTACTGCGTTTGGCGTCCGCGCCCCGTTCGGGGCGGACGCTGGGCGCAGCCTTGCCTGAAACCCTGACCAGGACGACCTTCCATGGCCTCCACCGAAATCCACCCGGTCGATGAACGACTGCCCGCCGGCCGCCTGGCCGCGCTGGGCCTGCAGCACGTGCTGGTGATGTATGCCGGCGCCGTCGCGGTGCCGCTGATCGTCGGACGCGCCCTCAAGCTCAGCCCCGAGCAGGTGGCGCTGCTGATCTCGGCCGACCTGTTCTGCTGCGGCATCGTCACGCTGATCCAGGCGCTGGGCTTCGGCCGGCACCTGGGCATCAAGCTGCCGGTGATGATGGGCGTGACCTTCGCCTCGGTCGGCCCGATGGTGGCCATGGCCAACGCGCAGCCGGGCGTGGAGGGCGCGCGGGCCATCTTCGGCGCCATCATCGGCGCGGGGCTGATCTCCATCGCCATCGCGCCGGTGGTGAGCCGGCTGCTGCGCTTCTTCCCGCCGGTGGTCACGGGCAGCATCATTGCCGTGATCGGCATCAGCCTCATGCGCGTGGGCATCGGCTGGGCCATGGGCGGCCCGGCGCCGATGGCGCAGCAGGTGGACGTGCCCAGGCTGGTGGCCATGGTCGATGCGGCCAAGGCCGCCGCGGAGGCCGCGCCGGCGGGCGCCTCGGCGCCGGCGGCCCTGAAGCTCGGCCCGATCCCGATGATCGACAACCCCGCCTACGGCGCGCTCGACAACCTGGCCGTGGCCGGCTTCGTGCTGCTGGCGATCCTGTGCATCAGCCGCTGGGGCCGCGGCTTCGTGGCCAACATCTCGGTGCTGCTGGGCATCGTCGTGGGCTGCGTGGTGGCGGTGGCGATGGGCAAGATGAGCTTCGACAAGGTCGCCAAGGCGCACTGGTTCGACGTGGTCACGCCCTTTTCCTTCGGGCTGCCCACCTTCGACCCGATCATGGTGCTGACCATGACGCTGGTGATGATCGTGGTGATGATCGAGTCCACCGGCATGTTCCTGGCGCTGTCGGACATCACGGGCAAGAAGATCGGCCAGGCCGAGCTGGCCGCGGGGCTGCGCACCGACGGCCTGGGCACCGTCATCGGCGGCATCTTCAACACCTTCCCCTACACGAGCTTCTCGCAGAACGTGGGCCTGGTCGGCGTCACCGGCGTGAAGAGCCGCTGGGTGTGCGTGGCCGCGGGCGCCATCATGGTGGTGCTGGGGCTGCTGCCCAAGATGGCGGCGCTGGTGGAGTCGGTGCCGACCTTCGTGCTGGGCGGCGCCGGGCTGGTGATGTTCGGCATGGTGGCGGCCACGGGCATCCGCATCCTGTCCACGGTGGACTACCGCTCGAACCGCCACAACCTCTACATCGTGGCCATCTCCATCGGCGCGGGCATGATCCCGCTGGTGGCGCCGCGCTGGATGCAGCAGATGTCGCACAGCCTGCACCCGCTGCTGGAGAGCGGCATCCTGCTGGCCTCGATCAGCGCCGTGGCCCTGAACCTGTTCTTCAACGGCGCGCGCGGCAACGCGGCCGACGCGGTGGCCGCGGCCAAGACGCAGGACGCGCACGCCTGAGCAAAGCATCCTGGCGCCCGCGGCGCCGTCCGGTTGCAGCCGAAACGGTTGCGTCGGGCACCGGCTGCCTTGGCCTATGATGGCCGCAACGCCAGGGCGGTCGTTGCGCGGGCGGAGCCCACCCTGGGCGACCGCCATGCGCCTTGCCACTTTCGTGTGCGCGTGGGCGCACCCGCGCCATCGGCAAGGCCGGCGAGGCCAGCGCGATTGGCCCTCTTGCGTTCATGCCAACGATGTCGCAAGGAGACCGCACCATGCCCTCTGCCGCCGACCCGGTTCAGACCCTGAAGCTTCGCGTCCGCGAATCCGGCCTTGCCCGGGCACCGGCCGTGCAGGATTTGCGCATCAGCTCCGCGCTGCGGGTCGAGCCCGGTGGTCCGGCGCGCGACGTTGCGACCGCGCCGGTCGAGGTGGCCTCCGATGCGCTGGTGCGGGTCGAGTACGAGAACGGGATGCAGCTGTGGCTGCGCGCCGATGACCTGGTGGCCGAGCAGGGCCGCATGGGCAGCACGCGCGACGCCCAGGGCGGGCCGGTCTGGGACATCGAGGTCCAGCCGGCGGCCGGCGTGCACGCCGACATGCCGGCCGGCACGCGCGGCGCGGCCGGGCTGGCCATCAAGGCGCTGGAGTTCTTCGGCGTGGACGTGCTCAAGGACGTCTCCACGGACCTGGCCAGCACGGTGGAGATGCGCCGCCTCCAGGGCAACGAGCCCGGCCTCTACCAGTGCACGCTGCGCGCCGCCGATCCGCTCAAGCCCGTGGCGCCGGCACAGCAGCTGCCCGCGGACCGCCCGGTGCTGCTGTTCCTGCACGGCACGATGTCGAGCTTTCGGGGCAGTTTCTCCGGCATCGAAGCCGAGTCGGGCGAAGCGGCCGAGACGGCACGCACCGCGCGCCAGACACTGGCCCGGCTCTACGGCCCGCACATCTATGCCTTCGAGCACCGCACGCTGACCGAAAGCCCCATCACCAACGCGCTGGCGCTGGCGCGGCTGCTGCCCGTCGGCGCAGAGCTGCACCTGGTCTCGCACTCGCGCGGCGGCCTGGTGGGCGAGCTGTTGTGCCTGGCCGAGCGCGATGCGGCCTCCGACCCGCTCGATGCCGGCACGCTCGACCGGCTGTTCGCGCAGGACCGCACCATCGCGCCGCTGCTGGGCCTGCCCATGCTCGGCGGCGCCGAGGCCAAGGCACGGCTGCAGGCCTACGCGCAGGACCGGGAGCGCCTGGGCGCGCTGCTCACGCTGCTGGCCGAGAAGCGCATCCGCGTGCGGCGCTTCGTGCGCGTCGCCTGCCCGGCGCGCGGCACCACGCTGGCCTCGGGCCGGCTCGACCGCTGGCTCAGCGTGCTCGACCTGATCGCCGGCGGCGCCCTGTTCGGCGGGGTGGCGGACTTCCTGCTGGGCGTGGTCAAGAAGCGCACCGACCCGCGCACGATGCCGGGCATTGAGGCCATGATGCCCGGCTCGGCCACCACGCGGCTGCTGACGCTGCCGGGCCTGGTCACCAACGCCGACCTCAGCGTGATCGCCGGCAACCTCCGCGGCGATGGCCGCTGGGGCCAGCTCAAGCTGCTTCTGGTGAACTCGTTCTACGGTGCCGAGCACGACCTGATCGTCAACACCGGCTCGATGAGCGGCGGCATCCGGCGCCCCGAGAACGGCGCGCGCTGGCTGCAGGACGAGGGGCCGCGCGTCAACCACTTCAACTACTTCGACAACGCGCGGTCGCTGGACTGGCTGGTGCAGGGGCTGGACCGCGGCGAAGGCCAGAGCGGCGGCTTCGCGCCCTTCGCGCAGGCCCGCGTCGAGGAGCCGCGCTGGCGCGCGGCGGTGCAGCGCAGCAAGAGCGCCGGGCCGCGGCCGATCGTCGTGGTGGTCCCGGGCATCATGGGCAGCCAGCTCGCCGCCGGCGGCAGCCGCATCTGGCTGAGCTACTGGGCGCTGCTCAAGGGCGGCTTGGCCGACATCGCCTGGACCGGCGGCAACGACACCGTGCAGCCGCTGGACCTGGTGAGCGACTATTACGGCCCGTTGCTGGAGTACCTGGCGCGCGGGCATCGGGTCGAGGTCTTCGCCTACGACTGGCGCCGCTCGGTGCGCGAGTCCGCGGCGAAGCTGGCCGAGACGCTCACGGCGCTGGTGACCGAGGCCGAGCGCACGAAGCAGCCGCTGCACATCGTGGCGCATTCCATGGGCGGACTGGTGGCGCGCGCCATGATCGGCGACGGCGACAAGGGGCAGGATTTGTGGCGGCGCATGGGCAGGCTGAGCACAAGCGGCCGGCTGCTGATGCTGGGCACGCCCAACCGGGGCTCGCACGAGGCGGTGCGCTGGCTCGTGGGCACCAACCCGACGCTGGCCAAGCTGGCGCTGCTGGACTGGACGCACAGCCGTGAAGACATCATCGACATCGTGCGCCGCTTTCCCGGCATGGCCGAGCTGCTGCCCTTCGACGACAAGGAGGGCGGCTACGCGAAGCAGGCCACCTGGCGAGCGCTGCGCGAGACCATGGGCGAGCGCTTCACGCTGATCGAGCAGGCGCAACTCGACGCGGCCGCGCGCAGCGCGCAGCTGCTGTCGGCGAAGGACACGGTGGATGCGCAGCGCATGCTGTACGTGGCCGGCTGCCAGCCGGCCACCGTCGTGGGCTGGCAGCTCGCGCCCGGCGTGGCGGCGCCGTCGCCGCGGCGCGTGCAGTGGCGCGCCAGCACCGAGGGCGACGGTACGGTGACCTGGGCCTCGGGCCGGCTCGACGGCGTGCCGATGTACTACGCCGAGGACACGGCGCATGACGAGCTGTGCGCCAACGACAGCGACCTGCGCATCTTCCGCGGCTACGCGGACCTGCTGGCCACCGGCCGCACCGACCAGCTCGGCACCACGCCGCCGCGCGCGCACCGCGCCGAGGGCGTGCCGCAGGAGATGGTGCTGCCGCCGCTGCCGCCGGCCGACGACATTCCCGGCGAGGAGAGCCTGCGCGGCGCCGGCTTCGGCGGCATGCCGCGCCGTCGCCGCCAGGCCGCGATGCGGCGCACGCCGATCGAGGTCAGCGTGCGCCACATGGACCTGGCCTATGCGCGGCATGCGGTGCTGGTGGGCCATTACCAGGGCGACACGGTCATCAGCGCCGAGGCCGCGCTCGACGCGCGGCTGGACCAGGCGCTCACGCGCCGGCGCGAGCTGCGCCTGTACCCGGGGCCGCACGGCACCAGCGCCGTGTTCTTCAACGAGGTGCCGGGCCGCTCGCCCAGCGGGGCGGTGGTCGTCGGGCTGGGCATGGTGGGCGAGCTGTCGCCGGGGCGGCTCGAAGCCAACCTGCGCGACGCCATGCTGGAGTACGCGCTGCGCCTGCTGCAGCGGCCCGGGGCGGGCTGTGGCGGCAGCCGCATCCCGGCCCGGCTGAGCTGCCTGCTCGTGGGCAGCGGCGCCGCGGGGCTGTCGCTGCGCGACTGCGTCAATGCGCTGCTGCGCGCGGCGCTGCGCGCCAACGACCGGCTCCAGGCCGCGCAGCTCGACGGCCGCGTGCAGATCGAGGCGCTGGAGATCGTCGAGCTCTACGAGGACATGGCCATCGGCGCGGCACGCGCGCTGAGCGACGTGATGAACAGGGCCGACATCCGGGAGCGGGTGCGCTGGCAGCCGCCCACGCTGCAGGTGGGACCGGGCGGGTACAAGCGGCGCTTCCAGGACGAGGACCGGGCCTGGGCCCAGCGCATCGAGATCGTCCGCGACGCGGACGGGCAGCTGCGCT
Organism: Azohydromonas aeria; assembly: GCF_009760915.1. Taxonomy (GTDB): domain Bacteria; phylum Pseudomonadota; class Gammaproteobacteria; order Burkholderiales; family Burkholderiaceae_C; genus Azohydromonas; species Azohydromonas aeria. Next base: position 6,047 of record NZ_VIDQ01000127.1, read on the forward strand.
TCAACGTCGCCACCAACCGGGCCCGCGCCGAGGAGACGCTGGCCACCGGCCAGCTCTCGCTGGCCGAGGCCTTCGTGCAGCAGGCCAGCGCCGGTGCCGACGAGGACGAGGAGCTTGCGCACACGCTGTTCGAGCTGCTGCTGCCCAGCGGCTTCAAGGAAGGCGCACCCGACCAGCGCGACATGGTGCTGATGCTCGACGAGTACACGGCGCGCTTTCCCTGGGAGCTGCTGCAGGACGGCTGGAACCGGGACGGCCAGCCGCTGGCCATCGCGGCGGGCATGGTGCGCCAGCTCAAGCTCAAGTCGGGCGAGTACCGCGAGCGGCCGTCGCAGGCGCTGGGCGACACGGCGCTGGTCATCGGCGATCCGGACCTGCAGGCCAGCACCGCGTTCGTGCAGCTCCCCGGTGCCCGGACCGAGGCCGAGGCGGTGCGCGACGCGCTGCAGCGCGTGTTCGATCCCAAGAACGTGACGTGGCTGATCAACACGCAGGCCGGGCAGATCGTCAAGGCGCTGCACCAGTCGCCGTGGCGCATCCTGCACCTGGCCGGGCATGGCGTGCACGAGATGAAGGACGAGGCCCATGAGCAGCCGATGTCGGGCATGGTCATCGGCGACGGCGTGTTTCTGACACCCGGCGACGTGGCGCAGATGCGCTGCGTGCCGGAGCTGGTCTTCATCAACTGCTGCCATCTCGGCCGCACCGAGATCGAGGACGCGAAGCTGCGCGCCCGCCACTTCGGCCGCATGGCGGCCAACCTGGGGGCGCAGTTCATCAGCATGGGCGTGCGCGCGGTGGTGTGCGCGGGCTGGGCCGTGGACGATGCCGCCGCGGTCACGTTCGCGCGGACCTTCTACGAGCACCTGTTCGACGGCCGCAGCTTCCGCGACGCCGTCAGGAACGCGCGCGAGGCCGCGCGCTTGAAGCACCCGCGCCGCAACACCTGGGGCGCTTACCAGTGTTATGGCGATCCGGACTGGCGGCTGCTGCGCGCGCAGGACCAGGGCGGGCGCCAGCGCCCGCCCGACTACGTGTCGCAGCGCGAGCTGCTGGCCGACCTGGACAACCTGGCCGGCAGCGTGCGCGTGCAGTTGGAGCGCGAGGGCGTGGCCGACGACGTGCTGGGCCGGCAGGTGCACGGCGCGATCGAGGCGCTGCGCGAGCGCATTCCCGAGCCCGTGCGCAAGCGCTGGCTGGCCAGCGCCGACGTGGCCGCCGCCATCGGCTTCGCCTACGGCGAAGCGATGCTCTGCGAGCCGGCCCTGGAGTGGCTCGAAATCGCGTTGAAGTCCAGCAAGGGCAGCTGCCCCTTGAGCGTGTTCGAGCAGATCATCAACCTGCGGGCCCGCCAGGCCGCGAATGAAGCCGAGGCGCTGCCGCGCCGCAGCGCCGCGGCGGCTTCAAGCGCGGCCGGTCCCACCGCTGCCGCCGCCGAGATGGACGGCGGTGAGCAGGACGCCCATGTCGAGAAGCTGGTGGAGATCGCCGAGCGCATCCGCCGCGTCATCGACGAGCTCAGCATCGTGGCCCGGCGTGCGCCCACGGTGGAGCGGCTGTCGTTGCTGGGTGCCGCCTACAAGCGCCTGGCCTGGGTGCGGTTGTGGGCCGGCCTGGCGGACGAGCAGGGCGAGGCGCTGCTGCAAATGGCCGATGCCTATGGCCAGGCCCTGAAGTGTTCCGACGACGACGGCAGCTACGCCTTCACCAACTGGGCGGTGGCGCGCTTGCTGGTGGACGAGCTCGTGCCCCGGCCGCTGCCAGACGGCGTACCGCAGGACTGGCGCCAGCGGCTGACCGATCTCGTGGCCGAGCAGGGGCAGTCCGCGCAGCGGCGACAGCAGGCCGATCCCGATTTCTGGAACGAAGCGGCGGTGGCGGACCTGGCGCTGGTGAGCCTCCTGCTGGCTGGCGACGCCGCAGCCTGCGACAAGGCGGCGCAGCAGGCGATTGACGGCTACGGCAATGCCATGGCGCGCGGTGCCAGCCCGCGCAACGCGAGCTCGGTGCGCGAGCACCTGCGCTTCATGCGGGACGTCACGGCATCGCTGCAGACCAAGCCGGCGATCCATGCCGCGCTGAAGCGGGTGGCTGACACGGTGTGAGCCCGAGCGCCGGGACACCGGCGCAAGCCCGGGCACCGGTGCTTACGCGGCGAAGGCCCGGCGCTGCTGCAGCAGGAAAGGCCGGTCGATCTGCGCCGCCAGCGACTCGATGTCAGCCGCGCTGACGCCGGCCTGCGCGAAATGCACCCTCCACCCGGCCACGGCGGCGCAGACCTGCTTGATCTGCTCCACCGCCTGAGCGCGCTTCAGGCCGAACTGGCCGCACTCCGACAGCGCGTTGTCGAGCGTCGAGTCCGCGGCATCGGCGCCCACGCGCATCTGCTGGTAGCCCAGCGCCTGGCCTGACGGCAGCACGTCGAAGGCGGGGGACAGCTCGAAGTCGCCGCTGTCCGTCATCAGCAGCGCGTGGTTCTTCTCGTGGTCGTCGGTGTTGTCGATCAGGATGTTGAAGACCATGCGCCTGAACAGCTCGTGCATCTGCCGCTGGTGCAGTGCGCCGGCCGTGACGCCGCGCCGGCGCAGCCACTGGGCCAGCTCTGGATAACCGAGCGCCTCGCCCGCGGCCCTGAGAACGACGTTGGCGGAGAGGGCGTGCCGGCGCCGACCCCCTTCGCGGTCGAAGCGCCGGACGGCCACCGCGTGGCCGCGCTGCACCGGCACCGCGCGCGTGGGCGCGGCCCGGATGCCGGCCTGCAGCGCCAGCGTCATCGTGGCGTGCTCGACCAGCGCCATGTCCGCCGGCTCGCCGGGCTCGTTGAACTTGAGCACCCAGGGCTGCCCATCCAGCTCCAGCAGCGCCTTGGGGCGTGCGCCGCCCAGCGTCGTGCCGGGCGTGATCAGCCGGCGCTGGTGTTCCTCCACCGGCTCCCCGGCCAGCACCCGGCGCACCAGCGCGTCCATCTGCGCCGCGTCGGCCAGCCGGGGCAGCGGCCCGGTGTCGCGCGCCACGTAGCGCTCGGCGGACACGGACACGCCCAGCGCCCCGAAGCGCTCGTCCCCGGCAAAGAACAGGAAATCCAGCACCGACAGGCGCGGCGGCTTGTCCAGGAAGCGGATGAGGCGCTCGCCCCAGCGGTCCGGCCGGGCGTCGTCCACGGCGCCGGCCGCCGTTTCCTTTTCGGCCGGGAAGAACTCCCCCGGAATCAAAGGCAGGTCTTCGCTGAGCGCGAAGCCGCTGCGCAGCCAGGCGGCGCCGTACACCAGCGACACGCCCTTGAACGCGCGCGCCATGCGCAACTCGCCGATCAGCCGCGGCGCGGCGGGATCGGCCAGCCACCACAGGTACAGCGACTCGCCGGGCTGGTAGAGGCGCAGGTCGAAGCCGCTCATGGCTCGCGGCCTTCGTCTGGTGCGGCCGCCGGCCCGGGCCCGTACAGCGAGGGCCGCTTGCGCACCGAGCGCGCCTGGGCGGCCCGCACCGCCTCTTCCAGCGCGCCCCGGTCGTGCTCGGGCGCCGCGGACTCGGCCAGGGCCTGGGAGCGGCCGATCAGCCACAAGGCCGTGGCGTACACGCCCATGGAGACGCTGGGATCGCCGCGCTCCATGCGCATCAGCGTGGGCTCCGAGACGCCGATGCGCTGCGCCCAGGACTTCAGCGGTTCGCGCCGGCGCTTGCGCGCGATGGCCAGGTTCTCGCCCAACGCACGCAGGTGCGCCAGCACGGCGGAAGGCATGGCGTCGAGGGCGGCGGAGCGTTTTGGCATGACATAGATGTTAGCGAATCACCCTGGGAACACACATCAATGTGCGTTCGGAGCTTGCAGCCTTGGCCGGCACCGCAGGCTAAGTCCGGTGATACCCCGCGTGCTACCCTGGGCCGGCAATGGCCGTCCACCATGAGCGGCCCGGAGGACAGGGCGATGAACGCGATCGTGATCGAGCACGTGCCGGTGGAAGAACTGCCCGAGGCTTGGCGTGCCAAGCTGGGCCAGGTAGGAAACGCCCGTGTGACGGTGCGCATCGAACAGGAAACGCCCGTCGTGCAGCCCCAGCCTGAGCCCGAAGGCTTTGTCACGGACGATCCGGCTTTCGGCATGTGGCGTGACCGTGAAGACATGGCGGACGTCGAAGCCTATGTCCGGCGCATTCGGGCCCCCCGCTTCAATCCCGATGGTTCACGCAACGACCTGCCCTGATGCTCGTCGATACCGACGTGCTGATCTGGCACCTGCGCGGCTATGCGCAGGCGACGCGCCGGCTCGACCAATTGCCGGCGCTCACGTTGTCCGCGGTGACTTACCTGGAAATCCTGCAGGGCCTGCGCAACAAGGCGGAGTTCGCTGCCGTGCGCAGCATGCTGCAGCGGCGTCAGGCCCTCGTCCTGCCCCTGACCGAACCAGTGACCCAACGCGCCACGGCGTTAATGGAACAACTCACGCTCAGCCATGGATTGCAAATGGGCGACGCGCTCATCGCGGCCACCGCGCTGGAACAAGGGGCGACGCTGTTGACGGGCAACGTCAGGCATTTCGGCGCTGTGCCGGGTTTGTCGGTGGAGAGTTTCGTGATCTGAAAACCGTAGGGCGGCAACGGCGCCCCGACGCAGGCCGCAAGCCAGGACGCCGGTGCCCTGATGCGGTTCCTGTAGATCAGTCTTCAAGCTGATTCAGGGGTTGCCTGGCTCAACGCGAATCACTCCACCGTAGCGAGCAACGAAATCTCCACCGTCGCGTTCTTGGGCAATTGATACACGCCCACCGAAGTGCGTGCATGGGCCCCGGCTGGCCCGAGTATCTTGAACAGCAACTCGGATGCGCCGTCGGCCACCTCGCTCTGCTGCGTGAAATGCCGGGCGGACTGCACGAAAACTGAAATGCTCGGGACGGCCTTCACGCGCTCCAGACTGCCGAGTGAGCGCTGAAGCAGCGCCAGCGCGCGCATGATGCAAATTTTCGCGCCGATTTGGGCGCGTGCGAGATCAACCTGCTCTCCGGCGGCACCGGTGACGACGATTTCATTCTCCACCCTGGGAATCTGGCCGCTGACGTGGATGGTGTTGCCGTCTCGCAGCAACGGCACGTAGTTGCCGCCGATCCTGATCTCACCGTCGAAGCTGTAGCCGAGGGCGATGGCTGCTTCCTTGAATCTTGCGTCGCTGGACATGGAGGGTTTCGATGATTGGGCTGGATGGGATGGAAAGGGAGCTTGGCTCAAATACTGATTATGAATCGCGAGCGGCGTTTGAGCGCGGATGCAGGGCGCAGTTCTACAGCCAACGCCTCACCGACTGCGAATAGGCCGTGAACTGCTGGCCGAACCGCTTCGCGAGAGCCCGCTCTTCCGGCTCGATCTGGAAACGATTTATGTAGGCCACGAACGCGGGGAGCAGGAGCACCGAAACCCAATTGGCCAGATGGACGCCCCAGCCCGCCAGCACCAAGAGAAAACCAAGATACATGGGATTGCGGCTGAAACGGTAGATGCCCGTGGCGACCAGCGAGGACGACTGCTCCGGCGTGAAGGGATTGACCGTGGTTTTATGCCGGCGGAATGCCAGGACGCCCGCCAGTGCAATCAACACGCCGGCGCAGGCCAGCACGGATGCGAATAGGTCTTTTGCGGGAATTTGCACTGAGGCGGGCACGGCGTACGCCAGCGCAGCCATGAAGACTGCAAAAATGATCACAAGCGCTACGGGCGGTATGCGCAGTTCGAGGTTTTGCATGTGGACGTATGAGGATATCGGCTTTCCGGGGTCAATATTCTCAAAGCTGAGTATTGTCTATTGCTTCTGTCGCCGCCATGAACCAATCCCTCCCTGTGCAGGTAAAGCCGCGCTGCGTCATGGTCTCCTTCCAGGCACATTTCGATGGTCGAACCAGCGCAGGAATCTGAAGACCAGTGCCGCCTGCAAAAGGCCGCCGATGAAGAACGCGGCCTAGGCCAGGAAGATGAGCAAAAATCCGGAGCAGATTGCAGGTCAGGGTTCTGCAAGCTCAAAAGGTAGCCCACCAGAATGCTGCCGGGAAGGCACAGGGCAAACATCTGCATGGTCACCTCGCAACCGGCATGTAAACCCGCTGAAATACCGAACGCCAGGACGGGCAGGGTAAGGGTCATCCAGAGGATGAAGGTCCAGCGGGCCAGTTTCCGAGTTTGATAACACTTATGGGATGCAAGGTGGCAACGGAAGTGGGCGAATTGGATTATTTTACCTTTTGCCTTCACTGCTTCAGCAAGCTGGCTGGTGAAAACAGGGGCAAAAGGCAAGACCTGATAATCATCTAGCCGCAGTGGCCGGCCTCCGTTCACGGGACTATCGTTTGGTTGCGACTCAACCGACGGTGCCCACGAAAGAGGCCGGCATGGAACTGTACTCTTCAATCGACCTGCACTCGAACAATGGCGTTGTGATGGTGCTCGATGACCGGGATCGAACAGTGTTTGCCAAGCGCTTGCCCAACGATCTGACGCAGGTCATCTCAGCACTGCGAAGCTGTCCAGGGACCATTGTTGGCGTAGCGGTGGAATCGTCCTACAACTGGTATTGGCTGGTGGATGGATTGCAGGATGCTGGGTTCAAAGTGCACCTTGTCAATACTGCTGCCGTCAAACAGTACGACGGGCTCAAACATGGTGGGGACTTCAGTGATGCTCGTCACTTGGCTCACTTGTTGCGATTGGGGATTTTGCCCACTGGGTATATCTATCCGAGAGCTGAAAGGGCTGTGCACGACTTGCTGCGCAAACGTACCCAGCTCGTGCATCAGCATACGACGCAGATATTGAGCATGCAGAATCTGCTGGCACGCAACCTCGGCGCTCAAGCCAGCGGCAACGAA
>NZ_VIDQ01000128.1 GCF_009760915.1 Azohydromonas aeria
GATGGCGTTCCTGCAGGCACTGTAATTATGCGAAGCGGTCATGGCATGGGCGCCACCCCGATCCCTCGGTCCGATTCCAGCCTGGGCATCTCGACTTCGCATAAAAACGGACTTCGCATTATTCGCGTCATGCTCAAGGGTGCATGACGCGAAAAATTGGCTCTTCGCCGGCACGCTTCAGGCCGGAAAACGTGCCGCGGCCATCACGAGTCTGATCCAGTCGGCGAAGTTGAACGGACACGACCCCTACGCGTACTTCAAGAACGTGCTCACGCGGCTGCCGACCCAGCGCGCCAGCGAGATCGACGCGCTGCTGCCGCATCGCTGGAAACCGGCCAGCTGAGATTGGCGGCCATCAGCGCCGCCTCTGCGCTGACCTGACTTCCCCAGCCGCTTACGGAGATCCAGCAGATCACCGACATTCAAATGCTTCAACGATGCCCGGCCACGAAGGCCGGGTGATGCCCCATGTCGAACGGCGAGACGTGGCCTTCGCGCATCATGCTTCAACGATGCCCGGCTACGAGGGCCGGGTGGACGCCGCAGCGCGTGGCTCCAGACCCCGACGCCGGCGAAGCTTTAACGATGCTCGGCTACGAAGGCCAGGTGACGCTTGGCGCAGCGCTGGTCGGTGCGAGTGGCGCGGCAGCTTCAACGATGCCCGGCTGATGCGGCCGGTGACGCAGATCGCCCACATTCCCAACGTCATCGGCATCCAGCTTCAACGAGGCCCGGCCGCGATGGCCGGGTGACACCACGATGATGGCGCCGCCCACGCCGAACTGCATGAAGCTTCAATGAGGCCCACCCACGAGGGCCGGGTAACGCTGATCTCAAACCGCCCCTTGTCATCGCCGCCCTTGCTTCAGCGAGGCCCTTCCGCGAGGGCCGGGTGACGCATAGGAGCAGGCAGCGCCGCATTGATCGGTGTACCGCTTCAACGAGGCCCGGCCGCGAGGGCCAGGTGACGCACGCCGCTCTGGCCGCTGGGCAAGCCGAGAAGGGGGCTTCAACAAGGCCCGGTTGTGAGGGCCGGGTGACGCTAGTCGTCGGGCATGACTTCGTCTCAGCCTGCCTGCTTCAACGAGGCCTAGCCTCGAAGGCCAGGCGACGACGCCCATGCCGAACAGAATCAGCAGCTTGGCGATGCTTCAACGAGGCCCGACCACGAAGGCCAGGTGACGCCCAGGCTCATGTCGGCATCGTCCAACGACTGATCGCTTCAACGAGGCCCGACCACAAAGGCCAGGTGACGCCTGCACATCACCGGCGAGGCGCCGTGGGAGTCCAAGCTTCAACGAGGCCCGACCACGAAGGCCAGGTGACGCGTGCGCAGACAACAACGGGAGAGCACATGACCAACGCTTCAACGAGGCCCGACCACGAAGGCCAGGTGACGCGACCATGTTGCTCTGCCCAATCAGGCCGATACCGCTTCAACGAGGCCCGACCACGAAGGCCAGGTGACGCCTCGCGCATGCTGGACAACGGCTGGACGCTGGAGGTGCTTCAACGAGGCCCGACCACGAAGGCCAGGTGACGCCCGGCATCGACCAGCACCCGGCGCGCCGCGTAGTCGCTTCAACGAGGCCCGACCACGAAGGCCAGGTGACGCCCCCACACCGCCAGCGCGCGAAGCTGCTTCAGAAAATTCTCCATAGCGCGCGAACCGGCAGGCCGACATGCATGCGTCGATCTGTCCGGCTCGGGCAGACACTGCAACTCCTTGATTAATCAGCGCTTTCTCGCCGCGCGAATCTGCCCTGCAGAGCAGCGTCACTGGAGGTCCGCGCTGCTGGCAGGAAAAAGCCGAACTTACCCACGCTCGTGACTGCGGACGACCACAGGGCCTCTACCCCAGGCAGCCGCTCCAACGAATCCACCGGCCGCTGCCGCAGTAGCCGCACCTCGGCCAGCGACAGCGGCTCGCGCCATTGCGGCCAGACGTAAGTGTGGCTTCCTGCAAATCCGACCGTCGTGGCACGGCGTGAACTTGTCGGCACAACAGGGTGCAGCGGCAGCGATTCGATGGCCAGCCACAGCAGCATCGGCTGTCCAGGCGTCGCGCTGTCGGTAGGCGCCAAGCGCTGGTGGGCATGCGTCATCAACGTGACCGGGTCCCAGCCCAGGCTGTGCCAGTCCTCGTAGGGACCGCCGTACAACGCCCGCTCGATGCGGTCGGCCAGCGGCACGCGCGGCCGCTTGCGCTCTGGCGACAGCTCCAGCGCCAGGCGCCGGAGCTCGTGCAGCAGCTTCTGGTTGGCCGACGTGAAGTCAAAGCGCGAGCGCGCCACGAACCCCTTGTCATTGACCACCGAGTCCGTCGCAAAGCCGGCCAGGAAACCCAGCGCCCGGGCATCGCCCTGCATCGCCGCGGCGGCCGTGCGGAAGTCCGCTGGCCGGATGGTGCGGATGTGCAGTGCGATGCCGCGCCGCCCCTCCTCGTCGCTGGCCTCGAAATTGAACTCTGGCGCCTCTGCCCGGCCGCGCATGTGCTCGGCCAGCAGTTCGCGCAGCGCCGCGGCTTCCACGCCGTGCAGCACGGCATGGTTGTCGGTCCATGACAGCCGCACCGGCAGCCCATGGTCCTGCGCGCAGACGCGCAGCAGACCCAGGGCCGCCATGAAGCCGATGGGCGAGGCGACCGGCATCCCGGTCAGGGCGACTTCCGGTTCAACCATGGTCATTGCGTTCTCCTGCGGGAGTGATGGCGGCGGCTTCCTCCATCGAGGCCCGGGCATCGGCAGCCCGCAGCAGCCATTCCAACTGCGCCAGTCGCCAGGGACCGTGCTGCGCCAGCAAGTCGGCCCAGGCTGCCGGCCAGTGCGCCGCCAGGCCGGCGTAGCGCGCGCCCGGTGCCGCGGCGTCCTGGCATTCGCGCAGCCACGGGCGGCCCAGGCCATGATGGGTTGCCACGAGGTGACGGGTCAGCGGGTCGTCCAGTGGCTCGAAGTCCAGGCTGGCGAACTCGTGGCGAAAGCCGCGCGGCACGCCGGCCAGGCGCCACGCCGCCAATTGCTCGGCCCGACTGCGCAGGGCCGACTTCGCCAGCACCGTGTCGCCGTGGGCCGCCAGCGCGTTGCCATGCAACAGTACCTGCATGCGCTGCTCGCGCTTGCCGGCGTCGTGCACGGCCGCCGCGTCCGCGACCTGCGCCTGGCATGGATCACCCGCTGCCAACTGCTGCGCCCAGCGGTGCACGTCGTCGTGATGCACGTCGAGCGGCACGGCACGGCCGGTCTCGATCTGGCCCTCGATCTCCTCGACGCCCGCTCCGCGCAGCACGTAACCGCCGGGGTGGGGATCGAGGCGCGCATCGCGCAGCCGGGCTGGCAGCGGCAGATCCATTGCGGCAATGGCTTCCAGCAACGCATGCCGGGCGGCTTCGATGTCCTCGCTCAAGTCCTCGTCGCTCGTGGCGGCGTCGTTCTCCAGCTTTTTCAGCTCCTGCGTCAGGTCCTGTAGCGACGCGGCGGCGTCTCCGAAAGCGTGCCAGTGGCCGGCGGCCAATCGGGCCACCGGCCGGCGCGGCTGGCCAACTTCGAGCAGGCAGTCGTCGGCGATGTCCGCCACCGGCGCCCGGCTGTCCGGCGCCCAGCCCCATTCGTCGCACCCGCCATAGCTGGCAGGCAGCACCAGCGTGTCGCCGGGCCGAACCTGCCGGGCCGTGATAACGCGGCAGTCATCGGCACCACGCCAGCGCAGCACGGGCCGCTCGGCCAGCGCGCCCGCCTGGTCCTCATCCGGCGCGGATTCCAGGTCGCTCCACTGATCGCCGGGCGCGATGCCGCCGAGCCAGCGCCGTACTGCGGCAGCCGGCATCGCCAACCCTTCGCGCTGCAGCGGCGGCAACAGCGCCACGGCGTCCGGCCATTCGTCCTGGGCTTCGGCGCGCAGGTCGTCGCGCCAGACGAGCGTGACCTCGGCCGCCTTGTCGCTCGGCCCGTGCAGCCAGGCGCTCACGTCCACCTCGGGCGCGAACGCCCCAGTCTGCGCCAGCATCTCGACATGCAGCGGCAGCAGCGTCGCGGCGCAGGCCGTGGCTTCGACAGGTGCGGGATGAGCACTCAGCATTTCCGCCAAGCTGCCCACGCCGAAGTCGATGCGGCCCTGCGCCGCCTCGGCTTGCGCCTGAAGCCATGCCCAAGCCTCGTCGGTCGCGGCGCCGTACACCGGGTCCTTGTCCCGGTACAAGACCACGCCGCTTGACTCCCCGCGCTCCCCCAGGCGGTCCAGCCGGCCGAAGCGCTGGCGCAGCGACGACAGCGGAGCGCACTCCGAGACCAGCGCGTCGAAATCCAGGTCGGCGCCGACCTCGATGGTCTGCGTCGCCACCACCACCAGCGGCGGTTCACCGGGCTGGCGCTGGCGGCCGGCCTGCAGTTGCGGCAGCAACGCCTGGAGCTGCCGGTCGCGCTCCAGTGAACGCACCCGGCCTGTGAGCAGCACGCAGGGCACGCCGGCGCGGCGCAGCCGCTCAAAGCAGCGCCGCGCCGTCGCCACGCGGTTGACCACCACGCCGACCTTCGACACGCCGGGCTGGCTCGCCAGCGCATCCGCCTCCTCGCACACCGCCTTGACGAAGTCGTCCTTGCTGCCGCCGACGGCGCGCAGGCGCACCGGCTTGCGTGCCGTGAGGCGCTGCTTGACGGGCCCCACCGCCAGGTCGTCTGCCTCCAGGCCGATGGCTGACTCGTGCCCGCGACCGGGCAGCGTGGCCGACATCGGCACCACCGCGATGTCCACGCCATGGGCCTTGAGCGCCTCCAGGGTCTGCAGCAGCGGCACCGACAGGTGGGCCTCGTCCACCACCACCAGCGTGTCGCTGGACAGGAAAGCTGCGTGCAGCGGCCAGCGCCTGGGGCTCACGCCATAGCCGCGCAACAGCAGCCGCGAGCCGAGCTGGTCCACCGTGCTGAGCACGACGGACAGCCGCTCGGGGTAGAGCACCCAGTCGTCGTCGCCGAACACGCCGCCGCGCAGGCGCACCACCTGCATGTCGCCGATGCGCCGGGCCAGCTCGCTCAGGGCAGGGTGGTCGGCCCGCTCCAGCGCAGCCTGGATGCGCTCAGCCCGCTGGTGCACCGCGTCCACCACGATGCGGCGATCCACGACGAAGACGATGCGCCGCCAACCGCCTTGAGCCGCCGCCCACACCGCGGCATCGACGAGCGCCGACTTGCCCAGGCCCGTGGGCACCGTCACTTCAAAAGCCTCACGCTGGGCCAGCCGCGCCGCAGCGCGCACCTGCCACGGAAACGGCTGCTGGCCGTGGACGGCCGCGAAGAATTCCTGAAACGTGAGGGCGCTCATGTACGCAGCTCCTGCGGCGTCGGGCGGAAGAGGCCGATGCCGAAATTGCGCCACCGGCCCGCGATCACCGGGCCTTCAACGGGCTGGTCGAAGCGAACCTGGGCATGCCAGCGCTGAATCCGGGTCGGGATGTCCATGGCGTGCGGCGCGCCCTCGAAGTCGCTGGTGAGGCTGAGGTGAACGGCCTGCGGCGCCGGAAAGCCCGCGATGGTCAGCGACTCCACCAGCGCGGCGACCAGGCGTTTGGCCTCAGGACGTTTCGGTGGGCGATCAAGGATGACCGGCGTGACGGTGGACCAATGTGTGGACGCGTCTCGCCACGTGTCCTCTCGCAGTGCCAGCGGTGTCCCGGACATGGCAACGGGCGTTACTTGCGCGACTTGGTCGTCTGGCAGATGCAGTTGGCGCAGCCGCGACAGCGCCATCAGTACAAGGGCACGGTCGTTCGGCTCCATGTCAACGGGCGGCGCCACGCCGATGCCACGGATCTTGCCTCTGGCATGGGCATGGCCCACGTCGGCAAGAGGCAACCAGGCCACGTGGCGCACGGCGTCGTCGTGGCCGTGCAGTGCTGCCGGCACATGCTCGCCCAGCAGTGCCATGGCAGCGCGGCGTGCCGCCCGAGCCAGTGTATGGGCGGTGTCGGCGCCCCAGGAACAGCCGTCCAGGCGCAAACCGATCCACTCGTAGTTGCTGCGCCGGTGGTCTGCATCGGCAGGGGTCCTGGCACGCGCGTAGGGTTGCAGCACCTCGAACACCGGCTGCGGCCGGCGCAAGGCGCCGTGGCCCTGCGTTGCCAGCCGGTCGAGCTCTTCGAGCCGGCCGCTCCTCGTCACTCTCAGGAACTCGCGGCCGTGCGCAGCGGGTACCAAGTCCGGCACGGGCGCCGCGTCATCGGCGACGAACCGGGCCGTGACCAGCGAGTGCGAAGTGCCCAGGTGCGTCATGCGCGCCGCCAGGCCGTCGAGCAGCGCCAGCTCCTGCGCCGACAGCGCCAAGGGCCACTGCAGTCGCACCTCCGGCTCCGCCAGCAGCGAGGCACCGGGGAACTGCCGCGCCTGGCGGTTGGGTGCCAGCGCACTGCCAGCCTTCTTCGACGCGATCCGCGTCTTCACGTCGTTGACCGGCACGTAGGCGTCGGGCGCCTCGCGCAGGTCGGCTTGCGGAAAGCACAGCGCGGGCGGCGGGGACGCTTCGAGCTTTTGCAGCACGGCGCGCTGCTCGCTGCTGGGGGAGTGGCCGCCGGCGTAGGCCGCGGCCACGAGCGCGGAGAACACCCGCGAAGGATGCGGCGGCCACTCGGGGCGCCGCGGGTCGGCATGGTCGGCGGCGCAGTAGCGCCCGCCAGGAAACCCGATCTGAAGCTGCAGCATGGCTGCTCCCCTCATTCCTCGTCGGCGCCATCGCTCTGCGCGACGGCCGCACGACTGCGTCGCACGAGCTCGACCAGCCGCTCGTCGGCAGTCAGCTTCAGCGGTGCATCACGCAGCGCCAGCCCGCACTTCGCGGCGTGCTGCCAAGCTGCATCAAGCAGGGTGCGTGCGGTGTCGGCCTGCAGCGAGACCTCCTGACGTTCCTGCAGCGTGCGGCCGATGAGCTCCAGGCGCCCGGCATCGCGCGGCAGCAGCTCGCAGCGCGAGCGCAGCAGGTAGCCGGTCTCGCTCTGGGCCACGAGGCCGTAGAGCGTCCACGCGGCCAGCAGCGCGCGGGCGGCTTGGTCGCGCCGGGGATCGACCTTGCCTTCGGCGTTGGGGAAGTGCAGATGCCGCAGCCCGGAGCACGACAGCACGCTGGTCTGCACCGCGCCGCTGATCACGGCCGCACGCGGCACGGCCGTCGCCGGCACGCTGCCGAAGCCCATTTCGCTGGGTTTCTTGAGCTTGTCCTTCGGCTTGGGGCCCGCAGTCCAGATCGTGAAACGCTGCACCGGGTCGTCGGTTTTAATCAGCTCCGCCACCTGGCTGCGGATGTCCATCGGGTCAAACTTCGTGGCCGATATATCGGCTGGCACGGCATCAAGGCCCAGGATCTCAGACGTAAGCAGGCGCGGGATCTTGGCCGACAGCGGGCCACCGCCGCCGTTGCTGTCCCAGGCGCCCAGCGTCAGGCAGATCGGCGCGTGCTCCAGCAGCGCGCAGGCCTTGTCCGGGCGTGCGGCCAGCAGCGCGCGGCCAATCGATGTTTCGAAGAAAGGCTGCTTGTCAAGCGTGACGGCGCGCATCACGGCGTCGTAGATACGGTGCGAGAGCTGCAGCACCGAGTACGCCGGCTCGGCCTCCAGCGCGGGGAAAGCGATCTCGATGTCGGGGTAGCGGATGCGCTTGGCCCGCACGGCAGCCAGCAGCGCCAGCTCGATGCGGTTGGACTGGCTCTGCGGCGAGTCCAGCACCACCACGTCGCGCTGCTGGCCTTCTATGTAGGCCCGGCGGTAGGGAATGTGGGGCGGCTCGCCCTTCTTGGGCGCCGCGTAGGTCGGCGGGCACACCAGGCCGTCGGGGCTGGCCGGCGAGAGGTCCACCTGCAGGCGGATCACGGAGCGGGTTTCGACGCAGTCGAGCAGCTGTTGGAGGTCCATGTGCGTTTTCCTGGGGAAGTCCGAAAGGGGACGGGTACTTCTGCCTGCCAGACTGCACAGGCCGCGGCGATGATCACATCTCAGAAGCTCACTAGATGAGCCTGCAACCGCCAAGATGAAAAAAAGCTGACGGCGTTGCCCCAGCTCAAGAAATGCGCCGCGATCACGGCCACGACCTGCTGGAAAGGCGCCGGTGCGACAGCGACTCCTGGTCGCTGGCCACCATGTCGTCGGTGCCGAGAAGGCGTGTAGAGCTCCTTGCCGCATGCACGGAGCGCGCCGGGGTCACGGCCACCGCAGTAGAGGCGCGCCCGGAAGGTCAGGCTCAACAGTTCACTGAGTACCATGGCGCCTCACGATTACTTCCGATAGCGTTCCTTCTCGGAAGTAAAAAACGACCAGGGAGCCTGACCATGAACGACACCGACACCACCGCCGTTGCGGTCCACGACGCCGCGGAGCTCACCCTGCCGGCACCGGCCATCGAGGCCACGCGCCGCTACCTGCAGGCCCAGGTCGCGCCGGCGACGCTGCGCGCCTACCAGTCGGACTTCGCCGTGTTCGCCGCCTAGTGCGCGTCAGATGCCGGTGGCCGCGGCGCGGTGGCCTTCCCGACCGAGCCCGAGGTGGTGGCCGCGTTCCTGGCCGCGCAGGCCGACGCCGGCGTCAAGGTCGCCACCATCCGCCGCCGCGCGGCCGCCATCCACTTCCGCCATGCCTCGGCACAGGTCGAGTCGCCCACGCGCTCGATGCTGGTCGCGGCCGCGCTCAAGGGCATCCGCCGCGAGCTCGGCGTCGCGCCCGCGCGCAAGGCCCCCGCCACGGCGCTGCGCCTGGTGGAGATGGTGCGGCTGTGCCCGGCCACGCTGCAGGGCGTGCGCGACCGCGCGCTGCTGCTGCTGGGCTTTGCCGGTGCGTTCCGCCGCAGCGAGCTCGTGGCCTTGAACGTCGAGGACCTGGAGGTGCTGCCGCAGGGCCTGAAGGTCACGATCCGCCGCTCCAAGACCGACCAGGAAGGCGCCGGCCAGGTCATCGCCATCGCGCGCGGCGAGGTGCACTGTCCGGTGGCCGCGGTGCAGTACTGGCTGCAGGTCGCGGCCATCACCATGAGGCCGGCGCTGTGCCGCGTACGCAAGAGCGGCCGCGTGGGCCACGAGGCACTGTCCGACCGTGCGGTGGCTGACATCGTGAACGGCTATGCCAAGCGCGCGGGCTTCAAAGCCGAGGATTTCAGCGGCCACAGCCTGCGCGCCGGGTTCCTCACCAGTGCGGCCGAGGCCGGCGCTGGCGTCTTGAAGCTGGTGGAGGTGTCACGCCACCGCAGCCTCGACACCGTGCGCAGCTACGTGCGCAGCGCCGAGCTCTTCAAGGACCACGCCGGCGCCGGGCTGCTGTAGAGCAGGCGCACCACGGCCGGGACTGGACCTACGACGGACCTGAGCGGTGCTGCTCGATCAGGTCGAGCGCGCGCTGCAGGCTGTCGCTGGTGTTCTCGAAGTGCCAGGGTGTAGCCTCGGCCGTGAGCTCCTTGAGCGCCGCGCGGTAAGCCTGCACCGCCTCCTCCAACCGCGTCGTGCCGCGCTCGCGCTCGCCCAGGCACGCCAGCGCGATGCCCAGGTTGTTCTGGGTCATGGCCCAGTCCAGCGGCACGCGCTCCTGGGTGCGCTCCTGCAGGGCCGCGCGGTAGGCCTGCACCGCCTCCTCCAGCCGCGCCGTGCTGTCCTCGCGCTCGCCCAGGGCTCGCAGCGCGTTGCCCAGGTTGTTCTGCGTCCCCGCCCAGTCCAGCGGCACGCGCTCGTGGGTGTACTCCTGCAGCGCCGCGCGGTAGGCCTGCACCGCCTCCTCCAGCCGCGCCGTGCCGCGCTCGCGCTCGCCCAGGCGCGCCAGCGCAATGCCCAGGTTGTTCTGGGTCATGGCCCAGTCCAGCGGCACGCGCTCCTGCGTGTATTCCTGCAGGGCTGCGCGGTAGGCCTGCACCGCCTCCTCCAGCCGCGCCGTGCCGCGCTCGCGCTCGCCCAGGCGCGTCAGCGCGATGCCCAGCCCGTTGCTGGCCTCCCCCCGCTCGTCGCTGCCGGTAGCGGCATCCAGTAGTTCACGGGCCAGGGCGATGGCGATTTCGAGCGACAGGTTGAGGCCCCGCTGGTCGCCCTCGTCCATAAACGCTTTAAGCCGCTGGTGGTACGCCACCGACCACGCCGGTCGCACTGGATCATCTAGTTCCCCGATCTGCAATACCGCCCGCGCCGCGCGCTTGGCATCGCGCAGCAGCACGGCCTGCTTGATGGCCGCCTCCAGCAATGGGAGTCGCTGCCGCCGTCGCCGTGCTTGCTCTTCCCCATCCAGTTTGGCCAGCGCCGCGTCGAGCTCATCTGCGCCCACCTCAAGCAGGCCGTCGCGCGTTTGCTTTGCCACATGCTGCAGCACACGGTCGATGAAGGCGTCCTGCGTGGCAGCGTGCTCGCCGGTGGCCAGCACCTCGCGCGCCAGCTCGACGGCGTGCTCCAGCTCGCGCAGCGCCTGATCGAAGTCCAGCGACTCCTCGGGCCGCAGCCGCCGGGCCAGGGCGATGACGGTCTGGCGGTCAATGGCCTGTGCTCCAGTGAAAACTACACCCTTGGCTTCCAGTGCTGCGATTAGCTGGTCTGGTAGTTCGTCGAGTCTGCGCTCCATCGACAAGCGCATGTCCACCACCTGCTGCTCCACGCTGGACACGAGTTCTCCTATGCCTGAGAACCCGCTGCCCTTGCCCAACAGCGTCAGAGCCCGGTCCAGCTTTTCGTCCAGCCCCTGCACTCCCTGCAGCGTGGCCACCGCCACCTCGCGCGCCATGCCGGCCATGGCGGTCTGGAACTCGACGCCGGCTTCGGGGTAGCGGCCGGGCTGCTTGAGCAGCTCGGCGAAGGCAGCAAACACCAGTTCGCCGAAGGGTCGCCGCCACCCGTCGTGCTGCAGCACCCCCTGCTCGGCCACGCGGGGGTATAGGGGGGGCACTTCGGCGGCAGGCCAGCCGGTTTCGGCGGCCAGGATGGCCACGAAGCTGCGCGTGAGCCCGTCGCCCGGCGCAGCGCCACCAACTTCGTGTTGGAACCCAGTCGGCATCTCCACCAGCAGCTGCGACAGCTGGGCGTCGATGGCCGAGGCGCCGGGCGGCTGGCGGCGATCGAAGGCCGCATCGCGCAGCTGATCCAGCGCCGCCTTCATCACGGCGGAAAAGCGCTGCACCTCGTTGGCCTGCGCGGACCATTCGTCGTCGTGCATCACGCCGTCGGCAACGGCGCGCTCGACTTCCAGCGCCGCCTCAATCCACGCCAGGCGCAGCGCGCGCCGCAGGTCGCCCTCGTCGGCAATGCGCTGGAAGGGGTTAAGGTCCCGCACCCGCGCCAGGGCCTGCCGCTGCAGGTGCTGGGGCACCAGCTTCGGCGCCATGCCGAACGCCATGCTCAGCAGCTTCTCACCCCATTCAGCCGCCATCGTGCCTCCCCCACTCCCACGCTGTTCGCCTGCACCTTACCGCGCCGCGGCCATCCACTTTCGCTATTCCTCGGCGCAGGTCGAGTCGCCCACGCGCTCGATGCTGGTGACAGCGGCCTTGAAGGGCATCCGCCGTGAGCTCGGCGTGGCGCTCACGCGCAAGGCCCCGGCCACGGCGCTGCGCCTGGTGGAGATGGCGCGGCTGTGCCCGGCCACGCTGCAGGGCTTGCGCGACCGCTCGCTGCTGCTGGGCTTCGCCGGAGCCTTCCGCCGCAGCGAGCTCGTGGCCTTGAACGTCGAGGACCTGGAGGTGCTGCCGCAGGGCCTGAAGGTCACGATCCGCCGCTCCAAGACCGACCAGGAAGGCGCCGGCCAGGTCATCGCCATCGCGCGCGGCGAGGTGCACTGTCCGGTGGCGGCGGTACAGACTTGGCTGGAGGCCGCGGCCATCACCATGGGGCCGGTGCTGCGCCGCGTGCGCAAGGGAGGTCGGTCAGCCAGGAGAAGCTGACCGACCGCTCGGTGGCCGACATCGTGAAGGCCTATGCCGAGCGCGCGGGCTTCAAGTCCGAGAACTTCAGCGGCCACAGCTTGCGCGCCGGGTTCCTCACCAGTGCCGCCGAGGCCGGGGCCGGTGTCCTGAAGCTGGTAGAGGTCAGCCGTCACCGTAGCCTCGACACCGTGCGCGGTTACGTGCGCAGCGCCGAGCTCTTCAAGGACCACGCCGGCGCCGGGCTGCTGTAGGGCCGGGGTCTCACGGCCGGGGCGTGGCCGGCGGCAGGTCCGAGCGGCGCTGCTCGATCAGGTCGAGCACGCGCTGCAGGTTTTTCGGGGTTCCTTCGAAGTACCAGGGCGTGGCTTTGGCCGTGAACTCCTTCAGAGCCTCGCGGTAGGCCTGCACAGCATCCTCAAGCCGCGCCGTGCCGCTCTCGCGCTCGCCCAGGCACATCAGCGCGTTGCCCAGGTTGTTCTGCATCATCGCCCAGTCCAGCGGCAGGCGCTGCTGGGTGCGCTCCTGCAGGGCTGCGCGGTAGGCCTGCACCGCCTCTTCCAGCCGCGCCCTACCGCTCTCGCGCTTGCCCAGGCACTGCAGCGCGTTGCCCAGATTGTTCTGTGTCATCGCCCAGTCCAGCGGCACGCGCTGCTGCGTGTATTCCTGCAGGGCTGCGCGGTAGGCCTGCACCGCCTCCTCCAGCCGCGCCGTGCCGCTCTCGCGCTCGCCCAGGCGCGTCAGCGCGGTGCCCAGGTTGTTCTGCGTCATCGCCCAGTCCAGCGGCACACGCTGCGTAAGCGGCCGCTGCGCGGCGTCCTTGCCTAAACGCTCACGCCGTGCAAGGCCGAACGCAGCGGGCTGGCGGCGAAGTGCTGCTTCCACAGCCGTGGCGTGAGCTCGGCCACGCGTGCTGCCGG
>NZ_VIDQ01000129.1 GCF_009760915.1 Azohydromonas aeria
ACCGGGGCGCCGGCGCCGCGCACGATGGCGTGGATGAGCTGCAGCTTGGCCACCGCCGGCTGGGGCAGCACGAAGGGGTAGAAGTCGGGCTGCCCCATGCTGCGCGCCATCTCGTTGAGCACGGCGGTGAGCTCGATCCAGGCGTTGAGGAAGCCCAGGAAGGCCTCGGCGTCCTTGTCCTCGGGGCGCCACAGCGCCTCCTTCGTCCAGGGCTCGGCGTCGATCTCCACGTCGTCGGCGTCGATGCCGAAGGACAGCGCCGTGTCCACGGTGTCCACCATGTGCAGGTAATGGGCCCAGGTCTCGGCCCAGTCCTCCCACGGGTGGCAGCTGGCGTAGGTGCTGACGAAACGGTTGCGCCAGTCCGCGGGCGGGCCTTCCTCGTAGTTCTTCTTCAGCGCCGCGGCATAGTCCATGCGGTCGTCGCCGAAGAGCTCGCGCACGGGCTCGATCCAGTCGGTGTCGCGCACCAGGCGGTCCCAGTAGTAGTGGCCGACCTCGTGGCGGAAATGCCCCAGCAGCGTGCGGTACGGCTCGCGCAGTTGCGCGCGCAGCTTCTCGCGCTTGGCGTCGTCGGCCTCCTCGACGTTGATGGTGATGAGGCCGTTGTCGTGCCCGGTCATCACCGGCGGGCCGCCTTCCGGGGCGCGCAGGAAGTCGAAGGCCAGGCCGCGCTCGGGGTCGTCCACCTTGGGCGTCACGGGCAGCCCCAGCCCGATGAGCTGCGACACCAGGCGGCGCTTGGCGGTCTCGATGCGGTTCCAGTAGAGCGCGTTGTCGGCCACCGACAGGTCGGGGATGGTGTGGTTGAGCCGGCACGCCGCGCACAGCAGGCGCAGCTGGCCCTGGGCGTCCTTCTCGTCGGCGGGGATGAGCCAGTTGCACGCCGCCGCGGCGTCGAAGTTCTGGCAGCGCCGCCAGGCCGGGGCGTTGGGGCCGGCGCCGAACTCGATCCACAGGTGCTCGCCCGCGGGCTCCAGCGGCATCACGCGCGCGGCCTGCGCCTCGTAGCCCAGCGCCGTGCCGCATGCCAGGCACTTGCTGTTGCGGAAGAACACCGGCCGCCCGCACTGGCAGCGGAACGCGCGCGGCGTGGTGGCCTGCTTGTGGGGTTTCCAGGCGGCGCGCAGCCGCGCGGCCATCGTGTCGAAGACGGTGGGCATGGGACGGTTCTCCAGGAGGTCCGAAGGCTCGGGGCCGGGGCGCGCGGGACGGCGGCGCGCGATGCAGCGGCCCATGGCAGTTGGCATGCCTTCCCGGGGCCACCCGGCGGGCGGCCCGGGGCGCATGCCCGGCGCCACGCTACCAGGCGCCCTGGAAGGGCATGGCCGCTTCGGCCGACAGGCAGGGCCCCAGCACCTCGATGGGGCGCGGCGCCGCGGCCAGCAGCTCGCGGCACGACAGCGCGATCTCCGCCGGCTTGCCCGCGCGCTGCTGGCCGGCGATGTCCAGCGCGAACACGACACGCCCGATGCCGCTCCAGAAGATCGCTCCCGCGCACATCGCGCAGGGCTCGCCCGAGGCGTAGAGCGTGGCGCCGGAGAGCACGTCGCGCCCATGGTGCGGGGCGGCCAGGCGCAGCGCGTTCATCTCGGCATGCGCCGTGAAGTCGCGCGTTTCGGTACCGGTGTTGCCGGCCTCGGCCAGCACGCCGCCGTCGGCACCCACGAGCACCGCGCCGAAGGGCTTGTTGCCGCGCCGGCGCGCCTGGGCGGAGAGCGCGATGGCCTGGCGCAGGTGGCGCGCGTCGCGCTCGTCGAGGGGGGTGTCGCCGGTGGGTTCGCTCATGCCGTGCTCCGCGTTGAAAGAAGCGGCCATGGTGCGACGCCCCCGGCGCCGCCGTCCAGCCGAACTCTCTTGCTGGGCCTGCGCAGAAGTGGAGATGCAGTGCCGTGGCCGGACGGCCGGCCGCAGCCGGTAGGAGGCCCGCTTGCGGGCCGAACCCTGCCCCGGCCGCGGATTCGGCCCGCAAGCGGGCCTCCTACCAGCGCGTTGAAAAGCGCCTGTGCCGGGGCGGCACAAAAGTGGAAACGCGGTGCGGTGGCCGGACGGCTGGCCGCAGCCGGTAGGAGGCCCGCTTGCGGGCCGAACCCTGCCCAGGCCACGGATTCGGCCCGCAAGCGGACCTCCTACCAGCGCGTTGAAAAGCGCCTTTGCTGGGCCTGCGCAAAAGTGAAAACACGGTTTGGCGACCAGGCGGCCGGCCGTGAGTTTCCTCATGGGCCCGCTTGCGGGCCGAGCTCCCCCCGAGTTCTGAGCGTTTACGCCAATGCAGACGCGTTGCGCCTTGTGGGTTCAATTCGACCGAACATGGCCCATCAACAGCGTCTTCGCGCTGCCAGGGTTTCGACTCCTGGCCAGCCTTACCACGTCATCACTTCGACCGATTCGCGGCGATCGCTGTTCATTTCCTTGCCGCTTGCACGCGCAGTCATAGGCGTCATGCGTCAGATGCACGATGCCGGCTGGCTGCATTCGCACGCTTGGGTGTTGATGCCGGACCATTTGCATTGGTTGTTCACGCTGGGATGCCGTGCGGACTTGTCGTCCACCATGAACCGCTTCAAATCGGGCAGCGCGCATGCCGTCCGCCTCATTGATCCAAAGACCGCTCAGGTGTGGCAGGCAGGCTTCTTCGACCATGGGATGCGGCGGAACGAGGATCTGATGACCGTTGCCCGGTACATCGTCGCCAATCCGCTTCGCGCGGGGCTGTGCCAACAGTTTGGCGACTATTCCTGGTGGGATGCCGAATGGATCTGATCCAGGTGTTGGCGCGTGCTGCAGTCCCCCGGGCTGACGGGTTCGGCCCGCAAGCGGGCCCCCTACCGGCGTGCGGTGACGACTCCCTGCAAATACGCCGGCTTTGTCGATTTCGCATCCATTCGTCCCGGCCGATGGAACATCGGTCAGCCGGCCGCAGCCGGTAGGAGTCGTTCACCGCGCGCTGCGCGTCCCCAACGCGTGGAAACACGGCTCAGTGGCCGGGCAGCCGGCCAGAGCCGGTAGGAGGCCCGCTTGCGGGCCGAACCCTGCCCAGGCCGCGGATTCGGCCCGCAAGCGGGCCTCCTACCAGCGCGTCGAGAAGCGCCTTTGCCGGGGCGCAACGAGTTGGCATCAGCTGGCCCAAGCGCCCTGGTGCGGCGCGGCCGCCTCCTCCACCAGGCAGGGCCCGTGCACGACGAAGCGCTGCGGCGAGGCGTCGAAGACGTCGCGGCAGGACAGGGCGATGTCCTGCTGCCGCGCCACGTCGCCGCGGAAGTCGCGCAGCCGCTCGGCGTCGATGCCGAAGACCACGCGCCGGATGCCCGACCAGAAGATCGCGCCGGCGCACATCACGCAGGGCTCGCCCGAGGCGTACATGGTCGCGCCGGCCAGCACCTCGCGGGCGTGGCTCGGGGCGGCCAGGCGCAGCGCGTTGACCTCGGCATGCGCGGTGCAGTCGCCGCTCTCGCCGTTGCTGTTGCAGGCCTCGGCCAGCACGCGGCCCCGGGCGTCGGCGATCACGGCGCCGAAGGGGCGGTTGCCGCGCTCGCGCGCCTGCGCCGACAGCGCGATGGCGCGGCGCAGGTAGAGCGCGTCGCGCTCGTCCAGGGTTTCCGGAGAGGCTTCAAAAGCGGTGGGAAGGCTCATGCGCGCGCTCCCCTTCAGGCCGCCCGGGGCAGCCGCTGCTCGCGCGGCGGCAGGAACGACAGGTCGTACACGGCATCGAGCTTCGGCCGCGCCTTGAGGCCGAAGGTCTCCACCACCTCGGCCAGCTGCGCCTCGGCAAAGGCCTTGCGCACGTCGCCCAGGCCGTGGTCCTTCGCGTCCGGGCCGATGACGTAGCTTTGCGTGATGCGCCAGCGCTCCAGCTCCACCTTCTCGTCGAGGATGGGCTCGCGCTGCTTGACGAAGGGCATGGCCGCGACCGGGTTGGCGATGGTCTCCAGCAGCGCGCGGTTGGTGGCGCGCACGAAGCCGGCCACGGCCTTGGGGTTCTCGGCGCTGAACTTCGTGGAGGCCAGCACCGCGTTGCCGTAGAGCGCCAGCCCCGTGCCGGCATAGGACAGCACGCTCAGCTCCTCGGGCTTCATGCGCTGGAACAGCGACACGGCCGAGTCGTGGAAGTAGGTGGCGCCGTCCACGTCGCCGCGCACGAGCACGTTGTCGCGCGCGGAGAAGTCGGTGGTGACCCACTGCAGCGCGTCGGGCTTGAGCCCGGCATGGCGCGCGGCCATGGGCCAGCAGCGCTTGGTGGACTCCACCGCCGCGGCGGCGATGCGCTTGCCCTGGAGGCTTGCGAAGTCGTTGGTGATGCCGCGGTCCTTGCGGCCGATGATCGCGAACGGGGCGCGGTTGTAGTACTGGTACACCGCCAGCACCGGCGGCGCGGCCGGGGCCTGCTGGGCGTTGAACTCGATGAGCGAGCTCACGTCGCCGAAGCCCATGTCATAGACGCCGCTGGCCACGCGCGTGATCGAGGCCACCGAGCCGCTGCCCACGTCCAGGCTCACGTCCAGCCCTTCCTCGCGGTAGTAGCCCTTGTAGAGCGCGAGCAGGAAGGGTGCGGTCTGGCCGCTGATGCGGAAGTCGAGCGTGAAGCGCAGTTTCGTCAGCCCGGCCGCCGAGCCCTGGGCGAGGGCGGGCAGGGCAGCCATCGCGCCGCAGGCGGCGCCGAGGTGGAGGAAGTGGCGGCGGTTCATCGTGAGGCTCCTGGGGTGGGGTGGGGGATCGAGGGGCTGCCGCGCCATGGACCGGACAAAGGCGCGGCCTGGCCCGGGCGCTTCAGGCCCGGGACCGGACGGGAAAACGGGGCGTCAGGCCGCGGCCTGGATCGGGATCACGGCGGGTTGATCCGCATTGCCGCGGTGGATCTCGCGCTCGCCGTGGCGGGTGAGCAGCTCCAGCAGCTTCTTGCGGATGAGCATGCCGGGGCGGTCGCTCTCCATCGAGAACTCGACGCCGCGGCGGCGCGTGTCGATCACGGCGTCCGGGTCGGTGGACTCCAGGATGTCGCGGTCCTCGCGCGTGATCTCGGTGTCGAAGTCGATGAGCATCTGCGCCGGGCAGTCGTCCTCGGTGTCGTTGCGGAACAGCCACTGGCACAGCTGGATGTGGCCGTCGTCGATGGGCGTGAAGCAGTTGATGATCACGTGGCGCCGCCCGGGCCGGCCGTCGCTTGGCGACGGGTACTCGATGTCGAGCCGGCGCGAGAAGGGCTGGAAGTAGGCGTTGCGCATGTGGCGCGTCGTGATCGCGTCGGTCACGCCGCTGATGCGGTGGTACTTCTCGGGGTTGGCCGCGGCGATGGTCGTCTCGGCATAAAAGCCCGTCTCGTTCTCGACCAGCTCGTAGCGGCTGGGTTTCGGCTGCGCGGCCACGCCGAAGGTGGCGCGGTGCACGAAGCTGAAGTGCGAGTTGTCGAAGCTGTTCTCCAGCGCGCGCATCGGGCTGGTGGCCCAGCGCTCGTGGAACTGGAAGATGGTGCGCCAGCCCGGCGCGCCGAACTCGGGGATGTCCGGGATGTCGGCGATGGGCTCCTCCAGCGCCACCCAGGCGTAGCCGTAGCGCGCGGTGCAGCGGTAGGCGCGCGTGCGGTAGTCCGGCGGGATCGGCTTGCACGCGTCGTACTGCGGGATGTTGACCACGCGACCAGTCCCGTCATAGGCCCAGCCGTGGTAGCCGCAGCGCAGCACGCCGCCGTCGCAAAAGCCCTTGGAAAGCTTCGCGGTGCGGTGGCAGCAGCGGTCCTGCAGCGCGGCGGGATTCCCGTCGCCATCGAGGAACAGCACGATGTCCTCGCCCAGCAGCGTGAAGGGTCGGGGGCCGGATTGCAGTTCGGTCAGCGGCATGACGGCATGCCAGAACTTGCGGAAGACGGGTTGGCGCGTGGTCAGCATCGAAGAAGCGCTCCAGGGCCCGCGGCGGCAGGCAGGCCGCGCGCGGTCGAAGTGGTCACCCCGGCAACGAATCCGGCCGGGGCACTTCGAGAGCAATTTCCGGCCGCTGCGCCGGGCCGCGAATGCCGGTTCCGGCCTTCGCACACTGACAGCGGTGAACGCTTCTACTCTCGTCGCTTGATCCAAAGCAACGCCCGTGCCACGAGCGCGTGTCAAGGGACGGCACCGGAAAGCGGTGCCGGGCCGGTGGCTTGACCTGCCTCAAACGGGGGCAGGGTTGCACGCTTGGCGGGCCGCGCGCACCACGACGGCGCCGCGGCCCGGGCGCAGGCCGCTCCCTCAGCAAAACCCGCCTTGAAATCCGCGCGCGAGACGCCGCGTCACGCCCCTCACCGCGGGTTGCCGCCGCGGCGGCGGGCGGCGGCGCACGCTGGCGCGCACCGGGCCGTCGGGGGACGGCCGAGGAGCTGCCGCATGTCCAGCATGAAACCTTCCGTGCCGCGGGGCGGCGCCCTGGGGCTGGCGTCGTGCCTGCTGGCGCTGGCCAGCGTCGTGGCGGCGCCGCCGGCCGCCGCCGCTGCCGAGGCGCCCGGCGCCGCACCGCGCTACCGCCTCGAAGTCCTGCACCGGAGCACGCCCGGCTCCACGGCCCTCGTCACCGCGCTCAACAACCGGGGCGAAGTGGCGTTCAACACCTCCGGCAGCGGCGGCTCCGCCTTCGTCTGGAGCCGGGGCCATGCCACCGACTGGGGCGACCGCTTCGACCAGATCACCGACCTCAGCGACCGGGGCGACGTGCTGGGCTACGCCGGCCGTTACGACCAGTCCTCGGTCTGGCGCGACGGCCGCATGACGCCGCTGCCCGGCAAGCTGGAGCAGATCAGCCCGAACGGGCAATGGCTGGCCGGCATGGCGCAAACCCGTGCCGCCGTCTCCGACGGGACCCGTCTCTGGTTCTCGGAGCCCTTGTCCGAAGAGATCCAGTCCTACGCCACGGACGTCAACGACCACGGCGTGGCGGTGGGCATCTCCATCTACGACCGCAACGGGCCCGACGGGGCGATCCTTTTTGACCGCGACCGCACCACGCCGCTCTACTCGTTCCTCGGGTATGGCGAGAGCCAGCCCCGGGCCATCAACGGCGCCGGCCAGGTGGTGGGTTACGGCGGCGTCGGCTGGTTCCGCTACGACGACGGCGCGGTGACCACGCTGGACCTGCCGGCCCTGGACATCAACGACCGGGGCTGGATCGTCGGCCGCGACCGGCTGCTGATCGGCGGCGTGGTCCACGGCATCGCCGGGCTGTTGCGCCCCGCCGACCAAGCCCGCGTGGGGTACCTGGGCCTGGAGCTCGTCAACGACGCCGGGCAGCTGGCCGGCCTTGCCAACGTGGACGGGCAGGGCGCGGCCGTGCTGCTCACGCCCGTGCCCGAGCCGCGCGCCTGGGCGCTGGCGCTGGCGGGGCTGTGCGGGCTCGGCCTGGTGTTGCGCCGATGCCCAACACGTCCGCAAGCCGGCGTCGGCCATCGGTCACAACTGTGAAGGGGCTGATACGATCCGTCGCTTGACCCTCCTGAATGAGTGGTTGACACACTGCCCACGAGGCCGCGTGCCGACGCGAAGGACAAGAAGATGTCGAGCGACCTTCCATCGGGCCTCCCACCGCAGGAGGCTCCGCCCGCCGCAACGCCGGGCCGAGCCGCGGCATGGCATCTCGTGCCGCCGGCCTGGCGGCGCTTCTTCACCGTGTACGAGGCCGACGAGAGCGATGCCGCCGCCTTCCGCGCGCGGCAGCTGCAGGCCGTGCTGCGGCTCACGCCGGTGTCGATGCTCACCAACCTGGGCAACGCCGCCATCGTCGGCGTGGTGGTGTGGCGCCACGTGCAGCCGGCGCTGGTGCTGGCCTGGCTGGGCCTGATCGGGCTGCTGGCCGTGCTGGGCCTGCGCGGCTGGCTGCGCGCCCGCGCGCTGGGGCCGCGTCCGCGCGCCTCGCGCCGCGCGATGCGCCATGCCGCGCTGCATGCCGGGCTGCTCGGCGGCGCCTGGGGCGCGCTGCCGGCGCTGTGCTTCGCGGGGCTGCCGCCGGACGCCAAGATCATCATCGGCATGGTCGTCACCGGCATGGTGTGCGCCGGGGGCTTCGCCCTGTTCAACATCCCCGGCGCCGCCACGGCCTGGGTGCTGTGCCTGGGCCTGGGCAGCGTCTGGGGCCTGTGGCACTCGGGCCTGGCCGACGCCGCCGGGCTGGCGGCGATGATGGTCTTCTACTGCGTGGTGGTGGTCTACAGCACCTGGGTGGCGGCGCGCACCATCGGCGCGCGGCTGATGGCCGAGGCGCGCGCGGACCGGCAGCACGAGCTCATCGGGCTGCTGCTGCGCGACTTCGAGGACCACGCCAGCGACATGCGCTGGGAGCTCGACGCGCAGGGCTGCCTGCGCAACGTCTCGCAGCGCCTGGCCTCGGCGCTGGGCATCCCGGTGGCGCTGCTGGCGCGCGTGGACGCGGCGCGGCTGCTGCGCCGGCGCGTGCCCGCCAGCGCCGAGGCGCGCGCGCACTGGGACGCGCTGCGCGAGCGGCTGGCCGCGGGCGTGGCCTTTCGCGAGCAGGTGGTGACGCTCTGCGGCCCCCACGGGCAGACCTGGTGGTCGCTGAGCGCGCGGCCGCTGCGCGGCGCGGGCGGCGCCGCGCAGGGCTGGCGCGGCGTGGCGGCCGACGTCACCGAGAAGCACCTGGCGCACCGGCGCCTGAGCTGGCTGGCGCACAACGACGCGCTCACCGGGCTGGTCAACCGCAACCAGTTCCGCGAGCAGCTGCAGGGCCTGCTGCTGCAGGGCGGCGGCGCCGCGCGGCTGGCCGTGGTGCTGATGGACCTGGACGGCTTCAAGCAGGTCAACGACACGCGCGGCCACGCCGCCGGCGACGAGCTGCTGCGCATCTTCGGCGAGCGGCTGCTGTCGGTGACGCGCCACAGCGACACCGTGGCGCGGCTGGGCGGCGACGAGTTCGTGATCCTGGTGCGCGGCGCGGCCGCGGCCGAGGAGGTCGAGCCGCTGCTGGACCGCCTCTTCGTGGCGCTGGAGCCCGTGGCCGACGTGCTCGGCCACAGCGTGCAGCTGCGCGCCAGTGCCGGCGTGGCGCTGGCGCCGCAGGACGGCAGCGACGTGGACACGCTCATGAACCATGCCGACGTGGCGCTCTACGCCGCCAAGCATGCCGGGGGCAAGCACTACCGCTTCTTCCACAACGACCTGGCCGAGGACGGGCGCCGGCGCAAGGCGCTGGTGCGCGACCTGCGCTGCGCGCTGGAGCGCGGCGAGTTCCGGCTGGAGTACCAGCCGCAGATCGCCACCGACGGCGGCGCGGTGTGCGGCTTCGAGGCGCTGCTGCGCTGGCACCACCCCGAGCGCGGCACCGTCTCGCCCGCGGAGTTCGTGCCCATTGCCGAGGGTGCCGGGCTGATGCCGGCCATCGGCGCGTGGGTGCTGCGCGAGGCCTGCGCCGAGGCGCGGAGCTGGCCCGGGGACACGCGCATCTCCATCAACGTCTCGGCCACGCAGCTCAAGGACGAGGGCTTCCTCGCCGCGGTGGAGCAGGCCGCGCAGGGGCTGAGCCCGCAGCGCGTGGAGCTGGAGATCACGGAGTCGTCCTTCATCGACGACATGGGCGCGGCGCTGGTCACGCTCGACGCGCTGCGCGCGCGGGGCTTCCGCATCGCGCTCGACGACTTCGGCACCGGCTACTCGGCGCTGGGCTACCTGCGCAAGCTGCGCTTCGACACGCTCAAGATCGACCGCAGCTTCGTGCTGGACCTGGCGCGCACCCCCGAGGCCGGCGTGATCCTGGACACGATCCTGGCGCTGTCGCGCGCGCTGCGCATGGAGGCGGTGGTCGAGGGCGTGGAAACCGACATCGAGGCCCGCATGCTCAGCCGCCAGGGCTGTGACGCGATGCAGGGCTTCCTGTTCAGCCGGCCGCTGCAGCCGGGGGCGGTGGCGGGGTTTCTGGCGGGGTGGGCGGGGAATGGGGGGGAATCGCAGAGGCGGGAGGTGGTGGGGGTGGGGTGAGTTCAGATTCGCGGGGAGAGGACGGACGAATTTGATGGGCTACGAGCTGCTTTTCCCGGCCTTCACCCGTCTTTTGCTACAACAGGCGGCGGGGTTAGGTCTTGCTCTTTGCTATCTTATTTCTAACGTTTCCACTGGGAGGCAGAAGGCAAAATCTGACCCCGTCAACACATGGTCCCTTCAACATTATCAATTTAATCTCAACAAGGATTTTGCATGAGTGTCACTCCACGCGGCATGAGTGTTCAAGAAGCCTACCGTGAATACGCCGAAGGTAATTTTCGTGTCAATAGGCAGTATCAGCGAAAACTGGTTTGGACAGTCGATGAGAAACGCAAACTGATCGACAGCATGCTTCGAGGCTATCCTATTCCTCTAATATTGCTTGCTACGAAGGTCGATGAAGAAAGAAGAAAGGTTTATGAAATTATCGATGGGATGCAGCGCCTTAACGCTGTTTTTTCGTACATCGAAAATGGCTATGACCTTGACGGCCGCCATTTCGATGTTGAACAGCTAGCGCGAGCAAAGCAGATAGCGGAAGAAGGTCGGTTTAAAGCCGTCACGGCGCCAGAACATCTATTGGACGAAAGAGCATGTGCTCGGCTTCTGGAGTACACGTTCGCTGTGACCGAGTTTCCAGCCACAGATCCGAACGCAGTAAACGAGGTATTCGGGCGCATCAATGCTTATGGGCGCCAGCTGAGTGCTCAAGAGAAACGGCAAGCTGGTGTAATCTCGCCGTTTGCTAATTTTGTAAGGGAGGTCGCGTCTGAGCTGCGTGGCGACGCTTCGGCCAACTCATTGGATCTCTCGGAAATGCCGCAGGTCAGTATCGATGTTGCCGGTGCTGAACCTAGCTACGGGGTGCGTGCAGACAACACTTTTTGGTGTAAACATGGCATTCTACGGCGCAACCAGCTTCGCGAAGCAGAGGATGAGCAGTTTATCGCCGATCTGGCAATTTCTATATTAGAGGGTGAGTCGTTTGGCTTTAGCGGCAGCGCTCTAGATGAGTATTACGCCGTTAATTCCGATCAAGCGCGGGAGATCAATGTCCGGCTCAATTCTTATGGCGTTGATGCTCTGAAGAATGCGATTGTGACCATATTCTCGGTTATTCGAGAAACCATCGAGGCGGTAGACGAAAGTCCAAACGCGCTTAGGCGAATAATTCACCCGAATGCAGGCGCAAATCCCATAAAGACGGGCTTCTATGCCATATTTATGGCTTTTTATGAGCTATGCATAAGGGAAGGGAAATCCCCATTCGATAGCGTTCGCATCATGGAGGCACTGCAAAATTTGCAGAGTCGACTTCATGTGTCGGCAGGTCAAATTCGGTCGGCTCCCCGGGCGCAAAACGTCGCCGTAACAAAAGGATTGATACAAGCGTTCTTTGAAGAGCGCATCCCAGGTGTGGCCCAACAAGGCGCAGGGCTGGCTATTCGCTTTGAAAACGCACTCCGGCGATCACGTGTCGAAACGGCAGCCTATGAGTGTAAGCGAGGCCTGCTGAGCCTCGGGAGTCCACGGTTACCCAATGACGATTTATTGCAGCGTCTGGTCGAAACTGTGTGTGGTATTGCTAATATTGGCCCGGACTCGTCAGGCGCAATCTTTATTGGTGTGGCTGATTCAAGGCAGGATCGGAATCGAATCGAGCAACTAGACGCAGTTAGAGCCCTCGAGGTTGGCTCACGCTACGTCGTAGGTGTGGATCGGGAACTTCCGCATTTAGGCGTTGATTTGGAAACATATAAGCGACGCGTGGTCAATTATTTTTCGCAGTCAGGACTAAGTGAGCCGCTCCGAACTGCAGTGCTTGGAACGATCGACTGTATTGATTACCGTGGCCTGTCGGTTTTATGCATTTGGGTTCCAACGCAGCAAGAAGTCTCTGATGTGACAGACGTTATTTATGTCCGCAATGGATCCTCTACCGAGCGGATCGATGGATTCCGGGCGGGGCAGGCAGTTGCCGCCCGGTTTTGCCGTCCTCGCGCGGGATAAAGCACTTTGATCGGCTTACCGGGCGCGGGGAGCATGCTCAAAGATGGCCAGGAATGCATGATTCCGACGACCGCAGCGCTACTCCTTAGCTTCGTTCTGTTCTAGCTGAATTAGAACTCGCTCGGTAGTATCCATGTGGCGGGGTTAGGCCTTGCCTTTTGCCCCCTTACTTCCAACGTTTCCACGGGGAGGCAAAAAGCAAGACCCACCATCGTTTTCCAACTTTCCGCAGGCCCGGCAAAATCGCTTTTCAACGCGCTGGTAGGAGGAATACGAAGGGACTTCTCCAATCCCTATCGGTGTCGAGGCACCAAGATTGAGATGTAAGTCGTCAATCTGAGCGGCAAAGGAGAAGTCCCATGAGCGAGGCTACACGAAGCGAGATCGT
>NZ_VIDQ01000013.1 GCF_009760915.1 Azohydromonas aeria
TCGCAGGCCGCCGACGCCGCCGCCCCCGCGCGGCTGCCGCCGCCGATCAAGGTCCTGCCCGACCCGGCCGCGGCCGAGCGCCGTCCCGCCGCCACCGTGGCCCGGGAGACGCCACCGCCCGTTCGGGAGCCGCAGCGCGAGGCGCCGCGCGACAAGCCGCCGGCCAGGGAAGCGACGAAGGAGGCAACCAGGGAGTCGCCCCGGGAAACGAGCCGGGAAACGGGCCGGGACAAGGAGCCCGCGCGCGAAGTCGCCAAGGACAAGCCTGCGGTCAAGGAAGCGGCCAAGGAGCCCGCGCGGGACAAGGACCCGATCCGCGAACTGGTCAAGGACAAGGAAAAGGAGCGCGCCGAGCCGGCGGCGGAGAAGCGCTACATCGTGCAGGTGGGGGCCTTCGCCGATACCGCGTCGGCCAGCGAGGCCCAGGCGCGCGTGGAAAAGCTCGGCATCCGCAGCTACACGCAGGAGATCCAGACCGACGCCGGGCGCCGCATCCGGGTGCGCGTGGGGCCATTTTCCAGCCGCGAGGAAGCCGACAAGGCGCTTGGCAAACTCCGCGCTGCCGGGCTGGCCACGGCGCTGCTGCCGCAGCCGTGATGTCCGGTGCGGTGGCCGGGCTGGGCTGGGTCGATGTAGCGATGCTGGGCCTGCTGCTGCTGTCCCTGCTGGCGGGACTGTGGCGCGGGCTGGTGTTCGAGCTGCTGTCGCTGGCCGGCTACGTGGCGGCCTGGTTCGCGGCGCAGCGGTGGGCGCCGGCGGTGGCGGAGTGGCTGCCGTGGCAGGGCGCGCTGCCGGCCTGGCGCACGGCGGCGGCTTACGTGCTGGTGTTCATGGGCGCGCTGCTGGGCTGCGGGCTGGCGGCGCGGCTGCTGCGCTTCCTGGTGCAGGCCTCGCCGCTGGGGCCGCTGGACCGGCTGCTGGGCGGCGGCTTCGGGCTGCTGCGCGGGCTGCTGGCGCTGCTGGTGGTGAGCACGCTGGTGGCGCTGACGCCGCTCGTGCACGCGCCGGCGTGGCAGCAGTCGGGCGGGGCGGCCTGGCTGCAGATGCTGCGACAAGAGATTCAACCCGTGCTGCCGTCCGCGGTGGCACGGCACCTGCCGGCCCGTTGAGGGCGCGGCATCACTGAAGGACGCAAGACCATGTGTGGGATCGTCGGTGTCATTTCCCAGACGCCCGTCAACCAGCTGATCTACGACGCGCTGCTGCTGCTGCAGCACCGCGGCCAGGATGCCGCGGGCATCGTCACCATGCAGGGCACCAAGTGCTTCATGCACAAGGCGCGCGGCATGGTGCGCGACGTGTTCCGCACCCGCAACATGCGCGCGCTCCCCGGGCAGGTCGGCCTGGGCCAGGTGCGCTACCCGACCGCGGGCAACGCCTACAGCGAGGAAGAGGCGCAGCCCTTCTACGTCAACGCGCCCTTCGGCATCGTGCTGGTGCACAACGGCAACCTGACCAACGCCTACGCGCTGAAGAAGGAGCTGTTCGACATCGACCGCCGCCACATCAACACCGAGAGCGACACCGAGGTGCTGATCAACGTGCTGGCGCACGAGCTCGAGCGCACCGCGCGCGACCTGCCGCTCACCCCTGACAAGGTCTTCGACGCCGTCGCCGCCGTGCACAAGCGCATCAAGGGCTCCTACGCCGTGATCGCGCTCATCGCCGGACACGGGCTGCTGGCCTTCCGCGACCCCTACGGCATCCGGCCGCTGGTGTTCGGCGAGGCCGACCTGCCCGAAGGCAAGGAAGTCATCGTCGCCAGCGAGAGCGTGGTGCTCGAAGGCACCAGCCACCGCGTGGTGCGCGACGTGGCGCCGGGCGAGGCGATCTTCATCGACCTGGCCGGCGAGGTGCACGCGCGCCAGTGCGCGGAGAGCCCGTCGCTGCAGCCGTGCATGTTCGAGTACGTGTACCTGGCGCGGCCGGACTCGGTGATGGACGGCGTGTCGGTGTACCAGGCACGGCTGAACATGGGCGAGACGCTGGCGCAGCGCGTGATCTCGACCATGCCGCCCAGCGAGATCGACGTGGTGATCCCGATTCCCGAGTCGAGCCGGCCGTCGGCCATGCAGCTGGCGCAGAAGCTGGGCAAGCCCTACCGCGAGGGCTTCGTCAAGAACCGCTACGTGGGCCGCACCTTCATCATGCCGGGGCAGGGCCAGCGCAAGAAGTCGGTGCGCCAGAAGCTCAACGCCATCGCCAGCGAGTTCCGCGGCCGCAACGTGCTGCTGGTGGACGACTCCATCGTGCGCGGCACGACCAGCAAGGAGATCGTGCAGATGGCGCGCGAGGCCGGGGCGCGCAAGGTGTACATGGCCTCGGCGGCGCCGCCGGTGCGCTTCCCCAACGTCTACGGCATCGACATGCCGACCAAGGAGGAGCTCATCGCCCATGGCCGCAGCATCGAGGAGGTGCGCGAGTTCATCGGCGCCGACGCGCTGATCTACCAGGACGTCGAGGCGATGAAGCGGGTGGTGGCGGCGCTGAACCCGGCGCTGCAGGGCTTCGAGGCCTCGTGCTTCGACGGCCGCTACATCACCGGCGACGTCTCGGCCGAGGACTTCGAGACGCTGCGCGAGCAGCGCAAGAAGCAGCCCGAGGAAGAGGAGGGCGCGGGGCGCTCGCGCCTGGCGCTGCAGAACGCGGCCGAGCAGGCCTGACCGTCACGTCCACACCCATCGCCACGCCATGAGTGACAACAACAAGAAGCTGCCCCGCGTCGAGCTGCCCGCCGATGCCCGCATCGACACCATCGCCGTGCGCGAGGGGCTGCCCGCCACGCCCTGGGGCGAGCACAGCGAGGCGCTGTTCCTGACCAGCAGCTTCGTGCACCCGGATGCCGCCACCGCCGCGCGGCGCTTCGCCAACGAGGAGGAGGCCTTCGTCTACAGCCGCTTCTCGAACCCGACCGTCACGATGATGGAACGGCGCCTGGCGGCGATGGAGGGCACCGAGGCGTGCATCGGCACCTCCAGCGGCATGGCGGCGATCATGCTGCTGTTCATGGGGCTGCTGAAGGCCGGCGACCACGTGGTGTGCTCGCAGAGCGTGTTCGGCTCGACCATCAAGCTGCTGCAGGGCGAGTTCGGCAAGTTCGGCGTGGAGAGCAGCTTCGTGTCGCAGACCGACGTGGCGGCCTGGCGCGCGGCCATGAAGCCCAACACCCGGCTGCTGCTCGCCGAGACGCCCAGCAACCCGCTGACCGAGGTCTGCGACATCGCGGCGCTGGCGGAAGTGGCGCACGGCGGCGGCGCGCTGCTGGCGGTGGACAACTGCTTCTGCTCGCCGGCGCTGCAGCGGCCGGCGAAGCTCGGGGCGGACCTGATCATCCACTCCGGCACCAAGTACCTCGACGGCCAGGGCCGCGTCATCGCCGGCGCGCTGTGCGCGAGCGAGAAGCTGGTCAACGACAAGTTCGTGCCGGTGATGCGCAGCGCCGGCATGAGCCTGTCGCCCTTCAACGCCTGGGTGGTGCTCAAGGGGCTGGAGACGCTGTCCATCCGCATGCGCGCGCAAAGCGAGAAGGCGCTGGCGCTGGCGCGCTGGCTCGAAGCCCAGCCGCAGGTCGCGACGCTGTACTACCCCGGCCTGCCGTCGCATCCGCAGCACGCGCTGGCCATGCGCCAGCAGTCCGGGCTGGGCGGCGCGGTGGTGAGCTTCATCGTGAAGGGCGACACGCCGGAAGAGGCGCGCGCCAACGCCTTTGCCGTGATCGACGCCACGCGCGTCTGCTCCATCACCACCAACGTGGGCGACACCAAGACCACCATCACGCACCCGGCCAGCACCTCGCACGGCCGGCTGACCGAGGCGCAGCGCCTGGCCGCGGGCATCACGCAGGGCATGATCCGCGTGGCCGTGGGCCTGGAAGACGTCGAGGACCTCCAGGCCGACCTCGCGCGCGGCCTGCATTCCCTGTGATCCCTCGTGTGACCGCATGACCACCGACCGCACTCCCGTCCGCACCCGCTTTGCCCCGTCGCCCACGGGCTTCATCCACCTGGGCAACATCCGCTCGGCGCTCTATCCCTGGGCCTTCGCGCGCGCGAACCAGGGCACCTTCATCCTGCGCATCGAGGACACCGACCTGGAGCGCAGCTCGCAGGCCGCGGTGGACGTGATCCTCGAAGGCATGAAGTGGCTGGGGCTGGACCACGACGAGGGCCCGTACTACCAGATGCAGCGCATGGAGCGCTACAAGGAAGTGCTGGCACAGATGCTGGAGCAGGGCCTGGCCTACCGCTGCTACATGAGCAGCGCCGAGCTCGACGCGCTGCGCGAGCGGCAGATGGCGGCCAAGCAAAAGCCCCGCTACGACGGCACCTGGCGGCCCGAGCCCGGCAAGACGCTGCCGCCGGTGCCCGAAGGCGTGCAGCCGGTGATCCGCTTCAAGGGCCCCGTGGGCGGCAGCGTCGCCTGGGACGACAAGGTCAAGGGCCGCATCGAGTTCAGCAACGACGAGCTCGACGACCTCGTCATCGCCCGCCCCGACGGCACGCCGACCTACAACTTCTGCGTGGTGGTGGACGACATCGACATGGGCATCACCCACGTCATCCGCGGTGACGACCACGTCAACAACACGCCGCGCCAGATCCACATCTTCCGCGCCCTGGGCCAGGAGCCGCCGGTGTACGCGCACCTGCCCACCGTGCTCAACGAGCAGGGCGAGAAGATGAGCAAGCGCAACGGCGCCAAGCCGGTGACGCAGTACCGCGACGAGGGCTTCCTAGCCGAGGCGATGGTGAACTACCTGGCGCGCCTGGGCTGGAGCCACGGCGACGAGGAGATCTTCACGCGCGAGCAGTTCCTGCAGTGGTTCAACCTGGACCACCTGGGCAAGAGCGCGGGCCAGTACGACGAAGTCAAGCTGCGCTGGGTCAACGCGCAGCACCTCAAGCGCACGGCCGACGCGGCGCTGGCGCCGCTGGTGCGCGAGCAGCTCGCCAAGCGCGGCATCGAGGTTCCGGCCGGCTTCGCGCTGGAGGCGGCGGTCGGCCTGTTCAAGGACCGCTGCGCCACCACGGTGGAGCTGACCGACTGGCTGTCCATGTACTTCGTGGAGGCCGCGCCGGCGGCCGAGGAGCTGGCGCAGCACCTCACGCCTGCGGTGCAGCCGGCGCTGGCCACGCTGCGCGAGCGGTTGCTGGCGCTGGAAGGCTGGGACAAGGCCGGCATTGCCGGTGCGCTCAAGGCCACGCTGGCCGAGCACGGCCTGAAGATGCCGCAACTGGCCGTGCCGGTGCGGCTTCTGGTGTGCGGCCGTGCCCAGACGCCGTCGGTGGACGCGGTGCTCGAACTTTTTTCCAAAGAAAAAGTTGCGAAGCGCTTGCAATCCCCCCAAGGAGTGATCTAGAATCTCATTCTCGCTTGATGAACAGCGCGAAACACAAAAGCAGCGGCGAAAGCCGGGGCCGATGTGACCCGAAGGGAAACCGAAAGGGAACTCGAGGGGGTATAGCTCAGCTGGGAGAGCGCTTGCATGGCATGCAAGAGGTCAGCGGTTCGATCCCGCTTACCTCCACCACCCAGGCCAAAAGCTCGGGTGAGGGCGCGAGGTTCGTCAGGGAAGAAGGATCAGTCCCCTTCGTCTAGAGGCCTAGGACACGACCCTTTCACGGTTGTAACAGGGGTTCGAATCCCCTAGGGGACGCCAAGTTTGACGGCGCTTGCAGGGCAACCTGGCAAAGTCGTTACCGACGCGGAGTGGTAGTTCAGTTGGTTAGAATACCGGCCTGTCACGCCGGGGGTCGCGGGTTCGAGTCCCGTCCACTCCGCCAAAGTTTTTGAGAAGTTTTTGGTATTTTCCGAAAACGCCCACCCAAACAGTGGGCGTTTTTCGTGAGATAATGAGTTTGAGTTTGGTCCCCTTCGTCTAGAGGCCTAGGACACGACCCTTTCACGGTTGTAACAGGGGTTCGAATCCCCTAGGGGACGCCAAGTTTGGCCGCGCTTGCGGAGAGTCGCTTGATTCTTCGATAATGCGGCTACCGACGCGGAGTGGTAGTTCAGTCGGTTAGAATACCGGCCTGTCACGCCGGGGGTCGCGGGTTCGAGTCCCGTCCACTCCGCCAAAGTATTTGAGTTGTTTTCGGGCAGCGTGTTTCCTCGGGGGTATAGCTCAGCTGGGAGAGCGCTTGCATGGCATGCAAGAGGTCAGCGGTTCGATCCCGCTTACCTCCACCACCATCGGTTTCGATGCGGGGCGCGCGGTCCGGGAATATGAAAGGTTTGGTCCCCTTCGTCTAGAGGCCTAGGACACGACCCTTTCACGGTTGTAACAGGGGTTCGAATCCCCTAGGGGACGCCAAGTTTGGCTGCGCTTGTGGAGTATGGCAACATATTCCGGTAAAGCAGCTACCGACGCGGAGTGGTAGTTCAGTCGGTTAGAATACCGGCCTGTCACGCCGGGGGTCGCGGGTTCGAGTCCCGTCCACTCCGCCAAAGTATCTTGTAGTTTGTGCTGAACGGCGCGCGAATATCCGATGGGGGTATAGCTCAGCTGGGAGAGCGCTTGCATGGCATGCAAGAGGTCAGCGGTTCGATCCCGCTTACCTCCACCACCGGCACACCGCGGTGGATGGCGCGACCGTTCGGTGCCGATATGACGTTCCTGCCGCGCCGCCCTGGCCCGGCAGCCTTGCGCAAGACGCAACCTGAAGGCCCCTCCTGGAGCGGCCTTTTCGTCGTTGGGCTTCGCCTGCCCGGGGTTCGGGCTACCTCGGTCTGGCCTGGCCCGTCTTTCTGCCGCCGGCGGCCGCTGTCTTGCATGCCGGGGCCTGCCGCCCTGGCAGGCACTGCCTTGGCTGCGGCTGCAGGCGCCGTCCCGGCAGGGCCGCGCCGTCACCGCCCGGTGCCGGGTTCGTGCCTCTTCTTGCGCGTCCATTTCTGTCATCCCGCAATTGCGGGGTTTCCGCGCCGTGCGGTATATATTCTGTACCCGCAATTGCGTGGTTTTTCTCCGATTCAGTCCTGCGGCAGGGCCTGGCCTGCTGGAAATCCCGGGCGCCCGTCGTGCGATCTCGCACAATGACGCCCCGGCAAATCTCTGCGCATGGGCACCTCCATCTGTCGCCCAAAAGCCCCCTCGGCAACTTGTCCGCAGGAGAATTGTCCCGGTTCAGGACCCTTTTCAGGGGGGAACCGGGCAACCTTGCGCGTAGTACCAAACTCCCGGTCCATCGAGACAAAACACTGCTTCCCCAGACGCCGGTGCGGCCCGTATCCTGCACCTGGGAGCAGATATATTCAGCGCGCAGGACAGGGGAAAAAGGAGGGCAGGCCGGAAGCGACCGGACCATCTGGACTGAAATCGGGAAAACATGCGACGCCCTTGAATCCATTCATGAACGCGGCGCGCGGAATTCCTATGAATTCGGAAATGATTTGGAGGGAGATTCCATATGTCGGAACAAATGCTGATGACCTTGCCCGCCGAGGCCAGGTCGGTTGCCCCCGCGGCCCTGTTGCATGGCCTGGACGGCCTGGTGTCGCGTCGGTTGACGGGGCTGCCCTGTGACGGGGAAGCCATCCATCCGTACAGGGTGCAACTGGCGCAGTCGGCGGCGCAGCACCGCACGGCCAGCCTGTTGGTTCAGCGCATGTACGCGTGGCGCGGATACCAGGGCGTCGGTGGTCCGCTGCAGGACAGCCCGCAGCGAACGCTGGTGGTGAGCGAGGGCGACAGCATTTTGGGAACCCTTTCCGTTGCCGCCGACAAACCCGGCTACAGCTTGTCGGTGGAGCAGTCATTTCCGCAGCAGGTGGCTGAATTGCGCCGCGCCGGCCACCGGTTGTGCGAATTCACCAAGCTGGCCGTCGATGGCGAAGCGCGCTCGAAGGAACTGCTGGGATCGCTGTTCCACGCGGCCTATCGCTATGCCGACAACGTGCATCGCGCCGAGACGGTCCTGGTGGAAGTCAACCCGCGGCACGTGCGTTTCTACGCCCGGCTCCTGGGTTTCGAGGTGGTGTCCGGCGTGCAGCAGAACGACCGGGTCAATGCGCCGGCGGTACTGTTGACGCTGAACCTGGCCTATGGCTTGAGCGAGATTGCGCGCCTGGGCGGCAAGCCGCACCTGGCGGCGGTCGAGAAATCGTTTTATCCCTATTTCCTGGCACCGGAGGGGGAGGTGCAGGTCTTCATCGGGAACTGGGCCCGAAGCCGCAGCGCCTGAGCGGGTGGGGGCCGGGTCCGGCGGGCCGGCGCGGCCGCGGGGCGGGGGGTGGCGCCGTGGCGCTGTCGCGGTCCCGCGCCGGTGGCCGGGCGCGACCGTGGCGCGACTGTGCTTTCCCCGACGCGCTGCGGCGGGGCCCGTGACGTAGCGCCTAGAATTGCCCGATTGTTACGGGAGTCTGTTTATGCCCTTGAAGCGACCTGGTGGTGCCGCGAGCGATGAGGCCACCGCCCAGGACGGCGGTCCGCGCATCCTCAAGAAGTACCCCAACCGTCGCCTCTACGACACCCAGACCAGCGCGTACATCACGCTGGCCGACGTGAAGACGATGGTGCTCGATGGCCAGGATTTCGAGGTGCGCGATGCCAAGACCGGCGAGGACCTCACGCGCAGCATCCTGCTGCAGATCATCCTGGAAGAGGAAACCGGCGGCGTGCCGATGTTCTCCACGCAGATGCTGGCGCACCTGATCCGTTTCTACGGGCATGCCATGCAGGGCCTCATGGGCTCGTACCTGGAGAAGAACCTGCAGACCTTCGTGGAGCTGCAGTCGCGGCTGGCCGAGCAGGGCCGCGAGCTCTACGGCGTGCAGAAGTTCACGCCCGAGATGTGGACGCAGTTCCTCAGCGGCCAGGCGCCGCTGATGCAGAGCCTGGTCGGCAATTACATGGAGCAGTCCAAGAAGCTGTTCACGCAGATGCAGGAGCAGATGCAGAAGCAGGCCGAAACGCTGTTCCCGAACATCCCCGGCTTTCCCGGTTCGAAACGCCAGCCTTGAGGAATGCGGGAAAATACCCGCATGACCGACCGCATTACCCCCGCCGCGCCGTCAGGCGCGGCGCCCACCATCGGCTTCGTCTCGCTGGGCTGCCCCAAGGCGCTGACCGATTCCGAGCTGATCCTCACCCAGCTGCGCGCTGAAGGGTACGAGACCAGCAAGACCTACGCCGGCGCCGACCTCGTCATCGTCAACACCTGCGGCTTCATTGACGACGCCGTCAAGGAAAGCCTGGACACCATCGGCGAGGCGCTGGCCGAGAACGGCAAGGTCATCGTCACCGGCTGCCTGGGCGCGCGCGCGGGGCAGGGCAGCGACAACCTCGTGCGCGAGGTGCACCCCAAGGTGCTGGCCGTCACCGGCCCGCACGCCACGCAGGAGGTCATGGAGGCGGTCCACCTGCACGTGCCCAAGCCGCACGATCCCTTCATCGACCTGGTGCCCGAAGCGCGCGGCGCCGCCGGCATCAAGCTCACCCCGAAGCACTACGCCTACCTGAAGATCAGCGAGGGCTGCAACCACCGCTGCAGCTTCTGCATCATCCCGTCGATGCGCGGCGACCTGGTGTCGCGCCCCATCGGCGACGTGCTGGGCGAGGCCCGCGCGCTGTTCGAATCCGGCGTCAAGGAGCTGCTGGTCGTTTCCCAGGACACCAGCGCCTACGGCGTGGACGTGAAGTACCGCACCGGCTTCTGGGATGGCAAGCCCGTGCGCACGCGCATGTTCGAGCTCTGCGAGCAGCTCGGGAACCTGGCCGAGCAGCACGGCGCCTGGGTGCGGCTGCACTACGTCTACCCGTACCCGCACGTCGACGAGGTCCTGCCGCTGATGGCCTCCGGGCGCATCCTGCCGTACCTGGATATCCCGCTGCAGCACGCGCACCCCGACGTGCTCAAGCGCATGAAGCGCCCGGCCAGCGGCGAGCGCCACCTGGAGCGCATCGCCCAGTGGCGCCAGGCCTGCCCCGAGATCGTCATCCGCAGCACCTTCATCGCCGGCTTCCCCGGCGAGACCGAGGCCGAGTTCGACTACCTGCTGCAGTTCCTGCGCGAGGCGCAGATCGACCGCGCCGGCTGCTTCGCCTACTCGCCCGTGGCCGGCGCCACCGCCAACGATCTGCCCGGCGCACTGCCGGACGCGCTGCGCGAGGAGCGCCGCGCGCGCTTCATGGCCGAGGCCGAGCGCATCTCCGTGGACAAGCTGCGCCGGCGCGTCGGCGCCACCATGCAGGTGCTGGTGGACAGCGCCCCGGCGCTGGGCCGCAAGGGCGGCGTGGGCCGCAGCTATGCCGACGCGCCCGAGATCGACGGCACCGTGCGCATCCTGCCGCCGGAGAAGGCCTCGCGCACGCTGAAGGTGGGCGAGTTCACGCGCGTGCGCATCGTCGCCGCCGAAGGGCATGACCTGGTGGGCATGCCGGTATGACGCGAGAGCGCAGCACCTCCCTGATCCACCACGACTACGTTCCCCCGGCCGGCTTCG
This sequence comes from Azohydromonas aeria, assembly GCF_009760915.1. GTDB lineage: Bacteria > Pseudomonadota > Gammaproteobacteria > Burkholderiales > Burkholderiaceae_C > Azohydromonas > Azohydromonas aeria. The sequence continues at coordinate 10,441 of NZ_VIDQ01000013.1, forward strand.
AGTCGCCGGTGGTCGCCGTGCACAAGGCCTCCACCGTGTTCTTCCCGAACACGGCGGCGCTGCGCACGCACAGCTGGCTCGACAAGTCGGCCTACACCTACGGCCTGCACGGCACGCCCACCACCTTCACGCTGGAGGCGCGCATCGCCTCGCTCGAAGGCGGCCGGCACGCGCTGCTGGCCCCGAGCGGCCTGGCGGCCATTGCGCTGGTGGACATGGCGCTGCTGGCGCAGGGCGACGAGGTGCTGCTGCCCGACAACGCCTATGGCCCCGGCAAGACCTTCGCGCGGCACGAGCTGAAGTCGTGGGGCGTCGCGCACCGCGTCTATGACGCGATGGACGCGGCCTCGCTGGCCGGGTCGTTGAGCGCGCAAACGAAGCTGGTGTGGCTGGAGGCCGCGGGCTCGGTGACCATGGAGTTCCCGGACCTGCGCGCGCTCATCACGACGGTGCGCGAGCGCGCGCCGCAGGCCGTGATCGCGCTGGACAACACCTGGGGCGCGGGCATCGCCTTCGACGCCTTCGCCCTCGGCGTGGACCTGACGGTGCATGCGCTGACCAAGTACCCCTCCGGCGGCGGCGACGTGCTCATGGGCTCGGTCGTCACGGCCGACGAGGGGCTGTACCGGCGCCTGGCGCTGGCGCACAGCCGGCTCGGGCTGGGCGTGGGCCTCAACGACGTGGAGGCGGTGCTGCGCGCGCTGCCCTCGCTGGAGCTGCGCTACGCGGCGCAGGACGCCGCCGGGCGCGAGCTGGCGCGCTGGTGCGCGCGGCGGCCGGAGTTCGTGCGCGTGCTGCATCCGGCGCTGCCAGGCTCGCCCGGCCACGCGCACTGGGCCGACACCTGCTCGGCCGCCGCCGGGCTGTTCACGGTCGAGTTGGATGCGCGCTACACCCCGGCGCAGGCCGACGCGGTGGTGGACGCGCTGAAGCTGTTTCGCATCGGCTGGTCCTGGGGCGGGCCGGTGAGCCTGGCCGTGCCCTACGACGCGGCCAGCCTGCGCAGCCGCCCGGTGCCGTACCGCGGCACGCTGATCCGCTTCAGCCTGGGGCTGGAGGCGGTGTCGGACCTGCAGGCCGACATCGAGCAGGCGCTGCGCGTCCTGGCCGACGCCGCATGACGGCCGCGGCCTCGCGCTGGGCGCATGTGGATGCGCTCAAGGCGGTCGCGTGCCAGTTGATCGTGCTGCACCACCTGGCCTTCTACGGGCCGATGTCGGACGTGGTCGAGCCCTGGGTGCCGGCGCTGGAGCAATGGCTGTCGCAGCACGCGCGCGTGGCGGTGCAGGTGTTCCTGGTGCTGGGCGGCTTCCTGGCCGCGCGCAGCCTGGCGCCGCAGGCGCGGCTGAAGCCCGGCCGCGCCGCCTGGGACCTGATTGGCGAGCGCTACGCGCGCCTGGTGCTGCCCTTCGCGGCGATGCTGCTGATCTCGATCGCGGCCTCGGCGCTGGCGCGCGAGTGGATGGACCACGACAGCATCTCCGGCCCGCCAAGCGTGGGCCAGTTGCTTGCGCATCTTCTACTGCTGCACGACCTGCTGGGCGTGGAGGCGCTCTCGGCCGGCGTCTGGTACGTGGCCATCGACTTCCAGCTCTACGCGCTGCTGGTGGCGCTGCTGGTGCTGGCCGGGTGCGTGGAAAGCGCCGTGGGCTGGCGCGGCGGCAGCGTGGCGCCGCTGCTGGCGCTGCTGGGCGTGGCCGCCTCGCTGCTGTGGTTCAACCTGCAGCCAGGCTGGGACGTGGCGGCGCCGTACTTCTTCGGTGCCTACGGCCTGGGCGTGCTGGCGGCGTGGTGGAGCGGCCCGAAGCCGCGCCGGGCGGCGCTGGCGCTGCTGGCCGTGCTGGTGACGGTGGCGCTGGTGCTGGAGTGGCGCACGCGCATCGCGGTGGCGGCGCTGGTGGCGGCCTTCCTGGCGCTGGCGCAGTGGCGTCCGCAATGGGTGCCGGCGGCGCGCGGCCGCGTCGGGCGCTGGACGGCGGCGGTCTCGCGCAGCAGCTACGGCGTGTTCCTGGTGCACTTCCCGGTGTGCCTGGTGGTGAATGCCTTCTTCACGCGCTTCGTGCCGCTGGAGCCGGCACCGCAGGCGCTGGGACTGCTGCTGGCCTGGGCCGGCAGCCTGTGGGCGGGCGCGCTGTTCCACCGGCACGTCGAGCAGCGGGCGATGGCCTACATCGCCGCACGGCGGGCGCGGCAGCCGGGGCACAGCGGCAGCTTCGGGCTGCGCTGAAGGCAAAACGCCGCGGAGGGCGACTTCCGCGGCGTTCGTCGTTTCAGGCCTTGGTGGACACCTTGTGCCGCATCAGCCGCCCCTTCTCGCGTTCCCAGTCGCGCGCCTTTTCGGTTTCGCGCTTGTCGTGCTGGGCCTTGCCCTTGGCCAGGGCGATCTGGGCCTTCACCAGGCCGTTCTTGTAGTGAAGGTTGAGCGGCACGAGCGTGAAGCCGCGCTGCTCGACCTTGCCGATGAGGCGGCGGATCTCCTCCTTCTTCATCAGCAGCTTCTTGGTCCGGTCCGCCTCGGGCACGACATGCGTGGAGGCGCTGCGCAGCGCGTTGATGCGGCAGCCGATGAGGAACAGCTCGCCGTCGCGGATGACGACGTAGCCGTCGGTGAGCTGGATCTGGCCGGCGCGGATGGCTTTCACCTCCCAGCCGGCGAGCACCATGCCGGCCTCGAACTGCTCCTCGATGTGGTACTCGAAGCGGGCGCGGCGGTTTTCGGCAATGAGGGCAGGGGCTGATGGCGGCATGGGTTGCGAAAAAAAGAGGGCCGAACGCCGGCCCCTACAATCCCCCCATTGTATGAAGCACGTGAAGAAGTCGGTCCTGCTGTGGTACACGCCGCGCGAGATCTATGACCTGGTGACGGCAGTCGAGGACTACCCCTCCTTCCTGCCGTGGTGCGACCGCGCCGAGGTGCTGGAACGCACCGAGGACGCCATGACCGCCCGGCTGCACCTGCACTACGCGGGCGTGAAGCACAGCTTCACCACCCGCAACGTCAACGTCCCCGGGCGCGAGGTGCGCATGGAGCTGGTCGATGGCCCGTTCTCCATGCTCGACGGCACCTGGATCTTCCACCCCCTGGGCGCCCCGGGCTCCGAGCCCAAGGCCTGCCGCATCGAGTTCGACCTGCGCTACGCCTTCTCCAGCCGCGCGCTGGAGCTGGTCGTCAGCCCCGTCTTCGACCGCATCGCCAACACCTTCGTCGATGCCTTCGTGAAGCGCGCCGAGCAGGTGCACGGGCCGCGCTGAAGGGCTGCACGCATGCGCATCGAGGTCGTGTTCAGCGCCGCGCCGCGGCAGGTGGAGGTCGTGCCGCTGGAGCTGCCCGACGGCGCCACGCTGCGCGACGCGGTCGAGGCGTCGGGGCTGCTGTCGAGGCATCCGCACTTCGGGCCGCAGTCGCTTTCCTTGAGCGTCTGGGGCCGGCCGCAGCCGGCGGAGCACCCGCTGCGCGAGGGCGACCGCGTCGAGCTGTGCCGCGGGCTGCTGGTCGATCCGAAGGAAGCGCGGCGGCTGCGCTACAAGGGCCAGGGCGGCGCGAAGAAGAAGCGCGCCTGACATCGCGCGCCATGCGGCGGCTACCCCTTTGCGGGTGGCCCACCTGGGGGCTTCCTTATAATCGCTTTTTGCGTCTGGAGCCTTCGTATGCGCCTACTTGGCAAAGCCCTCACCTTCGACGACGTGTTGTTGGTGCCCGCTTTCTCCCAGGTCCTGCCCCGCGACACCAGCCTTGCCACCAAGCTGTCGCGCAACATCTCGCTGAACCTGCCGCTCGTGTCCGCCGCCATGGACACCGTCACCGAGGCGCGGCTGGCCATCACGATCGCGCAGGAAGGCGGCATCGGCATCGTCCACAAGAACCTCAGCCCGCAGCAGCAGGCCGCCGAGGTCGCCCGCGTCAAGCGCTACGAATCCGGCCTCCTGCGCGACCCGCTCACCGTCACCCCCGCCACCACCGTGCGCCAGGTCAAGGCGCTGTCGGACCAGCACGGCTTCTCCGGCTTCCCGGTGCTCGAAGGCACCAAGGTGGTCGGCATCGTCACCGGGCGCGACCTGCGCTTCGAGACCCGCATGGACGTGCCGGTGCGCGAGATCATGACCCCGCGCGAGCGGCTCATCACGGTCCAGGAAGGCGCCTCGCTCGAAGAGGGCAAGGCCCTCATGCACAAGCACAAGCTCGAACGCGTGCTGGTCGTCAACGAGGCCTTCGAGCTGCGCGGCCTGATGACCGTCAAGGACATCACCAAGCAGACCAACTTCCCCAACGCCGCGCGCGACTCGCACGGCAAGCTGCGCGTGGGCGCGGCCGTCGGCGTGGGCGAGGGCACCGAGGAGCGCGTCGAGCTGCTGGTCAAGGCCGGCGTGGACGTGCTGGTGGTGGACACCGCCCACGGCCACAGCCTGGGCGTGCTGGAGCGCGTGCGCTGGGTCAAGCAGAACTTTCCTGGCGTGGACGTCATCGGCGGCAACATCGCCACCGGCGCGGCGGCGCTGGCGCTGGTCGAAGCCGGCGCCGACGGCGTCAAGGTCGGCATCGGCCCCGGCTCGATCTGCACCACCCGCATCGTCGCGGGCGTGGGCGTGCCGCAGATCACGGCCATCGACAACGTCGCGACCGCGCTGCAAGGCACGGGCGTGCCGCTGATCGCCGACGGCGGCATCCGCTACTCGGGCGACATCGCCAAGGCCATCGCCGCCGGTGCCAGCACCGTGATGATGGGCGGCATGTTCGCCGGCACCGAGGAGTCGCCGGGCGAGGTGTTCCTGTTCCAGGGCCGCTCCTACAAGGGCTACCGCGGCATGGGCTCCATCGGCGCCATGAAGGCCGGCTCGGCCGACCGCTACTTCCAGGAAAACGACGAGACCACCAACCCCAACGCCGACAAGCTCGTGCCCGAAGGCATCGAGGGGCGCGTGCCCTACAAGGGCTCGATGGTGTCGATCGTGTTCCAGATGGCGGGCGGCCTGCGCGCCTCCATGGGCTACTGCGGCTGCGCCACGATCGCGCAGATGCACGAGCGCGCCGAGTTCGTCGAGATCACCAGCGCCGGCGTGCGCGAGAGCCACGTCCACGACGTGCAGATCACGAAGGAAGCGCCGAACTACCGCATGGAATGACGGCACGCGCCGTGGCTGCTGACCCTTCGACCGAGCCGCGCGGCGACGCGGCGGCCCCGGCCGTGCCGGGCGGCCGCCGCGCCGCGATGCGCTTCATCCTGATCGCGGTGCTGATCGACATGATGTCGATCGGCCTGATCATCCCCGTGCTGCCCGCGCTGGTGGGCGGCTTCACCGGCAACGCCACCGACGCCGCCTTCTGGTTCGGCGTGGTCAGTTTTACTTTTGGCGTCGCCAACTTCTTCGGCTCGCCCATCCTGGGCGCACTGTCCGACCGCTTCGGGCGCCGGCCGGTGCTGCTGCTGGGCTTCTGCGGGCTGGCCTTCAGCTTCTTCGCCACCGCGCTGGCGCCGGCGCTGTGGGTGCTGGTGGCGGTGCGATTGGTGAGCGGCGCGCTGCAGGCCAACGCGGCGGTGGCGCAGAGCTACGTCGCCGACATCAGCACGGCGCAGGAGCGCGCCAAGCGCTTCGGCCTGCTGGGCGCGACCTTCGGCGTCGGCTTCATCCTGGGCCCGGTGACGGGCGGTTTGCTGGGCGACATCGACCTGCGGCTGCCGTTCTACGCGGCCGGCACGCTGGCGCTGCTCAACACGCTCTACGGCATCTTCGTGCTGCCGGAGTCGCTGCCCCGGGCGCAGCGCCGGCGCTTCGAGTGGCGCCGCGCCAACCCGGTGACGGCGCTGCGCGAGCTCACCGCACTGCGCGGCGTCGGCCCGCTGGTGGTGGTGCTGGGCCTCGGCAGCCTGGCGCAATTCACGCTGCATTCGACCTGGGTGCTCTATACCGGCCTGAAGTTCGGCTGGGGCCCGAAGGAGAACGGCTGGAGCCTGTTCGCCGTGGGCCTGATGTCGGCGCTGGTGCAGGGCGGGCTGATGCGCCAGCTGCTGAAACGCACCACGCCGCAGCGGCTGGTGCAGCTGGGCCTGGTGTCCTCGGCCGTGAGCTACCTGTGCTGGGGCCTGTCCACCGAGGGCTGGATGATGATCGCCGTCATCTTCCTCAACATCCTGGGCTTCACCGTGACGGCCTCGCTGCAGAGCCTGGTCTCCAACGCCGCGGACGCCACGCGCCAGGGCACGACCATGGGCTCGGTGGCGTCGCTCAGCAGCCTGATGGCCGTGCTGGCGCCGCTGACCGGCGCGGGGCTGCTGACGCTGGTGTCGCACCGCCCGCAGGGCGACTTCTGGATGGGGCTGCCCTTCTACTTCTGCGCGCTGCTGCAGGCGATTGCCGCGGTGGTGGCCTACAAACATTTCCGGCGCCAGCGCGGCGCCGCCCATGCCGCCCACGAGGCGGCCTGAGAGCAACCTCATGCACGACAAGATCCTCATCCTCGACTTCGGCTCGCAGGTCACGCAGCTCATCGCGCGCCGGGTGCGCGAGGCGCACGTCTATTGCGAGATCCATCCCAACGACGTGTCGGACGACTTCATCAAGTCCTTCGCGCCCAAGGGGATCATCCTGTCCGGCAGCCACGCCAGCACCTACGAGGACCACGAGCTGCGCGCGCCGCAGGCCGTCTGGACTTCGGGCGTGCCCGTGCTGGGCATCTGCTACGGCATGCAGACCATGGCCGTGCAGCTCGGCGGCAAGGTGGAGTGGAGCGACCACCGCGAGTTCGGCTATGCCGAGGTGCGCGCCCACGGCCACACGCAGCTGCTGCAGGGCATCGAGGACTTCACCACCGCCGAAGGGCACGGGATGCTCAAGGTGTGGATGAGCCACGGCGACAAGGTCACCGGCCTGCCGCCCGGCTTCAAGCGCATGGCCTCGACGCCGTCCTGCGAGATCGCCGGCATGGCCGACGAGGACCGCCGCTACTACGCCGTGCAGTTCCACCCCGAGGTGACGCACACGCTGCAGGGCACGGCGATGCTCAACCGCTTCGTGCTCGACATTGCCGGCTGCAAGCCCGACTGGGTGATGAACGACTACATCGAGGAGGCGGTGGCGAAGATCCGCGCGCAGGTGGGCGACGAGGAGGTGATCCTGGGCCTGTCCGGCGGCGTCGATTCGAGCGTGGCCGCGGCGCTGATCCACCGCGCCATCGGCGACCAGCTGACCTGCGTGTTCGTGGACCACGGCCTGCTGCGCCTGCACGAGGGCCGCATGGTGATGGAGATGTTCGCCGGCAAGCTGCACGCGAAGGTGGTGCACGTGGACGCCGCCGACCAGTTCATGGGCCACCTGGCCGGTGTCACGGACCCGGAAGCCAAGCGCAAGATCATCGGCCGCGAGTTCGTCGAAGTCTTCCAGGCCGAGGCGAAGAAGCTGAGCAACGCCAAGTGGCTGGCGCAGGGCACGATCTACCCGGACGTGGTCGAGTCCGGCGGCACCAAGACCAAGAAGGCGACCACGATCAAGAGCCACCACAACGTCGGCGGGTTGCCCGAGACGCTGGGGCTGAAGCTGCTGGAGCCGCTGCGCGAGCTGTTCAAGGACGAGGTGCGCGAGCTGGGCGTGGCGCTGGGCCTGCCGCCGGAGATGGTCTATCGGCATCCGTTCCCCGGCCCGGGCCTGGGCGTGCGCATCCTGGGCGAGGTGAAGAAGGAATACGCCGACCTGCTGCGCCGGGCCGACGCCATCTTCATCGAGGAATTGCGCGCCACGCGCGACACGCACAGCAACAAGAGCTGGTACGACCTCACCAGCCAGGCCTTCGCCGTGTTCCTGCCGGTCAAGAGCGTGGGCGTGATGGGCGACGGGCGCACGTATGACTACGTGGTGGCGCTGCGTGCCGTGCAGACTTCGGATTTCATGACCGCCGACTGGGCGGAACTGCCTTATTCGCTGCTGAAGAAGGTTTCCGGAAGGATCATCAATGAGGTGCGGGGGATCAATCGGGTGACTTATGACGTTTCGTCTAAGCCGCCGGCGACGATTGAGTGGGAGTGAGCCAGAGAGCTAGGTAAACGAAGAAGTAAATTGGTCCGCACACGGCCGTCGATGCTAAGCGTTAAAGCTCAGTGTTGACGGCTTTTGTTTTGTCAGCGACAAGATCGTCTGCCGATATATATATATATATATTCTTGGAGTGCACTGAGTGTATTGAAGCTATGTAAACTCCATAATCAATCACTTACCTATTCAGTTTATCTGTTAAATTTTGGGAGGGGCGACACTTAACGAAAGATTAGAGATTGAGGCCGTCGTCGAGAGAATTGGCGTCAAGGTGTTCTAATGTTTGATTTTCATTGCACAAAAAACAGGTCAGGATCCCCGGATTGTCAACCTCCCTCGTGTTTTTCCTCCCTCCTTCTCTGCGTCGTCCTGTCAAATGGGTCGTTCACTGACTTTTGATTTCGGTCGGCACGGCCCAGCTGCAACGAAATAATGGTCAACATGGAACTGGATTTGCGAAGGCAAGTGGTGTACTCTTACCGAACCGCGATCGTTGAATGAGGGCATAGCCATGGCAGCCACTGCAACTCTGTCCAGCAAGTTCCAGATTTCCATTCCCAAGGCTGTTCGGGACGAACAGCAGTGGAAGCCAGGGCAGGAATTCGTCTTCATTCCCAAAGGCAAAGGTGTGCTGGTCATGCCGGTGCCTGAACTGGAGGACTTGGCCGGTATTGCGAAGGGGGCCCGCATGGACGGCTACCGTGACCGCGAGGACCGGTTTTGAATCCTGGGCCGTGCGTGGTAGATACGTCAGCCTGGATTGAATGGCTGACCGGGAGCGCACTGGGTCAGGAACTGGGAAAGCATTTTCCAGAGAAAACGCTGTGCATCGTACCCACCATCGTGCAGCTTGAATTGTCAAAATGGCTGGTTCGCGAGGCAGGCGAAGACAAGGCGGATCAGGTTATTGCATATACGCAAAAATGCGTGATTATTTCTTTGGATACTGCAATTGCCTTGCGAGCAGCGGACCTGCATCGTGAGTACAAATTGGCTACTGCTGATGCCATCGTCTATGCGACGGCAAGACAGTTGAATGCCAATTTACTGACTTGTGATGCTCATTTTCAGGGTCTGCCGCACGTCACGCTGTTTCCAAAAACCAAGTCGTCTTGAGATAAAGACCAAAAAAATCTGGACGCAACTCCCGGTCTATCAAACTCTCTTGTGTTTCTCCTGTCTCTCTGAGTCGTCCTGATAGGCCAATATTCGACACGCATGTGATGGCGCAGGCCGTAAGGAAAAACGTCGTCATGCCCGCGCACGCGGGCATCTAAGTTTGGCCGTTCGACAGGACGGCGGGTTTGCCAAGAGCGCTGCGGCACGTCCATTCCCGAAGAGGCCGGCTTGGCGGCCGGCAGAAAAATGGATGCCCGCGTACGCGGGCATGACGATGTTTTTTCTTCGATCTGCTTGACGGTAGGCGCTGGGTCAGGCGAGTTGGTTTTCTGAAGGGCAGCAGGTTTTGATCGAATGACGGAATACTAGCTGGCGCTTTTCGTCGTAGCGACAAATGAAATGCTGATTTGGAATACGCCTGGTTCTTGCTGCCTGCCGCCGCTGCGCGGCGGCCGTTCATCCTTCGACACGCCTGCAGGGCGTGCCCTGTGCTGAGGTATCGAAGCATCAGGACGAACGGGGAAGGGCGGCCTTACAGGAATGCAAGATTGAAATGAGCGTCGAAAGAGTTAGCGGTTAGACGTGGAGCAGTCAGGTTGCGAAGCGCCCAAAAAAACGGGCCGGAATCCCCGGCCCATCAACCTCCCTCGGGTTTTTCCTCCCTCCCGGCCTTGATCGTGCTCCCTGAGCCTTCCTGTTGTATGGGTTGATTACTGGTTTGCCTGTTGGCCGGCTTGTTTGATTATTCCTGCCCGCGCCGGCGGCGCTGCACGGCGAGCATGCCTAATCCGGCCAGCACCAGCGCGGCGCTGGCGGGCTCGGGCACCGCGGCCGGGCCGGGGGTGAATCTCACCTCGTCCAGGAAGGTCCACGGGCCGTTGCTTTGCAACGCCAGCCGCAGGTAGCGCCCCTGGAAATTCAGGCCGGCCAGCTCGTAGAAATCGTGGTCCGAGGGGTCCTTGTTGGAGCGGTTGTTGGCCGCGTCAGCGGGAATGTCCAGCGAGCCCAGCAGCGTCCAGTTGACGCCGTTGCCGGCATACACGCTGAAGGAGGGCAGCACCACGTCGTTGAGCGCGTTCTGCGTCGAGCCGATGGAGACGCCGGCAATGGAGGTGATGGCGCCGAAATCGAAGTCGATGTTCACCACCGGCTTGTCCAGCCATCCGACCCATTCCACCCCGTTGTTCACCGCCCAGCCGGCCTTGCCCAGCACGCCGTCGGTCAATTCCGTGCCGGTGGAGTCCGGATAGCAGAACGCGCCGCAGCCTGTGGGTTGGTCGAAGGTGTAGCTTGGCGCGGCCTGTGCGGTGGTCGCCGCGCAGGCCGCGATGAATATGCCGGCCAAATACTTCTTCATGATCCTCTCCTGTGATGGCGTGCCCGTCCGCGACGAGCCCGCATCGAGGAATCGAGCACCACGGCAGGTTAGGAAAATCGTTTTCAGCGCGACAGGGATGAATCGACTGTCGGCTGGCCGTTTTGTCCCGGGATCATTTGGCCCCTTGACAAGGGGAGTGACACGGCCGCAGGCGGGACAATCCAGGCTGCCGCGCGCGCCATGCCCGCGCTTCAAGCCCTTGCGCCGAGCCTTCCATGACCGTTCCAACTTCCGACGAACACGCGATGCGCCTGGCGCTCGCCCAGGCCGAGCGCGCCCACGCCGCCGGCGAGGTGCCCGTGGGCGCCGTGATCCTCCTGAACGGCGAGCCCATCGCCACCGGCTTCAACCAGCCCATCGGCACGCACGACCCGACGGCGCATGCCGAAATCGTGGCGCTGCGCGCGGCGGCGCGGCACGTGTCGAACTACCGGCTGCCGGACTGCGAGCTGTTCGTCACGCTGGAGCCCTGCGCCATGTGCGCCATGGCGCTGATGCACGCGCGCTTCAAGCGCATCGTCTTCGGCGCGCGCGACCCGAAGACCGGCGTGGCCGGCTCGGTGCTGGACCTGTTCGGCTACCGCGAGCTGAACCACCACACCGTCATCGAGGGCGGGCTGCTGGGCGAGGAGTGCGGGGAGGTGCTGCGGCGCTTCTTCCGCGAGCGCCGGGCGCAGCAGAAGGCGCTGCGGGCGGCGGCGCTGGACGCGGCGGGGAGCGTCGGCTCCGACGGGCTGCCGCCGGCCGGCACGGCTTGAAGGCGCAGGCAAAAAAAGGGGCCGGTCGAACCGGCCCCAATTCCCCTTGAGATTTCCTCCCCGACTGCATGGCTGCAGGTTAAGGGCCGCCGCGGCGGGGCGACAGGGAGGAAGCGCCTGTGGGAGATGGGTGGTTTGTCCTGGGACAGTCGGCCGCACTGCATAGATACTCTAGTATCCGTAGAGCAACTAGATCGCCTTTGTCGGCAGTCTTGTACCTGACCTCATGCCCAAGCAATCTCAGGCTCAGAGCCACCTGCGTTACCCGTTGACGAGCCTGCTGGGCAGCGCAGGGAGCGTGCGCATGCTGCGCGCCCTGGTGGCGGACCGCGCGCCGCAGTCGGTACCCCAACTGGCACGCCAGGCGGGCCTGTCGCCCAGAGGCGCGCGGCAGGTGCTGGACGGCCTCGTGGGTCAGCGGCTGGTCCAGGCGCACGGCATCGGGCGGGCGCAGGTGTACCTGCTCAACGAGTCTCACCCTTTCGCGCATCCCATCGCGGCGCTCTTCCGGGAAGAAGCACAGCGCTGGGAGCGGCTGCTTGCCACGGTGCGCGACGTGCTATCAGTGCGCGGCGCCGGCGTGGAGGCCGCCTGGCTGTACGGCAGCGTCGCGCGCGGCGAGGACACGCCGCAGAGCGACCTGGACATCGCGCTGCTGGTGGCGTCCCGCGAGGTCACGGACCAGGTGCGTGAGGCGTTGATGCCCGTCGAGGACGAGCACCATGTCCATGTCTCGCTGACCGGACTGACGGCCGAAGAGCTGGCCGGATTGCCGGAGGATGACCCGTGGTGGCGCGATGTCATGCGTGATGGACGTGTCCTGAAGGGATCGGCGCCGGGGGCTGCAAGGCAGCGCCTGATGAGGGCCGCGGCATGACGAACCAGGGTGCACGCAGGGCCGCCGCGGACGGCGAATGGTCGGGCCGCCTGACGCAGGCGCGTGAGTTCCACGAGTCGGCGCGCATGCTCGTGACGCTGGCCGGGAACAGCAGCTACAACGGGGCCATTACGTTGATGGTCACGGCGGCGATTGGCTATGCCGATGCCATCACGGCGAACCGCAAGGGCGTCGTGAACCGCAAGGACCACCAGGCCGCGCCGCGCCTGCTGCGCGAAGTGCTGGGCAACGCGCTGCCTGAGAAGCAGGAGAAGTTCTTTCGGCGGATGCTGGGCCGCAAGGACGAGGTCAACTACGGCGCGCGCAGCACCACGCACGAGGAAGCGCAAAGGTTGCTCGCGGAACTCGACGACTTCGCAGCCTGGGCCGAGGGCGTGCTTTGAGTTGAAGGAGGGCGGATCGGCACATTTGCTGCGCCACAATCCCCCTCAATGACGATTTCCCTGACCCTGTTCTCCCCCTCCGGCGTGGTGGCCAGCGCCGCGCCGCTGAAACGGGCCGTCAAGCGGCTCAAGAGCTTCGGTTTCGACGTGAGCGTGGACGAGTCCGCGCTGGCGCGCTTCCAGCGCTTCGCCGGCGACGACGACACCCGGCTCGCCGCGCTGCACCGCATCGCCCAGGCCGCGCCCTCCGTTGCCCTGGCCACGCGGGGCGGCTACGGCCTGACCCGGCTGCTGGACCGCATCGACTGGAAGCTCCTGGCCCGCAGCGTCGAGCACGGCACGCGCTGGGTCGGCTACAGCGACGTCACCGCCCTGCAGCTCGGCCTGCTGGCCCACACCAAGGCCGAGAGCTGGGCCGGGCCACTGGCGCTGGACGACTTCGGCAAGGAGGACGCCGCCGGCGGGCTCGACGAGGTCACGCCCGAGGTGTTCTGCGAGGCCATGAACGGCGAGCTGGAGGCGGTGGGTTTCAGGACCGAGGCCGGCTTCGACGGGCTCGACGCCAAGGGCACGCTCTGGGGCGGCAACCTCACCGTGCTGAGCTCGCTGCTGGGCACGCCGCACTGGCCCAGGGTGCGCGGCGGCATCCTGTTCCTGGAGGACGTCAACGAGCACCCGTACCGCGTCGAGCGGCTGCTGCTGCAGCTGCAGCAGGCCGGGGTGCTGCAGGCGCAAAAGGCCATCCTGCTGGGCCACTTCAGCGACTGGAAGAAGTCGCCGCTGGACCGCGGCTACGGGCTCAAGCAGATGGTCGAGGCGCTGCGCGCGGTGTGCAGCGTGCCCATCCTCACCGGGCTGCCCTTCGGGCACGTGCCCACCAAGCTGTGCCTGCCGGTGGGGCGCAAGGTGCAGCTCATCGTTGACAAGCGCGACGTGTTCATCGGATGGGAACACAGCCACCACCACCACGAGCACTAGGCCGCGGCTTCGGCCCGGCCCCACGGCACCGGCACCGGCCGGCGCCGTGGCTGCTGCTGGTGTTGCCGGCGCTGGCGCTGCTGCTGGCCCTGTCCGGCTGCGACAACAGCCCCTATCCCCGAGGCACCGCCGAGAGCAACACGCTGCTCAACGCCTTCCAGGAGCGCAGCCCGCGCACGCTGGACCCGACCAGCTCCTACAACACCAACGAGACGCCCTACACCTACCAGGTCTACGAGCCGCTCTACGGCTACCCGTACCTGGCCACCGACGACTACAGCCGCCTGGAGCCGCGCTCGGCGGCCGCCGTGGTCGAGCCGCGCTACCTCGACGCGCAGCGCAACCCGCTGCCCGCCGACGCCGACCCGGCGCGCATCGCCTTCAGCGTCTACGACATCCCCATCCGCCAAGGCGTCCACTTCGCGCCGCATCCGGCCTTCGCGCGCGACGAGGCCGGCCGGTACCGCTACCACGCGCTCCAGGCCGGCGACGTGGGCGACCGGCGCAGCCCGCTGGAGTTCGAGCACCGCGACACGCGCGAGCTCACCGCCGAGGACTTCGTCTATGCCCTGAAGCGCCACGCCAGCCCGCGCGTGGAGGCGCCCGTGTTCGGCGTGTTTTCCGAGCACGTGCTGGGCTTGAAGGAGCTGGGCGCGACGCTGCGCCAGGCCGATGCCGAGCTGCGCCGCGGCCTGCCGGCGTCGGCGCTGGACAGGCCCTTCCTGGACCTGCGGCGCTGGAACATCGAGGGCGCGCAGGCGGTCGAGCCGCACCTGCTGCGCATCACGCTGCGAGGGAAGTACCCGCAGTGGAAGTACTGGCTGGCCATGACCTTCATGGCGCCGATCCCGTGGGAAGCCGAGGCCTTCTACGCCCAGCCCGGCATGGTGGCCGCGGGCCTGAGCCTGGCGACCTGGCCGGTGGGCACGGGGCCGTACATGATGACCCAGCGCATCACCGACCGGCTGCACGTCATGGAGCGCAACCCGCGCTACCGCGGCGAGCCCTATCCGTGCGAGGGCACCGAGGCGCACCGCCGCGCCGGGCTGCTGGACGATTGCGGCAAGACCATGCCCTTCATCGACCGCATCGTCTCCATCAACGAGCGCGAGAAGCTGCCGCACAAGGCCAAGTTCGTGCAGGGCTACCTGGACCTGCCGGCCATCGAGAACCAGACCTGGGGCATCGAGTTCCTGAGCGACATGCAGGACTCGGCCGACACCGCGAAGCTCTACCAGGAGCGCGGCTTCCAGTTCCCGAAGACGGTCGATCTGACCATCAGCTACCTCGGCTTCAACTGGCTGGACCCGGTGGTGGGCCGCGGCGACACCCCCGAGCAGCAGGCACGCAACCGCAAGCTGCGCCAGGCCATCGCCATCGCCATCGACTACGAGGAGTACAGCCGCATCTTCCCGAACCGCGCCGGCGAGGCCGCGCACGCGCCGCTGCCCAAGGGCCTGTTCGGCTCGCGCCACGGCACGGTCGAAGGGCACAACCCCGTCACGCACCGGGTGGTGGACGGGCGCGTGCTGCGGCGGCCGATCGAGGACGCGCGCCGGCTGCTGGCCGAGGCCGGCTATCCGGGCGGGCGCGACGCGAAGAGCGGCCGGCCGCTGACGCTCTACTACGACTTCCAGCGCGTGCCCACGCCGGAGATCCGCTCCGAGCTGGACTGGTTCACGCGCCAGATCGGCAAGCTAGGCATCCAGCTTGAGATCCGCGCCACCGACTACAACCAGTTCCAGGAAAAGATGCGCAACGGCCGCGCCCAGCTCTTTACCTGGGCCTGGCATGCCGACTATCCCGACCCCGAGAATTTCCTGTTCCTGCTCTACGGGCCCAACGCCAAGGTGGGCCATGACGGCGAGAACGCCGCCAACTACGCCAACGCGAAGTTCGACGCGCTCTACAAGCGCATGCAGTCGCTGGATGACGGGGCCGAGCGCCAGCGGGTCATCGACGAGATGGTGGCGATCCTGCGCGAGGACGTGCCCTGGGCCTTCGGCGTGTTTCCCTATGCCGCGGCCGCCTTCCAGCCCTGGGTGCGCAACGGCCAGCCCAGCGTGCTGGCCTTCGACCGCGCCAAGTACTACCGGCTCGACACGCAGATGCGCGCGCAACGCTGGGCCGAGTGGAACCGGCCCGTGTGGTGGCCGCTGCTGCTGCTGCCCGTGGGTTTGGCGCTGCTGGCGTGGCGGCTGCGCGCGCTGTGGCGCGCGCGCGAGGCTGCGGCCGGGCGCAGCGGCGAGCCGGCGGGCGCCGGTGCCGCCAAGGCGCCGGGGAGGGCCGCCGCATGATCAACGCCATCCTGCGGCGCACGGGCTACGCGGTGCTGGTGCTGGTGGGCGTGAACCTGCTGACCTTCCTGCTCTTCTTCACCGTCAACACGCCCGACGACATGGCGCGCATGAACATCGGCGGGCGCCGCGTCAGCGCGGAGCAGGTGGAGAAGTGGAAGGCCGAGCGCGGCTACGACCAGCCGCTGCTGTGGAACGAGCAGGCCCAAGGCACGGACAAGCTCACCCGCACCGTGTTCTGGCAGCGCTCGGTGTCGCTGCTGTGGCTGGAGTTCGGCCGCTCCGACGCGCAGAACGCCGTGGACATCGGCCGCGAGATACGCACCCGCATGCTCGTGAGCCTGCAACTGGCCATCCCGATCTTCATCCTGCAGCTCATCGCCTCGGTCGGCTTCGCGCTGGTGCTGGTGTTCTTCCGGCACTCGCGCATCGACTTCTGGGGCGTGGTGCTGTGCGTGCTGATGCTCTCGATCAGCAGCCTGTTCTACATCATCGTCGGGCAGCTGCTGTTCTCCCGCATCTTGAAGCTGGTGCCCATCTCCGGCTTCGCGCCAGGGCTGGATGCCGTGAAGTTCCTGATCCTGCCGGTGGCCCTGAGCCTGCTGGCACGCCTGGGCGGCGAGGCGCGGCTGTACCGCGCGATGCTGCTGGAGGAAGTCAACAAGGACCACGTCCGCACGGCGCGCGCCAAGGGCCTCGCCGAGCCCGCCGTGCTGCTGCGCCACGTGCTGCCCAACGCGATGATCCCGATCCTCACCAGCGCCGGCTCCTATCTTCCCTACGTGTTCC
The DNA here is from genome assembly GCF_009760915.1 of Azohydromonas aeria. Taxonomy (GTDB): domain Bacteria; phylum Pseudomonadota; class Gammaproteobacteria; order Burkholderiales; family Burkholderiaceae_C; genus Azohydromonas; species Azohydromonas aeria. The sequence continues at coordinate 27,063 of NZ_VIDQ01000013.1, forward strand.
TGGGCAGCCTGCTGTTCGAGAGTTTTTTTGGCATCCCGGGGCTGGGCGCGTACGTGGTGGACGCCATCGCGTCGCAGGACTTCGCCGTGGTGCGCGCCATGGTGTTCCTGGGCTCGCTGCTCTATGTCGCCGCGTTCCTGTTGATCGACATCGCCTACACCTGGGTCGATCCCCGGGTGCGGCTGGAGTGAGGCGCTGATGCTCGCGTCCCTGCCCAGGCCCGTGCTGCTGTGGACCGACGCCGTGCTGTGGCTGCTGGTAGCCGCGCTCGCGTTCTACGGCTGGCGGCTGCGGCGCATCCCGCCGCTGCGCGCACCGTGGCGGCGGCTGCTGCACGACGCGCCGGCGCTGTGCGCGCTGATCGTCTTCACGCTGTTCGCGGTGGTCGCGCTGCTGGACAGCGTGCATTTCCGGCGCGCGTTGCCGGCCTCGAACGCGGCCACGGCGCAGGGCGAAGTCTTCTACGCCACGAACACCGAGAGCCTGCTCGACCTGGTGCTGGCGCGCCCCATTCAAATGCGCGAGGCCAGCTACTCCGCGCCGCTGGCCGCCTTCGGCTTCAACCGCCAGAGCGTGGAGCAGGGCGGCGAGGTGGTGCGCGCTTTCCCGCGGCTGCAGCACGGCGGCGCGCACCTGGCCGACCCGGTGCGGGACCGCGCCGGCGACATCGCGGCGCGCTCCGCCGCAGGCGCCGCGGGCGGGCTGGCGGTTGCGGCCGCACTCCTGGCGCTGGCGGTGCGCTGGCGCTCGCGGCGCAAGGGCATTCCGTGGCGCTGGGCGCTCAAGGACATCGTGCGCGACCGCACCCGCGTGCCGCTGCGCGCCGCCCTGCTGTGCTCCGCCGTGCTGTGCGTGCTGGTGGGCATCGTCGCCGCGCTGGCCGGCCATTACCACGTGCTGGGCACGGACCGCACCGGCAACGACGTGCTGGTGCAGGCCCTCAAGAGCGTGCGCACCGCCTTCGTCATCGGCAGCCTGGCCACGGTCGCCACGCTGCCGCTGGCGCTGGTGCTGGGCATCGTCGCGGGCTACCTGCGCGGCTGGGCCGATACGCTGATCCAGTACCTCTACACGGTGCTGTCGGCCGTGCCCAACGTGCTGCTGATCGCCGCATGCGTGCTGATGGTGCAGGTCTTCATCGACCAGAACCCGGATCTGTTCGCCACCGGCGCGGAGCGCAGCGACCTGCGCCTGTTCCTGCTGTGCGTGATCCTGGGCCTGACCGGCTGGGCCACGCTGTGCCGGCTGCTGCGCGCGGAGACGCTGAAGCTGCGCGAGATGGAGTACGTGCAGGCCGCGGCGGCCTTCGGGCTGCCGGCGGGGCGCATCATGCTGCGCCACATCCTGCCCAACACGCTGCACCTGGTGCTGATCACGACCGTGCTCGACTTCTCCGCGCTGGTGCTCTACGAGGCGGTGCTGAGCTACGTGGGCGTGGGCGTGGACCCGTCGCTCAACAGCTTCGGCGGCATGATCAACCTGGCCCGCAGCGAGATGAGCCGCGACCCGCTGGTGTGGTGGAGTTTTACTTCCGCCTTCTTCTTCATGCTGGCGCTGGTGCTGTCGGCGAACCTGCTGGCGGATGGGGTGCGCGATGCCTTCGACCCGCGGGCGCGGGCGCTGCGGGTGAGGCAGGCGTGAGGGGTATGAAGGACATGGGCGCCATCAGCAGCGCAGGCGGCATGAGCGGCATGAGTGTTCATCCAGCGCATCCCGGAGCCGAAATGCCCCGCCCACTACTTCGTCATTCCCGCGAAGGCGGGAATCCAGGCGGCCCCCAAGTCGGCCGTGGGCTGAGGAGGTGGCGCGCCGAGGCCCGGACACCGGCACGCCTGCATGGCCTCTACGCTCTGGCGTGGGACCGCCTGGATCCCCGCCTGCGCGGGGATGACGAAGTAGGAAGCGTGGTGCCCCAGCTTCCGGCCAACGACAGGCATCTACCATGAACGACACGTCGCGCCAGCACGTTGCTCCTTCCGCATCGGCCCGCCTCGACGTCCAGGACCTCGACGTGCGCATCGACGCCGAAGGCGGCACGCTGCCGGTGGTGGACGCGCTGACGCTGGCGCTGCAGCAGGGCCAGACCGTGGCGCTGGTGGGCGAGAGCGGCTGTGGCAAGAGCATCACGGCGCTGGCGCTGATGCGGCTGCTGCCCGAAGCCGGGCGCATCACCGGCGGGCGCGTGATGCTCGACGGGCAGGACCTGCTCGCGCTGCCCGAAGCCGGCATGCGGCCGTTGCGCGGGAAACGGATCGGCATGATCTTTCAGGAGCCCGCCACCAGCCTGGACCCGGTCATGACCGTGGGCGACCAGCTCGTCGAGGCCATCGAGCGCCACCTGCCGCTGCGCGGGCACGAGGCGCGCGAGCGGGCGCGGCAATGGCTGGCGCGCGTGGGGCTGCCGGAGCGCGCCTTCGACAGCTATCCCTTCACGCTCAGCGGCGGGCAGAAGCAGCGCGTGATGATCGCCATGGTGCTGGCCACCGAGCCCGACTACCTGCTTGCCGACGAGCCCACCACGGCGCTGGACGTGACGGTGCAGGCGCAGGTGATGGAGCTACTCAAGACGCTGCAGCGCGAGCAGGGCCTGGGCCTCCTGCTGATCACGCACGACCTGGCGCTGGTCTCGGGCTTTGCGCAGCAGGTGGCGCTGATGTATGCCGGGCAGCTCGTGGAGATGGCGCCCGCCGGGGCCTTCTTCCGCGCGCCGGCGCACCCCTACGCGCAGGCGCTGCTGCGCGCGCTGCCCGATGCCCACGCGCGCGGCGAGCCGCTGGCGGCCATCGCGGGCAGCGTGCCGGGGCTGTCGGAGCGGCTGTCGGGCTGCCGCTTCAAGCTGCGCTGTCCGCATGCCATGCCGGTGTGCAGCGCGCCGGTGCCGCTGTTCCGGCCGGGCGAGGCGCGGCAGGTGCGCTGCGTGTTGTATGCGCCCGGCGCCGTGCCGCCGTCGCCACGCGAGACGGCGGCGGCGCTGCAGGCACCGGCCACCGCCGCGGCACCCGAGGCCGCGGCGGTGCCGCGGGACGAGGCATGGTCTCAGGCGGCCGGCGCGCCGGCGCTGCTGGGGGTTGAAAACCTGGCGGTGGGCTATCCCATCCGCAAGGGCCTGTTCCGCCGCGTGGTGGGCCACGTGGAGGCGGTGCGGGGCGTGAGCTTCGAGATGCGCGCCGGCCGCACGCTGGCGCTGGTGGGCGAGAGCGGCAGCGGCAAGACCACCGTCGGCAAGGCCATCGTGCAGCTGCTGCGCCGCCAGGCGCGGGTGACGGGCCAGGCGCTGCTCGACGGGCGCGACCTGTTCGCGCTGCAGGGCGACGAGCTGCGCGCCGCGCGCGCGCAGGCGCAGATCGTGTTCCAGGATCCGTTCGGCTCGCTCAATCCGCGGCTGCGCGTGGCCGAACTGCTGGAGGAGGGTCTGCAGGCCCTGCTGCCGCAGCTGGGCCCGGCCGAGCGCCGTGCGCGGGTGGAGGCGCTGGCGCGCCAGGTGGGCCTGCCGCGCGACGCGCTGCAGCGCTGGCCGCACGAGTTCTCCGGGGGGCAGCGCCAGCGCATCGCCATCGCGCGCGCGCTGGCGGTGAAGCCGCGGCTGCTGGTGTGCGACGAGCCGACCTCGGCGCTGGACGTGTCGGTGCAGGCGCAGATCCTGAACCTGCTGCGCGAGCTGCAGCAGCGCCTGGGGCTGGCCTACCTCTTCATCACGCACAACATCGGCGTGGTCGGCTACCTGGCGCACGACGTGGCGGTGATGCAGGGCGGGCGGCTGGTGGAGATTGGGCCGTCGGAGCAGGTGCTCAACGCGCCGCGGCACGAGTACACGAAAGCGCTGCTGGCGGCGGTGCCGCGGCTCAAGGTGCCGGCAGCGTGATGCCGGGGCGCCCCCAGCCGATGAAACCACGGGCAGCTGGCCGCAGCCGGTAGGAGTCGTTCACCGCGCGCTGCGCGTCCCCAACGCGTGGAAGCACGGCTCATACGCATCGCATTTGGTCGTCGAACACCACCCCGTTCGCCCTGACCCTTCGATACCTCAGGACAGGGTGCGCCTGCGGCGCATCGAAGGGTGAAGCCGTCAGGCTGGTAGGGAGGCCAGAAGCTGTGGGCTCCATGAACCGTTCGGACTGATGCTTCGATACCTCAGCACAGGGTGCGCTACGCGCATCGAAGGCCGAATCTGACAGGCTCGGATGCCCGCACCACGGTGCGGGCCGTCCACCCTTCGATACCTCAGGGCGAACGGAAAGGGGTTGTCCGGCGGATAAGTCCGTTCCGTATCAGTGGCCGGTCAGCCGGTCGCGAGCTTCTTCATAGGCCACTGGCTGCAGACGCGAAAAAGCCGCCCGCAGGCGGCTCCTTCATCGTGGCGGCGGCGCGGTTCGCGCCCCGGTTCAGCCCAGCGCCTGCAGCGCGCGGGCGGTGATCTCTTCGACCGTGCCCAGGCCGCTGATCTTGGCGTAGCGCGGCGCGGCGGCGTCGCCGGTTTCGGCCCAGCTGGCGTAGTAGTCGACCAGCGGACGCGTCTGGCTCTGGTAGACCTGCAGGCGCTTGCGCACGGTCTCTTCCTTGTCGTCGTCGCGCTGGATCAGCGCCTCGCCGGTGGCGTCGTCCACGCCTTCGGCCTTGGGCGGGTTGAACTTGACGTGGTAGGTGCGGCCCGAGGCCACGTGCACGCGGCGGCCGGCCATGCGCTCGATGATGGCCTCGTCGGGCACGTCGATCTCCAGCACCAGGTCCAGCTTCACGCCAGCGTCGCGCATGGCTTGCGCCTGCGGGATGGTGCGCGGGAAGCCGTCGAACAGGAAGCCCTTGGCGCAGTCGGGCTGCGCGATGCGGTCCTTCACGAGGCCGATGATGATGTCGTCGCCGACCAAGCCGCCGGCGTCCATCACCTTCTTGGCTTCCAGGCCCAGCGGGGTGCCGGCCTTGACGGCGGCGCGCAGCATGTCGCCCGTGGAGATCTGCGGAATGCCGTACTTCTCGCAAATGAAGGCGGCTTGCGTGCCCTTGCCGGCGCCCGGTGCGCCCAGAAGAATCAGTCTCATTGTCTTCCTTGAATGATGGAATGCGCCCGTGGGCCAGGCACTTCGCCAGCCAGGGCGGCCAGCGTTGTCTGCGTGAAATTTAACACGCGGGTCTTTTCGCCAAGCTGACGCGGCGCAACCGTCACGCCCCGTGCCGGCCTGGCCCGGCGTGACCGCCGTCACGCCATCGGCACGGCCGCAAAGGGGTCGTCAGGGTTGCGTCAGCATCGATCTGGCCGGCCCGCGGGGCCGGCCTGGACCTCAGCCCGGCGCCGCCCCCAGCAGCGCGCGCACGCGCTCCAGGTCCTCGGCCGTGTCCACGCCGGGGCCGGGCGCCTGCGCCGCGACGTGCACGGCGATGCGCTCGCCGTGCCAGAGCACGCGCAGCTGCTCCAGCGACTCGATGCGCTCCAGCGGCGAGGGCTCCAGCATCGGGTAGCGGCGCAGGAAGCCGGCGCGGTAGGCGTAGATGCCGACGTGGCGCAGCGGCGCCGGCGTGGGCAGCGCGAGCGGCGGCACGGCGTCGCGCCAGCAGGGCACCGGCGCGCGGGTGAAATACAGGGCCCGCCCGGCGGCGTCGAGCACCACCTTGACCACGTTCGGGTTGCGCCAGTCGCCCTCGGCCTCGATGGCGTGCGCGGCCGTGCCCATCACGCAGTCCTCGCGCGCGTCGAGCAGCGCGGCGCAGGCGTCGATGAGCGCCGGGTCGATCAGCGGCTCGTCGCCCTGCACGTTGACCACGATGTCCTCGCCGTCCAGGCCCAGCAGCGCGCAGGCCTGCGCCAGGCGGTCGCTGCCGGTGGCATGGTCCTTGGCGGTCAGCACCGCCTCGACGCCGTGCGCGCGGCAGGCCTCGGCGATGCGGTCGTCGTCGGCCGCCACCACCACGCGGCGCGCGCCGGAGAGCGCCGCGCGCTGCGCCACGCGCACCACCATCGGCAGCCCGCCGATGTCGGCCAGCGGCTTGTCGGGCAGCCGCGTGGAGGCGAGACGCGCCGGGATCAGGACGGTGAACTCGGTGGCCGGAACCGTGGCGCTCATTGGAGCCCCCTCGCGCTGCGCGCGGTCCCCCCGTGGGGGACGGATCGCCGCCTTCGGAGCGGCCGTGCGGCGGCGCTCATACCGCCGCCGCGTCGCCGGGCAGGGGGTTCAGCGGCGCGGGCGCGTCCAGCGCGCGGGCCTCGCTCTCCAGCATCACGGGCAGGCCGTCGCGGATGGGATAGGCCAGCCGGTCGGCCGGGCACAGCAGCTCGCGCGGCTGCAGCTGCGTGTCGCGCAGCATCTCCAGCGGGCCCTTGCACACCGGGCATACCAGCAGTTCGATCAGTCGGTGGTCAAGGCTCATGGGTCGGCAACGGAAGCAGGAGGAAAGGCGGGAAAGGCGGGAGGCGGGGGCGGCGCCGGGAGCAGCTGCGAGAGCGCCGAAACGAAGCCGCCGGGGAGGGCGAAGTCTAGCGCCACGACCCACACGCGCGTCCCGGCGCAGCGCCGCGCGTCGAGCTTGATCGCGTCCTTCTCGGTCAGCACCACGTCGGTCGTGCCCGGCGGCCAGGGCAGCGTGGCGTAGTCGTGGTGGTCGGGCACCGGGCAGGGCGACAGGCTCAGGCCCTGAGCCCGCAGCATCGAGAAGAAGCGCTCCGGCGAGCCGATGCCGGCCACGGCGACGACGGGCCGGCCCTTGAGGGCAGCGAGCGCCTCCAGGCTCGGCGGCTGGCCGGCCCACCAGTCGCCCAGCTCCACCGCGCCAGCCAGCCGCCGCTGCGCGCACCAGCCCGGCAGCGGCGTGCTGGGCGCGCCCGCGTTGTAGAGCACCACGCTGCGCCGCGGGACGTTGTCAGGCAGCCGCTGCCGCATCGGGCCGGCAGGCAAGGTCAAACCGTTGCCGGCGCCGCGGTCGTCGAAGACGATGACCTGCGCGTCGCGCGCCAGGCGCCAGTGCTGCAGCCCGTCGTCGGCCAGCAGCAGGTTCACCTGCGGATGCGCCGCGCACAGCGCCCGCGCCGCGGCGATGCGATCCCGCCCCACCACCACCGGCGCGCCGCTGCGCAGGTGGATCAGCAGCGGCTCGTCGCCCACCGCGCGCGCGCGGCTGTCGCGCCGCACCTCGGCCACGCCGCCCTCGGCGCGGCCGTGGCCGCGCGAGATCACGCCCGGCGTCCAGCCCAGCGCGCGCAGCGCCTGCACCAGCGCGATGACGGTGGGCGTCTTGCCCGCGCCGCCGACGATCAGGTTGCCGACCACCACCACGGGCAGCCCGGCGCTTTCGGCAGGGGTACTGCGGCGCCGGCGCTCGGCCAGCGTCTCGTACAGCGCCGACAGCGGGCGCAGCAGCCGCGTCGCCGCCGTGGGCCGTGCCTGCCACCAGCGCCGCTGCAGCGCCCGGCTCAGGCGCGCGAGCAGGCCGGGCTCAATACTGCTCACCGCCGCGCGTGGCGAAGGTCAGCCGCGCCAGGCCCACGCGGCGCGCCGCGTCCATGACGTTGACCACCGACTGGTGCGCGGCGGTGGCGTCGGCGTTGACGATCACCATGGGCTGCTGCAGTCCCTGCGCCGCGGCGCGCAGCTCGGCGGCGAGCAGCTCGACGCTGCGGCCCTCGACCAGGCGCTGGTTGACGGCGTAACGGCCATCGGCCGCGACCGACACCACGACCTCCTGCGGCTTCTGCTCCAGCGGCCGGGTGTGGGCCGTGGGCAGCGTCAGCTCCAGCGCGGTGAGCCGGGTGAAGGTGGTGGACAGCATCAGGAAGATGATGACCACCAGCAGCACGTCGATGAACGGGATCAGGTTGATCTCCGGCTCGTCGCGCCGCGGCTTGCGGAAGTTCATGGCTGCTCTCGTGCGGTGGGCGTGCGCGGTGGCGGGAGACTCAGGCCGCGCGCGCCGCCGCGGTGGCCGCGGACTGGCGCAGCAGCAGCGGCAGCAGCCGCTCGGCGGCCTGCTCCAGCCTGAGCGCGTACTCGTCCACGCGGGCGCGGAAGTAGCGGTAGAACAGCAGCGCGGGGATGGCGATGGCCAGGCCGAAGGCGGTGTTGTAGAGCGCCACCGAGATGCCGTGCGCCACCTGCTGCGGGCTGCCCGCGGTGCCGGGCGCCTGCGCGCCGAAGATCTCGATCATGCCCACCACGGTGCCGAACAGGCCCAGCAGCGGCGCGGCGGTGGCGATGGAGCCCAGCGCGGTGAGGTAGCGCTCGAGCTGGTGCACCGCGGCGCGCCCGGCGCTCTCGAAAGCCTGGCGCAGCCCCGCCTCGCCGATGCGCGGCTGCTGCGCCGCGCTGCGCAAGCCCGCGGCCAGCACCTGGCCCAGCACCGAGTGCTGCTCCAGCTTGCTGACCACGTCGGGCCCGGGCAGCGGGCCGCGCGCGAGCTGCAGCACCTCGTCGAGCAGCCTGGGCGGCACGATGCGCGCGGCGCGCAGGCTCACCAGCCGCTCGATGATCAGCGCCAGGGCCAGCACCGAGCACAACAGCAGCGGCCAGATCGGCCAGCCGGCGGCTTGTATGATCGAAAACAACGGCGTCCCCGAGGAAAAAGTCTTTGGACCAGAGAGCCGGGACGGCCGCCCGGGCGAACCGGGAATTATGCCGAAGGCTTTTTCCAGGTCCGACCGGTACGACCGGTACGACAAGCCGGGCACCCGCGGCCGGTTCGCCGCTTGCCCTGTCCACCGCCGCTGTGGACAAGCTTGTGATCAGCGCCGGGACAGCGCGCGTAACTGCTTGCCGCCCGGGCGCTGCCGCTGGATTGCCTCCTTTTCGAGCACAACAACTTCTTCTGCATTCCACATGGAGTACGAGCGCATGGCCGAGCCGAGCACGATGGCGCGCCAGGTCTGGGGCGTGTCGGCCCTGCTGCTGGCCCTGGGCGATGCGCTGGCCGCGCGCTTCGGCGCCTGCGCCGTGCGCGGCGAGCTCTCGGGCTTCACGCGCGCGGCCAGCGGCCATTGCTACTTCACGCTCAAGGACGCCGACGGCCAGGCCGCGGCGCTGCGCTGCGCCATGTTCCGCCGCGCCGCCTCGCTGCTGGACTTCAATCCGCGCGACGGCCAGCAGGTCGAGATGCGCGGGCGCGTGGCGGTGTACGAGCCGCGCGGCGAGCTGCAGTTCGTGGTCGAGGGCATGCAGCTCGTGGGCACCGGGTCGCTCTACGAGCAGTTCCTGCGGCTGAAGGAGCGGCTGCAGGCGCAGGGGCTGTTCGACGCGTCGCGCAAGCGGCCGCTGCCGCGCTTTCCGGCGCGCGTGGGCGTGGTCACGTCGCTGGCCGCGGCGGCGCTGCGCGACGTGCTCACCACGCTGGCGCGGCGCGCGCCGCATGTCGAGGTCGTCGTCTATCCCAGCCCGGTGCAGGGCGCCGAGGCGCCGGCGGCACTCGTCGCCGCGCTGCGCCAGGCGAACCAGCGCCGCGAAGTGGACGTGCTGATCCTGTGTCGCGGTGGCGGCTCGCTGGAAGATTTGTGGGCCTTCAACGACGAGCGCGTGGTGCACGCGGTGGCCGAGAGCGAGATCCCGCTGGTGTGCGGCGTCGGCCACGAGACCGACGTGAGCCTGGCCGACTTCGCCGCCGACCTGCGCGCGCCCACGCCCACGGCCGCGGCCGAGTTGATCGCGCCGTCGCAGGCCGAGTCGATGGAGCAGCTCGCCACGCTGGCGCGGCGCATGCGCCGCCAGGTGCAGCGCCAGCTGGAGCGCCAGGCGCAGGACCTGGACCAGCGCGCGCTGCAGCTCGCGCGCCCGGGCGCCGTGCTGGCGCGCCATGGCCAGCAGCTGACTCGGCTGGAGGAGCGCGCGCGCCACGCGCTGCGCCACGCGCTGCAGCGCGCGGCCGAGGCGCCGCAGCGGCTGGCCGACCGCCTGGAGCGCGCGCAGGGCGTGCAGCGCGAGCGCGCCGCGCTGCGGCTGCAGGGGCTGGCGCAGCGTCTGGAGCGGGCCCAGGGCGTGGAGCGCGAACGCGCCGCGCATCGCCTGCAGGCGCTGGCGCTGCGGCTGCAGTCGCTCGACCCGAAGCGGGTGCTGTCCCGGGGCTATGCCTGGGTCACGGACGAGGCCGGGCAGCCCATCGTCTCGGCGCGCGCGCTGCAGCCTGGGCAGCGCGTGCAGGCGGTGTGGAGCGACGGCCGCGCGCAGGCGCAGGTGCTGCAGGTGCATCCCGACGCCGACGGCTGAGTCCTGGGTCGAGGCGAACGTGGCCCGGCGCACGTGCGCCAAGCCCCCGGCACCGTCCGTGAACTACTGCGCACACTCCTACAATCCCCGAGGCTTTGCCACCTGCGCGACCTTTGACGCGCGTCAATGAAACCTGGAGAGAAGATGGAACACGTCCTGCCCCCGCTGCCCTACGGCTACGACGACCTGGCCCCGCACTACAGCCGCGAGACCCTGGAGTACCACCACGACAAGCACCACAACGCCTACGTCGTGAACCTCAACAACCTCCAGAAGGGCACCGAGTTCGAGAACCTGCCCCTCGAGGACATCATCAAGAAGTCCTCCGGCGGCATCTACAACAACGCCGCGCAGATCTGGAACCACACCTTCTTCTGGAGCTGCATGAAGCCCAACGGCGGCGGCGAGCCCGGCGGCGCGCTGGCCCAGGCCATCAACGCCAAGTTCGGCTCCTACGCCGCGTTCCGCGAGGCCTTCGTCAAGAGCGCCGTGGGCAACTTCGGCTCGGGCTGGACCTGGCTGGTGGGCAAGGCCGACGGCACGGTGGACATCGTCAACATGGGCGCCGCCGGCACCCCGCTGACCACCGGCGACAAGCCGCTGCTGACCGTGGACGTGTGGGAACACGCCTACTACATCGACTACCGCAACCTGCGCCCGAAGTTCGTCGAGACCTTCCTCGACAAGCTGGTGAACTGGGAGTTCGCGGAGAACAACTTCGCCGCCTGACGCGTCAGGACTGCGGCGCCCGGCAGCGGGCGTCGCTTGAGCGATGTCAAGAGGCCGGTCGTTGCGATCGGCCTTTTCGCTTCAGCGCGGCGCGCTGAAGGGCGCGCCGCTAAGCTTCGCGCCGGCCTGGATGCCGCGCTTGGCAAACCAGCCCTGGTTCATCTCCAGCGCATAGCGCACCGGCTTGGCCGAGCAGTGGGAGTCCAGCGCCTTCGGCTTCATGTCGGCGATGTTCACCACCGTCCCGTCATCGGCCAGGAAGGCGATGGACAGCGGCAGCAGCGTGTTCTTCATCCAGAAGCACTGCTGCGCCGGCTGCTCGAACACGAACAGCATGCCCTCATGAGCGGCCATCTCGCGCCTGTGCATCAGGCCGGTGGCGCGCTGCTCGGGCGTGAGCGCCACCTCGGCGCGGATGTTGTGCATGCCCGCGTGCAGCGTGATGGTTTCGAGCCGCTGGGGCTGGGCTTGCTGTGCCAGCGCGGCAGGGGTGGTGAGTGCCAGGGCCAGCAACGCCGCCAGGGATACGCGTGTCTTGATCTTGATCATGCCGTGTCCGGGGGGTGAACCCTAGATTATCCGTGTCGTCGGGCCCCTGGCCGGCGCTCGCCCGAAGTGCCGATGAACGCTCCCACCGCTCCCCTGGACAACGCCCTGGACACCCCCACGCAAACGCCCACGCCGCAGCCTCAGTCGCAGCCGACGGAACTCGCCGTCCTCGACGACCCGCAGGAACAGCAGCGCTTCACGCGCTGGCGCGTGGACCGCGACGGGCACCGCACGGGCGAGTCGGTGCTGCGCCTCTCCGGCATGTGGTGTGCCGCCTGTGCCGACACCATCGAGCAGGCGCTCATGGGCGTGCCGGGCGTGGCCTCGGCGCGCGTGAGCGCCTCGGCCGAGCGCGCCCGCATCGAATGGGACCCGGCACGCACCCGCGTGGCCGACATGGTCCAGGCCATCCGCCGCGCCGGCTACGACGCCGTGCCCGACGCCGCCGCCCCGGCACGCGCGCTGCGCCAGGCCGAGAGCCGGCAGGCCGTGTGGCGGCTGTTCGTGGCCTGGTTCTGCATGATGCAGGTGATGATGCTGGCCTGGCCGATCTACGTGGCCCGGCCCGGCGAGATGGCGCCCGACCTGTGGCAGCTGCTCAACTGGGGCTCCTGGGTGCTGAGCGTGCCGGTGGTGTGGTGGTCGGCCGCACCGTTCTTCAAGGGCGCCTGGCGCAGCCTGCGCACCCGGCGCATCGGCATGGACGTGCCCGTGGCGCTGGGCGTGGCCGTCACCTTCGTGGCCAGCAGCGGCGCCACCTTCGACCCGGGCGGCATCTTCGGCCACGAGGTCTATTTCGACTCCCTCACGATGTTCGTGGCCTTCCTGCTGGCCGGGCGCTACCTGGAGATGCGCGCGCGGCACCGTGTGGCCGCGACGCTGGAGGAGGCGCTGGCGCGCATGCCGCAGACCGCCGTGCGCGTGCGCGAGGACGGCACGCTGGAGATGGTGAGCGTGAACGCGCTGCGCCCGGGCGACCTGGTGCAGGTGGCGCTGGGCGAGAGCTTCCCGGCCGACGGCGCGCTGGAGGACGGGAGCACCCAGGCCGACGAGGCGCTGCTTAGCGGCGAGTCGCGCCCGGTGGACAAGCAGCCCGGCGACGCGCTGGTGGGCGGCGCCGTCAACGTCGGCGCGCCGGTGCGCATGCGCGTGCAGCGCGTGGGCGCCGACACGCGCTACGAGCACATCGTGGCGCTGATGCAGCAGGCGCTGACCGAGCGCCCGGCGCTGGCGCGCTCGGCCGACCGCTGGGCGCGGCCCTTCCTGTGGGTGGTGCTCGTGCTGGCCTTCGGCGCCGCGGCGGTGTGGAGCGTGGTGGACCCGTCGCGCGCGGTGTGGGTGGCCGTGTCGGTGCTGATCGTGACCTGCCCCTGCGCGCTGTCGCTGGCCGCGCCGTCGGCGCTGGTGGCCGCGGCCGGCGGGCTGGCGCGCCGCGGCGTGCTGCTGCAGCGCCTGGACGCGCTGGAGGCGCTGGCGCGCGTGCGCCGGCTCTTCATCGACAAGACCGGCACGCTGACCGAGGACCGGTTCACGCTGCGTGACGTCCATCACGATCCCGCCTTGGCGCAGGCCGGGCTCGACGCGCTCAAGGCTCGCGCCGCGGCGCTGGCGCGCTGGTCCACGCACCCGCTGTCGCGTGCGCTGGTACAGGCCATGGAGCCTGCGCCGCCCCAGGCGCCAAGTGCACCGGCGGACGGCGAGGGCGGCTGGCAATCGGTGCGCGAGCAACCAGGGCAGGGCCTGGCCGCGCTCGACGCGCAGGGCGTGGAGTGGCGCCTGGGCCGCGCGTCGTGGGTGGCGGACGCGCCCGCGCAGGACGGCGGCGACGCGCTGCAGGTGGTGTTCGGCCCGCGTGGCCAGGCGCTGCTGACATTTGGTTTCGAGGAGCGGCTGCGCGAGGACGCGGTCGCGGCGATGGCCGCGCTGCGCGCCGCGGGCATCGAGCCCGCGCTGCTGTCGGGCGACGCCGAGGCGCGCGTGCAGCGCGTGGCTCAGCGCCTGAGCCTGCCGGTGGCGCAGGCCGGGGCCACGCCCGAGGCCAAGCTGGAGGCCGTGCGCCGCGCGCAGGCCGCGGGCGAGGTGGTGGCCATGGTCGGTGACGGTGTCAACGATGCGCCGGTGCTGGCGCAGGCCGACGTGTCCTTCGCCATGGGCGAGGGCGCGCTGGTGGCGCGCGTGCATGCCGACGCCATATTGCCCTCGCAAAGGCTGCAGGCCCTGGCCGAGGCGCGAACTATTGCCGCCAGGAGCATGCGCATCGTGCGGCAAAATATCGTGTGGGCCGCCTCCTACAACGCGGCCTGTATCCCGCTGGCGCTCGCAGGCTGGCTCCCTCCCTGGGCCGCCGGCCTGGGCATGGCAGCGAGCTCACTGCTCGTCGTGGGCAACTCGCTGCGCCTCTCGCGCTGACGGACGATGGAAATCCTGTACCTGCTCATTCCGCTGTCGGCGCTGCTGGTGCTGATGATCATCGGCGTCTTCGGCTGGGCGCTGCATGGCGGGCAATTCGATGAACTCGACCGCGAAGGCGAGCGCATCTTGAATGCGGATGGGGAAGCGTTGACGGTGATCAAGCTTGGCGAAAGCCCTGCGCCGAACAATGCGCCCCGGGTGGATTCTCACTAAGAAGGAGGCCAGTGATGGCTCAAGCGGCGCAACCGGGCAGTCCGGTTTTCAGCGACGGCCCAGTGCGATTGTTCGCACTGGCGTCGGTGCTTTGGGGTGTGGTGGGCATGTTGGTCGGCGTCTTCATCGCCGCGCAACTTGCCTTCCCTGATCTGACGTTCGGCATTCCCTGGTTGAGCTACGGACGCTTGCGCCCGCTGCATACCAACGCGGTCATCTTCGCCTTCGGCGGCTGCGCGCTGTTTGCCACGTCCTACCACGTGGTGCAGCGCACCTGCCAGACGCGCCTGTTCGCGCCGGGCCTGGCCATGTTCACGTTCTGGGCCTGGCAGCTCGTCATCGTGGCGGCCGCCGTCACGCTGCCGCTGGGCTACACCTCCGGCAAGGAATACGCCGAGCTGGAGTGGCCGATCGACATCCTGATCGCCGTGACCTGGGTGTCCTACGCGATCGTGTTCTTCGGCACGGTGGGCATCCGCAAGGTTCGCCACATCTACGTGGCCAACTGGTTCTTCGGCGCCTTCATCATCGCCGTGGCCCTGCTGCACATCGTCAACAGCGCCGCCGTTCCCGTGAGCCTGTTCAAGTCCTACTCGGCCTACGCCGGCGTGCAGGACGCGATGATCCAGTGGTGGTACGGCCATAACGCCGTGGGCTTCTTCCTGACCGCGGGCTTCCTGGGGATGATGTACTACTACATCCCCAAGCAGGCCGAGCGCCCGGTGTACTCGTATCGCCTGTCGATCGTGCACTTCTGGGCCCTGATCTTCACGTACATGTGGGCGGGTCCGCACCACCTGCACTACACCGCGCTGCCCGACTGGACGCAGAGCGTGGGCATGATCTTCTCGCTGGTGCTGCTGGCGCCGAGCTGGGGCGGCATGATCAACGGCATCATGACCCTCTCGGGTGCGTGGCACAAGCTGCGTGACGACGCGATCCTGAAGTTCCTGATCGTGGCGCTGTCGTTCTACGGCATGTCGACCTTCGAAGGTCCGATGATGTCGATCAAGACCGTCAACGCGCTGTCGCACTACACCGACTGGACCGTGGGCCACGTGCACTCCGGCGCCCTGGGCTGGGTGGGCATGATCTCGATCGGCTCGCTGTACTTCCTGATCCCGCGCATGTTCGGCCGCAAGACGATGTACAGCACCCGCGCTATCGAGCTGCACTTCTGGGTGGCCACCATCGGCATCGTGCTGTACATCGCCGCGATGTGGATCGCCGGCGTGATGCAGGGCCTGATGTGGCGCGCCGTGAACCCCGACGGCACGCTGGTCTACAGCTTCGTCGAGAGCGTCAAGGCGACCTACCCGTTCTACATCATTCGCCTGCTCGGCGGCCTGCTGTACCTGTCCGGCATGGTGATCATGCTGTGGAACACCGTCATGACGGTGCGCAGCGGCAAGGCCGTGACGACCCCGGTGCCCCTGGCCGCGGCTCACGCTGCCTGACCTGGATTGAGGAAAGACCGACATGGCACACGCAAAACCGACTGGTCACGAGAAGATCGAGACCAGCAACTTCCTGATGATCGTGCTGATCCTGGTCACGGTCGCCTTCGGCGGCCTGGTCGAGATCGTCCCGCTGTTCAACCAGCACAGCACGACCAAGCCGGTGGAAAACCTCAAGCCGTACACGGCGCTGCAGCTCGCAGGCCGGGACGTCTACATCCGCGAGGGCTGCTACAACTGCCACTCGCAGATGATCCGTCCCTTCCGCGCCGAGACGCTGCGCTACGGCCATTACTCCATGGCCGGCGAGTTCGTCTATGACCATCCCTTCCAGTGGGGCTCCAAGCGCACCGGTCCGGACCTGCACCGCGTGGGCGGCAAGTTCAGCGACGAGTGGCACCGCATCCACCTGATCAACCCGCGTGACGTGGTGCCCGAGTCCAACATGCCGGCCTACCCGTGGCTGGACAAGGCCGCGCTGAACCCGGCCGACGTGGCTCCGAAGATGGCTGCGCTGCGCAAGGTGGGCGTGCCCTACACCGACGACGAGATCGCCAAGGCGGCCGACGACGTCAAGGGCAAGACCGAGCTCGACGCGGTCGTGGCCTACCTGCAGGTGCTCGGCACCGCGCTGAAGTAAACCGGCAAGCGGGAGCACACAGCGATGGACATGGACATCAATGCCCTGCGCAGCGTCGTGACGGTGGCCAGCTTCGTGCTGTTCCTCGGCATCGCGCTGTGGACCTGGAGCAGCAAGCGTCAGCATTCCCAACATGAAGCGGCAGCCCAGCTGCCCTTCCTCGACGAGGATGGCGAGTCCGTCGCTGCGGCAGCGGCCCGCTTCCAAGGGAGCAACAAATGAGTGATTTCATCAACAGTGGCTGGTCCTGGTACGTGATCAGCATCGTGGTCGGCGGGCTTGCGTTCTGCTTGTTCGTGCTGATGGTGGCCAGCAAGCGCAAGGTGATGGCCGACGACAACACGACGGGCCATATCTGGGACGAGGACCTGAAGGAGCTCAACAACCCGCTGCCGCGCTGGTGGCTGTGGCTGTTCGTGATCACGGTCATCTTCGCGGCCATCTACCTGTCGCTGTACCCGGGCCTGGGCGCCAGCAAGGGCGCCTTCGGCTGGACCTCGGTGGGCCAGTATCAGGCCGAGCAGGAGAAGGCCCGCGCCGCCATGGCGCCCGTGTACGCCAAGTTCGTCGCCATGCCGGCTGAAGAGCTGGCCAAGGACACGGCGGCCATGGGCATCGGCGAGCGCCTGTTCGTGAACAACTGCGCCGGTTGCCACGGCTCGGATGCGCGCGGCGGCAAGGGCTTCCCGAACCTGACCGACAACGACTGGCTCTACGGCAGCGGGCACGACAAGATCAAGGAGACGATCGCCAACGGTCGCCAGGGCATGATGCCCCCGATGGCCGCGGCCATCGGCGGCGGCGAGAACGTGCGCAACGTCGCCCACTACGTGCTGAGCCTCTCGGGCAGCCCGCACAACGCGGTCTACGCGCAGCTGGGCAAGGAGAAGTTCGCGGTCTGCGCCGGCTGCCACGGTGCCGACGGCAAGGGCATGCAGGCCGTGGGCGCGCCCAACCTCACCGACAAGGTGTGGCTGCACGGCTGGGGCGAGCAGGCGATCATGAACATCGTCAACAACGGCAAGACCAACGTCATGCCGCAGCACGCCAGCCGCCTCAACCCTGAGCAGATCCACGTGCTCGGCGCCTACGTCTGGAGCCTGTCCCGCAAGGACGGCGCCCCGACGGCGCAGTAAGCGATCCAGCGCTCCTGCGGGCGCTGCCGCAGGGCTCACGCTGTGAGCCCCGCGCCAACCGCAAGGCGAACACTGCGCGCCAGGCCGAAGTCTTCGGCTCTGGCGCGCGGCTTTTTCCGGGTTGCATCCCGGATCGCCCACACTTCCTGTTTGCAACCCCTGCCGGGCCTGCCGTGACGACGCGGCGCGCGTGCGCAGCCCAATGCTACGGAGCAGTATTCCCTCATGAGTTCCAAGACCGACAAGCAGCCCGAGAACGGCCAGCAGCGCGTGCCCTGGTGGCGCGTGCGCATGATGTGGCTGGTGGTGGGTGGCCCGCTGGCCGTGGTGGTGGCGGGCATCATCACGGCCGTGATCGCTGTCCGCGGCGCCGATGAGGTGGTAGGTTCCGGCGCGGCGCCGCAGGCGCAGCGGCCTGCCGAGGACGCGGGCGACACGCGCCCGGCGCTTGAAGCACGCAACAAGGCCTCGGCGGAGGCCGCAAAGGCGGCCGCAGCGGCAGCGGCGTCTTCGGGTCAACGCTAGGCGACGCGCGCGCCACCCCGGCGCAAGAATGCACGCCAGGAGGTGAACGCACATGACGACGACCCCTCGCGTGCAAGCCGTGATGATGGTGGCCTGGCCCTCGTTCCTGATGGCCGCGGTGCTGGAGATGCTGGTGTTCGCGCTGGTGGATCCACGCGACCTGTTGGACTCGGGCGCGCTTGCGCTGGACCTCTCGGCCATGGGCGTGTACTCGCTGGCCTTCTTCCTGTTCTGGGCCGCGATCGCCGCGGCCGGCGCCCTGGAGCGCTCGCTGGCCACGCCGTCGGGCAGTTGGCACGGCATCCAGGGCCACTGAGCGGCCCGTCCTTCCAGAAACGAAATGGCGCCCTGCGGGGCGCCATTTTCATTGGGGCGAGGGCGCTGCCGCCGAGTCAGCAGGCGGCGCCGTTGACCAGCTTCTGCAGCCCGTCCTGGTCGATGATGCGGATCTGGCGCTGCTTGACTTCCAGCAGCCCTTCGTCCTGGAACTTGGAGAAGGTGCGGCTCACCGTCTCCAGCTTCAGGCCCAGGTAGCTGCCGATCTCCTCGCGCGTCATGCGCAGGATCAGCGAGGACGGGGAGAAGCCGCGCGCCTGCAGCCGCTGCGTCAGGTTGAGCAGGAAGGCCGCCAGCCGTTCCTCCGCGCGCATGCTGCCCAGCAACAGCATCACGCCATGGTCGCGCACGATCTCGCGGCTCATGATCTTGTGCAGCTGGCGCTGCAGGTCGGAGAACTCGCGCGAGAGCTCCTCGAGCTGGCTGAAGGGGATCACGCAGACCTGCGAGTCCTCCAGCGCCACGGCGTCCACGGTATGGCGGTCGGCGCCGATGCCGTCCAGGCCCAGCAGTTCGCCGGCCATCTGGAAGCCCGTGACCTGGTCGCGGCCGTCCTCGGCCGAGACGCAGGTCTTGAAGAAGCCCGTGCGCACCGCGTAGAGCGACTGGAACGCGTCGCCGGCACGGAAGAGGGTATCGCCGCGCACGACCGCGCGCCGCGTGGCCACCATCGTGTCGAGGTGCTCCAGGTCGTTGCGCGACAGCCCCACGGGCAGGCACAGCTCACGCAGGTTGCAGCTCGAGCAGGCGACCTTGAAAGGCTCGGTGCGAATGGGCGGCAGGGTGCTGTTCATGTTGCTTCGCGTGGGAGAGCCGGGGCAGCCCTGGGACTGCGCGCAGGCGGCATCGGGATGGTCGGCGGATTTCAACATGAATGATATGCCTCAAAACTTGCGCCATTCTTGTGGCGGACACGCCGGAACACCTTGAGCCGCGTCAAGTTCTCACGCGCGAGCTTTGGCAAAGTGTCGCCATGCTCAGCGAAACCTCAGCCTCCGCGCCCGTCCTGACGGAAAGCCTGCTCCAGCGCCTGGATGTGCCGGGGCCCCGCTACACGTCGTACCCGACCGCCGACCGCTTCGTCGAGGCCTTCGGGCCGGCCGAGTACCGGCAAGCCCTGGAACAGCGTGCACAGGGCGCCACCGTCGGCGGCACTCCGCCATTGTCGCTGTACGTGCACATCCCTTTTTGCGAGGCGGTCTGCTACTTCTGCGCCTGCAACAAGGTCGTGACCCGGCACCACGACCGTGCCGGCGAATACCTGGACGCGCTGGAGGCCGAGATCGCGCTGCACGTGGCGGTGCTGGGCACGGGCAAGGCGGTGTCGCAGCTGCACCTGGGCGGCGGTTCGCCCACCTTCCTGTCCGACGCCGAGATCGAGCGCCTGATGGCCGCGCTGCGCCGCGGCTTCCGCATCGCGCCAGGCGCGGAGCTGTCCATCGAGGTCGATCCGCGCACCGTCACCGGGCAGCGGTTGGCTCACCTGGCGAGCCTGGGCTTCAACCGGCTGAGCTTCGGCGTGCAGGACTTCGATCCCGCGGTGCAGCACGCCGTGCACCGCGTGCAGTCGTTCGAGAGCGTGCGCGACCTAGTGCTGGGCGCGCGCTCGCTGGGCTTCGAGTCGCTCAACGTGGACCTGATCTACGGGCTGCCGCTGCAGCGCCCCGAGACCTTCGCGCGCACGGTGGAGCGCGTGGGCGAGTTGCGCCCGGACCGCATCGCGCTCTATGCCTACGCGCACCTGCCACAGCGTTTCAAACCGCAGCGGCGCATCGACCCGGCCGAGCTGCCGGCACCCGCCGACCGGGTGCGCATGCTCGGCGGCGCGATCCAGGGCTTCCTGGGCTTCGGCTACACCTACATCGGCATGGACCACTTCGCGCTGCCCGGCGACAGCCTGGCCGCAGCCAAGCGCCAGGGCCGGCTGCACCGCAATTTCCAGGGTTACAGCACGCAGCCCGACTGCGACCTCATCGGCCTGGGCGTCTCGGCCATCGGCCGCATGGGCGCCACCTACAGCCAGAACGCCAAGACGCTGCCCGAGTACTACGACGCCGTGCGCCAGGGCCACTTCGCCGTGGCGCGCGGGATCGCGCTCACGCGCGACGACCTGGTGCGCCGCGCCGTGATCATGGCGCTGATGTGCCAGGGCCGCGTCGAGTTCGAGTCCATCGAGCTGGCGCACCTGGTCAGCATGCGCGATTACTTCGCGGCGGAACTCGCGGCGCTGCAGCCGCTGGTGGACATGGGCCTGGTGGAGATCGATCCCGACGGCATCCAGGTCACGCCGCGTGGCTGGTACTTCGTGCGCGGCGTGGCCATGGTGTTCGACAGGCATTTGCAAGCCGACCGGACGCGCGAACGCTTTTCGCGGATCATCTGAGGCTTCGCCCGAAAGCCTCCCGCAGTTCCTTTCCCCGCAGTTGACCGGCCATGGATGTCGCCCTCGTCTTGAGCGCCCTGCTGATGGGCTTGGCCGGATCGCCGCACTGCGTGGCCATGTGCGGCGCGGCCTGCACCGCGTTGGCCGGGCGCTGCGGTGGCGGTGCGCGGCCGCAGCAGGCGCTGGCGGGCTTTCACCTCGGACGGCTGCTGGGCTACGCCGCGGCGGGCGCGGTGGCCGCGGGCAGCGTGTCGCTGCTGGCGCAGTTCTCCCAGCTCACGCCCGCGCTGCGGCCGCTGTGGACCCTGGTGCACGCCGCGGCGCTCGGCCTTGGCGTGTGGCTGCTGTTCAAGGGGCGGCAGCCGGCGTGGGTCGAGAACCTGGGCCGCGGCACGCGGCTGGCGCCGGCAGCCACTGCCGCTGGCACCGCGGCAGGTGGCGGCTGGCAGCCGATGCTGGGTCCGCTTAAGGCCGGGTTGGCCGGCACGGCGTGGGTGGCCTGGCCCTGCGGGCTGCTGCAGTCGGCGCTGGTGGTGGCGGCACTGGGCCGGCATCCCGCTTCGGGCGCCTCGATCATGGCCGCCTTCGCGCTGGGGTCCTCGCTGGGCCTGTGGCTGGGCCCGGCGCTGTGGCTGCGGCTGGGTTCGCCCGGAGCAGCGCGCCTGGTCGCGGGCGGCTGGGCGGTGCGGCTGGCCGGCCTGGGCCTGGCCTCGGCCTCGGCCTGGGCGCTGGGCCATGGCCTGTGGCAGCGCATCGCCGACTGGTGCCTGCGCTGAGTCAAGGCTTGTCCAGCCCCGGCCTGCCACGATGCTTCGGGCCGTCAACTCCGCGTCAAGCTGCGCTGCAATGCTGCCCACCCCGGGCCGCCGGCCACGAGCCGCAGCCCGCCGCGCGGTCTTGTGCAAGGCGCAATGCCGCGTGCCGCGGCCACTAAGATCACGGCCTCTCCTTCCATAACCCCAAAGCGGAGCGAGCATTCATGTACCAGCACATCAAGGTGCCCGAGGGCGGGCAGAAGATCACCGTCAACGCCGACTTCTCGCTCAACGTCCCGAACAACCCGATCATTCCGTACATCGAGGGCGATGGCACCGGCTTCGACATCACGCCGGTGATGCTCAAGGTGGTGGACGCGGCGGTGCAGAAGGCCTATGGCGGCGAACGCAAGATCCACTGGATGGAGGTCTACGCCGGCGAGAAGTCCACGAAGGTCTATGGCCCCGACGTGTGGCTGCCCGCCGAGACGCTGGACGTGCTCAGGGAGTACGTGGTCTCGATCAAGGGCCCGTTGACCACGCCGGTGGGCGGCGGCATCCGCTCGCTCAACGTGGCGCTGCGCCAGGAACTCGACCTGTACGTGTGCCTGCGCCCGGTGCAGTACTTCAAGGGCGTGCCCAGCCCGCTCAAGGAGCCGGAAAAGACCAACATGGTCATCTTCCGCGAGAACTCCGAGGACATCTACGCCGGCATCGAGTACGAAGCCAAGAGCGAGAAGGCGCAGAAGCTCATCAGGTTCCTGGTCGAGGAAATGGGCGTGCGCAAGATCCGCTTCCCCGAGACCTCGGGCATCGGCGTCAAGCCCGTGTCGATCGAGGGCACCGAGCGCCTGGTGCGCAAGGCCATCCAGTACGCCATCGACAACGACAAGCCCAGCGTGACGATCGTGCACAAGGGCAACATCATGAAGTTCACCGAAGGGGGCTTCCGCGACTGGGCCTACGCGCTGGCGCAGCGCGAGTTCGGCGCGCAGCTCATCGACGGCGGCCCGTGGTGCAAGTTCAAGAACCCCAAGACGGGCCGCGACATCGTCATCAAGGACTCGATCGCCGATGCCTTCCTGCAGCAGATCCTGCTGCGCCCGGCCGAGTATTCCGTGATCGCCACGCTCAACCTCAACGGCGACTACATCTCCGACGCGCTGGCCGCGCAGGTCGGCGGCATCGGCATCGCCCCGGGCGCGAACATGTCCGACTCGGTGGCCTGCTTCGAGGCCACGCACGGCACGGCGCCGAAGTACGCCGGCAAGGACTACGTCAACCCCGGCTCGGAGATCCTGTCGGCCGAGATGATGCTGCGCCACATGGGCTGGACCGAGGCCGCGGACCTGATCATCAGCGCCATGGAAAAGTCGATCCAGTCCAAGAAGGTCACCTATGACTTCGCCCGGCTGATGGAGGGCGCCACGCAGGTGTCGTGCTCGGGCTTCGGCCAGGTCATGATCGACAACATGTGACGTGAAGCGCAGTCGCACCCGACGTGCCGGGTGCGACTGCGCGATGGTTGCGGGCTCAAACCTGGAGCCCGCGCGGCCTTCAAGGAGCCGCCAGACAAAAAAGTGATGAAAACGCTTGCCAGGTCTGAAATCCTTGCTAGAATCTCTTTCTCTGTTCCCCGATAGCTCAGTCGGTAGAGCGACGGACTGTTAATCCGCAGGTCCCTGGTTCGAGCCCAGGTCGGGGAGCCAAACAGAGTTGGAGTCGCAAGGCTTCAAGGCAGTAGGGAAGTAGTACCGAGAAATGCCGCAGGCGCGTTGCGCCGGTGGCCTTTCAAATCCCCGATAGCTCAGTCGGTAGAGCGACGGACTGTTAATCCGCAGGTCCCTGGTTCGAGCCCAGGTCGGGGAGCCAGATTCAGAAAAATGCCCGCGCCAGCGGGCATTTTTCTTGGGGACTGTTGCAGCGCCCGCCAGGGCGTTGGCGCAGTCCGTGCGGGTGTACCGCGCAGCGGTCGTGGCGTTGCCGGAAGGCGCTTTGCGGCCGGGTACACTAGCGGTTTCGGTCCGACGCGGGTGCTTAGCTCAGTTGGTAGAGCGGCGCCCTTACAAGGCGTAGGTCGGGGGTTCGAACCCCTCAGCACCCACCACCGCGGCGGCGGCGCACAGGCCGGCACAGCAGATGGCTTCAAAGGCGAACCGTGGTTCGCCTTTGTTGCGTCAGGGCGGTGCGTTTCGTTCGCTCCCCGTCGTGCGGCCCCAGGACCCTGGTCGAGGAACCCATGTTCGATTTCGTTCGCACCCATACCCGGCTGCTGCAGCTGCTGCTCTTGCTGCTGATCTTTCCTTCCTTCGTGTTCTTCGGCGTGCAGGGCTACAGCCGCTTCACCGAGGGCGGCAACGCCAAGGTGGCGGAGGTGGATGGCCATGCCATCACGCAACAGGAGTGGGACACGGCGAACCAGCAGCAGGGAGAGCGGCTGCGCCGCCAGATGCCCGACGTCGATGCCAGGCTGCTGGACTCGCCGCAGTTCAAGCGCGAGACGTTGGACCAGCTCGTGCGCGAGCGCGTGCTCGCGGCCGCGGCCGACAAGCAGCACCTGAGCATCAGCGACGACCGGCTGCAGCGCCTGTTCGTGAGCGACCCGCAGTACGCCTTCCTGCGCAAGCCCGACGGCAGCGTCAACGCCGAGATGCTGGCCGCGCAGGGCATGACTTCGGCGCAGTTCGCCGAGCGCCTGCGCCGCGACCTGACGCTGCGCCAGGTGTTCGAAGGCATCACGCAGACCGCGCCGGCCATGCCCGCGGCGCGCAGCCTGGCCTTCGACGCGCTGCTGCAGCAGCGCCAGGTGCAGCTGCAGCGCTTCAACGCCGCCGACTACGCCGCGCGCGTGAACCCGACCGAGGCCGAGCTCAAGGCCTACTACGACGGCCACCAGGCCGCCTTCCGCGCGCCCGAGCAGGCCGTCATCGAGTACGTGGTGCTGAGTCTGGAATCGCTGCAGCAGGACCAGAGCGTGAGCGAGGACGACCTGCGCAAGTACTACGAGGAAAACGCCGCGCGCTACACCACGGCCGAGCAGCGCCGCGCCAGCCACATCCTGATCGCCTCCGACAAGGACCAGCCCGCTGCCGAGCGCGCCAAGGCCAAGGCCCGCGCCGAGGCGCTGCTGGCCGAGCTGCGCAAGAACCCGGCAAGCTTCGCCGACGTGGCGAAGAAGGAGTCGCAGGACCCGGGCTCCGCCGCACAAGGCGGCGACCTGGACTTCTTCGCCCGCGGCGCGATGGTCAAGCCCTTCGAGGACGCGGCCTACGCCATGAAGCCCGGCGAGATCAGCAACGTGGTGGAGAGCGATTTCGGCTACCACATCATCCGTCTCGACGCGGTGCGCGGCGGCGAGAAGCGGCCCTTCGAGGCGGTGCGTCCGGAAATCGAGGCCGAGGTCAGGAAGCAGCTGGCGCAGAGCCGCTATGCCGAGGCCGCCGAACAGTTCACCAACACGGTGTACGAGCAGTCGGACTCGCTGCAGCCGGCCATCGACAAGTTCAAGATCAGGAAGCAGACCGCCACCGTGCAACGCACGCCGGCGCCCGGCGCCAGCGGCGCGCTGGCATCACCCAAGCTGCTGGAGGCGGTGTTCTCCAACGACGTGCTGCGCAACAAGCGCAACACCGAGGCGGTGGAAGTTGGCGCCAGCCAGCTCGCCTCGGCGCGCGTGGTGGAGCACCGGCCCGAGCGCACGCGGCCGTTCGAGGAGGTGCAGCTGCAGGTGCGCGAGCGCGTGATACAGGAGCAGGCCCTGGCGCTGGCGCGCCAGGACGGCGAGAAGCGCCTTGCGCAGCTCAAGGACGGCGGCGACGCTGCCGCCGCTTCGCTGCCGGCGGCCGTGACGGTGTCGCGCGCCGAGCGCGGCGACCTCGTGCCCGCGGCGCTGGACGCGGTGCTGGGCGCCGACGCTTCAAAGCTGCCGGCGCTGCTGGGCATCAACACGCCGCAGGGCTATGTGGTGGTGCGACTGCTCAAGGTCGAGCCGCCCAGGGCTGACTCGCCGGCGCTGGCCGCGCTGCAGGACCAGTACGCGCAGGCCTGGTCCGCCGCGGAAGGCCGCGCCTACTACGAGGCGCTGAAGAAGCGCTTCAACGTCAAGGTCAACGCGCCGGCCGTGGTGACAGTGTCGCCCGAAGCCGCCGCTTCGGGCGCGGCGCGTTAAATTTCGCGCAGACCCTTGCGCAGGCGCGGAATTTCGTACTACAATCTTTTTCTTCGACGGTGGCTGTAGCTCAGTTGGTAGAGTCCCAGATTGTGATTCTGGTCGTCGTGGGTTCGAGTCCCATCAGCCACCCCAAATAAATGCAGCAAACGGGCGCCTCTGGCGCCCGTTTCGCTTTTCGGGCCTGACTTTCCTTTCAGCCTCCCCGCGTGCGCAGCGCCGGGAGGCTTTCGTTTGCCTGTTTGCCTGTTTTCCGCTTGCTTGCCCTTCGACGGGCGCGGCCCGGGTGAGGGCATGCCCTGATCGCGGGTGCGACCCCTCTTGTAATAAAAAGATACAAAAGTTGGCTCGTCGAGGAGGGAACAGTGATGGACGTCCGGCTGACCTGTCAGCGGGCGGTGGTCGAGGCGCTCTCGCAGCTCATCAGCAGTTCCCCGGGTCGCTTCGCACCGCCATCCGCCGCTTCCGTTGAGCCCGCACCGGCTGCGGAACCGGGATCGACATCGGCCCACGCACCGGCGCAACGCCCTTCGCTGCGCGTGCAACTGCAGGCCCGGGCGCTGCTGGAGGCCGGGCTGGCGCAGCGGCTGCGCGAGGGCGGGCTGCAGCGGCTGGTCCAGGAAGAGCAGCGCGGGCTGCCGCTGCAACCCGAGGTCCTCGCCCGCCTGGCGCTGGCGGCCGAAGCCCGTGCCCGCATCCACCTGGCCTGGCCGCGGCTGCTGCGGGCGCTTGGGCGCCGCGCCGACGAGCGGTCCGACGCGGCCTGGGTCGAGCGCACGCTGGATGCGATGCCGCAAAGCCTGGAACAGGCGCTCGACCCCTGGCGCGCGCTGGTGCGTGGCGCCCGCGGCCGGCTGGAGCAGGCCACGCAGTGCCTCGACGACGGGCTGCTGCGCCCGGCCAGCGCGGCCTGGCAGCAGGCGCAGCGCAGCCGCGAGGAGGCCTTGCACCAGCTCGCGCTGCTGCGCAACGAGACGCCGGTTGCGGGCGCATCCGGCTTCGAGCCGCGGCGCTACCTGCGCGCCGAAGGCCTGTTGCCCGGCGCCGCGCGGGGCCGGCATCCGCTGCGGGTGTTCCTGGCCTCGGAGCGCAGCGGCGGCGGCAGCTTCATCGCCCGGCCGCGCGCCGCCGCGCTGCGCGAGATCGGCCCGCTGGCGCTGCTGCGCCACGCCGGCCGCCGCTACCGGGTGACGGGGCTGCTGGCGCCGGACGCCACGGCACCGCTGGCCCAGGCCACGCTGAGCCGCCGCGCCGGCTGCCTGCTGCTGGGCGCGCAACGCTGGCGCGAGCTGTGCCCGCTGTCCGGCGCGGACCTGGCCGACCCGGCCGCCCGCGAGCGCCTGCATGACCTGCTGGATGCGCAGGCCTACCGGGCCGAGGAGGTCGCGGCCGGAGTGGCGGCCGACGACCGGGGCTTTGCCGTCGCGACGGCCCTGGGGCTGGACGACGGCGACCTGGAGCGCGCCACCCACGCGGCCGTGCAGTGCGGCGCGGACACGCTGCTGCGCCTGTGCTTCGTGCCCGATGCGCAGGTGGTGCAGCTCGGCCGCGGCTGGCGCGGCGCGGCCGAGGAGGGCTTCAGCCTGGGTCTGCCCGGGGGCGAATGGAGCGTCGGCACGCCGCAGGGCGGGCAGCCGTCGCGGCGGGTGCGGCTGTGGACCCGGCAGCGCGCCGACGCGCTGCACCTGCAGCCGCAGGCGGCCCTGGGGCTGGACCGCGACGCGGCCCTGGCGCTGGTGCAGGCGCTGCGCGCCGCCGTCGAGCGCCGCTACCGGCTGGAGCGCGGCACGGTGGCCGCCGCCGCCCTTGGCGAGGGCGATGCCCCGGGCCTGCTGCTGTATGCGGCCTGCGGCGGCGGCCTCGATGCGCTGGCCCGCCTGGCGGCGAAGCCGCGTGCCTTCCAGGCCGTGGCGACGCAGGCGCTGGCGCTGTGCCCGGCCGAGGCGTCCGCCGCCTGCGACGCGCTGGCGCTGCTGGCGGCCGGCACGCCGCGGCGGCCGGAGCCGGTCGATGAAACAACATACTCGATTCACCTGGAGCACTTGCGGCGTGAACTGGGGGACGAGCCGGGCGCCGCCGGGCGTTTCATCGACTTCCTGCACGCCCAGGGCCTGCGGCTGCCCGACACGGCGCGGCAGCGCGTGCCGGGCCTGTACCTGCGGCCGGATTTCCACTTCGCGCCGCACACCTGGGTGTTCTGCGACGACGCGCACTCGGTGAGGGAGGGCGACGCCGCGCAGCGCGACGCGCTGTGGGCGCGCGGCGACGAGGTGTTCGCCTGGCACGACGGCGAGGACCTGGCGCGCAAGGTGGCCGAGCGGCCCGACCTGTTCGGCCTGCCGCGCTGACCGTGGCATTCCGCCCGGGCCAGCTCGTGGCCCTGCGCGGGCGCGACTGGGTCGTGCTGCCCTCGTCCGACCCGGAGCTGTTGCTGCTGCAACCGCTCGACGGCTCGGAAGAGGAGGTCACGGGCCTGTTCCTGCCGCTGGGCGGCGAGGTGCCGCGCGAGGCGCGCTTCGAGCCGCCCACGGCCGCGGACCTGGGCGACTTCGCCACCGCGGCGCTGCTGCACGACGCGGCGCGGCTGGCGCTGCGCCACGGCGCCGGGCCGTTTCGCAGCCTCGCGAAACTGTCGTTCCGGCCGCGCGCCTACCAGATGGTGCCGCTGGTCATGGCGCTGCGGCAGGCCTGGGTGCGGCTGCTCATCGCCGACGACGTGGGCGTGGGCAAGACGGTGGAGTCGCTGCTGGTGGTGCGCGAGCTGCTGGAGCGTCGGCGCATCCGCCGCTTCGCGGTGCTGTGCCTGCCGCACCTGTGCGAGCAGTGGCAGGCCGAGATCCGCGCCAAGCTCGACCTGGAGGCCGTGGTCGTGCGCAGCAGCACGCAGGCGCGGCTGGACCGGGAGGTGCCGGGCGACGCCAGCGTCTGGGCCCATTTCCCGGTGCAGGTGGTGAGCATCGACTTTGCCAAGTCCGACGCGCGGTGCGGCGCGTTCGCCGAGCAGTGCCCGGAGCTGGTGATCGTGGACGAGGCCCATGCCTGCGCGCGTCCGGCCGGCGCGGCGCCGGCGCAGCAGCAGCGCCACCGCCTGGTCAGCCGCATCGCCGCGAAGCCGGCGCAGCACCTGCTGCTGCTCACGGCCACGCCGCACAGCGGCAAGGGCGAGGAGTTTCAATCATTGCTGGGCCTGTTGGAGCCCGGTTTCGGGCGCATCGACCTGCCCCATGCCAGTGCGGCGCAGCGGCGCGAGCTGGCAGCCCACTTCGTGCAGCGCCGGCGCGCCGACGTCGAACGCTGGCTGGACGAGGACACGCCGTTTCCGAGGCGCGAGGCCACCGAACTCGGCTACGCGCTGTCGGGGCCGCATATGAAACTGTTCCAGGCGCTCATCGGCTTCTCGCGCCGGCTCATCGCCCCCGAGCCGGGCCGCCGGCAGCCGCCGCACGCGCAGCACCTGCACCACTGGGCCGCGCTGGGGCTGCTGCGCGGCGCCATGTCCAGCCCGGCCGCCGGCATCGCGATGCTGCGCTCGCACCTGTGCGCGCTGGAGCGGCGGCAGGCGCGGGAGCAGGCCGGGGCGCAGGACGCCGCGGCCGACGGCGCGGACACGGTGCAGGACGACCTGTTCTCCGACGCGGTGGCGGATGCCGGCTGCGGCCCCGGGGACGACCACGCGTCGCTGCCGACGCCGGCCCACTGGTCCGAGCCGCAGCGCCGCCAGCTGCGCGAGTTTCAGGTGGCGCTGCAGGCGCTGGCCGGCCCGGCCCAGGATGCCAAGCTGCTCGCCGCGGCGCGCCAGCTCACGGCCTGGCTGGGCGAAACCCCGCCGCAGTGCGCGGTGGTGTTCTGCCGCTTCGTCGCCACCGCGCAGTACCTGGGCGAGCAGCTGGCGCCGCTGCTGCGGGAAAGCTTTCCGCGGCTGGCGCTGGAGGTGGTCACCAGCGAGCTGCCCGACGAGGCGCGGCGCCAGCGCATCGAGGTGCTCGCCCGCGCGCGGCTGCGCGTGCTGGTGGCCACCGACTGCCTGAGCGAAGGCGTGAACCTGCAGGCGCACTTCACGGCCGTGCTGCACTACGACCTGCCGTGGAACCCGAACCGGCTGGAGCAGCGCGAGGGCCGCGTGGACCGCTTCGGCCAAGCGGCGCCGGTGGTGAAGGCCTGCCTGCTGCACGGCGCCGACAACCCGATCGACGGCATCGTGCTCGACGTGCTGCTGCGCAAGGTGCGCGAGATCCGCCGCGCCACCGGTGCCAGCGTGCCGTTCCCGGAGGACTCCCGAGGCATCGTCGCCACCATCACGCAGGCGCTGCTGCTCGACCCGCAGCGCGCGCTGAGCACCCGGCAGGGCGCGCAGGCTGAACTCTTCGACTTCGACGCCTTCCCGCAGGCGCTGGCGGCGCGGGACGGCGTCGCGCGCGAACTCGATGCCGCGGCGCGGCTGGACGAGGCGGCGCGCAGCCTCTTTGCCCAGCACGCGCTGCGGGCGCAGGACATCGAGGCCGACCTGCGCGAGATGGACGAGGCCATCGGCGACCCGCGCGCCGTGGAGCGCTTCGTCACCCGGGCGCTGCCCGACCTCTTCGGCGTGCCGGTGCCGCCGCAGGCGCCGGGCTGGCGCATCGTGGCCTTCAACCTGCCGGCCGCGCTGCGCGAGGCGCTGTCGGGCGCGGACACGGCCGCCGCCGTGCCGGTGAGCTTTCACTCGCCCACGCCCGCGGGCTTCACGTACCTGGGCCGCAATCACGCCTTCGTGGAGCGGCTGTGCCAGGCGGTGATGTCGCGCACGCTGCTGCGCCAGGACGGGCGCGCGGCCCGCGCGGCCGTGCTGCGCACGCAGGCCGTGGGCGTGAAGACCACGTTGCTGCTGTTGCGCTGCCGCCACCTCATCGAGCAGGCGGGGCAGGGCGACCGGCTCGTGGCCGAGGAGATGCTGCTGTGGGGCTGGCGCGGCGTGCCGGCGCAGCGCCAGTTCGTGGACGCCGCCGGGGCCGGTGCACTGATGGCGCGGGCGCGCGCGGCGTCCGAGCTGTCGCCGCAGGCGCGCGCCGCTTTCCTGGACCACGAGCTGAGGCTGCTGCCGGGGCTCGATGCCGAGCTGGCCGCGCTGGCCCGGGGCCGGGCGCGGCGGCTGGCGGCCGCGCATGCGCGCTTCACGGCGCTGGTGGACGCGCGGCGCCGCCCGCGCGTGGAGCCGGTGCTGCCGCTGGACCTGCTCGGCCTCTACGTGCTGCTGCCGCAGGCGCCCACGTGATGGAGCGTGCGCTGCGCATCGAGGGCGGGCTGTTCTCGCCCGACCTGCTGGACCGGCTCGAAGACGGGCCCGGCCAGCGTCCGGTCGACTTCGGCCTGGACGGCGGCACGCCCGTCCGCGACGAGATCGCCCGCGCCTGGGCCGACGCCCTCCAGCATTGGCGGGCCTTCCAGCAGCGCCTGGCCACGCTGCCCGCCGCCGGCGCCGCCACCCGCGAGACGCGCCAGCTCTGGGTGCTGCCGTTGCTGGAGCGGCTGGGCTGGCGGCTCGAACTCCAGCCGCACGGCCTGGAGCTCGACGGCCGGCCGGTGCCGCTGTCGCATGTCGCCGCGAATCTGGGCCAGTCGCCCGTGCACGTGACGGGCTGGCGCGACCCGGCCGGGCTGGACCGCCGCCCCGAAGGCCGCGCCGGCGCGCCGCGGCTGTCGGCGCATGCCCTGGTGCAGGAGGTGCTCAACCGCTGCGAGCTGCTCTACGGCGTGGCGAGCAACGGCCGCGTGCTGCGGCTGCTGCGCGCCAGCAGCCGCTTCGTGAAGCCGGCGTACCTGGAGTTCGACCTGGAGCGGCTGTTCGGCGACGGGCTGTTCGCCGACTTTGCGCTGCTGTACCGGCTGCTGCATGCCAGCCGGCTGCCGGCGCGGCGCGAGGACGGTGCGGCCTGCTGGCTGGAGCGCTGCCACCAGGACTCGCTGGAGGCCGGCTCGCGCATCCGCGCCGGGCTGTCGCGCGCGGTCGAGCGCGCGCTCAAGGCCCTGGCCAACGGTTTCCTCCAGCACCCGGCCAATGCGGCGCTGCGCGACCGGCTGCAGGACGGCGCGCTGGATGCAGGCGCCTTCCACCAGCAACTGCTGCGGCTGGTGTACCGGCTGCTGTTCCTGATGGTGATCGAGGAGCGCGGTCTGGTCTTCCCGCCCGGCGCGCCGGCGCGGCAGCGGCAGGTCTACGAGCGCCACTACAGCCTGCAGCGCCTGCGCCGGCTGAGCGGGCGGCGCCACCTGGCCGATGCGCGCCATGCCGACCTGTGGCCGGCGCTGCTGTCCACCTTCGCGCTGTTCGAAGCCGGCGGGCCGGGCGCGCAGCTCGGCCTGGCGCCGCTGGCGGGCGAGCTGTTCGGCCGCGACGCGCTCACCGACCTAGCCGGCTGCGCCCTGGGCAACGACGTGCTGCTGCCGGCGCTGCGCGCGCTCGACAGCTACGCGCACCCGCGCGGCGGGCCGCTCATCCGCGTCAATTACGGCGCGCTGAACGTGGAGGAGTTCGGTTCCGTCTACGAGGGCCTGCTGGAGTACGAGCCGGTGATCCTGTGGCAGGGCGCGCAGCCGGCCTTCGACTTCCGGCGCGGCGAGCAGCGCGCCCACACCGGCGCGCACTACACGCCCGACGCGCTGGTGCAGCCGCTGCTGAAGCACTCGCTGGACCACCTGATCGCGCAGCGGCTGCAGGCGCCCGGCCGCGCCGAGCGCGAGGCTGCGCTGCTGGACCTGCGCGTGGCCGACGTGGCCTGCGGCTCGGGGCACATCCTGCTCGCGGCGGCACGGCGCATCGCCACCGAGCTGGCGACCGTGCGCACCGGCGAGGACCCGCCGGCGCCCGCAGCCCTGCGCACCGCGCTGCGCGACGTGATCCGCCAGTGCATCTTCGGCGTGGACCTGAACCCGCTGGCCGTGGCGCTGTGCAAGGTGGCGCTGTGGCTCGAGGCGCACGTGCCGGGCGAGCCGCTGGGATTCCTGGACCACCACGTCAAGTGCGGCAACGCCATCGTCGGCTGCGTGCGGCGCGAGGACGTCGCCGCGCGCGGCATCCCCGACCAGGCTTTCACGCTGCAACCTGGTGACGACAGGGCGGTCGTCGCGGCGCTGCGCCGGCGCAACCGCGAGGCGCGCCGGGGACAGCAGGCACTCCGATTCCATGCGGATGCCGAAGCGGGGCTGGATGCGGCGCTGCAGGGCTGGCGCCGGCTGGAGGCGATGCCGGACCACACGCCGCAGCAGGTGGAGGCCAAGCGGGCGTATTTCATCGAGCTGATGCAATCTCCGGCTGTTCAATTGATGCGGCAACTGGCAAACATCCCCGTTGCGCAGTTCTACATACCAAAGCGCGCCGAAGGTGCCGAGAAAGTCGTGACCGAGGCGGAATTCCGGCCCTGGGTGCGCGGCGAGGGCCTGCCGCAAGGCGCGGCGGTGGACGAATCCCGGGCCATCGCGGCACGTGAGCGCTTCTTCCACTGGTTCATCGAGTTTCCGGAGGTGATGGCCCGGGGCGGCTTCGATTGCGTGCTGGGGAATCCGCCGTATCTGGGTGGAACGTATTTGAGCGGTGTTTATGGGTATTCGTTTTGCAATTATTTGCGCTGGGCGTACGAGCCGGCCGGGCTCAGCGATCTGATCGTGTTTTTCCTGCGCCGCATGCATGCCCTGGTAAAGGATGAAGGCTTCATTGCCTTCATTGCGACCAATTCCATTCGGGACGGTGATGTCCGCAAGGATGGTCTGGAATGGGTACTGGGTCAGGGTGCCGGGATAAATTATGCAATGCGCGCGGTCAAATGGCCGGGGCGGGCCAACCTGGTGGTGTCATTGCTGGCTTTGCAGCGTGCAAGGAAGATTGAATATGGCTTGCTCGATGGACGAAGAATTGACCGAATCAGTGCGGCATTGGAGGGGAATGATGACGAGACGGCTCCACATTCGCTCTATTGCAACAAGTCAAAGCTGTTCGAAGGGTCAAAATGGGTGGGCGATGGTTTTCTGCTCAATGAAGAAGAGGCAAAGAGCATAAAGGCACGCAATCCCGCTTGTGTTGAAGTTGTCAAGCCGTTGATCAATGGAGAAGAATTGAATCAATGCCCGCTGCAGAAGCCTGGGCGTCATGCTGTCTATTTTTCTGATTGGTCGTTGGTGCGTTCTTCGATGTATGGCGCGGCATTTGAATACTTGGTCAGGCACGTCAAGCTTTTCCGTGATGGTCATGCTGAACCCGCACTCAGAAAGAAGTGGTGGCTTTTCAAGCGGCCAACGGTGGATTTATATGAGGCCCTGAGACCGCTGCCGCATTGCTTTGTCGCTACGGCAACCACCAAATATCTGAATTTCTCTGCGGCGTCGGTGGATGCTGTGTTTGCCCACACCATCAAGGTGTTCGTCACAAGTCGCTGGGACCTCTTCGCCGTCGTCCAGTCCACCCTGCACGAGATCTGGGCCCGCAAATACAGCGGCACCCTCAAGCAGGACCTGCGCTATTCGCCGTCCCGGTGTTTCGAGACCTTCGCCTTTCCCGACGGCCTGTGGGAAAGGGACGATTCAGTGCTGGCCGCCATCGGCGAGCAATACCACGAGCACCGCCGTGGCCTGATGCGCGGCTTGTGGCTGGGCCTCACCGGCATCTACAACCTGTTCCACGCCCGCGACCTCAGCCCGGCGCTGGTGGCCCGGGTCAGCAGGAAACCCCCGGACATTGCCCAGGCGGGATATGAAGGGCTGCTGCAATTGCGCCGCCTGCATGTCGCGCTCGATACCGCCGTGCGCGACGCCTACAGCTGGCACGACCTGGACCTGGGACACGGTTTCGTCGAAGTCGATACCCTGCCGGAAAAGGACCGGGTGCGTTTCACGCTCCATCCCGACGCGCGGCGGGAATTGCTCCCGCGATTGCTGGCGTTGAATCAGGCGCGGGCGCTGGAAGAACGTCGGCAGGGTGCCGCCCGGCCCAGCGCGGGAGGAACCAGGATCCGGTGCCGACGTGCGACCGACCGGGATACCGCCGGGCTTTTCGACAACGGCTGAGCTGCCACCCACGGGCGCCGGCCCGGCGCTGGCGTGCCAGGCCCTACGGGGTCGATCGATCCGGCCGCCTGCCATCGATGCAGTGAAATGCTTCACGAAGCCCGCGCGCGTGCTGTCGCCGCGCGCCGACGCGTGCCCGCCAGGGCGCCGCAGCGTCCTATAAAGCCCGGTTGGCCGGGCGCCGTCCCCCGGCTCGGATCACCCGTCTCCCAGAACAAGAAGGACGTCCGATGCGGATGTTTCACCACTCGCCGGCGCGTGCCGGCCTTTCCCGCCTGACCGGTCTGGAGGCTCGCCCATGAGCCTGTCCGGGGCGTCGTCGCTGTTCGCGCCGGCCATGGCGCTGTCCGCCCGCCTGGGGCCCTGGGGCCGGGCGCTGCTCGTCGGCGCGCTGCTGTGCGCGCTGGCCGCGCCGGGCGGGCTGCTCGCCTGGCAATGGCGCGCACAAATGAAGGCCGTGGGCCTGGAGCGCCAGGGCCTGAAGGCGCTGGTGGCGCAGGAGCAGGCGTTCGCCGCGCTGGCAGCACCGGCGGCCCCCGGCGCCGACGCGGCCGTCGAGGCGCTGCTGCGCCGCGCCCAGGCCGACGGGCTGGCGCTGCAGGCCGAGCGGCTGGACCGCGCCTGGAAGGCGCTGTCCGCCGAAGTCCCGGACTCGCCGCGCCAGGCCGCCGCGCAGGCGGCCGCCCTCGACGCGCTGGGCGCGCTCATGCGCGAGAGCGCGCGCGTGCACGGCCTGTTCCTCGATGCCCGGCTCGATGCCGCCGCCGACCTGCTGGCCACGCAGCTGCCGCGGCTGCTGCAGGCGTTGGGCCGGCCGCAGGACACCCCCGCCGAGGCAGCCGAGCCCCGGCTGCTGCTGGCCGCCATGCAGCCCGGGCTGCAGGCCGGCCTGGCCCAGCTCGGTACGCTCGGCGCCGCCGCGCCGCGCCAGCAGCTCGAACAGCTGCATCAGGCGCTGGCGCGCCCGGAGCCGGCCGTGGACGCGGCGCCGGCCCAGGCGGCCGACGCCATTCCCGCGGCGCAGGCCGCCGTGCCGCAGGCGCGCGCGCTGTTCGAGGCCACGGTCACTGCGGCGGACGGCGTGCTGGCCGCGCGCCATGCCCAGTTGCGCCAGCGGCTGCTGCTGCTGGCCGGCGCCCTGGCGGGCACCTGGGTCCTCACCGCCTACCTCCTGCTTGGCTTCCAGTTGCGCACGCGGCGCTCGCTGCGGCGCCTGATCCAGTACGCGACCGTGCTGCGCGTGCAGCCCGACTTCATGCCCACGCCGCTGGAGCCGCGCGGCGAAATGGCGTCGCTCGTGCACGCCATCGCCGCGCTGGCGCAGGGCGACGCGCGGCAGCCGGCCTGGCCCGCCGCGAACACGCAGCCCGCGCATGGCCCGGAGCCGGTGAACGCCGCGGCCGTCGCCGCAACCGCGGCCGCGCCGTCGCTCGAAGTCGCGCCCGTCGCCGTGCCTGACACCGGGCCAGCGCCGACGGCTCCCGCCGACGTGCCGGGCAAGTTGACGCTGCACCCGCCGCCCATGGACAGCGACGCCCTGCAGCGCGCCCGCGTGCTGCAGCAGGCGCTGCAGTCGCCCGACGCTCTGGCGGCGAAGGCCGCCGCGCCACGGCCCATGCCCGTGCACGACCTGCCTGCGGCCATGCTGCCCGGCAAGCGGCTGCTGCTGGACCTGCGGCTGTTCCTGCGCGACGACGAGGTGCTGCGCGTGTGCAAGGCCGTGGGCAAGGCGCTGGCGCCGCAGCCCGACCTGGCGGCGGATGCCCGGCTGTGCGTCGAGGCGCTGCTCACGCACCTGATCCGGCAGCAGCTGCCGGGCATGCCGGAGGCGTCGGCGCAGCTGCTGCTGAGCCTGGGTGGCGCGGGGCTGGAGGTCATGCTGCGCGACGACGCACCGCCGGCGGAACTGCTGCTCGACCCGCTGGACCGCGACCTGGACGTGGTGCGCGCCACGATGGACGAGGTGCTGTCCTTCCACGACGGCCGCGGCAACCTCATCGTGCTGACCAAGGCGCTGCCCGCGGGGCAGCCGGTGGCGGAAGGGGCCTGAGCAGGCACCGCCGGCGAACGGCTATTTCCAGGCGTGCCATGCCTGCTATGGCAGGCCTTGAGGCTCATAATGCCTGTTATGGCACGCGCACCTCAGTTGTCGCTGGACCCTGCCGCGTTGCGCCAGGCCGTTGATCTGGGCGCGCGCATCCGCATTGCTCGGCAGCGCCGGCGGCTGCGGCTGGAAGACGTGGCGCAGAAGACGGGCCTGTCGCGCTCCACCGTCGAGGCCGTGGAGCGCGGTGCGCCGACCACGGCCTTCGGCGCCTACCTCAGCGTGCTCACCGTGCTGGGCCTGGCCCGCGAGCTGGACCTGCTGGCTGACCCCGGGCTCGACCGCGACGGGCTGGCGCTGGAGCTGTCCGTGGCGGACAAGCGCGTGCGACTGCCACGCAAGGATCTGGGCAATGACTTCTGAGCTCGCCGCCCAGGCTTTCGTCTGGGTGCACCTGCCCGGGCAGGCGGAACCGGTGGTGTGCGGGCGCTTCACGCAGCGACGCACGGCCGGCGGCGCCGTGGGTGAATTCGTCTACGGCCGCAGCTATCTCGCCCGCAGCCAGGCGCTGGCCATCGATCCCGTGGCACTGCCCCTGCAGGCGCAGGTTTTCACGGCCTCGCACTTGTCCGGCTGGTTCGCGGTGCTGCTCGACGCCGGGCCGGACGCCTGGGGCCGGCGCCTCATCGACCGGCTGCACGGGCCGCAGGACCCGCTGGGTTACCTGCTGCATGCCCGCGGGCAGTCGGTGGGCGCCCTGGGCTTCAGCATCGCTGCTGACAGGCCTCCCGAAGCCGCGCAGCCACCGGCCATCGCGTCGCTGGAGCGGCTGCTGGAACTGCACCGTGCCATCGAGGCCGGCGAGCCCGTCGCGCCCGAGGACCACGACCTGCTGCTGCAGGGCACGTCCGCTGGCGGCGCCCGGCCCAAGACCACTGTCGGGCACGAGGGCGCGCTGTGGCTGGCCAAGTTCCCCAGCGCGGCGGACCGTCCGGACCGGCCGCCCGTGCCCGTGCTGGAAGCGGCACTGCTGAGCGTGGCGGCCTCCTGTGGCATTCGCGTGCCACGGCATCGCGTCGTGCGTGTCGGCGATGCACCGGTCCTGCTGGTGGAGCGCTTCGATCGCCAACCGCTGGGCGACGGGCGCTACTCGCGGGTGGCCTATGCCAGCGCCCGCACGCTGCTGTGGTCGCGTCCGGAGGTGCAGCAGTACTCCTTCATGGGTTCGTACAGCAACCTCGCGCACCGCATGCGCGAGTGGGAGCGTGCGCCCCAGGAGGACATCCGTGAGCTGTACCGCCGCATCGCCTTCAACTGCCTGGTGGGCAACACCGACGACCACGACCTCAACACCGGCTTCCTGTCCACCGGGGACGGCTTCTTCGCCTTGTCGCCGGCCTTCGACCTGACCTGCCGGCCACGCACGCCGCGCATGTTCCTGGCGCTGGGTTTCGGCCGCGACGGTGCCGCCGTCACGCTCGAAAACCTGCTGTCGGAGCCGCAGGCCTACGGCTACGAGGTGGCGGAGGCGGCCGGGATGGTGCGCGAGCAGTGGGACACGATCCACAGCGCCGTCATGGAGCAACTGCTGCGGCACGGCTGTCCCGAGCGCCTGGCCGCACAGGTTTGTGCGGCGATGCCGGGCGCAGCGTGGTTCCCAGCCTGAGCCTGGCTGCTCACGGATAGCTCACCGGCGGCGCCGGCCGCTGCCGCTCCTCGGGCAGCGGGATGAACTCGGTCTCCTGCGGCACGTCGGGGAAGCGCCGCGCCGCCCAGTCGGCCTTCGCCTGCTCGATGCGCTCGCGCGAGCTGGAGACGAAGTTCCACCACACGTAGCGCGGCCCGTCCATGGCCGGCCCGCCCAGCAGCACCAGCCGCGCCGGCGCCTGCAGCGCGCGCAGCACCACCGGCTCGCCGGTCTTGAAGACGAGCAGCTGCTGCGGCCCGTGCCCGTGCGCCGCGTCCTCGGCATTCACCGACACCTGCCCTTCGATCACGTAGGCCGCGCGCTCCTCGTGCAGCGGCGGCAGCGGCAGCTGCGCGCCGGCGGCGAGCTGCACCTCGACGTAGAACATCTCCGAGAGCGTCTTCACCGGCGAGTGCGCGCCCTCGAAGCCGCCCACGATCACGCGCAGCCGGCAGCCGCCGGCTTCCATCACCGGCAGCTCGTCGGCGCCGTGGTGCGCGAAGGCCGGCTCCGCCTCCTCGTGCGCCTTCGGGAGCGCCACCCACAGCTGCAGCCCGGCCAGGTTCACTCCGCCGTCGCGCAGCCCCGGCGGCGTGCGCTCGGAGTGCACGATGCCGCGCCCGGCCGTCATCCAGTTGAGCTCGCCGGGCCGGATCGGCTGCACCACGCCCAGGCTGTCGCGGTGCAGGATCTCGCCCTCGCTCAGGAACGTGACCGTGGCCAGGCCGATGTGCGGGTGCGGGCGCACGTCCAGCCCGCGCCCGGCCTCGAAGCGCACCGGCCCCATCTCGTCGAAGAACACGAAGGGCCCGACCATGCGCCGCTGCGCCGACGGCAGCGCGCGGCGCACGACGAAGCCGTCGCCCAGGTCGGAGCTGCGGGGTATGACGATGGTTTCCAGTGCATCCATGGCGGCGTGCTCCCTGCGGTGGTGGATCGGTCGGGGAAAAGAGGCTCAGCCCAGCTCCAGCAGCAGCGGCTGGTGGTCGGAGGCGTCGGTGGCGGTGTCCACGCGCAGCGCGCGCAGGCGCGGCAGCAGGTCGCCGCTGGCGAAGACGAAGTCGCAGCAGTAGGGCGCCTCGGGCGCGGGCCCGTCGTGCGGCGCGAAGGTCGGCGGGCAAGGCTGCCCCGGGTGCAGCCGCGCCCAGGCGTCGTGCCAGGCCGGCGTGCCGTCGTGGAAAGGCGCCAGCAGCCGCGCGTGCTCGATGGAATCCGGCCTGAAGTTCATGTCACCCGCCAGCAGCGCCGGCCCGCCGCGCGGCAGCGCCGCGAACGGGCCTTCGCCGGCCGGGCGCAGGCGCCGCGCGTGCGCCGCGCCCTCGCGCTGCAGCTCGCGCAGCCGCTCCACCTGCGCCAGGCGCTGCGCCGGCGAGTAGTAGGCCAGGTGCGTGGTCAGCACCCGCAGCGGCCCGAAAGGCGCGCGCAGCGTGGCCTCGATGGCCACGCGCGCCATGCTGGGCACGGCCGCGTCGGCCGGCCAGGGCAGTTGATGTCGCAGCACCTGCAGCACCGGCAGCCGCGACAGCAGCAGGTTGCCGAAGCGGCGGCGCGCGCCGCCCGGGCCGGGCAGGTCCACGGCCACGCCCTCCACGGCGGCGAAGCCGGGCAGGGCGCGGGCGATGTCTCGGAACTGGTTGCCGGGCGCGCCGCCGGGCAGGTCCGGCCAGCCGTCGGCGACTTCCTGCAGGCACAGCACGTCGAAGTCGGCCAGCGCGCGGGCATGGGCCAGCACGCGCGCCAGGTCCACGCGGCCGTCTCGGCCGCAGCCCCACTGGATGTTCCAGGTCACGAGTTTCACAAGGGCTCCTCCCGGGTTGAAAAGCGGCGGGCAGTTGGAATGCCTGCGCCGCGGAGGCTGGCGCGACTGTGAACCCGTTGGCGCGCCGCGACTGCAAGCAAAGTTGTCAGGCGCGGCCGGCGGGCGCGGTGCCGCGCCTCACCAGCGTGCCGAGACCTGCACCCCCGCCGCGCGCGGGCCGACGATGGGCAGCACCGTCACGCGGGCGTCGTCCTTGGGGTCCACCAGCCACCAGGTGACGGCGGCGGAGAGCGCGGCGCCGCCCACCACGTCGCGCCAGCGGTGCTCGTCGGCATGCACGCGGGTCCAGCCGACATAGCTGGCGGCCAGGTACATCGGCCAGGCGTGCTCGATGCCGTGGCGCCGGTGCACGTAGGTCGCGGCCGAGAAGGCCCGGCTGGCGTGGCCGGAGGGGAAAGCCTTGTCGTCCTCGCCGTTGGGGCGCTCGACGTTGGTCGTGCGCTTGAGCACCTCGGTGGCGCCCAGCGTCACGACGAAGGCCTTGCCGAACTGCAGCGCGCCCTCGCGCTCGCCCCTGTAGAGCTCGTAGCCGGCCACGCCCGCGGGCATCGCCCAGCTCAGCACGGTGCCGGCGCGCTCGTGCCCGTCGGCCCAGCAGGAAGAAGAGGTGGCGGCGCACAGCGCCAGCACGGCGGCGCCGCGGCGAAGGGAAATGGGGGAAGTAGTCATCGAGCCATTGTCCCCGCCGCCGCGCGGCGGACCTTGCAGGCCGCTTAAGCGGGGCCGGCGCCGGTGCCACCGCTGTCGCCACCACCTGCTGCCGCGGCCAGCTTCGCGCGCTCGCGCAGGGCGCCCGGCGCCTCGCCCGTCCAGCCCTTGAAGGCGCGGGTGAAGCTCTTTTCGTTGTCGAAGCCCGCCGCCTGCGCCACCTGCTTGATCGGCCGGTTGCCGCGCAGCAGCAGCTCCAGCGCGATGTCGCGCCGCACGGCGTCCTTGAGCGCCTGCAGCGAGGCGCCTTCCTCCTGCAGCTGCCGGTGCAGGCTGCGCGCGGACAGGAACAGCGCGCCCGCCAGGTCCTCGGCCGTGGCGCCGGGCTGCTGGCGCAGCCGCTCGCGCACGCGCTGCGCCAGCAGCCGGTCGCGCCGGTACTGGCGCACCGTCAGCGGCAGCGCGCGCTTCAGCATCGCGTTGAGCGCGGCCTCGTCGCGGCGCAGCGGCAGCGCCAGGTAGCGCGCGTCGAAGGCGAAGCCGGCGGCGTCGGCACCGAAGCGCACCGGCCCGGGAAACATGTGGGCGTAGGCGTCGGCATGCGGCGGCGGTGCGAAGGGGAAGGCGGCTTCGAGCAGCGGGATGCGCGAGTCCACCGCCCAGCAGGCGTAGCCGTGCACGTAGCGCAGCAGCGTCACCAGGCAGAACTCGCGCAGCTCGCCCAGCGGCCACTGCTCGGCGAGGGACAGCCGCGCCGCGTCGCCGGCCACCTCCAGCCGCAGCAGCACGTCC
Source organism: Azohydromonas aeria (assembly GCF_009760915.1). Taxonomy (GTDB): domain Bacteria; phylum Pseudomonadota; class Gammaproteobacteria; order Burkholderiales; family Burkholderiaceae_C; genus Azohydromonas; species Azohydromonas aeria. The sequence continues at coordinate 68,561 of NZ_VIDQ01000013.1, forward strand.
TCGGTGAGCAGGCGGTGGTGCCGGCACCAGCGCTTGAGCGCCAGGCCGAGCGAGGCGGCGCCGGTGCTGGCGCGGCACAGCAGCCCATAGCTGCCCCAGGGCAGGCGGCGCGAGAACCAGCCCAGCGCCTCGTCGTCCAGCGCCTGCATCGCGGCGGCGGAGACGAGCTCCATCTGCAACGCGGTGATGCGCGCGTCCGGCCGGTGCAATTGCGCTGGCGTGATTTGTGCCGCCGCCAGGGCCGGCGCCGCATCCAGCCCACGCCGCTCGAACGCCAGCGCGATGCACCGGACGAAGGCCATGGGCGTGACGGCGGCCGGGGCGTTGTCAGGAGGAGAACTCATGGCAGTGCAGTTTGGCAGCTTTTGCAACCTCGCTGGCCGCCACGGTGCCGCGTGGGGGCCTACGCTGCGACGCTGCTGCGCACCCCACACACCAGGTACACCAGGAGACACGCCATGACCCAGCTTCCCGGCCTGAACTTCGGCCTCGGCGAGGACATCGAGATGCTGCGCGACACGGTCGCCGCCTTCGCCGCCAGGGAGATCGCCCCGCGCGCCGCGACCATCGACCGCGACAACCTCTTCCCCGCCGACCTGTGGAAGAAGCTCGGCGACCTGGGCCTGCACGGCCTGACGGTGAGCGAGGAGTACGGCGGCACGAACCTGGGCTACCTCGCGCACATCGTGGCGATGGAGGAGGTCTCGCGCGCCTCGGCCTCGGTGGGCCTGTCCTACGGCGCGCACTCCAACCTGGCCGTCAACCAGCTGCACCGCAACGGCAGCGCCGCGCAGAAGGACCGCTACCTGCCCAAGCTCGTCAGCGGCGAGCACGTCGGCGCACTCGCCATGAGCGAGCCGGGCGCCGGCTCCGACGTGGTCAGCATGAAGCTGCGCGCCGAGAAGCGGGGCGACCGTTACGTGCTCAACGGCGCCAAGATGTGGATCACCAACGGCGGCGACGCCGACACGATGATCGTCTACGCCAAGACCGACCCCGCGGCCGGCCCCAAGGGCATCACCGCCTTCATCATCGAGAAGGGTTTCAAGGGCCTGTCCTTCGGCACCAAGCTCGACAAGCTCGGCATGCGCGGCTCGAACACCTATCCGGTGTTCTTCGAGGACTGCGAGGTGCCCGAGGACAACGTGCTGGGCGGCGTGGGCAACGGCGTGAAGGTGCTGATGAGCGGGCTCGACTACGAGCGCGCCGTGCTCTCCGGCGGGCCGCTGGGCATCATGGCCGCGTGCATGGACGCGGTCGTGCCCTACGTGCACGAGCGCAAGCAGTTCGGCCAGGCCATCGGCGAGTTCCAGCTGATGCAGGGCAAGCTCGCCGACATGTACACCACGCACCAGGCCTGCCGCGCCTACGTGTACGCCGTCGGCAAGGCCTGCGACGCGGCCGACCATGCGCGCACGCTGCGCAAGGACGCCGCGGGCGCCATCCTGTACTCGGCCGAGAAGGCCACCTGGATGGCTGGCGAGGCGATCCAGGCGCTGGGCGGCGTGGGCTATACCCGGGAGTTCCCGGTCGAGCGGCTGTGGCGCGATGCCAAGCTCTACGAGATCGGCGCGGGCACGAGCGAGATCCGCCGCATGCTCATCGGCCGCGAGCTGTTTGCGGAGACGCTGTGATGCAGGCGCTGGACAGCCGCGTCGATCCGCGCTCCGAGGAGTTCAAGGCCAACGCCGCGGCGCTGCGCGCCGTCGTGGCCGACCTGCGCGAGCAGGCCGCGCTGGCCGCGCTGGGTGGCGGCGAGGCCGCGCGGATGAAGCACACGGCGCGGGGAAAGCTGCTGCCGCGCGAGCGCGTCAATCAGCTGCTCGACCCGGGCTCGCCCTTCCTGGAAATCGGCCAGCTCGCCGCGCACGGCATGTACGGCGGCGAGGCGCCGAGTGCCGGCGTGGTCGCCGGCATCGGCCGGGTGCAGGGCGTGGAGTGCATGGTGGTCGCCAACGACGCCACGGTGAAGGGCGGCACCTACTACCCGATGACGGTGAAGAAGCACCTGCGTGCCCAGGAGATCGCGCAGCAGAACCGGCTGCCCTGCATCTACTTGGTGGACTCGGGCGGCGCCTTCCTTCCGAAGCAGGACGAGGTGTTCCCGGACCGGGACCATTTCGGGCGCATCTTCTTCAACCAGGCCAACATGTCGGCGCAGGGCATCGCGCAGATCGCGGTGGTGATGGGCTCGTGCACCGCGGGCGGCGCCTACGTGCCGGCGATGAGCGACGAGACCGTGATCGTGCGCAACCAGGGCACGATCTTCCTGGGCGGCCCGCCGCTGGTGAAGGCCGCCACCGGCGAGGTGGTGAGCGCCGAGGACCTGGGCGGCGGCGACGTGCACACGCGCATCTCCGGCGTGGCGGACCACCTGGCCGAGAACGACGGCCACGCCCTCTACCTGGCGCGGCGCATCGTGGCGCGGCTGAACCACCGCAAACCCGAGACCGTGGCGCTGCAGGCCAGCGAGCCGCCGCGCTACGACCCGGAGGAGCTGTACGGGATCATCCCGCGCGACACCCGCAAGCCCTACGACGTGCGCGAGGTCATCGCCCGCATCGTGGACGGCTCGCGCTTCGACGAGTTCAAGGCCCGCTACGGCGCCACGCTGGTGACGGGTTTCGCGGCGCTGCACGGCATGCCGGTGGGCATCGTCGCCAACAACGGCATCCTGTTCGGCGAGTCGGCACAGAAGGGCGCGCACTTCATCGAGCTGTGCTGCCAGCGCGGCGTGCCGCTGCTGTTCCTGCAGAACATCACCGGCTTCATGGTGGGCCGCAAGTACGAGAACGGCGGCATCGCCAAGGACGGCGCCAAGATGGTCACGGCCGTGGCCACGGCGCAGGTGCCCAAGATCACGGCCATCATCGGCGGCAGCTTCGGGGCCGGGAACTACGGCATGTGCGGCCGCGCCTACTCGCCGCGCTTCCTGTGGATGTGGCCGAACGCGCGCATCAGCGTCATGGGCGGCGAGCAGGCCGCCAGCGTGCTCGCCACCGTGCGGCGCGACGGCATCGAGGCCAAGGGCCAGAGCTGGAGCGCGGAGGACGAGGAGGCCTTCAAGGCCCCGATCCGCCAGCAGTACGAGGACCAGGGCCACCCCTACTACGCCACGGCGCGGCTGTGGGACGACGGCGTGATCGACCCGGCGCAGACGCGGCGCGTGCTGGCGCTGTCGCTGTCCGCGGCGCTCAATGCGCCCATCGAGCCGACGCGCTTCGGCCTGTTCCGGATGTGAGGCCCGCGATGAGCACGCAACAACCCTTGAAGATCGAGCGCGGCGCCCAGGGCGTGGCGCGCGTGGTGATGAGCCGCCCGGAGGTGCACAACGCCTTCGACGAGGCGCTGATCGCGGCGCTGACGCAGGCCATGCGCGACCTGGACGCGGACGACTCCGTGCGCGTGATCGTGCTGGCCGGGGAAGGCAAGAGCTTCTCCGCCGGCGCGGACCTGAACTGGATGCAGCGCCAGGCCGCCGCGCCGCTGGAGGCGAACCTGGAGGACGCGCGGCGCCTGGCCGAGCTGTTCCGCACCATCGCCACCTGCGGCAAGCCGACCATCGCCCGCGTGCACGGCGCGGCACTCGGCGGCGGCATGGGGCTGGCCTCGGCCTGCGACATCTGCGTGGCCTCCACGGCGGCGGTGTTCGCGACCTCGGAGGTGAAGTTCGGGATCATCCCCTCGGCCATCAGCCCCTACGTCATCCGCGCCATCGGGCAGCGCCAGGCCACGCGCTATTTCCAGACGGCCGAGCGCATCGGCGCGCGGCGCGCCTGGGAGCTGGGGCTGGTGCACGAGCTGGCGGAAGGCGACGCGCTGGACGCGGCGCTGGAGCAGGTGGTGCAGGCGCTGCTGGCCGGCGGGCCGAAGGCGCAGGCGGCGGCCAAGGAGCTGATCCGCGCCGTGGCGGACCGGCCCATCGGCGCCGAGGTGATCGAGGACACGGCGCGGCGCATCGCCACGCTGCGGGCCACGCCGGAGGCGCGCGAAGGGCTGTCGGCATTCCTGGAAAAGCGGCCGGCGGCCTGGATCAGGGAGCAATGAGATGTTCAAGAAGATCCTGATCGCCAATCGCGGCGAGATCGCGTGCCGCGTCATCCGCACGGCGCGGCGCATGGGCATCGCCACCGTCGCGGTGTATTCCGAGGCCGACGCCAATGCGCGCCACGTGCGCCTGGCCGACGAGGCGGTGCTGATCGGACCGCCCGCGGCGCGCGAGTCGTACCTGCGCGGCGAGCGCATCCTCGAAGCCGCGCGCGCCACCGGCGCCGAGGCCATCCACCCGGGCTACGGCTTCCTGTCCGAGAACGAGGAGTTCGCCGAGGCCTGCGCGGCCGCGGGCGTGGTCTTCATCGGCCCGCCGGCGTCGGCCATCCGCGCCATGGGCAGCAAGTCCGCCGCCAAGGCGCTGATGGAGCAGGCCGGCGTGCCGCTGACGCCCGGCTACCACGGCGACCAGCAGGAGCCCGGCTTCCTGGCGGCGCAGGCGGAAAAGATCGGCTACCCGGTGCTGATCAAGGCCAGCGCCGGCGGCGGCGGCAAGGGCATGCGCCGCGTGGACCGGCCGGCCGACTTCGAGGCCGCGCTGGCCTCGTGCAAGCGCGAGTCGATCAATGCCTTCGGCGACGACCGGGTGCTGGTCGAGAAGTACGTGCTGCAGCCACGGCACGTCGAGATCCAGGTCTTCGCCGACCAGCGCGGCAACTGCGTGTACCTGTTCGAGCGCGACTGCTCGGTGCAGCGCCGGCACCAGAAGGTGCTGGAGGAGGCGCCCGCGCCGGGCATGACGCCGGAGCGCCGCGCGGCGATGGGCCGCGCCGCGGTCGAGGCCGCGCGCGCCGTGGGCTACGTGGGCGCGGGCACGGTGGAGTTCATCGCGCAGGGCGACGGCGCGTTCTGGTTCATGGAGATGAACACGCGGCTGCAGGTCGAGCACCCGGTGACGGAAATGATCACGGGGCTGGACCTGGTCGAGTGGCAGCTGCGCGTCGCCTGCGGCGAGCCGCTGCCGCTGTCGCAGGAGCAGCTCTCCATCGACGGCCACGCGCTGGAGGCGCGCATCTACGCCGAGGACCCGGACAAGGGCTTCCTGCCCTCGACGGGCAGGTTGCTGCACCTGCAGCCGCCGCCGCAGAGCGAGCACGTGCGCGTGGACAGCGGCGTGGAGCAGGGCGACGAGATCACGCCGCACTACGACCCGATGATCGCCAAGCTGATCGTCTGGGGTGCCGACCGCACGCAGGCGCTGTCGCGCATGCGCCAGGCGCTGGCGCAGTTCCGCGTGGTGGGCGTGCAGAACAACGTGGAGTTCCTGGCGCGGCTGGTGGCGCTGCCGGCCTTCGCGCAGGGGCGCTTCGACACCGGGCTGATCGAGCGCGAGCAGGACGCGCTGTTCCCACCGGGGCGCGAGGTGCCGGAGGCGGTGTGGCTGATCGCGGCACTCGCCGAGCTGCTGCGCGAGCAGCGCGCGGCGAGGCAGGCCGTGGAGCGCGGCGCCGTGGACGACTCGCCCTGGGCGGCGCTGGACGGCTGGCGCCTCAACGGCCGCGCGCAGCGGCGGCTGCAGCTGCGCCTGGGCGAGCAGTTCCAGGGCATCGAAGTCGAGGTGCTGCCGCGGCAGGCGTGGCGCATCGCCCTGGAAGGCGGCCCGGCGGTGGAGGCGCGCGCCACGCCCGGCGCCGACGGCGCGCTGCTGGTGCAGCTGGGCGAGCGCCGGCTGCACGCGGCCGTGGTGCCGGCCGGCGAGCGCCGGCACGTCTTTTTCGAGGGCCGCAGCTGGCCGCTGAGCCTGGTGGACAGCCTGCACGTGGGCGGCGGCGGCGACGAGGCCGAGGGCGGCCTGCGCGCGCCCATGCCGGGCAAGGTCATCGCCTGGCTGGCGCAGCCGGGCACGGCGGTGGAGAAGGGGCAGCCGCTGCTGGTGTTGGAGGCGATGAAGATGGAGCACACCATCGCCGCGCCGCGCGCCGGCATGGTGAAAGCCTTTCACTACGCGCCGGGCGAGCAGGTCGCGGACGGGGCGGAGCTGGTGGAGTTCGGGGAGGCGCAGCCATGAGCGGCCATCAAGTCCGCATCGTCGAGGTCGGTCCGCGCGACGGGCTGCAGAACGAGAAGCAGCCACTGTCCACCGACGTGAAGCTGGAGCTGATCGAGCGGCTGGCCGGCGCGGGGCTGCGCGACATCGAGGCCACGGCCTTCGTGTCGCCGAAGTGGGTGCCGCAGATGGCCGACCATGCCGAGCTGATGCGGCGCCTGCCGCGCCGCCCCGGCGTGAGCTACCCGGTGCTCACACCCAACCTCAAGGGTTTCGAGGCGGCGCTGGAAGTGGGCGCGACCGAGGTCGCGGTGTTCGCCGCGGCCTCTGAAACCTTCTCGCAGAAGAACATCAACTGCTCGGTGGCGGAGTCGCTGCAGCGCTTCGAGCCGGTGATGGAAGCGGCGCGCATCGCGGGCGTGAAGGTGCGCGGCTACGTCTCCTGCGTGGTGGCCTGTCCCTACGAGGGGCCGGTGGCGCCGGCGCGGGTGGCGGAGGTCGCGGCGCGGCTGCACGGCATGGGCTGCTACGAAGTCTCCCTGGGCGACACGATTGGCACCGGCACGCCGGCCAGCGTCACGGCCATGCTGGAGGCGGTGGCGGCGCGCGTGCCGGTGGGCCAGCTCGCCGGCCACTACCACGACACCTGGGGCATGGCGGTGGCCAACGTGGCCGCCTCGTATGCCTTCGGGCTGCGCGTGTTCGACGCCTCGGTGTCGGGCCTGGGCGGCTGCCCGTACGCCAAAGGCGCATCGGGCAACGTGGCGACGGAGGACGTGGTTTATCTGCTGCGCGGGCTGGGCGCGGACACGGGCATCGACCTGGACCGGCTGGCCGAGGTGTCGGCGTGGATCAGCGGGGTGCTGGGACGCGAGCCGGGCTCGAAGGTGACGCGGGCGCTGCGGGCGGCTTGCGCGGGCTGAGCACGGCCCTGGGAGCGGCGGGCGGTATCAGCCTCCCTTCACCCGCTCCCGCGCCTTGTCCAGCCAGGCCTGCACGCTGGCGGCCAGGTCGTCGGTGCTGAAGGAGCAGCTCTCGCCGCCGAACATGGCGCTGGATTCGAGCCGGTCGAGCAGGTTGCCCAGCACCTCGCCGAAGCGGGGCGGCAGCTCGGCGGGCAGCGTCACGGCGCGCAGGCGCCGGCAGAAGGCGGCCTGGTCCAGGGCGCCGCTGCGCAGCTCGTCCAGGGCGGTCTGAATGGCATCCAAGGGCATGGGGGTCAATCCTTCTTGGCGCCGCCGCTCGCGGAGCGCAGCGGCTCCAGCAGCGGCCGCAGCCCGTTGTGGTCGATCTCGTGCATCAGGGCCAGCAGCCGGCCGATGTGTCCCGCGGGAAAGCCCTGGCGGGCGAACCAGTTGAGGTAGTAGCCGGGCAGGTCGGCGATGGCGCGGCCCTCGTACTTGCCGAAGGGCATGGTGGTGGTGACGAGCTGCTGCAGCGTGTCCGGGTTCATCGGCGTCATGGCCGGGATTGTCGCGAATGCCCGGCCGCGCAAGACGGCTTCAGGGCGCCGGCTCCAGTTGCGCCAGCCGCCGTGCCGCGTCCGCGGCGCCCATCTTTTCAGCCGCCTCGCGCGCCGTCATGCCCGCGGCGTCGCGCGCGGTGGGGCTGGCGCCGCGTGCCAGCAGCCGCTCGATGATCTCCAGCCGGTTGAACATGGCGGCGGTGAACAGGGCGGTGCGGCCGTCCGGGCCGCAGCCGTCCACGCGCGCGCCGTGCTCCAGCAGCAGCTCGACCATGGGCAGGTCGCCCTTGAAGGCGGCGCCGGCCAGCGGCGTCTGGCCGCGGTCGTTGGCCCGCTCCGGGTCGGCGCGGTGCGCCAGCAGCGCGCGCGCGGTGTCGTGGTGGCCGTGGTAGGCGGCGAGCATCAGCAGGCTGTCGCCCTTGTGGTCGCACAGGTTGGGCGGCAGGCCGCGCCGCAGCAGGTCGGCGATGCGCTCGGCGTCGCCGCGGCGCACCGAGTCCAGCACGCCGTGCAGGAAGTCGAGGGTTTCGGCGTCGATGGGCGGTTTGTTGGCGGCGGCGGTGTCCTGCATGGCGTTGTCCTTCCCGGAAATTGACGTGGGCTGCCGCGCCGGCAGCCGTGCTGCATGAGCAGGCCGCGTACCGGCCGCTTTCCCGCCGGTCAGGACCCTGCCGCCGTCTCGATCGCGCGCACGCGCTGCCGCAGCTCGCGCAGCTCCAGCTCGATGGCCGCGCGCGCCGTGAAGATCCGGTACACCGACTCCAGCAGCAGCTCCTCGCCGCGCGGCGCGCGGTCCAGGAACGCCAGGTGGCCCAGCACCTGCCCGTCCTGCGCCACGATCGGCAGGCCCAGGTAGGCCTCGTAGCCCGCTTCCACCGGATACAGGCGTTGCACCCCGCTGCGGATGAAGCAGGTGCGCCCGCCGCCCACCACCTGCTCGCAGGGCGTGCCGGGCAGGCCGTATTCGAAGTTGTCCCGCAAGCCGTCATCGGACCAGAACGCCAGCGTGCGCAGCCGCGTCGCGGGATGGTCGGCGCACTCCGTGATGAAGGCGCAGTCCACCTCCAGCGCGCGCGCGAAGTGGCGCACCAGCGCCTGGAAGAAGGCCTCGCCGAAGGTGTCGGCGGTGCCGCGCGCCACGGCGTCGAGGATGGTTTCCACGCGCTTGAGCCGCGTCACGTCGGTGTCCAGGCCGACCATGCGGTAGGGCGTGCCGCTGGCATGGCGCAGCGCCACGCCGCGCGTGAGCACCCAGCGCACGCCGCCGTCCTTGTGCTTCAGCCGCAGTTCCCCTTCAAAGCGGCACGCCGGGTCGGCCAGGTGGCGCTGCAGCGCCTGCTCCAGGGCGGACAGGTCCTGCGGCTCGACGCAGGCGCGCCACTGCGCGCGCGTGTCGGCCAGCTCCCCTTCGGCGTAGCCGAGCATGCTCTTCCAGCGCGGCGACAGCCGCATGCGGTCGCCGGCGATTTCCCATTCCCAGAGGCCGTCCTGGCTGCCGCGCAGCGCCAGCTCGTAGCGCTGCTCGCCGGCACGCGCCGCGGCCAGCGCCTCGGCGCGCTCGGCTTCGGCGCGCGACAGCGCCTGCTGCAGCCCGCCCGCGCGCTGCGCCTGCTCGGCCAGCCGCTCCCGCAGCACCTGCTCGCTCCGCCGCGAATGCCACGCCACCAGCCCGGCCAGCCCCAGCGCGCACGCCAGCGCCGGCGCCAGCGCCGCCGCGCCCGGCGCCAGCGCCCAGCCGGCCAGCGCGGCGGCCAGCACCAGCAGCAGGCCCGGCACCCACAGCAGGAGGTGCCGGCTCGGGGCAGGGGCGTTCATGGCGCGGCGATTGTCCCGCCGGTCTGCGCGCCGGGGACGCCGTCTTGTATCGCGTTGTCCGGCGTGCCTTCAGGGCCGGACGGCCCGCGCGGCGCCAGCGGCAGGTCGAAGCTGAACGTGGTGCCGTGTCCCGGCGTGCTGCGCACCGTGAGCTGCCCGCCGTGCAGCTGCACCATCAGCCGCGCGATGGCCAGGCCCAACCCGGCGTGATGCCGCGCGCCGGTGCGGTCTGCCCGGTAGAAGCGGTCGAACACCTTGTCCACCTCGTCGGCCGGGATGCCCACGCCGGTGTCGCTCACCGCCACGCTGGCGCGGCCGCCCGCCTGGCCCAGCGCCAGCGTGACGCGCCCGCCTTCGGGCGTGTGGCGCAGCGCGTTTTCCACCAGGTTCTCCAGCACGCGCTCGACCATGCCGATGTCGGCCTCCACCAGCGGCATGGCCGCACCGCAGGCGGCCTGCAGCGCCAGGCCGCGCTGCGCGGCATCGAGCGCGAACTTCTGCGCCACGTCCTGCACCAGCTCGGCCAGCGGGAAGCGCTCGCGCTGCGGGTGCACGTCGTCGGCCTCCAGCTTGGTGAGCTGGAACAGGTCGTTGACGAGCCGTCCCAGCCGCTCGCTGTGCTTGGCCGCCACCTCCAGGTAGTTGCGCTCCTCCGCCTCGGAAAGCTCGCCGCGGCGCAGCAGCAGGATCTCCAGGTAGCCCTGCATCGAGGCCAGCGGCGTGCGCAGGTCGTGCGAGACGTTGGCCAGCAGGTCGCGCCGCCGCGTGGCCACGCGCTCCAGCTCGCCGAGCTGGTCGGCGATGCGCGCCGACATGCCCTCGACATGCGCGGCCAGCCGCTCGATCTCGTCGCCGCGCGCGTCGGCCTCGCCCAGCGCCAGCGGCGCGCGGAAGTCGCCGCGGCGGTAGTACGCGTCCACCGCGTCGGCCAGGCGCTTCAGGCGCCGGGTGAAAAGCTGGAACACGCACAGCGCCGCCAGCAGCGAGAACACCACGCTGGCGAGCATCACGTCGGTGGACAGCTCCAGCAGCCGCGAAGGCTCGAACATCGCCTGCGTCGCCACCACCAGCAGCCCGCCCACGGCGATGAAGGCCGCGGCCAGCAGCGCCGCGAGCTTCACCGACAGGCTGTGGCCCAGCGGCGGCGGCGCCGGCGCGTCGCGCCCGGTTTCGCGGCCCGTGCTCATGCCGGCGACGCGAAGCGGTAGCCCACGCCCCACACGGTCTGGATGTGCGCGGGCTGCGCCGGGTCGCGCTCGATCTTGTTGCGCAGCCGGTTGATGTGCGAGTTCACGGTGTGCTCGTAGCCGCTGTGGGTGTAGCCCCAGACCTGGTCGAGCAGCTGCGCGCGCGTGAACACCCGGCCCGGCGCGCGCGCGAAGTGCACCAGCAGCTCGAACTCCTTGGCGGTGAGGTCCACCGCCTTGCCCGACACCTGCACCTCGTGCCGGTCCAGGTCGATGCGCAGCGCGCCGGCCTCGATCAGCGCGGGGGCGGCCGGCGCCGCGGCGACCGCGGCCTCGAAATGCTCTTGCCGGCGCAGGATCGCCTTCACCCGCGCGGCCAGTTCCAGCATCGAAAACGGCTTCACCAGGTAGTCGTCGGCACCGAGCTCCAACCCGAGGACACGGTCCAGCTCCGAGGACTTGGCCGTGAGCATCAGGATGGGCAGGTAGCCGCCGCCGCGCGCGCGCAGCCGCTTGCAGATCTGCAGGCCGTCCAGGCGCGGCAGCATCAGGTCCAGGATCAGCAGGTCCCAGCGTCCGCCCTCGGCCTCGGCCAGGCCGGTGACGCCGTCGGCGACGAGCCGGTGCTCGAAGCCGAGCTCGGCCAGCTGCAGCGTCACGAGGCGGCCGATGTCCGGGTCGTCCTCGATCACCAGCACGCGGCGGGGACTCATGGCGTGTCTCCTTCACAGTCCAGGGCACGAAAAGTACCCAGTTCCAGGTGCCGCAGCAGCACCGCCGGCAGGTCGAAGCCGGCCTCCGCCTCCAGCGCCAACCCGCAGGCTGCACCCAGCGGTTCGCCCGCATCCAGCGCCCGCAACCAGGCCAGCTCGCCCGCGCCCAGCCGCTGGAACTCCACTTCCAGCGCGCGCTGCGCCACCAGCAGCCGGGCGCCTTCGCGCCAGTCGATGGCGTCCAGGCCGCCCGCGGCGCCGCCCTGGTGCGCCTGCCACAGCGGCAGCACCGGGAAGCTCGACGCCAGCAGCCGGGCACAAGGTTGCAGCTGCAACGTCAGCGCGGCCTGCCGCCCGGCATCCAGCGCCGCCAGCGCCGGTAGATCGAGCGCCGGCTGCGGCGCGGCGTGGTAGACGGCGTGAAGGGCCCATTCCAGCGCGGCCATATCCGGCAGGTACGGCACGGCGGCGGCGGGTTCGAAGCCGCGGATGAAATCCGGCAGCTCCGCGCCGAAGGCGTGCAGGTTGCCTGAGCGCGAGGGGAATTGCGGGATGAAGCGCCGCGCCATGGCGCGGAAGAAGGCCTCGCCCACCAGTTGCAGCGTCACCGGGTACACGGCGGCCAGCGCGGCGGTCAGGCTCTCGAACAGGTTGTTGCGGTGCAGTTGCAGGCGCCGCGCCGCATCCAGCCCCGGCGTGGGGCGCAGCAGCGCCGCGGCATCGGCCGGGTCGCCGCGCTGCAGCAGCGAGTCCATCACGCGGCGCTGGGTCTCAAGCAGGGCAGGCATCGGCGGTCTCCGCGGTGTGTCGGCGCATCAGCGCGGCGGCGTGCTGCGCCTCGGCCACGAGGGTGGGTAGCGGCGGCAGGTCGGCGTCCCACTCGACGAGCGTGGGCCGCGGCCCGAAGCGGCGCAGCACCTCGGCATAGAGCGCCCACACGGGCTCGGCCACGTGGCGGCTGTGGGTGTCGATCAGGATCTCGCTGCCGTCGTCGAAGCGGCGGTGCGTGAAGCCGGCCAGGTGGTACTGCGCGATCGATGCGCAGGGCAGGGCGTCTAGGTAGTCGGCGCAGTTGAAACCGTGGTTGTGCGCGCTCACGTACAGGTTGTTCACGTCGAGCAGCACGCCGCAGCCGCTGCGCCGCGCGACCTCGGCAATGAACGCCCATTCCGGCATCTCGTCGGCATCGAAGCGCAGGTAGCTGGAGAGGTTCTCCAGCAGGATCGTCCTGCCCAGCGCCTCCTGCGCCTGCTGCACGCGCGCCACCACGTGCGCCAGCGCCTCGCGCGTGCAGGGCAGCGGCAGCAGATCGTTGGCGAAGCGGCCGTCCACCGAGCTCCAGCTCAGGTGCTCCGACACGAGTGCCGGCTGCAGGTCGTCGATGAGCTCGCGCAGCCGGCGCAGATGCTCGGGCCGCAGCGGGTCGGCCGAGCCCAGCGACAGGCCCACGCCGTGCAGGCTCAGCGGGTAGAGCGCGCGCGCCTGGCGCAGCCAGTGCCAGGGCGCGCCGCCGCGGCCGAAGTAGTTTTCGGCATGCACCTCGACGAAGCCGATGTCCGGGCGCAGTGCCGGCAGCGCGGCATGGTGCTCGGCGCGCAGGCCGATGCCGGCGCAGTCAGGAGGCAGGGACGGCGGGACGGCGGGCATGGCGCGCTCCTGTGCGAAGAAGACTCCCGGGAAAGTCTAGGCCGCGCCTTTCATGCTGCCGGGGCCGTGATGGAAAAGTGATTTCTCGATCGCCGCGGCGCTCCGTGACCGAAACGTGACCAACACGGGACCGCGCGGTGAATCGCGCCGGCCAGAGTTGTCTGCGGGCGGCCCGATGAAGGATCGAGAGGCCGTCCATCGGAAATCCCCTTCGATGGAGCACGCAGCATGAACCGTCTGAACCTCCTTTCCCTGCGCCGCGCGGCGCCCTCCGTGGCCCTGGCTGCGCTGACCGCGCTGGCGGCGGGTACTGCGCTGGCCGGCGAATGCCCGGCCGACAAGCGCGTGGCCGACGGCCGAGGCCAGGCCACGGGCCCGACGATGCCGCAGGGCGTCACGGACGTGGTGCGCGCCATGACCGACCTCTCGCGCGAGCCGCTGGCGCTGCAGGGCCGCTCGTTCCGGCTGCGCCAGCTCGACATCCAGCCCGGCGGCATCGTGCCCTGGCACAGCCACGACCACCGGCCCGCCATGATCTACACGGTCTCGGGCGAGGTCACCGAGTACGCCAGCAGCTGCGCCGTGCCGATCGTGCACCGCGCCGGCGACGTCGCGCCCGAGAGGAACGGCACCTCGCACTGGTGGAAGAACACGGGCTCCACGCCGGCGGTGCTGATCTCGGTCGATCTCTTCCCCGTGGACCAGCCGCACAACCCGCACGACATGTGACGCGCCGCCGCCGGCCGCGCGCCGGCAGCGCTCACTCACGGAGGCCGCCATGAACATCCGCCATCCCGCCCGCAACGTCTCGCTGGCCTTGGCGTCGGCGCTGTCCGCCGACCTCGGCGGCGTGGACGACAGCCTGTCGTTCGACTCCGACTCCGACTCCGGCTTCGACACCGGCTCCGGCAGCGCCCCGCGCCGCCCGCGCGAGGACGAGTGCAACGTCGTGCTGTTCGGCCAGTTCTGGCCCGCGGCGCTGCTGGGCGTGGCGGCGCAGGTGCGCATGGTGGAGGCCGACACGGTGGTCATCTGCGGCCCGGCCGGCGATGCCTGCGTCTATGCCGCGGGGAGGCTGCTGTACCGGGTGGCGCACCCGAACCGGCGCTTCTTCCTGGACCTGTCGGCGCAGTCGATGGCCCAGCCCGCGGCGCAGGCCGCCTACGAGGGCCGCGACAGCGCCGACCTGGAGGCCGTGGACTACGAGCTCGAAGGCGCGCTCGCGCGCCTGTGCGGCGCCGCAGCGCACCTGGGCAACGACGAGGCGCTGAGCGCGGCGCGGGTGCTGCGCGACTACGTGCAGCGCTTCGAGGCCCTGGCGGCGGCGTGATGAAAACGTGAACTCCCCGACACGGCCACGTGAACCCCGTCAACCACACTGGATTCACCGCGGCAATGAAGTTGCACTGGCAACCAGGCGCCGCGGCCTCCACCTTCATAACCTTCGCTTTCACCGATCAAGGAGCCTGACATGAGCAAGCAAGCCAATACCCTCGTCGCCGCTTCCATCGCCACGCTGGTGGCGCTGGGCGGATCGCTGGCCAGCGGCACCGCGCTGGCGGCCAAGGGCGACATGGAGAAGTGCGCCGGCATCGTCAAGGCCGGCAAGAACGACTGCGGCACCAGCAAGAGCGCCTGCGCCGGCACCTCGACCATGGACCGCGACTCGGAAGCCTGGATCCTCGTGCCCAAGGGCACCTGCGCCCGCATCGCCGGCGGCATGGTCACCGACAAGCCCGAGAACCAGCACGGCGGGGCGGCGGCGCTGGCGGCCGGCGGCAAGAAGGCCGGCTGACGCGCCTCGATGGGGCCGCCGCCTCCGGGCGGCGGACCCCGGCACGCCGGCCCTTCCACGATCACGCAGGAGCAATCAAGGTGCATTACGTCAACAATCCCATGGAGTTGCCCGCCGCTGCGGCGCCGGGCGTGGCGGGGCGGGCGCTGGCACTGGGCCGGCGCGCGGCGCGCGGCCTGGAGCGGCTGTCGCCGCTGGTGGACCTGGCGCTGCGGCTGACGGTCGCGGCCGTGTTCTTCAAGTCGGGCCTGACCAAGATCGCCAGTTGGGACACGACGCTGTCTCTGTTCGAGAACGAGTACGCCGTGCCGTTGCTGCCGCCGGAAGCCGCCGCGCTGCTGGGCACGGGCGTGGAGTTGTTCTTCCCGGTGCTGCTGGTGCTGGGTCTGGGCACGCGCTTCGCGGCGGCCGTGCTCTTCGTCTTCAACGTCGTGGCCGTCATCTCCTACCCGGACCTGGGCGCCGCGGGGTTCAAGGATCACCAGACCTGGGGCCTGATGCTGCTGGTGACGCTCACGCACGGCGCGGGCGCGCTGTCGCTCGATGGGCTGCTGCAGCGCCGCGCGCCGGCGCTGCCGCGCTGATGGAGTGCGAGCCATGACACGCCACGTCGTGATCGTGGGCGGCGGCTTCGGCGGCACCGCGCTGGCGCGCCGCCTGGAGCGGCGGCTGCCCGAAGGCTGGCAGCTCACGCTGGTGAGCGAGGAGAGCACCACGACCTTCAATCCGCTGCTGGCCGAGGTGGTCGGGGCGGCGGTGTTCCCGGAGCAGGTGGTGGCACCCATTCGCGAGATGCTCAAGTCGAGCCGCTTCGTCATGGGCCGGGTGACGCGGGTCGATGGGCAGGCGCGCACGCTGCGCCTGTCCACCCTGGCAGGGCCGCTGGACCTGCCGTACGACCACCTGGTGCTGGCCTTCGGCACCCGTGCCAACCTGGACCTGGTGCCCGGATCGCCCAAGCACGCGCTGCCGCTGAAGCTGGTGGGCGACGCCATGTTCATCCGCAACCGCGTGCTGCAGCGGCTGGCGCGCATCGAGCTGGAAAGTGATGCGGCGCGGCGGCGCCTGCTCGGCGGCTTCGTCGTCATCGGCGGCGGCTTCTCCGGGGTGGAGGTGGCCGGGGCACTGGCCGACTTCATTCGCGGCGCATTGCGCGCCTATCCGCGTGTGGCGCCGGACGAGCCGTCCGTGACGCTGCTGCACGACGGCGAGCGCCTGCTGCCGGAGCTGCCCGCGTCGCTGGGCGAGGCCGCGGCGCGCTCGCTGGCCGCGCGCGGCGTGCGGGTGCGGCTCGGCGCGCGCGCCGCCGCCGTGCAAGCCGAGGGCGTGGCGCTGGCCGACGGCGGCTTCATCGAGGGCGCGACGGTGGTGTGCACCATCGGCACCCGGGCCAATCCGCTGGTGGAGCAGCTCGGCCTGGCACTGCAGCGCGGGCGCATCCCGGTGGCGCCGGACCTGTCGGTGCCGCAGCGGCCGGGCCTGTGGGCGCTGGGCGACTGCGCGCTGGTGCCCAACGGCGACGGCACGCCATGCCCGCCCACGGCGCAGTTCGCCGTGGCGCAGGCCCGGGCGCTGGCTGACAACCTGCTGGCCACGCTGGAGGGCACGCCGACACGGCCCTTCAGCCACCGCTCGCGCGGAATGATGGCCACCACCGGCCACCTGAAGGGCGTGGCGCAGGTGGGTGGGCTGTCCCTGTCGGGCCTGCCGGCCTGGCTGCTGTGGCGCGCGTACTACCTGCTGCTCATGCCGACCTGGGGGCGCAAGTTGCGCATCTGGGTCGAGTGGAGCTGGAGCATGTTCTTCAGCGCCGACATCACGCACCTGCGCTTCACGCGCACGGCGGAGGCGGACGCGGAGCCGGTGCCGGGGCAACCGCTGCCGACGCCTTCGCAACCCACTGTCTGACACCCCAAGGAGTTCGCCATGTTGCTTGCCAGCAAAACTGCCATCGTCACCGGCTCCACCAGCGGCATCGGGCTGGGCATTGCGCGGGCCTTCGCGGCGCAGGGCGCCGACGTGATGCTCAACGGCCTGGGCCAGGCCGACGAGATCGAGTTCACGCGCGCCGAGCTGCAGCGCGAGTTCGGCGTGCAGGTGCGCTACCACGGCGCCGACATGAGCCGCCCGGAGCAGGTGAGGGATCTGGCGGCGCAGGCCGAAAGCGCCTTCGGCCGCGTGGACGTCGTCGTCAACAACGCCGGCATCCAGCACGTGGCGCCGGTGGAGGAGTTTCCGCAGGCGAAGTGGGACGCCGTGCTGGCCATCAACCTCACGGCCGCCTTCGCGCTGATCCAGGCCGTGGTGCCGGGCATGAAGGCGCGGCGCTTCGGGCGCATCCTCAACGTGGCCTCGGCGCACGGGCTCACCGCCTCGCCCTTCAAGTCGGCCTACGTGGCGGCCAAGCATGGGCTCGTGGGCCTGACGCGCTGCGTGGCGGTGGAACTGGCCGAGTTCGGCATCACCGCCAACACGCTGTGCCCGGG
This sequence comes from Azohydromonas aeria, assembly GCF_009760915.1. Classification (GTDB taxonomy): domain Bacteria; phylum Pseudomonadota; class Gammaproteobacteria; order Burkholderiales; family Burkholderiaceae_C; genus Azohydromonas; species Azohydromonas aeria. The sequence continues at coordinate 85,706 of NZ_VIDQ01000013.1, forward strand.
CTACGTGCGCACGCCGCTGGTGGAGCAACAGATCGCCGACCAGGCCCGCGCCCACGGCATCGCGCCCGAGGCCGTGGTGCGCGACGTGATGCTGGCGCACCAGGCGCGCAAGGAATTCGTGCGCGTGGAGGAGCTCGCCGCGCTGGCGGTGTTCCTGGCCTCGGACGCCGCGGCCTCCATGACCGCCACGGCCATCCCCATGGACGGGGGCTGGACGCAGCACTGAGACGGCGTCCCATGCGTGTCCGCCATCAGGCAATGGGGAGCGGACACCGTCATGAATGCCGAGCACGACCGCGATGACTCAGGAGACGCCATGGACATGCGCGTGAAACCCGCCGGCCGCAACGCCGCCGCCCGGCCGGAAGTCAAGACCGTCAACCTGGCGCTGCAGGGCGGCGGCGCGCATGGCGCCTTCGCCTGGGGCGTGCTGGACCGCCTCATCGAGGACGGGCGCATCCGCTTCGAGGGCATCAGCGCCACCAGCGCCGGCGCGATGAACGCTGCGGTGCTGGCGCACGGCTGGACGGTCGGCGGGCCCGAGGGCGCGCGCGAAGCGCTGGAACAGTTCTGGAAAGCCGTCTCGGACGCCGGCCAGCGCTGGAGCCCGTACCGCGCGCTGCCGTGGATGCAGTGGCTCGACGGCTTCTCGCTGGAGCATTCGCCGGCCTACTTCTGGATGGAGCTGCTCACGCGCGTGTTTTCGCCGTACCAGCTCAACCCCATGAACTTCAACCCGTTGCGCGACGTGCTGGAGGCGCACGTGGACTTCGAGCGGTTGCGCGCGCAATCGGCAATAAAACTGTTCCTGTGCGCCACCAACGTGCAGACCTGCAAGGTGCGCATCTTCAGCTGTGCCGACGTGAGCGCCGACGCGGTGCTGGCCTCGGCCTGCCTGCCGTTCATGTTCCAGTCGGTGATGATCGACGGCGAGCCCTACTGGGACGGCGGCTACATGGGCAACCCGGCCATCTACCCGCTGATCTACGACTGCGCCTCGCGCGACGTGCTGATCGTGCACCTCAACCCGATCGTGCGCCGCGGCGTGCCGACCACGGCCGGCGAAATCCTGAACCGGCTCAACGAGGTCAGCTTCAACTCCTCGCTGATGCGCGAGATGCGCGCCATCGTCTTCGTCTCCGGGCTGATCGAGCGCGGCAAGCTCGACGCCGCGGAGTTCAAGCAGATGCTCATCCACTCCATCCGCGCCGACGACGTGATGAGCAGCTACGACGTCTCCAGCAAGCTCAACTGCGACTGGGGCTTTCTCATGCAGCTGCGCGACGCCGGGCGCGCGCATGCCGGGCGCTGGCTGCAGCAGCATTTCGACGCCCTGGGCCAGCGCTCCAGCGTGGATTTGCGCGCCGAGTTCCTGTGAAGCGCTGAAAGGAGCGGGCCATGGAAGCCTTGTCCGCCGCCGCGCTCGCGGCCGTGCTGGCCTGCGTCGCGGTGATGGGATTCGCCATCCAGCGCGGCGCCACCTGCACCGTCGCGGCCGTCGAGGAGGTGCTGCGCCAGCGCAGCGCGCGGCGGCTGCTGGCCATGGGCGAGGCCGCGCTGTGGGTGGCCGGCGGCCTGGCGCTGGCGCAGTCACTGGGCTGGACCGCGCTGATGCCGGCACCGCGGCCGGTGACGGGTGCCACCGTCGCGGGCGCGCTGCTGCTGGGCCTGGGCGCGTGGGTCAACGGCGCCTGCGTCTTCGGCGCCATCGCGCGGCTGGGCTCGGGGCAATGGTCGCAGGCGGCGGTGCCGCTGGGTTTCTACATGGGCTGCCTGGTGGTGCGGCCGTTCCTGCCCTTGGCGGAGGCGGGTGCCACGGCGAGCCCGGCCGGGCTGCTGGCGCCGGCATGGCTTGCCGCGGCTTTCGTGCCGTTCGCGCTGTGGCGGCTGGGCCGTGGCCTGCGCGGCGGTGTGGCACGCAACCTGGCGGCGCGGGTGTGGACGCCGCACGCGGCCACGGTTGTGATCGGCGTGACGTTCCTGCTGAGCTGGCTGCTGGCCGGCGCCTGGGCCTACACGGACCTGCTCGCGGCGCTGGCGCAGCGCATGGCCGCGCACCCGGGCCTGCCGCTGGCGCTGCTGGGCGCGCTGCTGGGCGGCGCGCTGCTCGGGGGCTACACGGCGGGGCGATTGAAGAGCGTGCGGCCCACGCCGGCGCAGTGGCTGCGCAGCCTGGCCGGCGGCGCGCTCATGGCCGCGGGCAGCCTGCTGATTCCCGGCTCCAACGACGGCCTGGTGCTGGTGGGGCTGCCGCTGCTGCATCTCCACGCCTGGCTGGCGTTTGGCCTGATGTGCGCGGCCATCGCGGCGGCGATGCGGCTGTCCGAGGTGCTCACCTGGCCGGCGCTGGGCGGGAGGGCCCGATGAGCGCGGCGGCCGAGGCGGCGCCGGGCCGGGCCACGCCGCTGGCCAACGCCGTGGTGCTGGGCGCCGCGCTGCTGGCGGCGCTGGCGGCGGTGCAGCGCTACACGCATGCGCTGGACGCGCCGGGCGCGCGCTTCGTGTTCGAGCGCGAGCGCTGCCACGGCGTGGTGCGTGCCGGGCGCAACGACTGCGGCACCAGCACCCACGCCTGCGCCGGCCAGGCCCGCGAGGACGGCGGCGCGGAGGAGTGGATCAGCCTGCCCGCGGGCACCTGCGAGCGCATCGCGGGCGGGCGGCTGCGCGGCGGTGACTCCGGCGCAGGGGGCTGACATGAACTTCACCTGGCGTTCCTGGCTGCTGCCCGAGGCCGGCGGCGCGGCGCTGCCGCCGCGGGTGCGGCAGGCGCTGGCGGCCGAGCAGTTCCGTGCCGAGGTGCTGGTGGCCGGGGTGCAGTTGCTGCTGATCGCGCTGCTGGCGGCATTGTTGGGCGCCGCGCCGCCCGGCTACGCGCCCGACGCGCCGGTGCGCGCGGCGCCGCTGGGTTTGAGCCTGCTGGCCCTGCTGGCGCTGCTGCGTCTCTACGCCGCCTGGACCGGCCAGCTCGGCCCCCGGCTGCTCGCCGCCGGCGTGGTGGCGGAGATGGCGGTGCTGATCGGGACGCTCGCGGCTTACGCGCTGCAGCACGAGCAGCCGCCGCAGTTCGCGCTCAAGGGCACGGCCTTCGTCTACGTCTTCGTGCTGGTGGCGCTGCGGGCGCTGCGCTTCGAGCCGCTGTGGGTGGCGGTGTCGGGCGCGACGGCCTTCATCGGCTGGCTGGGGCTGCTGGGCTGGGCGCTGCTGGAGGCGCCTTCGAACCCGGTCACCTGGGACTACGTCACGTCGCTGCGCTCGCTGCAGGTCCACCCGGGCGGCGAGCTCGACAAGCTGCTGGCCCTGGCGCTCTTCACCGCCACGCTGACGCTGGCCCTGGCGCGCTCGCGCGCGCTGCTGCGCGGGGCGCTTTCGCAGCAGCGCGCGGTGGCGGATTTGTCACTGTTCTTCGACGACGCGGTGGCGCGGCGCATCACGGGCTCGGAGCTCGACCTCATGGCGGGGCAGGGCGAGTTGCGCGAGGCCGCCATCCTGTTTCTGGACCTGCGCGGCTTCACGGCGGCCTCCGCGGCCCTTGGGCCGCACGGCGTGATCGCGCTGCTGGGCGAGTACCAGCGGCTGGTCGTGCCGATCGTGCGGCGCCACGGCGGCAGCGTGGACAAGTTCCTGGGCGACGGCATCCTGGCCAGCTTCGGCGCGGTGGCGCCGGATGCGGCGCATGCGGCGAATGCGCTGCGCGCGGTGGACGAGATCGTGCAGGCGGTGGACGGCTGGCGCGCCGTGCGCGCCCGTGCCGGCCTGGCCGCGCCCGACGTGGGCGCCGGGCTGGCCACGGGCGAGGTGGTGTTCGGCATCGTCGGCGACGGGCAGCGGCTGGAATACACCGTCATCGGCGACGCGGTGAACCTCGCGGCCAAGCTGGAGAAGCACAACAAGGCCCAGGGCACGCGGGCGCTGGCCACGCGCGCGGCCTGGGAGCGGGCGCGGGGCCAGGGGTATGCAGGGGAGAAGGCGTTGTGCCCGGGGGCGGCGGTCAGAGGCGTGGCCGGAGCGACCGATCTGGCCGTGCTGGCGGCGCTTGCTGCACCGGCACACATGCGGTGAATCTGACCCGGAAACGAAGAAAGCCAAGTGCTTCCCGGGCCCGGAAATGGGAAAAGCCGGCACATGGCCGGCTTTTCTTTTTGGTGCCCAGGAGAGGACTCGAACCTCCACGGAGTTACCCGCTAGTACCTGAAACTAGTGCGTCTACCAATTCCGCCACCTGGGCAGGTGTTCGTCTCAAGTGCTTCGCAGTTTAGCAGCATATTCAGCGACTAGGCAAGCGTTTTTATCGAATTTTTTCAGGCAACTGCTTTTTCAAAGCCGGTGGCCTCGTCTACGCCACCGCGGTACAGCGCCGCCACCAAGTCCGACTGCGTGACCATGCCGGCCAGGCGGCGCTCCTGGTCCACGATCGGGATGTGGTGCAGGCCCAGGTCGGACAGCAGCGGCACGAGTTCGACGACGTGGGTGTCCACGCTGGCGGTGTGCACGCCGGTGGTCATGATCTGGCCCACGGCCTCGGGCTTGTCGCTGTGCGTCAGGCCGCTGGGGCGCAGGAAGTCGCGCAGCTTCATGGCCCAGCCCTCGTGGCGGTCGAGCTGCGCGTGCTTCATGAAGTCCACCAGCGTCAGGATGCCGATGACGCGCCGCGCCCGGTCCACCACCGGCAGTGCCTTGACGCGATGCCGGCGCAGCAGGTGCCAGGCTTCCTGCAGCGAGGTGCCGAACTCCACCGTCACCAAGTCGCGCGACATGATGTCGCCGCAGCGGATCACGCCGAAGCGGCGCTGGTACGCCTGCATCTCGGCCTGGCGCAGCAGGCTGTCGAGGTCGTCGCGGTCGATGTCGAGCACCTGCCCATAGCGGCGCATGACGGCGTCCAGGTCTTCGGCGGTGAAGCCCAGGCGCCGATTCGGCGCGGCGTCGGCGGTCTGGTGTCCGGGCACCACCGGCGTGGCGCGGTGCGGGTAGGCGCGGCCGGTGAGGTTGTTATAGAGGGCAGCCGCCACCAGCAGCAGCGCGGTGTGCAGGCCCACCGGCGCCAGCACGAAGCTGAAGCCCATCGCCTGCAGCGCCGGCCCGCCCAGCACCGCCGTGAGCGCGATGGCCCCGCCCGGCGGGTGCAGGCAGCGCAGCGCGAACATGGCCAGCAGCGCCAGCGCGAGGGCCAGGCCCGCGGCCAGCGGCGTGGCGCCCAGGAGTTGCGCGCAGGCCATGCCCACCACGGCCGACACCAGGTTGCCGCCCAGCACCGGCCAGGGCTGCGCCAGCGGGCTGGCCGGCAGCGCGAACAGCAGCACGGCCGAGGCGCCCATCGGCGCGATGAGCCAGGGCTGCCCGGCGTCGAGCAGGGCCCGCGCCAGCAGCGCGGTGGCCAGCAGCCCGGCGAGGCCACCCCCGGCGGCGCGCAGCCGCTCGCCGGGCGCCACGTCCAGGCGCGGCGGGAGCAGGCGTTTCAGGGACTCTTGGAACGGCTTCACGTACTGCAAGGGCGGGCCGGCAAAGGGCGGGAGTCTGCACGCCGGCACCATTCCGGTGCGGGCGTGGGGTCGCAGGCGTGGGGCCGGCGCGACAGCGGCCCGGCGCCGCGCGTCACGCCGCCTCTTCGAGCTGCTCCAGCGGGCCGAAGAACTCCCAGCGCAGCCGCTGCGCCGGCACGCCCAGGGCCAGCGCGTGCTGGCGCACGGCCTGCATGAAGGGCTTGGGGCCGATGAAGTAGAGGTCCGCGTCGCGGTCGGCGGGCAGGTGCCGGGCCAGCACTTCGGGCGTGAGGTGGCCCACGGCGTGCGGCCGGTCGCCCTCGCGCGGCTCGTCGTACAGGAAGAAGGCCTGCACGTTCGGATGCTGCTCCGCCAGCGCCTGCACCCGACCCCGGAAGGCATGCGCGCCGCCGTGGCGCGCGGCGTGCACGAAGTGCACCGGGCGGCCGGTCTCGGCCACGGTCTCCAGGATCGCCATGGCCGGCGTGATGCCCACGCCGCCGGTGACCAGCAGCAGCGGCCGGTGGCTCTGCGCCTCGTCGAGCACGAAGTCGCCCGCGGGCTGCAGCACCTGCAGCTCGGTGCCGGCCCGGGCATGGTCGTGCAGCCAGTTCGAGACCTTGCCGCCGGGCTGGCGCTTGACGCTGATGCGCCAGGTGTCCCGGCCCGACGGGCCGGAGAGCGAGTAGTTGCGGCGCACGGGCTGGCCGTCGATGTCGAGCAGCAGCGTCAGGTACTGGCCGGGCCGGTAGGCGGGCAGTTCGCCGCCGTCGGCGGGGGCCAGGTAGAAGGACGTGATCAGCTCGCTCTCGTCCTCGCGGCGCGCGACGCGGAAACGCCGTGCCCCACGCCAGCCGCCCGGGCGCGCGGCATTGCCGGCATAGACCTGCTCCTCGGCCTCGGTCAGCACCTGGGCCAGCAGCCCGTAGGCCTCGGCCCAGGCCTGGATGATCTCGTCGGTGGCCGCCGCGCCCAGGACCTCGCGGATGGCGCGCAGCAGGTACTTGCCGACGATCGGGTAGTGCTCGGGCAGCACGCCCAGCGCCACGTGCTTGTGGATGATGCGCGGCAGCTCGCCGGCGAGCTGCTCCAGCCGGTCGATGTTCGAGGCGTAGGCCAGCACCGCGTGCGCCAGCGCGCGCGGCTGCGTGCCGCCGGCCTGGTGCGCCTCGTTGAAGAAGGCCTTCACTTCCGGATGCTCCTTGAACATCAGCGGATAGAAGTGGCGCGTGATGGCCTCGCCGTGCTCCTGCAGCACGGGCACGGTGGCTTTGACGAGGGCAATGGTCTGGGGCGACAGCATGGGCGTTCTCCTGTGGGCGACGGCTTGCCCTTTATCAAGACCCGGGCCAGCCATGAATACCGGGCCAAGTCGTTGATCCATCTCAGAATCAATCCCTGGCGTGTCGTTTAGACGACACCTGTCCTGTAGTCAAAGCGACAACAATGCGGTCATGGAGACACGCTTGCACGACGCTGGTGAGGAAGCGGGCCACTACGCCGCGTTGCTGGACGCGGTGCAGGCCATGGCCGGGGCCGATGCCGTGGCGCTGCTGCGGCTCGACGGCGAGGTGCTGGTGCCGGTGGCGGTGCGCGGCCTGAGCGAGGAGGCCCTGGGGCGGCGCTTTCCGGTGTCGGCCCATCCGCGGCTGGCGCTGTTGCTGCGCAGCCCGCAGGGGCAGCGCCTGCCGGCCGACTGCGCGCTGCCGGACCCCTATGACGGCCTGGTGGCGCACCAGCCGGAAATCCTGCCGGTGCACGACTGCATGGGCGCGCCGCTGCGGCTGCACGGCTGGACCTGGGGGCTGCTGACGCTGGACGCGCTGCAGCCCGGGCGCTTCGACGCGGTGCAGGCGCAGCTGCCGGCGCTGGCGCAACTGGTGGAGCAGGGCGTGGCGTCGGCGCAGGCGCTGCGCGAGCTGGCCGAGAGCGCCGCGCACGAGCACGAGCTGGTGCGCGAGCTGCAGGCCGGCGCCCGGGCGCCGCGCGAGCTGCTGGGCCGCAGCGCCGCGATGCAGCGGCTGCGGCGCGAGATCGACACCGTCGCCGCCACCGACCTGACGGTGCTGGTGCTGGGCGAGACCGGCGTGGGCAAGGAGCTGGTGGCGCAGCGGCTGCATGCGCAGTCCCTGCGCCGGGAGCGGCCGCTGGTGCAGGTGAACTGCGCGGCACTGCCCGAGACGCTGGCCGACAGCGAGCTGTTCGGGCATCGGCGCGGCGCCTTCACCGGCGCCACGCAGGCGCGGGCCGGGCGCTTTCAGCTGGCCGACGGCGGCACGCTGTTCCTCGACGAGGTCGGCGAGCTGGCGCCGGCGGTGCAGGCCAAGCTGCTGCGCGTGCTGCAGGCCGGGGAGGTGCAGCGCCCGGGCAGCGACGCCGTGGTGCACGTGGACGTGCGCGTCATCGCGGCGACGAACCGCGACCTGGCGGCCGAGGTGGCTGCCGGGCGCTTCCGCGCCGACCTGTACCACCGGCTGGCGGTGTACCCGCTGCACGTGCCGCCGCTGCGCGAGCGTGGCCGCGACGTGCTGGCGCTGGCCGAAGGTTTCCTGGAGGAGAACCAGCACCGGCTGGGCGCGCGCAACCTGCGGCTGTCTCCCGCGAGCAAGGCGCTGCTGCTGCAGCAGGCCTGGCCCGGCAACGTGCGCGAGCTGGAGCACCTGGTCAGCCGCGCCGCGCTGCGCGCGCGCATGGAGCCGGGCAAGGGGCGCTGGATCGCGGTCGAGCCGCGGCACCTGCTGGGCGAGGCGGCCGGGGCGGCGCTGTCCCCGGCACGGGCGCCGGCCGATGCCGTGTCCGGGGCAGCTGTCCCGGACGCCTTGCCCGGCCGGGACGCTGCCGCGGCGCCCACGCTGCGCGAGGCCACCGACGCGTTCCAGCGGCGCTGGATCGCCGAGGCACTGGCCCGCCATGGCGGCTCGATGGCCGCGGCGGCGCGCGAGGCGGGCATGGACCGGGCCAATTTCCACCGGCTGGCGCGGCGGCTGGGCCTCAGGCCCGGGCGCGGCGCCGCGCTTGGCTAGCATCGGGCGCCATGGGCAAGCAACACAGCATCCGACAAGGCGCGCAGGGTCCGCGCGAGCGCTGGAGCCTCGACGCCGGCGGCGCCGACGTGGCGCGGCTGGACATCCCCGCCGACGCGCAGCGCGAGCGTGTCTTCGAGCTCGACTGCCGCTTCGTCGTGCGCCGGCGCGCGGGCGTGGACGACGCCTGGCACGAGTTGCGCATCTCGGTGGACGGCGCGCTGCGCTGGTCGCGCCGCGTGGACAGCGCCGAGGGCAGCGACTCGCTGGACTACCGCTTCAACTTGCGCGTGCCGCCGGGGCAGCCGCTGCGGCTGCTGGCCACGACGGCGGTGCAAGGGGTGCAGCGCGTGTCGCTGGCCTGGGAGGCGCTGGAGGAGTAGGCGGAACAGGTGGAACGGGCGCCGGCGAGGGGCGCCTTACGCGCCGCGGCGTCCTGCAGCTGCGGCACCACCACCCGGCACTCGATGCCCCGCGGCGCGCAGGGCTGCCACGTCACCTCGCCGCCGAGATCGCGCACGCGGCGGCGCACGCCGGACAGGCCCAGCCCGTGCGCCCACTGTTGCGGGTCGCCACCGGGGCCGTCGTCGCGCACCGTCAGCTCCAGGCGCCGGCCGGCGCAGCGCCACTCGATGTCCACCCGCGTGGCGCGGGCGTGGGCGATGGCGTTGCTGGTCAGCTCGCGCAGCACGCGCGTGAGCGCGGACCATTGCGCCACGCCGAGGTCCAGGTCGGCGTCGGCCTCGAAGCGCCACGCCAGCGCGCAGCCGGCGTCCGCCAGGCGGCGGTGCAGCTCGGCGCGCCATTCCGCCTCGGCATGAAGGAGCCGGTGGCAGCCGGCGGCCAGGCCGCGCGTGAGCAGCTTCAGGTCCTGCAGCGCCAGGCGCAGCGCCTCGGCGCTGCGGGCGTCGTCGGCATGCACCAGCAGGGCCAGCAGCCGCGCGCCCAGGTCGTCGTGCAGGTCCTGCGCCAGGCGCAGGCGCTCCTCGCGGCGTGCCGCCTCGGCGGCGCGGCGCAGGTCCTCGGCCGTGAAGGCGGGGGCGGAGCGGATGCGCCGGCGCATGCCGCGCGCCGTCAGACCAGCCCCTGCTTGCTGGCCAGCACGGCGGCCTCGGCGCGGCTGGAGACGTTGAGCTTCTTGTAGATGGACTTGATGTGGTCGTTGACGGTGAACCACTTGATGTCCAGCAGCCCGGCGATTTCCTTGATCGTGAAGCCCTTGCTCAGGAAGGTGAGCACTTCGCTCTCGCGCGGGGTCAGGCGGTCGTGCTCGTCGTGCACCGGCTCCAGCGCGACGCGGCCTGGCGGCAGGGGCTGCGCGCTGAGTGCAGGTGCCGATGCCGATGCCGGTGCCGCGCCCGGCGTGCCGCCGCGAAAGTGCGCCAGCAGCCGCCGCGCGATGGCCGGCGACAGCGGCGGCTGGCCGCGCACGATCTTCTGCAGCTCCTCCACCAGCAGCTCGAAGCGGTCTTCCTTGAGAAGGTAACCGTCGGCGCCGCAGCGCAGCGCGGGGAAGAGGTGGTCGTCGTCCGCATACAGCGTCGTGACGACGCGGTGCGCGGGGTAGCTCGCGAGCTCGGAGAGCAGCTCCAGGCCGGTGCCGTCGGGCAGCTCCAGATCCACCAGCACGAGCCGGAACGGGGCGTTGCCCGCCTGCGCGACGTGGCGGCGCGCGCTTTCCAGGTCGTTGGCCTCGGTGACGCTCATGTCGTCGCTGAAGCTCTCGCGCACCACGCGGCGCAGGAAGCCGCGCGCGACCGGGTTGTCTTCCAGGATCAAGACCTTCACGGTCATGGCAGCGCCCCCCATCCCAAGCAATGAGCCGCGGCGCCGGGACTGCAGGCGTGAACTTGTGCGGCCGTTGTGTTGTTGAAATTATCCTAACACCCGCTAACCTTGCCCCGCCTTCGGCCGCTGGCGCGCGCGGCGCCACGGTACGCCTGCCGTGCGGTGCCCCGGCCGCACTTCCTTGCAGTCTCCCCAACAGAAAGCATCGATGCGAATCCTGATCGCCAACGACGACGGCTACCTTGCGCCCGGACTGGCCGCGCTGGTGGCGGCCATGCGGGACCTGGGCGAGATCGACGTGATCGCGCCCGAGCAGAACGCCAGCGGCACGTCGAACTCGCTGAGCCTGCACCGGCCGCTGACGGTGTTCCAGGCCGGCAACGGCTTCAACGTGGTCAACGGCACGCCCTCGGACTGCGTGCACGTGGCGCTCACCGGGCTGCTGCCGCAGCGGCCGGACCTGGTGCTGTCGGGCATCAACAACGGCGCCAACATGGGCGACGACACGCTGTACTCGGGCACCGTGGCCGCGGCGATGGAGGGCTTTCTCTTCGGCGTGCCGGCCATCGCCTTCTCGCAGACCGAGCGCGGCTGGCACCACCTGGAGAGCGCGGCGCGCACCGCGCGCGCCATCGTCGAGGAGGTGCTGCGCCGCCCGCCGGCCACGGGCGCGTTCCTGCTCAACGTCAACATTCCCAACCACGCGCAGTCCGAGCAGCTGCCGCGGCGCGTGACGCGGCTGGGCCGGCGCCACGCCAGCGAGCCCGTGATCCGCCAGACCAACCCGCGCGGCGAGCCGATCTACTGGATCGGCCCGGCCGGGGACGCGCGCGAGGCGGGCGAGGGCACCGACTTCCACGCCACGGCCAGCGGCTGCGTCTCGATCACGCCGCTGCAGGTGGACCTGACCTGCCATGCCACGCTGCCGGCGTGGCAGGCGGCGCTGCAGCGCACGCAGCCATGAAGCCGCGCGCGCCGCGCTTCCCGATCAGGCTCGACCGGGTGGCTCCCGGCGCGCAGGCCCCCATGGCGCCGCAGCGCCCGCAGCGCCCGGTGCACGAGGCGGCGGCCGACGCGCGCCGCCACAGCGCGCCCAGCGGCCTGGGCCTGGACTCCGGCGCGGTGCGCGCGCGCATGGTGCAGCGGCTGCGCGCGCAGGGCCTGCGCTGCGAGCCGGTATTGCAGGCGCTGGAGCAGGTGCCGCGGCACCACTTCGTGGACGCGGCGCTGGTGGCGCAGGCCTACGAGGACACGGCGCTGCCCATCGGCCACGGCCAGACCATCTCCAAGCCCTCGGTGGTGGCGCGCATGCTGGCGCTGCTGTTCGAAGGGCAGTCGGCGCGCCAGCGCGGCTCGCTCGGCCGCGTGCTGGAGATCGGCACCGGCAGCGGCTACCAGGCCGCGCTGCTGGGCGTGCTGGGCACGCAGGTGATCTCGGTGGAGCGGCTGCGCCCGCTGCACGAGCGCGCGCGCGAGCTGCTGCAGCCGCTGCGCCGCGCCAACCTGCGCCTGGTCTGGGGCGACGGGCGCCTGGGCCACGGTCCCAACGCGCCGTACGACACCGTGATCGCCGCGGCCGGCGGCGAGGCGCTGCCGCAGTCCTGGCTCGACCAGATGGCGCCGGGCGCGCGCCTGGTGGCGCCGCTGCACGGCGCCGGCGGCGGCCAGGTGCTGATGGTGGTGGACCGCACCGAGACCGACTGGGTGCGCCAGGTGCACGAGGCGGTGCACTTCGTGCCCCTAAAATCCGGGATTGGTTGAAAGCGGAGTGTCCTCTTGCCGATGAGTTCGAATTCCTGGCGCGGTAGCCGTGCGGTGGCAGTGAGCGTGGTCTCGACGATGCTGATCGTCGGCTGCGCCTCGACCCAGCAGCAGGCGCCCGTCGAGGAGCGCGCCACGCCCGCCGTGCGCCCGCCGTCCCCCGCACCCGCCGCGGTGCCCGCGCCGCCGGTCAAGCCGCTGCGCGGCATCGAGAACGCCGGCAAGCCCGGCTACTACACCATCCGCCCGGGCGACACGCTGATCCGCATCGGGCTGGAGAACGGCCAGAGCTGGAAGGACATCGCGCGCTGGAGCGGCATCGACAACCCGAACCAGATCGAGGTCGGCGAGGTGGTGCGCGTGGTGCCGCCCAGCGTGGACCCGAGCGTCGTGGCCACGCGCCCCGTGGCCAGCGCCCGCGTCGAGAGCCGGCCGCTCGATGCCAGGCCCGCACCGGCGGCAACCTCCGCGTCGGCCTCCTCGGCCCCCACGGCGGTGGCTACCGCCGCCTCGGCCGGCGAGAGCGCCTCGGCCGCCGCGCCCAGCGCGCCGGCACCGGCGCCGGCGCCACGCGAGACCCCGGCCACGCGCGAGCCCGATGACAACATCAACTGGATCTGGCCCGCGGGCGGCCCGGTCAGCGGCACCTTCGACGACGCGCGCAACAAGGGCATCACCATCACCGGCAAGGCCGGCGACCCGGTGCTGGCCGCGGCCGACGGGCGCGTGGTCTATGCCGGCTCGGGCCTGCGCGGCTACGGCAACCTGGTGATCGTGAAGCACAACAACACATACCTGACGGCCTACGCGCACAACCAGACGCTGCTGGTCAAGGAAGATCAGGTCGTGCGCCGCGGCCAGCGCATTGCCGAGATGGGCTCCAGCGACGCCAGCCGCGTCCAGTTGCATTTCGAAATCCGCAAGCAGGGCAAACCCATCGACCCGGCCCGGCTGCTACCGCCGCGCTGACGGCGCTCTTTCTCCACCGGAGGCTACCGATGAGCAAGCGATTCGACATGCGCGAGGGCTCGGCGGTGAATCCGGTGAACATCGTGCCGCTGGTGGCGGCGCTCGACGACCTCGACGACGCGCCCGCCGCCGCCACGCCGCTGGCCGAGGCGGCCGCCGAGCCGATGGCCGAAGTCGAGTCCCAGGCCGAGGCCGAGGCCGGCGCGCCGTTGCCGCCGGGTGAGTCCGACGTCGGCAACACGCTGCAGCTCTACCTGCGCGAGATCCGCCGCGCGCCGCTGCTCACGCCGCAGCAGGAATACGACACCGCGGTGCGCGCGCGCGCGGGCGATTTCCAGGCGCGCCAGGACATGATCGAGCGCAACCTGCGCCTGGTGGTCAGCATCGCCAAGAACTACATGGGCCGCGGCCTGCCCATGACCGACCTGATCGAGGAAGGCAACCTCGGGCTCATGCATGCCATTGGCAAGTTCGAGCCGGAGCGGGGTTTCCGCTTCTCCACCTACGCCTCGTGGTGGATCCGCCAGAACATCGAGCGCGCGATCATGCATCAGGCCCGGCTGGTGCGGCTGCCGGTGCACGTGGTGCGCGAGCTCAACCAGGTGCTCAAGATGCGCCGCGCGCTGGAGAGCGCCCAGGGGGCGCCGGCCCAGAGTGGCGAGCGCACGGTGAGCGTGGAACAGGTGGCCGCGGCGCTGCGCCGCCCGGTGCAGGAGGTGGCGGCGCTGCTGCGCTTTGCCGAGCAGCCGACCTCGCTGGACGCGCCGCTGGAGCGCGACCAGGGCGAGTCCATGCTCGACACCGTGGCCGACGACCAGGCGCTCGACCCGCTCGGTCACACCCTCGTGCGCGAGGTGGAGCAACTGCTGCGCAACGGCATCAGCGAGCTCAACGAGCGCGAGCGCGAGGTGCTCACCGGGCGCTACGGGCTGCACGACCGCGAGCCCGAGACGCTGGAGGTGCTGGCCGAGCGCATGGGACTCACGCGCGAGCGCATTCGCCAGATCCAGCAGGAGGCGCTGGTCAAGCTCAAGCGGCGCATGGTGCGCAACGGCATCGACCGCGACTCCATCTTCTGACCTGTCCCGGGGCCATCTTCGGCGCGACATCGTGCCGGCTGCTTGCGGGCATGGAAGGCCGTGCGCGGCGGGAAGCCTTCGCCCGGGCCGGATAATCCGCGCCCATGACGGTTGACAAGGAATGGCTGCGCGTCGAGTCGCTGGATCTCGATGCGCAAGGCGTGGCCCACAACGCCGAGGGGAAGGTGGTCTTCATCGAAGGGGCGCTGCCGGGGGAGCAGGTGCAGGTGAACGTGTCCCGGCGCAAGAACAACTGGGAGCAGGGCACGCTGGAGGCGATCCGGCGCGAGAGTGCGCAGCGCGTGGTGCCGGGCTGCCAGCACTTCGGGCTGCACGCCGGCGCCTGCGGCGGCTGCAAGATGCAGCACCTGCACCCCGGGGCGCAGATCGCCATCAAGCAGCGCGTGCTGGAGGACAACCTCTGGCACCTGGGCAAGGTCAAGCCGGAGCAGCTGCTGCGCCCGGTGGAGGGGCCGACCTGGGGCTACCGCTACCGCGCGCGGCTGTCGGTGCGCCACGTGGTCAAGAAGGGCACGGTGCTGGTGGGCTTTCACGAGCGCAAGTCGCGCTACGTGGCCGACATGCAGCGCTGCGAGGTGCTCCCCGCCCACGTGGGCGCCATGCTGATGCCGCTGCGCGCGCTCATCGCCTCGATGGAAGCGCGTGACCGGCTGCCGCAGATCGAGGTCGCCATCGGCGAGGGCCCGCAGGGGCTGGTGACGGCGCTGGTGCTGCGCCACCTGGAGCCGCTGAGCGCAGCCGACGCGCAGCGCCTGCGCGACTTCGCCGCCGAGTACGGCGTGCAGTGGTGGCTGCAGCCCAAGGGGCCGGACACGGTGCACCTGCTCGACCAGGGTGGCCCGGAGCTGGCCTACACGCTGCCCGAGTTCGGCGTGGTCATGCCCTTCAAGCCCACCGATTTCACGCAGGTGAACCACCACATCAACACGGTACTAGTGGGCCGGGCGCTGCGGCTGCTGGACGTGCAGCCGGACGAGCGCGTCATCGACTGGTTCTGCGGCCTGGGCAACTTCACCCTGCCGCTGGCCACGCAGGCGCGCGAGGTGCTGGGCATCGAGGGCAGCGAGGCGCTGGTGCAGCGCTCGCGCGAGAACGCGATGCGCAACGCCCTGGCGCACAAGGCCAGCTTCGCGGCACGCAACCTGTTCGAGCTGACGCCTGCGGACGTGACGGCCTACGGCAGCGCGCAGCGCTGGCTGGTGGACCCGCCGCGCGAGGGGGCCTTTGCGCTGGCCAAGGCGCTGGCCGACCTGCACCAGACCCCCGCACTGGCGCCGGCGGGCTGGACGCCGCCGCAGCGCATCGTCTACGTCAGCTGCAACCCGGCGACGCTGGCGCGTGACGCCGGGCTGCTGGTGCACCAGGCGGGCTACCGCTGCACGGCCGCCGGCGCGGTGAACATGTTCCCGCACACGGCGCACGTGGAGAGCATGGCGGTGTTCGAGTACGACCCGACGGCGCCCCGGTCCGGCGCCGAGCCGGCCGCAGCGCAGGCACAGCCCGCCGAGGCCTGACGCACGCCGCCCAGAGCGGGGGCAGGCAGCCGCAAGAACGAGAAAAGGCCCCGCGAGGGGCCTTTTGCATGAGGCGAGTGTTTCGAGTTATTCGCGGTCGCCGCCGAAGATGCCCAGCAGCATCAGCAGGTTCTGGAAGATGTTGTAGAGGTCCAGGTAGATGGCCAGCGTGGCACTGATGTAGTTCGTCTCGCCGCCGTCGATCACGCGCTTGATGTCGTAGAGCAGGAAGGCGGAGAACAGGCCGATGGCAATCACGGACAGCGTCATCATCAGCGCGCTGGACTGCACGAAGATGTTCACCACCATGGCCACCAGCAGCAGGATCACGCCCACGAACAGGAACTTGCCCATGTTCGAGAGGTCGCGCTTGACGACGGTGGCCAGCATGGCCACCGAGGCAAAGACCGCAGCGGTGCCGCCGAAGGCCGTCATCACCAGCTGGGCGCCGTTGCTGAAGCCCAGCACCATGGCCAGCAGCCGCGACAGCATCAGGCCCATGAAGAAGGTGAAGGCCAGCAGCACGGGCACGCCGGCGGCGGAGTTCTTCGTCTTCTCGATGGCGAACATCAGGCCGAAGGCGCCGATGAAGAACACGGCCAGGCTCATGCCCGTGCCCATCGCGGCGACGATGCCGGTGCTCACGCCGACCCAGGCGCCCAGCACCGTGGGTATCAGCGACAGCGCCAGCAACCAGTAGGTATTGCGCAGCACGCGGTTGCGCTGCGCGCTCAGCGAGCCTGCCGTCCCCTGGCCGGGATAGGCGGTCTGCAGGCGTTGGTCCATGAGAGAAGCCTCCAAAGATGATCGGAACGCGGATTCGATCCGCTCGATTCATTCTAGTTCCGCCCTTTGGGGGATTGCTGCCGATCAATCGGCGCGCCCATTGCTGCACCGGCGGTGAAACTGTTTTGCGCGGCCGTGCCGCCGAAGGCCGGGTTGCCGCGTCTACAGTGGCGGCCCTTTTTCCTCACCCACCCCAAGAAAGAGAAA
The DNA here is from genome assembly GCF_009760915.1 of Azohydromonas aeria. GTDB lineage: Bacteria > Pseudomonadota > Gammaproteobacteria > Burkholderiales > Burkholderiaceae_C > Azohydromonas > Azohydromonas aeria. The sequence goes on from NZ_VIDQ01000013.1 coordinate 102,334, forward strand.
TCATGAAGAACCGACCGATGCTGACCCAGGACGACGTGCAGGCCATGGGCGAGGCCGCCCGCGCCGAGGCGCAGGCCAACGGCTGGGCCGTGACGATTGCCATCGTCGACGACGGCGGCCACCTGCTGTGGCTGCAGCGCCTGGACGGCGCGGCGCCGGTGTCGGCGCAGATCGCCCCGGCCAAGGCCCGCACCGCGGCGCTGGGCCGCCGCGAGAGCAAGGGCTACGAGGACATGATCAACCAGGGCCGCACCTCGTTCCTGAGCGCGCCGGGCATCGAAGGGCTGCTCGAAGGCGGCGTGCCGGTGATGGTCGAGGGCCATTGCATCGGCGCCGTGGGCGTGAGCGGCGTCAAGTCCAACGAGGACGCGCAGGTGGCGCGCGCCGGCATCGCGGCGCTGAAAACCAATTGATGCGGCTTGATGCGGCTTAAGGTGACTTGAGCCGGGTTCCCGGATGATGTCCAGGTGATTGCCGGGCGCGCGGCCCTGGTCAGGCCAGGGGAGCGCGCACCGGGCCGGTGCGGCGGCCGAGCGTGGCGGGAGTGTGAACTGCGCGGAGCAACTCCTCACGCGGCGCGGGGGCGGGTCCGGGTGAAAACCCGGGGGCGGCTATAATTCCGAGGTTTACCCGCCAACACCCCGCCCGGCGAAATTCGCCACCTGCTGCCGCCGGCTCCCCGCCGGCAGCGCATCCACACGAGCGCCACAGCAGCGCCGGGCGTGCACTCACACACCGGAGTCTTCCTTGCTGCCTGTACAGCCTCCCGCACTTCTCGCACTTGCAGACGGCACGGTCTTTCAGGGGACCTCGATCGGCGCCGCCGGTCACACGGTCGGCGAAGTGGTGTTCAACACCGCGCTCACCGGCTACCAGGAAATCCTCACCGACCCGAGCTACTGCCGCCAGATCGTCACGCTGACGTATCCGCACATCGGCAACTACGGCGTCAACGGCGAGGATGTCGAGGCCTCGAAGGTCCATGCCGCCGGCCTGGTGATCAAGGACCTGCCCGTGCGCGTGTCCAACTTCCGTGCCGGACAGTCGCTTACCGAGTACCTGCAGTCGCAAGGCACGGTGGCGATCGCCGACATCGACACCCGGCGCCTGACGCGCGTGCTGCGCACCAGCGGCGCGCAAAACGGCTGCATCGTGGCCTATCCCGTGGGCACCGTCATCAGCGAGGAGCTGCGGGCCGAGGCCGTGGCCCGTGCGCGCTCGGCGCCGGACATGAACGGCCAGGACCTGGCCAAGGTCGTGTCCACGCGCGAGCCCTACGAGTGGACGCAGACCGAGTGGCAGCTCGGCAGCGGCTACGGCACGCAGGAGGCACCGCGCTTCCACGTCGTGGCCTACGACTACGGCGTCAAGCTCAACATCCTGCGCATGCTCGCCAGCCGCGGCTGCCGCGTGACGGTGCTGCCGGCGCAGACGCCGGCGCGCGAGGCGCTGGCGCTCAATCCCGACGGCCTGTTCCTGTCCAACGGCCCCGGCGACCCGGGCGCTTGCGACTACGCCATCGAGGCCGCGCGCGAGCTCATCAACAGCGGGCTGCCGACCTTCGGCATCTGCCTGGGCCACCAGATCATGGCGCTGGCCGCCGGCGCGCCGACCTTCAAGATGAAGTTCGGCCACCACGGCGCCAACCACCCGGTGAAGGACCTGGACACCGGCCGCGTCGGCATCACCAGCCAGAACCATGGCTTTGCCGTGAAGGCCGATGCGCTGCCGGCCAACGTGCGCGCCACGCACGTGAGCCTGTTCGACGGCACGCTGCAGGGCCTGGCCTGGACCGACAAACCCGCCTTCTGCTTCCAGGGGCACCCCGAGGCCTCCCCCGGCCCGCACGACATCGCGTACCTGTTCGACCGCTTCATCGACCTGATGGCGGCACGGCAGACGGAGAAGAACTGAGATGCCCAAGCGCACTGACATCAAGAGCGTCCTCATCATCGGCGCCGGCCCGATCATCATCGGCCAGGCCTGCGAGTTCGACTATTCCGGCGCCCAGGCCTGCAAGGCGCTGCGCGAGGAGGGCTACAAGGTCATCCTGGTCAACTCCAACCCGGCCACGATCATGACGGACCCGGCCACGGCCGACGTCACGTACATCGAGCCCATCACCTGGCAGGTGGTGGAGCGCATCATCGCCAAGGAGCGCCCGGACGTGATCCTGCCCACCATGGGCGGGCAGACGGCGCTGAACTGCGCCCTGGACCTGCACCGCCATGGCGTGCTGGACAAGTACGGCGTGGAGATGATCGGCGCCAACGAGCACGCCATCGAGAAGGCCGAGGATCGCCAGAAGTTCAAGGAGGCGATGACCAAGATCGGCCTCGACTCGGCCAAGAGCGGCATCGCGCACTCGCTGGAAGAGGCCTGGAGCGTGCAAAAGCGCATCCAGGCCGACATCGGCGGCTCGGGCTTCCCGATGGTGATCCGCCCGAGCTTCACGCTGGGCGGCACGGGCGGCGGCATCGCCTACAACCCCGAGGAGTTCGAGGAGATCTGCAAGCGCGGCCTGGACCTGTCGCCGACCAAGGAACTGCTGATCGAGGAGAGCCTGATCGGCTGGAAGGAGTACGAGATGGAGGTCGTCCGCGACAAGGCGGACAACTGCATCATCGTGTGCTCGATCGAGAACCTGGACCCGATGGGCATCCACACCGGCGACTCGATCACGGTGGCGCCGGCGCAGACGCTCACCGACAAGGAATACCAGCTGCTGCGCAACGCCTCCATCGCGATCCTGCGCGAGATCGGCGTGGACACCGGCGGCTCCAACGTGCAGTTCTCGATCAACCCGGTCAACGGCCGCATGATCGTGATCGAGATGAACCCGCGCGTGAGCCGCAGCTCGGCGCTGGCCTCCAAGGCCACGGGTTTCCCGATCGCCAAGATCGCCGCCAAGCTGGCCGTGGGCTACACCCTCGACGAGCTGCGCAACGACATCACCGGTGGCGCCACGCCGGCCTCGTTCGAGCCCAGCATCGACTACGTCGTCACCAAGATCCCGCGCTTCGCCTTCGAGAAGTTCCGCGAGGCCGATGCGCACCTGACCACGCAGATGAAGTCGGTGGGCGAGGTGATGGCCATGGGCCGCACCTTCCAGGAGTCGTTCCAGAAGGCGCTGCGCGGCCTGGAGACGGGCATTGACGGCCTGTCCGAGCGCTCGACCGATCGCGACGAGATCGTCGAGGAGATCGGCAGCCCGGGCCCGGAGCGCATCCTGTTCCTGGCCGACGCCTTCCGCATCGGCATGAGCCTCGACGAGATCTTCGAGGAAACCGCGGTGGACCCGTGGTTCCTGGCGCAGATCGAGCAGCTGGTGCAGCTCGAGGGCCAGCTCAAGGGCCGAGCGCTGCAGAGCCTTTCGAAGGACGAGCTCTTCTTCCTCAAGCGCAAGGGCTTCTCCGACAAGCGCCTGGGCCAGCTGCTGGGCAGCAACCAGCATGACGTGCGCCGCGCGCGCCACGCCCTGGGCGTGCGCCCGGTCTACAAGCGCGTGGACACCTGTGCTGCCGAGTTCGCGACGCAGACGGCCTACATGTACTCCACGTACGACGAGGAGTGCGAGGCCCAGCCCAGCGACAGGAAGAAGATCATGGTGCTCGGTGGCGGTCCGAACCGCATCGGCCAGGGCATCGAGTTCGACTACTGCTGCGTGCACGCGGCGCTGGCGATGCGTGAGGACGGGTACGAGACCATCATGGTCAACTGCAACCCGGAAACCGTCTCCACCGACTACGACACCTCCGACCGCCTCTACTTCGAGCCGGTGACGCTGGAGGACGTGCTGGAGATCGTCGACAAGGAAAAGCCCGTCGGCGTGATTGTGCAGTACGGCGGCCAGACGCCGCTGAAGCTGGCGCTGGACCTGGAGGCCAACGGCGTGCCCATCATCGGCACGACGCCCGACTCCATCGACATCGCCGAGGACCGCGAGCGCTTCCAGAAGCTGCTCCACGAGCTGGGCCTGAAGCAGCCGCCCAACCGCACGGCGCGCACTGAAGAAGCCGCGCTGCAGCTGGCGCAGGAGATCGGCTACCCGCTGGTGGTGCGGCCGAGCTACGTGCTGGGCGGGCGCGCGATGGAGATCGTGCACGGCGACAAGGACCTGCAGCGCTACATGCGCGAGGCCGTACGCGTGTCGGAGAAGTCGCCGGTGCTGCTGGACCGCTTCCTGGACGACGCCATCGAGGTGGACGTGGACTGCATCAGCGACGGCGAGGCCGTCATGATCGGCGGGATCATGGAGCACATCGAGCAGGCCGGCGTGCACTCCGGCGACTCGGCGTGCTCGCTGCCGCCGTACTCGCTGCCTGCCGCGCTGCAGGACGAGCTGCGCCGCCAGACCGCGCTGATGGCCAAGGCCCTCAAGGTCGTGGGCCTGATGAACGTGCAGTTCGCGATCCAGGGCACGGGCGAGAACGCCGTGGTGTACGTACTGGAAGTGAACCCGCGTGCCTCGCGCACGGTGCCCTACGTCTCCAAGGCGACGGGCCAGCCGCTGGCCAAGATCGCTGCGCGCTGCATGGCCGGCCAGAAGCTGGCTGACCAGAAGGGTGGGGATGGCCGCGCGCCGCGCGAGGTCGTGCCGCCGTACTTCAGCGTCAAGGAAGCGGTATTCCCGTTCAACAAGTTCCCCGGCGTGGACCCGATCCTGGGCCCGGAGATGCGCTCCACGGGCGAGGTCATGGGCGTGGGCAAGAGCTTTGGCGAAGCCATGCTCAAGAGCCAGCTGGGCGCGGGCTCGCGGCTGCCGGCTTCGGGCGCGGTCGTCATCAGCGTGAAGAACAGCGACAAGGCGCGTGCCGTGCAGGTGGCCGCCGAGCTGCACAAGATGGGCTTCAAGCTGCTGGCCACCAAGGGCACGGCGGCAGCGATTGCCGCGGCCGACATCCCGGTGAAGACGGTGAACAAGGTCAAGGACGGCCGCCCGCACATCGCCGACATGGTCAAGGGCGGCGAGATCCAGCTGGTGTTCACCACCGTGGACGAGACGCGCACGGCGATTGCCGACTCGCGCTACATCCGCACCGCCGCGCTGGCCAACCGCGTGACGTACTACACGACCATGGCCGGCTGCGAAGCCGCCACGGAGGCGCTCAAGCATCAGGATGACCTCGGCGTCATCTCGCTGCAGGAGATGCACGCGCAGCTGCACTAAACTGCGGCCGCGTACGCCGCCGCCCGGGCCTCACTGCCGGGGCGGCGGCTTTCTCACAACTACAAACGCGCCCCGGGCGCGTTTTGCTTTTGATCCACCGATCGCGACAAATATGGCCACCATTCCCATCACCAAGCGCGGCGCCGAGAAGCTCAAGGAGGAGCTGCAGCGCCTGAAGTACGTCGAGCGGCCTGCGGTGGTCCTGGCGATCCAGGAGGCGCGCGCGCAAGGCGACCTGTCGGAGAACGCCGAGTACGACGCCGCCAAGGACAAGCAAGGCTTCATCGAAGGCCGCATCCTGGAGATCGAGGGCAAGCTGTCGGCGGCGCAGGTGATCGACCCGTCCGGGCTCGACGCCGGTGGGCGCGTGGTCTTCGGCGCCACGGTGGACCTGGAGGACGAGGCCACCGGCATGAGCGTGACCTACCAGATCGTGGGCGACGACGAGGCTGACCTGAAGCAGGGGCTGATCTCGATCAGCTCGCCCATCGCGCGCGCGCTCATCGGCAAGGAAGCCGGCGACGTGGCCGAGGTGCAGGCGCCCGGCGGCATCAAGACCTACGAGATCATGGAAGTGCACTACCGGTGAGCCGTGCCGCGACGTCGGGCGACGGCTGGCTGCGCGCGCGGCGGCTGCTGCCGCCGTTGTGGGCCGGACTGCTGCTGTGCATCGCCCTGGTCGCCACGCCGGCGCCTTTCGCGACGCTGGAGCGTGCGCAGGCCGGGCTGGTGGTGGCCTTCATTTTCCAGCGCGAGGCATTCCTGAGCCTGGCGGCGGCGCTGGCCTTCGTGCTGATCGAGCGGCGCCGTGCGCGCGCCGGCCTGGGTGGCCAGTTCAGCGCCGACATGGCGCTGGCGCTGGGTGCGCTGTTCTTCACGGTGGCCGGGTATTTCGGCCTGCAGCCCATGATGGCCGCAGCGCGCGCCGGGCAGGGCGCGCTGAGCTTCGGCCAACTGCACGCCGTCAGCCTGGTGCTGTTCGGGCTGAAGATCCTGTGCGTGCTGGCGCTGGCCTGGCGGGTGGCAGCGCCTGTGAAAGCGCCGCCATCGTGACGAAACGCCCGAAGAGGGCGCTGGAGCCGCTTATTCCGCGGCGCGCTTCTTGACGCTGGTGGTGCGGCGCTTGGCGCGCTTGATGCTGCCGCCAGGGGTGACGCGCTCGTTGCCCAGCACGCGTACCTTCTTGACCTGGGGGCGGTGGTTGCCGCTCTTGCTGAACTTCACGATCTTGACCACCTTGGGGCCGGGCTGGCGGTCCTCTCGCTCCGCGGCCTCCTTGGGTGGGATGGGGCGCCAGAGCACGAGCAGCTTGCCGATGTGCTGAATGGGCGCGGCGCCGAGCTGGTCGGCCAGCTCGCCAAGCAGGGCCTCGCGCGCGACGCGGTCGTCGGAGAAGACGCGCACCTTGATCAGGCCGTGGGCCTTGAGCGCGGCATCGAGCTCCTTGAGCACGCCGGTGGTCAGGCCCTCGGAGCCGATCTGGACGACCGGGTGGAGGTGGTGGGCGGCGGCGCGGTGTTCCTTGCGCTGGGCCGGGGTCAGTTGAATCGCAGACATCCTTACATTATCGACGCAGCATGAAGATCAACACCAAGAGCAAGAAGGTCAACAAGGCCTGGCTTGCGGACCATATCAACGATCCCTACGTAAAGATGGCGCAGCGCGAGGGCTACCGAGCCCGTGCCGCCTACAAGCTCAAGGAGATCGACGAGGCGCTGCAACTGGTGCGCCCGGGGCAGGTCGTGGTGGACCTGGGTGCCGCACCCGGCGCCTGGAGCCAGTACCTGCGCCGGCGCTTCGCGCCCAAGACGGCCGGGGCCGGAGGCGCGGCGGTAGGTGAGCTGCAGGGCACCATCATCGCGCTGGACATCCTGCCCTTCGAGCCGATCGAGGGCGTGTACTTCATTCAGGGCGATTTCCGCGAGGACGCGGTGCTGGCCCAGCTGGCCGAGACGCTCGCCGGGCGGCAGGCCGACCTGGTGGTGTCGGACATGGCGCCCAACCTCTCCGGCATCGAAAGCGCCGACGCGGCGCGCATCGCGCACCTGGTGGAACTGGCGGTGGAGTTTTGCGGCGCCCACCTCAAGCCTTCCGGCGCGCTGGTGTGCAAGGTGTTCCACGGCAGCGGCTACAGTCAGCTCGTGGAGCTGTTCAAGAAGCACTTCCGCGTGGTCAAGCCGATCAAGCCCAAGGCCTCGCGGGACCGTTCTTCCGAAACTTTCCTGGTGGGTCTTGGTCTGAAGAATGTGTGACGTTTCTCCTGGGGCGAGGACTTTTTGCGGGGGTTGAAAACACCCGTGTCCACCCAGGACAAAGCAAAACTTGCCAAGCCCTTGACTGAACTAAAATTGCCCTCAATTCCCCACGGTCACGCCTCTCGCGCGCGTGGCAGTGCCTGGTTTGAAAAGGAGCCGCGGTGAACAATCAATGGTTCTCTAAAGTCGCTGTCTGGATGGTGATCGCCCTCGTGCTGTTCACCGTCTTCAAACAGTTCGACCGCGGAGTGACGGCGGGTAACCAGATCGGTTATTCGGACTTTCTGGAAGAGGTGCGCGCCAAGCGCATCAAGTCCGTGACGCTGCAGGAGGGCAACGGCGGCACTGACATCATCGCCACCACCAACGACGACAAGCGGCTGCGCAGCACGGCGACCTACCTGGATCGCGGCCTGGTGGGCGACCTGATCAACAACGGCGTCAAGTTCGACGTCAAGCCGCGCGAGGAGCCCTCGGTGCTGATGAGCATTCTCGTCAGCTGGGGCCCGATGCTGCTGCTCATCGGCGTGTGGATCTACTTCATGCGCCAGATGCAGGGCGGCGGCAAGGGCGGCGCTTTCAGCTTCGGCAAGTCCAAGGCGCGCATGCTCGACGAGGCCAACAACTCCACGACCTTCGCCGACGTCGCCGGCTGCGACGAGGCCAAGGAAGAGGTGAAGGAGTTGGTGGACTTCCTGAAGGACCCGCAGCGCTTCCAGAAGCTCGGCGGCCGCATCCCGCGCGGCGTGCTGCTGGTCGGCCCTCCGGGCACCGGCAAGACGCTGCTGGCCAAGGCCATCGCCGGCGAGGCCAAGGTGCCGTTCTTCAGCATCTCGGGCTCCGACTTCGTCGAGATGTTCGTCGGCGTGGGCGCGGCCCGTGTGCGCGACATGTTCGAGCAGGCCAAGAAGAGCGCGCCCTGCATCATCTTCGTGGACGAAATCGACGCCGTCGGCCGCCACCGCGGTGCCGGCCTGGGCGGCGGCAACGACGAGCGCGAGCAGACGCTCAACCAGATGCTGGTCGAGATGGACGGCTTCGAGACGAACCTCGGCGTGATCGTGATGGCGGCCACCAACCGGCCCGACATCCTCGACCCCGCGCTGCTGCGTCCGGGCCGCTTTGACCGCCAGGTCTACGTGACGCTGCCCGACGTGCGCGGCCGCGAACAGATCCTCAACGTCCACATGCGCAAGGTGCCCGTGGGCCAGGACATCCGCGCCGACATCCTGGCGCGCGGCACCCCGGGCTTCTCGGGCGCCGACCTGGCCAACCTGGTCAACGAAGCCGCGCTCTTCGCCGCCCGCCGCAACGGGCGCGTGGTGGAGATGGTCGACTTCGAGAAGGCCAAGGACAAGATCATGATGGGGCCGGAGCGCAAATCCATGGTCATGCCCGAGGAGGAGCGCAAGAACACGGCGTACCACGAGGCCGGCCATGCGCTGGTGGCGCGCCTGATGCCCAAGACCGATCCGGTGCACAAGGTCACGGTGATCCCGCGTGGCCGTGCCCTGGGCGTGACGATGCAGTTGCCCGAAGGCGACCGCTACAGCATGGACAAGGAGCGCATGCTCTCGACCATCTCGGTGCTGTTCGGCGGGCGGATCGCGGAAGAGGTGTTCATGAACCAGATGACCACCGGCGCTTCCAACGACTTCGAACGCGCCACGCAGATCGCCCGCGACATGGTCACCCGCTACGGCATGACCGACGAGCTGGGCCCGATGGTCTACGCAGAGAATGAGGGCGAAGTCTTCCTGGGCCGCTCGGTCACCAAGCATGTCAACGTTTCCGAGGAAACGATGCAGAAGGTGGACCAGCAGATCCGCAAGATCATCGATGAGCAGTACGCCATCGCGCGCCGGCTCATCGAGGAGAACAAGGACAAGATGCACGCCATGGCCCGGGCGCTGATCGAATGGGAGACCATCGACAGCGACCAGATCGACGACATCATGGCCGGCAAACCACCGCGTCCGCCCAAGGACTGGACGTCCACGCCGCCGCGCTCGGGTGGCAGCATGTCGCCCCCGGTCAATCCGGACGGCACGCCGGCCACGGCATCCTGATCCGGTGCCACGCTGAAACCGCATGCGACGGGGCCTTCGGGCCCCGTTTTTCTTGATCCCTGCACGCCTCAATACCTTCCCGTCAGCCGCCCATGCTCTGGACCACGACCCGCTTCCGCCTCGACCTCTCGCGCCCGCTGGTGATGGGCATCGTCAATGCCACGCCCGATTCGTTCTCTGATGGCGGCCGGCACGCGGACGCGGCCTCGGCCCGGGCGCATTGCGAGCGGCTCGTGGCCGAGGGCGCCGACATCCTGGACATCGGCGGCGAGTCCACGCGCCCGGGGTCGGCCACGCCGGCCGAGGCCGACGAACTGGCCCGCGTTGAGCCCGTGCTGCGCCATGCCGTCACGCTGGGCGTGCCGGTGTCCGTGGACACCAGTAGCCCGCTGGTGATTCGCCGCGCGCTGGCGCTGGGCGTGGACATCGTCAACGACGTGCGCGCACTTCAGCGGCCAGGCGCGCTGGAAGCCTTCCTGGCCGACGGCGTGCCCGCAGGCGTGTGCCTGATGCACATGCAGGGCGAGCCGGCGACGATGCAGCTGGCCCCCAGCTACGCCGACGTGGCTGCCGACGTGGCAGCCTTCCTGGCGCAGCGGCTCGACGTGCTCCGTGCTCACGGCGTGGCGGATGACCGCGTGGCACTGGACCCCGGCTATGGCTTCGGCAAGACCGTGACGCACAACCTGGAACTGCTGCGCCGGCAGCCCGAGTTGCTGGCCCTGGGTCGGCCGCTGCTGGTGGGCCTGTCACGCAAGTCCTGCCTGGGCACCGTCACCGGGCGGCCGGTGGACCAGCGCCTGGTGCCCAGCGTCGCAGCCGCGCTGGCCGCGGTGCAGTTGGGTGCGCGGGTGGTACGAGTTCACGATGTCGCCGCGACTGTGGATGCGCTCAAGGTCTGGCAGGCGGCCGGGCTGGTAGGGAATGGTTCCTGATGTTGATCGCTGAAGGACAATGGTGGGTTGCCCCACAAAGGGCGTGACTGGCCTGCAAGCACAACGAGGAACAAGAGGAATGAGCAGAAACTTCTTTGGCACGGACGGCATCCGGGGAACCGTTGGCCAATCTCCCATCACGCCGGACTTCATGCTGCGGCTGGGGCATGCCGTCGGGCGCGTGCTGCGCGCCGAGACCAAGCGCCCCACGGTGCTGATCGGCAAGGACACGCGCATCTCGGGCTACATGATCGAGTCGGCGCTGGAAGCGGGCTTTGCCAGCGCCGGCGTGGACGTGCTGCTCAGCGGTCCGTTGCCGACGCCTGGAGTGGCTTACCTCACGCGCGCGCTGCGCCTGGACCTCGGCGTGGTCATCAGCGCCTCGCACAATCCCTTCAACGACAACGGCGTGAAGTTCTTCTCGGCCCAGGGCAAGAAGCTGCCTGACGCCTGGGAACTGGCGGTGGAAGCAGCGCTGCAGGACGCACCGCACTGGGTCGATTCCACGGGACTGGGCAGGGCGCGCAGGCTGGAGGATGCGGGCGGGCGCTACATCGAGTTCTGCAAGAGCACCATCAGTAACGAGCTGACCCTCAAGGGCATGAAGCTGGTGGTGGACGCGGCCCACGGCGCGGCTTACCACGTGGCGCCAGCGGTATTCCACGAGCTGGGCGCCGAGGTCGTGACCATCGGCTGCAGCCCGGACGGCCTCAACATCAATGCCGGCGTGGGCGCCACGGCACCGAAGGCGCTGGTGCAGGCAGTGCGCGAGCACGGTGCTGATTACGGCATCGCGCTTGACGGCGACGCCGACCGGCTGCAAATGGTGGACGCTGCCGGCCGCCTCTACGATGGTGACGAGCTGCTCTACGTCCTGGTGGCGGACCGCCTGGCGCAAGGGCAGAGCGTACCCGGCGCCGTGGGCACGCTCATGACCAACATGGGCGTGGAGATGGCACTGCGCCGCCGCGACGTGCAGTTGGTGCGAGCCAAGGTGGGCGACCGCTACGTGCTCGAGGAACTATCCGCCCGGGGCTGGCAACTGGGCGGTGAGGGCTCGGGCCATCTCATCGCGCTGGACCGGCACACCACCGGCGACGGCATCGTCAGCGCGCTGCAGGTGCTGCAGGCCGTGCGGCGCCAGAACCGCACGCTGGCCGATCTGCTGGAGGGTGTGAGCCTGTTCCCGCAGACGCTGCTCAACGTGCGCCTGGCCGAGGGCGCGGACTGGAAGCGCAACACGCAACTGACCCAGGCGCAGGCCGATGTCGAGCGCCTGCTCGGCGACGCCGGCCGCGTGCTGATCCGTGCTTCCGGCACGGAGCCGGTGCTGCGCGTCATGGTCGAAGCCCAGGACGCCCAGCAGGGACGCGCCTGCGCTGAGCAACTGGCCGAGGCGGCACGCGCCTGAACCCACGGCTGTTTCTTGGCTGGGAGAGGCGGCGTGGCCGCCTCTTTTCGTTGGTGCGGGAGCACGGCTCCACAAGGCGAGGGGTGTCTTCATGACGCGGGCGTGACGCTGTCGTCCGCGTGCGTGCGTGCGGACCTGGAGCCTGGACAGGCATGGCGCCGTTGCAAAGCGGCACCGCTGCCGTGGCCAATTCGGTCACTGTCACAGGGGTGTCACAGACGCTGCTTACAGTCGCGCGCATTGCTCAACTGCATCGAGGATTTGCGATGACGCGCTTCCACCTGCCGCTGCTGCTCGGCAGCTTGCTCGCCACCGCCGCCGGCTCGGCCGCTGCCCAGGATGTCACCGGCGCCGGTGCCACCTTTCCCGCCCCGGTCTACGCCAAGTGGGCCGACGCCTACAACAAGGCCAATGGCGTGCGCGTGAATTACCAGTCGGTGGGTTCCGGCGCCGGCATCAAGCAAATCAAGGCTCGCACGGTGGACTTTGGCGCCACCGACATGCCGCTCAAGGATGAGGAACTGGCCAAGGAAGGGCTGCTGCAGTTCCCCACCGTCATCGGCGGCGTGGTTCCGGTGGTCAACGTCAAGGGCCTGCAGCCCGGTCAGCTCAAGCTCACCGGCCAGGTGCTGGGCGACATCTATCTGGGCAAGATCAAGAAGTGGAACGACCCGGCGCTGGCGGCGCTCAACCCTGGCGTGCCGCTGCCCGACCTGGCCATCGCCGTGGTGCAGCGCTCCGATGGCTCGGGCACGAGCTTCCTGTTCACCAATTACCTCTCCAAGACCAATGCGGAGTGGAAGTCGAGCGTGGGCGAGAGCACGTCCGTGAAATGGCCCACCGGCTTCGGCGGCAAGGGCAACGAGGGTGTGGCTGCCTATGTGCAGAAGCTCCCCGGCGCCATCGGCTACGTCGAGTACGCCTACGTCAAGCAGAACAAGATGACGTACGCGCTGCTGAAGAACCAGGCTGGTAACTTCGTGTCGCCTGACGATGCCAACTTCAAGGCCGCTGCAGCCGGCGCTGACTGGAACAAGAGCTTCTACCAGGTGCTGACCGACCAGCCGGGCAAGGACGCCTGGCCGCTGAGCGGCGCAACCTACATCCTCATGCCGAAGGCGCCGGAGAAGGCAGCCAACGCCGCCGCGGCGCTGAAGTTCTTTGACTGGGCTTATGCCAACGGCGATGCCATGGCGGCGGACCTGGAGTACGTGGCGCTGCCCGACACGCTCAAGACGCTGGTGCGCAAGCAATGGGCCACCGTCAAGGGCGCCGACGGCAAGGCGCTGGCGCTCAAGTGACCCTTCGAATGACCGTTTGACGACCATGAGCGCCCGACTGCCGGCTGCCTCGCGCGCCGATCTTCCTGATGCCGCGGACCCGTTCCAGGCCGCCGCACGGCCGCCCGCAACACCCCGCTTCTCGCCCTGGCCCGACCGGCTGTTCTCGGCGGCGGCGCATGCCGCCGCCGCGCTGGTGCTGGCGCTGCTGGTGGGCATCATCGTTTCGCTGCTCATCGGCGCGCGCCCGGCCATCGAGGCCTACGGGCTGGGCTTCCTGTGGAGCAGCGAGTGGGACCCGGTGCAGGAGCGCTTCGGCGGTCTGGTCATGATCTGGGGGACGCTGGCGAGCTCGGCCATCGCGCTGCTCATCGCCGTGCCGGTGAGCTTCGGCATCGCGCTGTTCCTCACCGAGCTGGCCCCGGGCTGGCTCAAGCGCCCGCTGGGCA
>NZ_VIDQ01000130.1 GCF_009760915.1 Azohydromonas aeria
CGCGGCATGACGGTGCTGCTGGTGGAGCAGAACGCCAGCCGGGCGCTGGGCCTGGCCAACCGCGGCTACGTCATGGACTCCGGCGAGATCACGATGACCGGGCCGGCGAAGCAGCTGCTGGCCGACCCGAAGGTGCGCGCGGCGTACCTGGGCGAATGAGGCCGATTCGCCCCAGCCGATGAAACCAAGGCCGGCTGGCCAGAGCCGGCAGGAGGCAGCCGCCCGCCAAGCCACTTCGTGCCCGGCCTGGTGCGCTCAACGTACCAATTGCTCCGCGCGCAGCCGCTCGATCTCCCCGGCCGCGTAGCCCAGGCCCTCCAGCAACTGCGCCGTGTGCGCACCCAGCGGCGGCGGGTCCAGGCGCACGCCCAGGCGCTGGCCGTCCATGGTGAAGGGGAGCAGCGTGGCCTTGACCGCCTGCCCGGCCTTGTCGCCGTCGGGCACCACCACGTCGGCCAGGCCGCCGGTGGCCTGCAGGTGCGGGTCGTCGTACAGGTCCTCCGGCCGGCGGATCGGCGCGAACGGCAGCCCGGCCCGCTCGAACAGCGCCGCCAGCTCCGCCGCGCTGCGGGGCGCCAGCCGCTCGCGCAGCGTGGCCAGGAGTTGCGGGCGCACCCTGACGCGGTCGTTGTTGGTCCTGAGCGCCGGGTCGGCCCTGAGGTCGTCCAGGCCCAGGATGTCGCACATCACGCCCCACTGCGCGTCGCTGACCGCCGCCAGGAAGATCTGCTCGCCGTCCTTCACCGTGAACACGTCGTACACCGCCCAGGGGTTGTCGCGCGCGGGCATGGGGTGGGCCGGCTTGCCCGTCATGGCGTACTGCAGCATGTGCTGGCCCATGAGGAAGACGTTGTTCTCGTACAGCGCCGACTGCACCTCCATGCCGCGCCCGGTGATGCCGCGCTGCATCAGCGCGCCCAGCACGCCGATGGCGCCGAAGAGCCCGCCCATGATGTCGTTGACGCTGGTACCCGCGCGCAGCGGGTCGCCCGGGCGGCCCGTCATGTAGGCCAGGCCGCCCATCATCTGCACCACCTCGTCCAGCGCGGTGCGGTGCTCGTAGGGGCCGGGCAGGAAGCCCTTGTGGCTGGCGTAGATCAGCCGCTCGTTGGCAGCGGCGAGGCTCTCATAGTCCAGCCCGTACTTCTTGAGCGCGCCGGGCTTGAAGTTCTCCACCACCACGTCGGCGCCGGCCGCCAGCCGGCGTGCGACCTCGGCGCCCTCCGGGCGGCGCAGGTCGATGCCGATGCTCTTCTTGTTGCGGTTGAACATCGGGAAGAAGCCGGCGCCCGCGCCCAGCAGCCGCCGCGTGCCCTCGCCCTCGATCGGTTCGAGCTTGATCACCTCGGCGCCCATGTCGGCCAGCACCAAGCCGCAGGCCGGGCCCATCACCATGTGCGTGAGCTCGACCACGCGCAGGCCGTTCAGGGGCTGGGGGGTGTTGGGGCCGTTCGTGCGCATGCTCCCGCACGGCAAGGAGGAAGCGGCCATTCCCGAAATCATCCTTGTTCCTCCATCAGATCAGTTCCGACGCCTCGGTTCATCGACCGGCAACCTGCACAAAGCTCCCCGAAGCAAAACAATGGACAGGGAACATCGAACCAGGTCGCCGCGCCACCGGAGTTTCGGCCAGGGCAGGCCCGCGGCCCAACCCGAGGCCGTGAGTGCATAAAGCCAAGTGGGCATTGCGTTTGCCAAACGGGGAGCTTTTCCCCGAGACCCGCGACGTGATGCCCTGCATGCCTGCCTTGCCAACCGCGGACCGCCTTCTTCATGGTCAGCGTGCCTGAAGCAGCGCCTGGAAACACGGGCTTCCGTGACGCTTGCCCTGCCCGGGGAACCGCACCCGGGTCGATCCTGCTGCGCACCTTGCTGCTGGCGCTGCTGTGCGCGCTGTTGCCGGGCATGGCAGCCCGCGCCGCCGCACCGGCCGCCACCCTGCCCGCCCCCGCCGCGGCCAGCGCCGCTGCCGATCCGGCCGACCACCCCGACGCGCTGCTGGAGCGGGGCCGCGCCACGCTCGACGCGCTGCGCCAGCAGCTGCAGCGCCAGGACCTGGACGAGGACCGGCTCGTGGCCATGCGCCGCACGCTGCTGGGGCTGCAGGAGCAGGCCCAGGAAGTGATCGAGGCCCAAACGCAGCAACTGCAGGAGACGCAGGACCGCGTCGCCGGCCTCGGGCCGGCGGCGAGCGCCCCGGCGGCCGAGCCGCCCGACGTCGCCGCCCAGCGCCAGGGCCTGCAGCGCGCCCGCGCCGAGATCGAGACCCGGCTGCGCCGCGCGCGGCTGCTGGTGGTGGAGAGCGCGCAGCTGGCCGACGACGTGGCCGTGCGCCAGCGCGAGCGCTTTCGCGACGAGATGTTCGAGCGCACCGACTCGCTGCTGAGCACGGCGTTCTGGAGCGACCTGCGCGCGGGCTGGACGCGCGACCGCGCGCGGCTGTCGGCGCTGAGCCCGCCAGCCCGGCCGAGCCGCACGGGCGACGCGGCCTGGGGGCTGGCCGGCGCCGCCGCCATCGTGGCCGTGGCCTGGGCGCTGCGCCGCGCCCTGGGCCGCGGGCTCGACCGCCTCGTGACGCAGCGCGCGCCGCAGGGCCGGCTGCGCCGCTCGGGCTACGCGCTGGCACGCGCGCTGATGTCGGTGATCGTGCCGGGCGCCGTGGCCTACGCGCTGCTGTTCCTGGGCCGGGCGCTGGCGCTGGGCCCGGCCTGGCTGACGCTGCTGGGCGACGCGGTGGGGGCGGTGTGCTTCTCGGCCTACGTCGCCGGGCTGGGCCGGGCGCTGCTGCTGCCGCGCCAGCCCTCGTGGCGGCTGCTGCCGCTGCCCGACCACCTCGCGATGGGGCTGCGCCGCCATCCGCCGCTGCTGGGCTGCGCGCTCTTTGCCAGCTGGGTGCTGCAGCGGCTGGCCGCGCTGGTGCAGAGCGGGCTGCCGACGGCGGTGGCCATCGACGCGCTGGTGACGCTGGCGCTGGGCCTGGTGCTGGTGGGCGCCGTGTCGCGCGCCGAGCGGCTGCGGCGCCAAGCGCTGGGCGCGGCGCCGGAGAAGGTCGCGGCGCGGCCCTGGTGGCTGTCGGCGCTCATCGTCGGGCTGTGGCTGCTGCTGGTGCTGAGCCTGGCCACGGTGCTGGCCGGCTACGTGGCGCTGGGCAGCTTCGTGGTGCGCCAGGCGGTGTGGATCCTGGTGCTGGCAGGCACCGGCTACCTGCTGTGCGCGGTGGTGGACGACGCCACCACGGCCTGGCGCGACCATGCGCGCGCGCCCGCGCCGCCGGCCGAGGGCGCCACCGGGGCGGGTGCGCCCGTGCCGGCCGCCGAAGCCGCCGACCGCCGGGCCCAGCTGGCGGTGCTGGCTTCGGGCGCGCTGCGGCTGCTGGTCGTGCTGATGCTGCTGACGCTGCTGCTGGTGCCTTTCGGCGAGGGGCCGCAGGAACTGCTGGACAACACCGCCGGGCGGCTGGGCACGGGCGTGACGGTGGGCGCGCTGCAGCTCAACCCGTCCTCGGTGCTGCAGGGGGTACTGGTGTTCGCGCTGGCGATGGCGGCCGTGCGCGCGCTGCAGGGCTGGCTGGCCGGCCGGCTGCTGCCCACCACCAGCCTGGATGCGGGCATGCGCAGCTCGCTGGTGACGCTGCTGGGCTTCGTCGGCGGTGTGGTGGCCGTGGCGCTGGGGCTCTCGGCCGTGGGCCTGGCGCTGGACAAGGTGGCCTGGATCGCCAGCGCGCTCACCGTGGGCGTGGGCTTCGGCATGCAGGCCATCGTCTCCAACTTCGTCTCCGGCCTGATCCTGCTGGCCGAGCGCCCGGTGAAGGTGGGCGACTGGGTGTCGCTGGGCGGCGTGGAGGGCGACATCCGCCGCATCAACGTGCGCGCCACCGAGATTCGCATGGGCGACCGCTCCACGGTGCTCGTGCCCAACTCGGAGTTCATCACCAAGGTCGTGCGCAACGTCACCCACGACAACCCGCTGGGCCTGGTGCAGGTGAAGCTGCCGCTGCCGCTGGCCGACACCGACGTGGAGCAGGTGAGCACGCTGCTGCTGCAGGCATTCCGGGCGCAGGAGCAGGTGCTGGCCGAGCCCGCGCCCAACGTGCTCATCGACGGCGTGGACGGCGACAAGGTCGTCTTCAACGCCACCGGCTTCGTGTCCTCGCCGCGCCAGGCGGCGGCCGCGCGCAGCGCGGTGCTGCTCCAGGTGCTGGCCGAGCTGCGCCGCCGGCGCCTCGCGCCCGAGCCGCCGCCTGAGACTCCGCCGCTGCCGCCGTCCTGATTACATTAGACTGCTAATCATTAATCCCTCCGCGCCCGTGCCGGGTGCTTCCTGCCCATGTCCAAGCTCCAGCTCTCCGTCGCCATGGGCGACTACGACCGCACGCGCGCCCTCTTCGACGGCCGGGTGCAGATCGACGGCGTGGACCCGGTGTGCATGCTGCTCAGCCCCGAGGAGATGTTCTTCCGCGCCATGCGCAGCCGCGACTTCGACGTCACCGAGCTGAGCTTTTCCAGCTACCTGGTCAAGCACTCGCGCGGCGAGAGCCCGTACGTGGCGGTGCCGGTGTTCCTGTCGCGGGCGTTCCGGCACACCTCGATCTGGGTGCGCAAGGACCGCGTGCGGCGCCCCGAGGATCTGAAGGGCCGGCGCGTGGGCCTGCCCGAGTACCAGCTCACGGCCAACGTCTGGGCGCGGGCGATCCTGCAGGACGACTTCGGCGTGGCGCCCGCGGACGTGACCTGGGTGCGCGGCGGCATCGACATGCCGGGGCGGCCGGAGAAGATCCCGCTGCGGCTGCCGCCGGGCGTGCGCATCGAGGAGGCGCCGGCGGGCAGCACGATTTCCGAGTTGCTGGAGCGCGGCGAGATCGACGGCTTCATCGGCCCCCGGCCGCCCAGCAGCCACATCCTGGCGCGCAACCCGGACATCGGCTGGCTCTTCGACGACCCGACCGCGGCCGCCAAGGACTATTACCGGCGCACCGGGGTGTTCCCGATCATGCACGTCGTGGGCATCCGCCGCGAGCTGGCCGAGGCGCACCCATGGCTGCCCGCCGCGGTGCTCAAGGCCTTCACGCAGGCCAAGGCGGCGGCGCTGGCGCTGCTCGCCGACACCTCGGCCACCAAGGTGACGCTGCCCTTCGTGGAGGAGCAGCTCAAGGCCGCGCGCGAGGCCATGGGCGAGGACTTCTGGAGCTACGGCGTCGAGCCCGCGCGCCGCACGCTGGAAACCTTCGTGCGGCACCACCACGCGCAGGGCCTGTCGGCGCGGCTGATGGCGGTGGAGGAGCTGTTTCATCCGGCGACGTACGAGAGCTTCAGCATCTGAGCGCCGGGCACGCGCGGGCCCGGGAACTGCTCCCGCCCATCTTGCGCTGATGCAGAAAGGACGCCCGCCATGATCCCCACCCGCGGTTACGCCGCCGTTTCCGCCACGTCCCCGCTGCGCCTGTTCGGCTTCGAGCGCCGCGACCCGGGCCCGCGCGACGTGCAGATCGAGATCCTCTACTGCGGCGTGTGCCACTCCGACCTGCACACCGCGCGCAACGAGTGGCAGAACACGGTCTATCCCAGCGTGCCGGGCCACGAGATCGTCGGACGCGTCACGGCCGTGGGCGGCGAGGTGAAGCGGTTCAAGGTCGGCGACATCGCCGGCGTGGGCTGCATGGTCGATTCCTGCCGCCGCTGTGGCGCCTGCCGCGAGGGGCTGGAGCAGTACTGCGAGACCGGCTTCACCGGCACCTACAACGGCCCGGCCTTCGGCGGCGGCGAGAACACCTACGGCGGCTACTCGGAAGTGATCGTCGTGGACGAGGCCTTCGTGCTGCGCGTAAGCCATGCCGAGGGCGACCTCGCCGCCGTCGCCCCGCTGCTGTGCGCGGGCATCACCACCTACTCGCCGCTGCGCCAGTGGGGCGCCGGGCCGGGGAAGAAGGTGGGCATCGTCGGCCTGGGCGGACTGGGGCACATGGGGGTGAAGATCGCCCACGCCATGGGCGCACGCGTGGTGCTGTTCACCACCTCGCCGGGCAAGACCGAGGACGCGAAGCGGCTGGGGGCCGACGAGGTCGTGATCTCGAAGGACGCCGACCAGATGGCCGCGCAGGCCGAGAGTTTCGACCTGATCGTGGACACCGTGGCCGCGCCGCACGACCTGGATGCGCTGCTGGTGCTGCTCAAGCGCGACGCCACGCTGGTGCTGGTAGGCGCGCCGGCCGAGCCGCACCCGTCGCCGCAGGTGTTCAACCTGATCTTCCGGCGCCGCCGCCTGGCGGGCTCGCTCATCGGCGGCATTGCCGAGACGCAGGAGATGCTCGACTTCTGCGCCCGCCACGGGCTGGTTTCGGACATCGAGACGATCGGCATGGACCGGATCAACGAGGCCTACGAGCGCATGCTGCGCTCGGACGTGAAGTACCGCTTCGTGATCGACATGGCCTCGCTGCGCGGCATGGCCAGGGGCTGAGGGCGGACGCCGGCGTCAGCGCGGCGGCACGAGTCCCGGTGCCGCCAGCGTCAGCGCCAGGCCCAGCAGCGCGCACGCTCCCAGCAGCGGCATCACACCCACCTTGAAGCGGAACAGCGCCACCGCCGCGCCGGCGGCGATGAGCGCTGACACCGCATCGAAGGGCCCGGCGAAGCCACGCGGCCACAGCACGTGGTACGCGAAGAAGAGGGCCAGGTTCAGGATCACGCCCACCACCGCGGCGGTGATGGCCGACAGCGGCGCGGTGAAGCCCAGCTTGCCGTGCGTGGCCTCCACCAGCGGCCCGCCGGCCAGGATGAAGATGAAGGACGGCAGGAAGGTGAACCAGGTCGCCACCGTGGCCGCCAGCGCGCCGCCCAGGAAAAGCGCATCCGGCCCCAGTGCCTGCTTGAGCCAGCCGCCGACGAAGCCGACGAAGGCCACGACCATGATCAGCGGTCCCGGCGTGGTCTCGCCCAGCGCCAGCCCGTCGATCATCTGCGGCCCGGACAGCCACTGGTAATGCTCCACCGCGCCCTGGTAGACGTAGGGCAGCACGGCGTACGCGCCGCCGAAGGTCAGCAGCGCGGCCTTGGTGAAGAACCAGCCCATCTGCGTCAGCGTGCCCTGCAGGCCCTGCGCCGCCACCAGCGCGGCCAGCGGCAGTGCCCACAGCGCCAGGCCCACGGCCAGCACCCTGGTGAAACCGTTGCGCGAGAAACGGGCATGGGCGGGCATGGGCGTGTCGTCGTCGATGAGCGCGGGGCCGTACCCTTGCTTCGCGCCGCCGTGCCCGCCGCCCAGGGCGAACACCGCCGGCCAGCGCCGCGCGCCGAAGTGGCCGACGAGCCCGGCCGCCAGCACGATGGCCGGGAACGGCGTGTCGAAGGCGAAGATCGCCACGAAGGCCGCCGCGGCGATGGCCCACATCCAGCGGTTTTTGAGCGCGCGCGTGCCGATGCGGTGCGCCGCGTGCAGCACCAGTGCCGTCACGGCCGGCTTGATGCCGTAGAACACGCCCGCGACGGCCGGCACGTGGCCGAAGCGGAGATAGATCCAGCTCAGCGCGATGAGGATGAACAGCGAGGGCAGCACGAACAGCGCGCCGGCGACGATGCCGCCCCAGGTGCGGTGCATCAGCCAGCCGATGTAGGTCGCGAGCTGCTGCGCCTCCGGCCCGGGCAGCAGCATGCAGTAGTTGAGCGCGTGCAGGAAGCGCCGCTCGCTGATCCAGCGCCGGCGCTCGACCAGCTCGGCGTGCATGATGGCGATCTGCCCGGCCGGGCCGCCGAAGCTGATGAAGCCCAGCTTGAGCCAGAAGCGCAAGGCTTCGGCAAAGGAGACGGGCGCCGGTGCCGTGCCGGCGGGCGTGGGGGCTTGCGTCGTCGAGGTGGTCGCGCTCATGTGGATGCAGCTCGGAGGGGCAGCGCATTGTGTCGCCCGGCCTGTGAAACGGTCGGCACAAGTGGGGTAAAAGAACGGCGATTTTTCTTCCCCGGAGACCTGGATGGACACCCCCGACGCCGCCCCGCTGGACCTGATCATCTTCGGCGGCACCGGCGACCTGGCCTGGCGCAAGCTGCTGCCGGCGCTGTACATGGCGCACCTGCACGGCAGCCTGGGCGAGCGCCACCGCATCGTCGGCCTCGGCCGCCACGACTGGTCGCGGCGCCAGTACGTCGAGTTCGTGGACCGCATGTCGCGCCCCGTGGTCGAGCCCGCCGCCATGCAGCCGCTGCACTGGCAGGACTTCCTGCGCCGCCTCGACTACGTGCAGCTCGACGCCACGCAGCCCGAGGGCTTCGAGCGGCTCAAGGGCGCGTGCCAGCCCGACGGCGCCAAGGTGTTCTACCTGGCCACGGCGCCGAGCCTGTTCACGGCCATCACGGCGCGGCTGCACGAGGCCGGGCTGGTGGACGCGCGCTCGCGCGTGGTGCTGGAAAAGCCCCTGGGACACGACCTGGCCTCGGCGCGCGCCATCAACGAGGCGGTGGCGCGCCACTTCGAGGAGCGGCAGATCTACCGCATCGACCACTACCTGGGCAAGGAGACGGTGCAGAACCTCATGGTGCTGCGCTTCGGCAACGCCATCTACGAGCCGATGTGGCGCACGCCCTACGTGCGCAGCGTGCAGATCACGGTGGCCGAAACGGTGGGCGTGGGCACGCGCGCGGGCTTCTACGACGGCACCGGCGCCATGCGCGACATGGTGCAGAACCACCTGCTGCAGCTGCTGTGCATCGTGGCGATGGAGCCGCCGATCTCGCTGGACGCCGACGACGTGCGCGACGAGAAGCTCAAGGTGCTGCGCAGCCTGCGCAGGCTCGGCCCCGCGCAGCTGCGCCACGACACGGTGCGCGGCCAGTACACCGCCGGCACCGTGGACGGCCAGCCCGTGCCCGGCTACCAGCAGGAGGACGGCGTGCCCGCGGGCAGCCGCACCGAGACCTTCGTGGCGCTGCGCGCGCACATCGACAACGCGCGCTGGGCCGGCGTGCCCTTCTACCTGCGCACGGGCAAGCGCATGCCCAGGCGGCAGTCGGAGATCATCGTGGAGTTCACGCAGCCGCCCTTCTCCATCTTCGCCGGGCAGAGCGGCATGGAGCAGGCCAACCGGCTGGTGATCACGCTGCAGCCCGAGGAGTCGATCCGGCTGCAGATGATGGCCAAGGAGCCGGGCTCGGGCATGCGCATGCGGCCGGTGTTCCTGAACCTGGACCTGCAGTCGGCCTTCACCGAGCGCCGCGCCGAGGCCTACGAGCGGCTGCTCATCGACGTGGTGCGCGGGCGCCTGACGCACTTCATGCGCCGCGACGAGCTGGAGGCGGCCTGGAAATGGGCCGACCCGATCCTGCAGGGCTGGGCCGAGACGAACGACGCGCCGAAGCCCTACCCGGCCGGCAGCTGGGGCCCCCCGGCCGCCTCGGCGCTGGTGGCACGCGAGAACGTGCTGTGGTCGGAAGCGCAGTGACGTGATGCCGATTCATTGCAACCCCTGAAGCGACCTCGGCACGCCCGCGAAGGCGCCGGGTTTCGCGCAGGCGGGAACGGGTTGTCCTCGAACTCCGGGCAGCAGCCAGTCGCGCGTCGATGCCCGCCTGTGCAGGCATGACGAGGTCGGAAGCCGCCGTCACGGCGCCGGCGGCGGCGGCAGCGGTCATGAATACCGGGAAGGGCTTCCAGCACCGGTCAATCACCGGTCGATCACCGGTTGATCGCCGGTTGATCGCAGTGGTCACGGCCTTGTCGCCAGCGCGCCAGCTCGTCCGGGATCGCCTCCAGCGCGGCCACGCGCACCACGCCTGGAATTTGCTGACGGCTCAACGAGGCCGCTGCGCCACCCACCCACAGCGCCACCTCGGCCGGCAGCTGGCTGCGCAGCTGCTCCAGGAGGTGCTGCACGGGCTGCGGCTTCATGCAGCCGGACACGCTCAAGGCCACGATGTCGGCATGCCAGGCCGTGGCCGCCGCGGTCAGGTCGTCCAGGGGAACGCGCGGTCCGAGGGACAGGCAGGTACAGCCCTGCAGCGCCAGCAGCGTGTGCGCCATCAGCAATCCCAGCGCGTGCGGCTCGGCAGGCGGGGTGGCCAGCAGCACGCGCGGGCCGCCGGCTGCCGGATTCAGGCTGCCCAGTGCGGTGTGCAATGCGCCCTGGGCGCATTCGGTGAACAGGTGCTCCTCGAAGATGCGCAGCTCGCCCTGCGCCCAGGCCTGGCCCACCTGGCGCGCCAGCGGCGCCACGACCCCGGTGACGAAGCCGCTCAAGCCATGCCGGGCCTGGGCCACGGTCAGCGCCTGCCGCAATGCCGCTGCGTCGTGGTCGCGGACCAGGGACATCAGCGCATCGAGTTCCTGCAACTGGGGCGACGGCTGCGTCGTGGCGCGCAGCGTCGCCGCGCCGGCAGCTCCCGCCTGGCTCAACGCCAGGAGCTCCGCCATCGAACTGGGCACCAGCCGGCCCGGTCGGTGGCCGGCATCCATGAGCCGCTTGATCAGCCGCAGACGCTGCAGCTGCTCCAGGCTGTAGATGCGCTCGCCCAGCGCGTCGCGCTGCGGCTGCGGAAAGCCGTAGCGCCGCTCCCAGACACGCAGCGTGTCCTTGCTCAGGCCGGTGTCGCGTTCGACGTCACTGATGGACAAACCCATTTCCATGTCGAGATTGTCCTGGACAAAGCTTGCGAATGCACGATCTCAGGCATACATTTCGGCAGCGACGCAGGTTTGTCCTAGACAAAACAGGACGAACCCGGTTGCCCGATGCCCAACCCGCGCTGCCGCGCGCTTCCAAGGAGTCTCGTATGAAAAAACTGCTGCTGGCCTCTGCCCTGTCCCTGAGCGTGTTCGCGGCCCAGGCCGCCGACATCGTCGATACCGCCGTGTCCGCAGGCAATTTCAAGACGCTGGTGGAAGCCGTGAAGCAGGCGGGCCTGGTGTCCACGCTCAAGGGCACGGGACCGTTCACGGTGTTCGCGCCCACCGACGAAGCCTTTGCCAAGATCCCGAAGGACCAGCTCGACGCCCTGCTCAAGGACAAGGCCAAGCTCACGCAGGTGCTGACGTACCACGTGGTGCCGTCCAAGGTCATGGCCAGCGACGTCAAGGCCGGCAAGGTGCCCACGGTGCAAGGGAAATCGCTGACCGTGGCCACGCAAGGCGGCGTCACGGTGGATCAGGCCAAGGTGGTCAAGACCGACATCGCGGCCAGCAACGGCGTCATCCACGTCATCGACAGCGTGCTGATGCCCAACTGAACACCGGGCCGGCGCAATGGCCGCGCGTGCCCGGCCTCGGCGAGGCGCGCTGACGAACGGCCGGTGGCTGCGGCCACCGGCGCACTGCCGGCGCGCTCACTCCACGGCCTTGACCATGTCCTCCACGACCTTCTTGGCGTCGCCGAAGACCATCATGGTCTTGTCCATGTAGAACAGCTCGTTGTCCAGGCCGGCGTAGCCCGCGGCCATGCTTCGCTTGTTCACGATCACGGTCTTGGCCTTGTAGGCCTCCAGGATCGGCATGCCGTAGATCGGGCTGCCCTTCTGGAGTGCGGCCGGGTTCACCACGTCGTTGGCGCCCAGGATGATCGCCACGTCGGCCTGCCCGAACTCGCCGTTGATGTCCTCCATCTCGAAGACCTGGTCGTAAGGCACCTCGGCCTCGGCCAGCAGCACGTTCATGTGCCCCGGCATGCGCCCCGCCACCGGGTGGATGGCGTACTTCACCGTGATGCCCTTGTGCGTGAGCTTCTCGGCCAGCTCCTTCACCGCGTGCTGCGCGCGCGCCACGGCCAGGCCGTAGCCCGGGACGATCACGACCGTCTCGGCATTGCCCAGGATGAAGGCCGCGTCGTCGGCGCTGCCGCTCTTGACGCTGCGCTGCTCGGTGCTGCCTTGCGTGGCCGCGGCCGCGTCGCCGCCGAAGCCGCCCAGGATCACGTTGAAGAACGAGCGGTTCATCGCCTTGCACATGATGTAGCTCAGGATCGCGCCCGAGGAGCCCACCAGCGAGCCGGCGATGATCAGCATCGAGTTGTTGAGGCTGAAACCAATGCCCGCGGCGGCCCAGCCCGAGTAGCTGTTGAGCATCGACACCACCACCGGCATGTCGGCGCCGCCGATGGGGATGATGATCAGCACGCCCAGCACGAAGCTGAGCGCCAGCATCACGAAGAACGCCGGCCAG
>NZ_VIDQ01000131.1 GCF_009760915.1 Azohydromonas aeria
TGCCGGCGCAACCGCCCGGCCGGGCGGCAGCGGCGGCATGGGCGTGGCTGTGGCCGAGGCGTCGGCCGGCGCGCAGGGCACCGCCGTGCTGGAGGCACCGGCGCCCGCGCCGGCGGCCGGGGCCGCCGCCGACGCCGCCGCCGCCGCCGACGCGGCGTGGCCGGGCCTGTCGGTGCGGCAGGGCGTGGCGATCTGGGGCAATCCGGCGCTGTACCGGCGCTGCCTGCGCATGTTCGTGGCCGAGTACGCCCACAGCGCCCGCGACATGGCCAACGCCGCGCCGCAGGCCGCGGCCTTCCTGGCCCACAAGCTCAAGGGCGCGGCCGGCAACCTGGCCTTGCCCGAGGTGCGCGCGCACTGCGAGGCGGCCGAAGCCGCGTTCAAGGCCGGCCGGAGCGCGGCCGCGGAGCTGGCCGCGCTGCAGGCGGCGCTGGACACCGCGGTGGCGTCCATCGGGCGCTACACGGCCGGCGACTGAAGCGCCGCGGCGGCGCGGCGCACCGCCTCACTCAGCTCGGCGCGCGCGCGGCCCAGCGCGCGATGACGGCGTGCAGCGCATCCAGCCCGTCGGTGAGCGCGGCCGGGCCGGGCTGCAGGATCAGCGGCGACTTCACCTCGTGCAGCTCGCCGTCGCGCACGGCGGGAATGGCCGCGTAGCCCTCGCGCGCCGCCACCCGCTCGGGGCGGAATTTCTTCCCGCACCAGGAGCCGAAGATCAGGTCGGGTCGGCGGTCGATGACCTCGCGCGGGTCGGCAACGATGCGGTCACGCCCCAGCGGCGCGGCGGCACGCTCGGGGAAAATGTCGTCGCCCCCGGCAATCCGGATCAATTCGCTGACCCAGCGGATGGCGCTGATCTGCGGCTCGTCCCATTCCTCGAAGTACACCCGCGGGCGCCGCGGCAGGCGCTGCGCCGCCGCGCGCACGGCCTCGACGCGCGCCTCCAGCGCCGCCGCATAAGCCTCGGCCCGCGCCGCGGCGCCCACCAGCGCGCCCAGGCGCCGCACGTAGCCCAGGATGCCGGCCACGCTGCGGTGGTTGGCGATCCACACCTCCACGCCGGCCTTGACCAGCGCCTGCGCGATGTCGGCCTGCATGTCGGAGAAGCCGATGGCCAGGTCGGGCCGCAGCGCCAGGATGCGGTCCACCTTCGCGCTGGTGAAGGCCGAGACGCGCGGCTTGTCCTGGCGCGCGCGCGCCGGCCGCACCGTGAAGCCGGAGATGCCCACGATGCGCCCCTCCTCGCCCAGCGCGTACAGCACCTCCGTGGGCTCCTCGGTGAGGCAGACGATGCGCTGGGGCTGGCCGGTGATGTCCATGGGAAAGAGGCGGCGTCCGGCGCGAGGCCGGAACCGGGTGGTGGCTCGGGAAGGGGCCCGCATTGTGCCCGCGCGCAAGGCCGCGGCCGGCGGCGCTGCCGGACTGGTTGCGGCGGTGACGGTGCTGGCGCCCCGTCAGGGCGCGGCCGGCGGCACCGGCCATTCCGCCGCGGGCACCGGCCGCCCGAACAGGTAGCCCTGGAAGTACGGGCAGCCGTGCTGCGACAGGAAGTCGCGCTGCTCGGCGGTCTCCACGCCCTCGGCCACCACCTTGAGCGACAGGCTGCGCGCCAGCAGCAGCACGGTCTGCACGATGCTGGCGTCGTTGCAGTCGCTCAGCACGTCGTTGACGAAGGAACGGTCGATCTTGATCTCGTCGAGCGGCAGCCGCTTGAGGTAGGCCAGCGACGAGTAGCCGGTGCCGAAGTCGTCGATCGAGAAGCGCACGCCCTGCGCGCGCAGCAGCGCCATCTTGCGCGCCACCTCGCCCACGTCGGCCAGCAGCAGGCTCTCGGTGATCTCCAGCTTGAGCCGGTTCGGGTCGGCCCCGGCCTCCTCCAGCGTGCGCAGCACCTGCTCCACGAAGTCGTGCTGGTGGAACTGGCGCGCGCTCACGTTCACCGACAGCGTCAGCGCGCGCGTGTCCTCGTGGCGCGACCAGGCCACCAGCTGCGCGCAGGCCTGCGCCAGCACCTGCTGGCCCACCGCCACGATCAGCCCGTTCTGCTCCGCCAGCGGGATGAAGTCGGCCGGCGACACCAGCCCGCGCATCGGATGGCGCCAGCGCACCAGCGCCTCCGCGCCCACGCGCCGCGCCTGCGCGTCCACCACCGGCTGCAGCACGATGAAGAGCTCGCCGCGCTCCAGCGCGGCGCGCAGGTCGGTGGCCAGGCAGGCGCGCGCCAGCACCGTCTCCTGCATGGCCGGGTCGAAGAAGCGCCGCGCGTTGCGGCCCGCGTCCTTGGCCTGGTACATGGCGAAGTCGGCGCGCTTGAGCAGCTCCTCGGCGCTGTCGCCGGGCACGCCGAACAGCGCGATGCCGATGCTGCCGGTGCTGCGGTGCAGCGCGCCGCCCAGGTCGCAGGGCTGCTCGATGCCGTGCATGAGCTTGGCGGCGATGGCCTCGGCATGCGTGGCGGCCTCCGCCACGTCGGCGCCCAGCTCCTCGGCGATGACGACGAACTCGTCGCCGCCCATGCGCGCGGCCGTGTCGCTGGCGCGCAGGCCCTCGCGCAGGCGCTGCGCGATCTGCTGCAGCAGCGCGTCGCCGCTGGCATGGCCGTGGCTGTCGTTGAGCTCCTTGAAGTTGTCCAGGTCGATGAACATCAGCGCGCCGAACTGCCCGGTGCGCAGGCTGAGCTCGACGGCATGCTGCAGCCGGTCCTGCATCAGGCTGCGGTTGGGCAGCCCGGTGAGCGCGTCGAAGTAGGCCAGGCGCTGCGTCAGCGCCTCGGCCGCCTTGCGCTCGGAGATGTCGGAGAAGCTGCCCACCATGCGCAGCGGCCGGCCCTCGGCATCGCGCTCGACCACGTCGCCGCGGTCGAGCACCCAGATCACGCTGCCGTCCTGGCGCCGCATGCGGTGCTCGTGCCGATAGGCGCCGTGCCCGTCGAGCGACTGCTGCAGCGCCGCCGCGATGGCGGGACGGTCCTCATCGAACAGGCAGTCCTCGAAGTCCTTGACGGTGCCCGTCAGGCGCGACTTCTCGAAGCCCAGCATCTGGTACCAGCGCTGGTTGTGCTGCAGCGCGTTGGTGCGCAGGTCCCAGTCCCACACGCCCTCGCCGGTGGTGTCGAGCACGTAGCTCAGGCGCCGCTCGCTCTCCTGCACCTGCTGCTGGGCGCGGCGCACGTCGGTGATGTCGTGCGCGATGACGAGGATGCGCGGCTGGCCGTTGTCGCCGATGAAGGGCTTCTTGATCGACTTGAACCAGCGCTTCTCGCCGGTGCGGTCGTCGGTGGACTCCTCGATCACGACCTCGGTGCGGCCGCGCGCCATGATGCCCAGCACGTTCTGCCGGAAGAACTCGGCCTGCTCCGGCGTGGCGCTGAAGTGCCCGTCGTGCTTGCCCACCATCGCCGCAGGCGTGGTGCCGTAGAAGTCGGCCACCGGCTTGTTGCACAGCAGGAAGTTGCCCTCGTGGTCCTTGAGCACGATGAAGTCCGGCGACTCGTCCAGCACGGTGCGCAGCAGCGCCTTTTGCGCGCGCAGGTGCCGCTCGGCATCGCCGGCATGCCAGGGACTGCCGGTGATCTCTTCCAGGCGCGAGCGCAGCGCGTCGATCTCGCGCTGCAGCGCGGCGGCGTCGGCTTCGCCCTGGAGCAGGGTTTGGGCGGTAGCGTCGTTCAAGGGGCGGTTCCTCGGGCGGGCGCCGCGGCGGAATGCGGGCAGCGGGCGGTGGCGGAAAGTCACGGAACCCGACTATCGCCACGGTGTGCCAACACAGGGTGTCGGGACTGTGAAAGTCCGTCCCGTCCCGACGTGCGTCCGCCCACGGCGGGCGGTTCCGGCTTTCAGGCCCGGGACACGGCCCCGCGCCGCGCCGGCGCCCGGGCGCCGCGCCGCGGCGCCGCGATGGCGGCGATGCACCCCAGCGCCGCCAGCGGCAGCAGCGGCCAGGCGGGCTGCTCCAGCGAGGCCTGCGTCAGCGCCTCCAGCGCGCAGCCGGCCAGCGGCAGCGGCAGCAACAGCGCCCGCGCCGCCGGCGTGGCCAGCGGCACCACGGCCAGCAGCGCCAGCAGCGTGGGCGCGGGCATCAGCCCCACCACCTCGGCGCGCCACCACGGCAGGCCCGACAGCGGCGCCCACAGCGGCAGCCCGATGAGCGCCGCGGCGAGCAGCACGAGCGCGGCGGCGCGAGCCACGGGCGTGGGCGCCGGCGCGAAGGCGTCGCGCCGCGCGACTTCGGCCAGCAGCAGCGCCTGCGCCGCGAAGCCCACGGCCATGTGAGGCGCGCCCCAGTGGATCTGCGCGTAGCGCAGCAGCAGGAAATCCCAGGCCAGCGTGATGCACCACAGCGCGGCCAGCGCCGCCAGCAGCCGCGGCGCGCCGCGCCGGCGCAGCAGCAGCGCGGCCAGCGCCACCGCGCCGCAGCCGAGCATGAGCCACTGCGCCGGCCACAGCGCGCGGTTGTGGGCCTCGACCAGCCGCGCGAAGACGCGCACCGAGAACAGCTGGAAGTCGGCCGGGACGTAGCTCCACCACTCCGGCATCACAGCGCCGCCTCCAGCTCGGCGGTGATGCGCCGGCGCTGCGCCGCGTCGGGCAGCCGTCCGCCGGCGGCAGCCAGGTTCTCGCGCACGTGCGCCACGCGGGTGGTGGCCGGGATCACGCAGGTCACGGCCGGGTGCGAGACGATGAACTTCAGGATCAGCTGCGCCCAGCTGGTGGCGCCGAGTTCCGCGCCGGCCCAGTCGGGCAGCGGCCGGCGCGCCAGGCGCCGCGTGAGATCGCCCTGGCGAAAGGGGCGGTTGACGATGACGGCGATGCCGCGCTCGGCCGCCAGCGGCAGCAGCCGCTGCTCGGCCTCACGGTCCACGGGGTTGTAGGTCAGCTGCACGAAGTCCAGCGGCTTGCTGGCCATCACGCGCTCCAGCTCGGCGTGGCGGCGGCCCTCGCTGGTGGTGATGCCCACGTAGCGCAGCCGCCCCGCGGCCTTCATGCGCTGCAGCGTGGGCAGGTGCTCCTCCCAGGCCAGCAGGTTGTGCACCTGCAGCAGGTCGAAGCGCGGCAGGCCCCAGTAGTTGCGCGAGGCCTCGATCTGCGCCGGGCCCTCGCGGCCGTTGCCGATCCAGACCTTGTCGGCGGCGAAGACGCGGTCGCGGGCGCTGAGGGTGCGCAGCGCCTGGCCCACCACCTCCTGCGAGGAGCCGTACATCGGCGAGGAGTCGATGAGCCGCCCGCCGCCGGCGAAGAAGGCCTCGACCACGCGCGTGCACTCCTCGCGCAGCTCGGTGTCGCGGCCGACGTTGAAGGTGATCCAGGTGCCCAGCCCGACCACGGGCAGCCGCTCGCGGCTGGAGGGGATGGTGCGCGTGGGCGTCGTGGAGGGCGCCGGTGGCGTGGCCGACGGCTGGGCGCCGGCGCCGGGCGCGGCCAGCCCCAGGCCCGCGCCGGCCAGGCCGGCCAGGCTGCTCAGGACGTGGCGGCGGCCGGGCAGCAAGGTCGTGCTCTTCATGAAAACCAGCTTCGCACGCGGGCGGCCGCTGCGCGCGGGGTGGGGTTTCAGCGCTGGAACGCCGGATCGGCCTGACGCGGGCACTCGCCGTTGACCACGATCGAACCGTCGCGGCACTCGGTGATGACCTCGCGCCGGCGCGGCGCCGGGGCGGTGGCCCGCGGCGCGGCCGGCGCGGTGGCGGCGCCCGGCGCGTCGGTGCCGGGCAGGTAGACGATCTTCCTGCGCCCCTGGTCGCAGCGCCCGACCACGCGGCCGGGCACCTCGGCCTCGGCATCGACCGTGGACAGCGTGAAGCGCTCGACGCCGCCGGCGCGGAACTTGGCCTCGATCTCGGCCTGGATCGGCTCGCAGTTGCTGGCCCGCGCCGCCATGCAGGCCGGCAGCAGCAGCGCCAGCGTGATCAGGCTCGGCTTCAACATCAGGGTTTCTCCTTATCCATCGATGGCCTGGACTTGCCGAAAGGCAAGGCTAAGTGTTTACCCGGGCGCCATGATGCCCCGCTTCCCGGCACGCCGGCCGCCCGCCTGTGTCGTCGCGGCCCACCGCCCATGCCCGATCCCGCCGCTTCCGCCCTCGCCTCGCGCCAGCCCGACCGGCTGCGCGAGTGGCTGGTGCTGGGCGCCGCGGTGCTGGTGGTGCTGGCGCTGAGCGCGGCCAGCACGCTGATGCTGTGGCGCCAGCGCGCCGACACGCTGCAGACCTGGCAGCTGTACATGGGCAACTTCGCCGGCACCGTGGCGGAGCATGCCGGGCAGGTGGCGCACACCGCCGACGCGGTGCTCACCCGCGTCGTGGAGCGCGTGCAGGACGAGGCCGGCGAGAGCGAGGAGCGGCTGCGCGAGGTGGCGGCGTCGCGGCGCATGTTCGACTTCCTGGAGACGCGGCGCCTGGAGTCTTCCGGCGTGGCGCGCGACATCGCCATCATCGACCTGCACGGCCAGGTGCTGGTCAACAGCCAGGCCTTCCCGCCGCCGCACGTCAACGTGCACGACCGCGACTATTTCAAGGCGCACCTGGCGCAGCCGGAGCTGCAGTCGTTCCTGTCGGCGCCGGTGCTCAGCCGCGACACCGGGCGCTGGACCTTCTTCCTGGCGCGCAAGATCCGCGCGCGCTCCGGGCACGCGCTCGGCCTGGTAATCACGGGCATCGAGGTGGCGTACTTCGAGCGCTTCTACCGCTCCGTCAACCTCGACGACGCCCACACCGCGATCCAGCTGCTGCGCAGCGACGGCACGCCGCTGGCGCGCCATCCGCAGCGCCTGGGCGTGATGACCCGCTCCTACCACGACGCGCCGGGGCTGCGCGCGCTGCGCGAGGCGCAGGCCCGGGGCGAGCACGGCGCCCTGCTCTTCACGCGCGCGCCGCGCCCGTCGAACCCGTCCGTCTCCGACAGCCGCCTGGTGGCGGCGCGCGCCGTGGAGGGGCTGCCGCTGGCGGTGGTGGCGATCGCCACGGAGGAGCTGATGCTGCGCGAGTGGCGCCGCACGGCCTGGTTCGTGGGACTGGGCACGCTGGTGCTGGACGCGGTGCTGGCCGCCCTGGCGCTGTGGAGCTTCACGGCGCTGCGGCGCCGGCGCCGTGCCATCGAGCGCCTGGCCGCGGAGCACGACCAGCAGGCCGCCTTCCTCGCGGGCATCAGCCATGAGATCCGCACCCCGCTCGACGGGCTGCTGGCGCGCACGCGCCGGCTGCTGCAGCAGGCGCCGGCGCTCGACGCCGAGGGGCAGCGGCAGGAGCTGCGCACCATGGAGCGCTCCGCAGAGCTGCTGCTGGCGCTGGTGGACGATCTGCTGGACTACTCGCGGCTGGAGACCGGGCACCTGGACCTGGCGCGCGTGCCCTTCGCCATCGCGCCGGTGGCGCAGGACTGCCTGGCGCTGTTCGAGGAGCCCGCCCGCGCGCGCGGCGTGGCGCTGGAGCTCTACATGGGCAGCGCCGCGCACACGACGCTGGTGCTGGGCGACCCGCTGCGGCTGGCGCAGATCATCAACAACCTGCTGTCCAACGCGCTGCGCTTCACGGCGGCCGGGCGCGTGGCGCTGAGCATCGCGCCGCTGGACACGCAGCGCTGGCGCGTGGCGGTGAGCGACACCGGCACGGGCATGACGGCCGAGCAGCGCGCGCGGCTGTTCGAGCCGCTGGCGCCGCCGCCGGGCGGCGTGTTCCGGCACGCCGGGGACGGCGCGGCGGGCCCGGGCCAGGGCCTGGGGCTGGGACTGTCGATCGTGCGGCGCCTGGCGCTGCTGCACGGCGGCTCCGTCGCCGTGGACAGCGAGCCGGGGCGCGGCACCGAGGTCAGCTGCGAGCTGCTCCTGCCGCCGGCGCCGGCCCAGGCGGCCCAGGCCCAGGCCGCCGTGGCCGAGGCCTCGCAGCCGGGCTGAGCCGGTTCAACAGCGCACGTCGTCGAGCGCCGCCAGCGCGCCGCGGAACAGCGCGCGGCGCTCGTAGAGCCCGCCCATGGGCGAGACCTGCTCGTGAATGAAGCGGGTGATGGCGTCGAACTGCAGCCGGTCGGCCAGCTCGTTGAAGCCGCGCTGGCGCCAGTACCAGGCCGAGGCCAGGCAGGCGTCCTGCGGCCGCGCCACCAGCTCGGGGCTGGCCTCGTAGGGGCGCTCCAGCGCCGCGCCGGCCTCGCGGTAGACGGCGCGGCCGAGCAGCCGGATCAGGCCGCGGCCGCGGTAGCGCCAGCCGTCGCCGCTGGCGGCGTCGCCGTTGCCGTGGCGGCCGGCGTGCACGTGGTTGGCCAGCCGCTGCGGCGCGCCCACCAGGCTCTCCGCCTCGGACAGGTCGCGCACGCACTCGGGCCACATGGCGCAGATGCGCTCGGGCGTGCGGTGCAGCATGCCCTCCTCCAGCGCCACGAAGCCCCGGCTCTCGAAGGCGCATTGCGAGACGAAGGCCGCCACGCGCGCGGGGGTGCGGATGTCGAAGCGCTCGCAGGCCGCGGCCAGCGGCTGCGCGTAGTTCTCGGCCACCCGGGGCGCGATGCCGGCCTCGACCAGCATGGCGACGCTCAGCAAGCCGGCCTCCGGACGGCGGCCGGTGCCAGGCCCGGGATCGGCCTCGACGGCAGTCTTGCGCACTGCAACATGGTGGCCAGTTTGCGCGCTGCACCATGCCGGGGTCGAGAGGCAGGCGGCCACGGCCGAGCCCGTTTTGAATCGAGACGTATCGGGTCTGACGAGCATCGGTCCGATGCGGATGAAAGGCTTCCCCTCCGTGAATGGGGCCCGGGGGATGCCCGGGTGGCTGCCGGCACGACGGCGCCGCCGAATCACTTTGTCACGGCTTGACTTGGCACAGATCAAGCACGGGCGCCCTCCTGCACAGTGCGTCCCGGGACAAGCCGCGGCACGGCCATGCCGCAGCGCGTGCGCGGCCACCCGCGGGAGGACAACGAAGATGAAACTCGCCGACTTCAAGATCGGGACGCGCCTGGGCGCGGCTTTCTGGCTGGTCACGCTCATGAGCTTCGCCAGCGCCGGGCTGGCGCTGCACGAGCTCTCCGGCATCCAGCGCAACCTGGAGGTCGTGGTCAAGGAGAACAACGTCGCGGGCGCGTACAGCCACGGCCTGAAGGACGTGATCCAGACCGTGGGCCGGGTCATGCCCACGCTGGTGATGGTGGGCGACGACGCGGCGCAGCAGCAGAAGCTCCAGGAGGAGCTCGCCACCGCGCGGCAGGTGTACGACGTCTCGCGCGACGCGCTCAAGGACCTGCCGTCCAGCGACGAGTTCAAGGCGCTGCTGGGCAAGCTCGACGCGGCCCGCACGGCCGCCGCCGCCGCCAACGACCAAGTGCAGGCGCTGGCCCTGGCCGGCCAGCGCGAGCCCGCGCTGGCGCTGCTGCAGGGCGAGGCCCGGGCGCTGAACCAGGCCTGGCAGGCGGCGGTGGAGGAGACGATCCGGCTGCAGGACGCCGCCAACTGGCTCACCTTCGAAGAGGCCACGGCCAGCTACGAGCACGCGCGCAACCTGCTCATCGGCTTCACGGCGGTGATGGCGGCGCTGGCGCTGCTGCTGGGCTGGACCATCACGCGCTCCATCACGCGGCCGCTGAAGCGCGCCTGCGACGTGGCGCTGCGCGTGGCCGACGGCGACCTGGGCGCCGAGGTGAGCGCGCAGGGCCGCGACGAGACGGCGCAACTGCTGGGCGCGCTGGCGACGATGCAGGACAAGCTGACCCACACCGTGGCGCGCGTGCGCGAGA
Organism: Azohydromonas aeria; assembly: GCF_009760915.1. Taxonomy (GTDB): domain Bacteria; phylum Pseudomonadota; class Gammaproteobacteria; order Burkholderiales; family Burkholderiaceae_C; genus Azohydromonas; species Azohydromonas aeria. The sequence continues at coordinate 9,710 of NZ_VIDQ01000131.1, forward strand.
ACGCGGAAGGGGTGGCCACGGCCAGCGCGCAGATCGCGCAGGGCAACCAGGACCTGAGCCAGCGCACCGAGCAGCAGGCCTCGTCGCTGCAGCAGACGGCCGCGGCCATGGAGCAGCTGGGCGGGACGGTGCGGCACAACGCCGACAACGCCGGCCAGGCCAACCAGCTGGCGCTGGGTGCGTCGGCCGTGGCGGTGCGCGGCGGCACGGTGGTGGCGCAGGTGGTGGAGACCATGCGCGGCATCGCCGGCAGCTCGAACAAGATCGCCGACATCATCAGCGTGATCGACAGCATCGCCTTCCAGACCAACATCCTGGCGCTCAACGCCGCGGTGGAGGCGGCACGCGCGGGCGAGCACGGCCGGGGCTTCGCGGTGGTGGCGGGCGAGGTACGCAGCCTGGCACAGCGCAGCGCGACGGCGGCGCGCGAGATCAAGGCGCTGATCACCGACAGCGTGGACCGCGTCGAGCACGGGTCGTCGCTGGTGGACCAGGCGGGCCAGACGATGGAAGAGGTGGTGACGGCCGTGAAGCGCGTCTCGGACCTGATGGGCGAGATCAGCGCGGCCAGCGCCGAGCAGAGCAAGGGCGTGGCGCAGGTGGGCGAGGCGGTGACGCACATGGACCACGCCACGCAGCAGAACGCCGCCCTGGTGGAGGAAAGCGCGGCGGCGGCCGAGAGCCTGCGCGCGCAGGCGCAGCAGTTGGTGCAGGCGGTGGCGGTGTTTCGGCTGGCGCACGAAGGCGCGGCCATTCGGCCGGTGGCCGCCGTGAATACCGCGGCGCGGGCGGTGGCGGCGAGCATGGGAACTCCAGCCACTGCGGGCTGGGATGGGGCTGAGAGGCGGGGGCCGGATCGGGCGAGGAATGTGATGCGGCCGGAGTTTGGGAGGCGGGATCACTCGGCCCCGGCGCCTGCTGCCAATACCGCTGCCCGGACGGGGACGGATGACAACGAGGAGTGGACTTCGTTCTGAATTGAATAAGGGCCGGCTTGGTGCCGGCCTTTTTGTTTGTCAGGCACGGGGTGCGCTGCTCAAACAACAAAATAGTGCATACGTGTCATCCTGAACCATTAATAAGCAAAGAAAACATTCCATGAGAACATCAAAGGGTGGAACCGATATGTACTGCCCACGGTGCAAGAAAATTAAAACCTGCAAAGCCATCTCTGCTGCACAAGTCACCATGGACACAAGCGACTACGCGCAGCGCAAATACTACACGGAGCACGCCGACATTCATTTCTTCCAGCGCGGCAGATTATGTCTTTCGTGCGGACACAGATTCGTTTCAGGAGAAGTTGACCTTGAGTTCTTGCAAGAACTCATTGAGCTTCGCGACGCACTCAAAGAGATCAAGTCTAATGCAGAAATGTACACCAAACAGTCGGCCGCAGCTGCTGACTCCCTATCAAAATTAAACAATTCTCTTGGAGTATTAAAGGCACTCAAGCTCTACAGGAAAACTGGCAAGAGGGAGAATCTTGACTAAAGCATGCTCAAGGTCACGCCTTGCCTTTTTCCCCTGTTTTCACCCAACGGCTTGCTGAAGCAGTCGAGGCAAAAGGCAAGACTCCAACGATGCTGCTATTGTCAGAGACGGCTAAAGCCGTGATGGGGTCACCCATTAGCCGTCTCCGTCAATAGGGGTGAGCGCATCCCCGCGCCACCCCGCGCGTCTTTACCAACATCTCCGCCCAGCAAGTTCGCCACACACTTGGTTCTCAGTTCATGGTTGCGCACGCGGCGCACCAGTCACCCATCAGGATCAAGACCTTGGCAACTCGCGCTGCCAGGCCCCTGGCTGCATTTGCAGCCCCAGAAAACCTTCTGTTCCTCACCGTGTCCAAACAAGCAGCTGAAATTTCAGCCGCACAGGTCCATGGCTTCACCCAAAAGTGATCCAACCTTAAGTGGCTCGCGGTGCGGGCGCAGCAAACCTCTGTAATCGGGCGGGATCAACGGCGGCGTGCAATCAGGTCTGATGGTTCTTCCAACCCCATGGCAATACTGCCGCCGTTGTCCCATTGAATCAGTTGCTTGCTATCCAAATGCCTTTCCCGCATCGAATGAGGAGCCACTCTTCATCACATGAAAGCAAGCCCTGGCAAGCTTGTGCGCCACTGCCTTGATAGCTACCACGGGCAAGGTTTTGGCGCACTTCTTCTGATACCAGCGCTTGATGGTGGCGTCGTAGCGAATGGCAAAATGTGCCGCCTCAACGAATGCCCAAGCCAAATGCTTGTTGCCGCACTTTGCGTTGCCTGAACCCTTTTTCTTGCCATTCGATTCTCGCCGACTGTCCACCGTGCGAGCATAAGAAGCAAAGTCGCCAGGCGTTTCAAATCGCTCAATACTGCCCGTTTCGTAGGCAATGGTCATTGCAAGCACTTCGCCAATACCGCT
>NZ_VIDQ01000132.1 GCF_009760915.1 Azohydromonas aeria
GCCGTGCCGCGCGGCGCCGCCGCGCCGGGCTTTTCCCGGCTGCTGGCCGCGCAGGCCGGCGAGCGTGCCGGCCTGGCCGGCGCAGCCCCCGGGCCGGCCGCGGAGCCCATGGCCACGCGCATCAGGGTGCCCGCAGCCCGGAGTTGAGGACACGCATCCCGTCGGGCTGCAAGCAACGAATACCACCAAGAACGACCCATGACTGAACGACCGAACCCGAACCAGCCTTTCCGAGCCGTGCCCGCCTGGAGCGCGCTGGCCGCGGCGCTGCTGCTGGCAGGCTGCAGCGTCACGCCCGTGAAGCTCAGCGACGACGAGGTGTCGCGCCGCGTGCGCGACGACCAGGCGCGCATGGTCCAGGGCCAGGAGCCCGTGGCGGCGCCCATCGGCTTTTCCGAGGCCCTGGCGCGCGCGCTCAAGTACAACCTGGACTACCGGCTCAAGCTCATGGAGAGCGCGCTGTCGCGCGGGCTGCTGGAAGTCTCCGAGCTCGACCTGCTGCCCAAGCTCGTGGTCGATGCCGGCTACAACCACCGCAACAACGACTCCGGCGGCACGAGCATCGGCATCGAGGACCGCGTCATCAGCCTGCGCCCGTCCACCTCCGAGGAACGCTCGCACCACTACGAGCGCGCCACGCTGTCGTGGAACGCGCTGGACTTCGGCCTGAGCTACTACCGCGCCCGGCAGGCCGCCGACGACGTCAACATCGCCGAGGAGCGCCGCCGCAAGATCCTGCAGAACATCGTGCAGGACGTGCGCACGGCCTACTGGCGCGCGCTGGGCGCGCAGCAGCTGCTGGGCGAGGCCGACGCGCTGGCCGGGCGCATCCAGGACGCGCTGCGCAAGTCGCGCGAGGCCGAGCGCGCGGGCGTGCTGCCGCCGTCGCAGGCGCTGGGCTACCAGCGCGCGCTGCTGGACGCGATGACCGTCGTCAACGCCAAGCGCCAGGAGATGCAGTTCGCCAAGCGCGAGCTCGCCGCGCTGATGAGCCTGCCCCCGGGCACCGGCTTCACGCTGGCCGAAGAGCCCGGCGCGCGGCTGACCGCGGCACCCCTGGACCTCGACAAGCTGGAGCTCGCGGCGCTGACCAACCGCCCCGAGCTGCGCGAGGAGGACTACAAGGCGCGCATCGGCGTGGTCGAGGCCAAGCGGCAGATCGCCGCGCTGTTCCCGAGCCTGAACTTCTACGCCGGCCCGCGCTGGGACTCCAACGGCTACCTCTACAACAACAGCTGGGCCGAGGGCGGCATCAGCCTGTCGATGAACCTGCTGCGCCTGGCCGGGCTGCCGGCCCTGCAGCGCGCCAACGAGGCGCGCGGCAAGGCCGACGACGCGCGGCGCCTGGCGCTGGGCATGGCGGTGCTGACGCAGCTGCGCGTGTCGGTGGAGCGCTACCGGCTGGCGGTGGTGGACGAGGACCTGGCCGCCGAGGCCAGCCGCGTGGACCAGCGCCTGGCCAGCATCTCCGCCGCGGGCAGCAGCAACCGGCTGGAGAGCGAGCTGGAGACGCTGCGCACCGACGCGCGCGCGCTGGTCTCGCGCTTCTACCTCGCCACCGCCACCGCCGCCACGCAGGCCGCCTACGGCCGGGTGCTCAACTCCGTCGGCGTGGACCTGCTGCCCGACACCGTCACGGGCACCGACCTCCCGACGCTGTCCGCCGCGGTGGGGCGCAGCCTGCGGGCCACCGAGGGCAGCGCCTTCGTGCAGCCGGTGGCCGCGCCGGTGCCGCGGCGCGCGGTGGCGGTGCGCGTGGCCGAGGTGCCGGCGCCCGTGGGCGACGCCGCGGTGCGAGCCGCCGTGGAGCGCGTGCTCTCGCGCAACGACGTCGCCATCGGCACGGACGCCCAGGCGCTGCAGCTGACGCTGGCCTTCAGCCGCGCCGCCACGGGCGGGCGCGCGCAGTGGCGCATGGTGCTGGCCGAGCCCGGCGGGCGGCAGCTGCTGGAGCAGCGCTACGCCAGCGTGCTGCCGGCGGAGACCACGCCGCGCGCCGTCACGGCGCTGGCCGAGGCCGCGGCGCTGTCGGTGATGGGCGAGCTGCGCCGCCTCTCCAGCGACCCCGCGCCCGCCGCGCGGGAAGGCGGCGCGGCGGCACAGTGAGCGCGGCTGCGCAACCCAAGGATCATGAAGTGAAGAAGAAGCAGTACCTCGTCCTGGCCCGCGCCGTCCTGGCCGCGGCCGTGCTGGGCCTCGTGGCGGCGCTGCCGGCCACGGCGGCGGACCCGGCCGCGGCGCGCGCCGCGCCGGTGCGCTTCCTGGTGGCGGCGGCGCAAGAAACCATCCTGTCGGCGCCGGTGAGCGGGCGCATCGCGCGGCTGCCCGTGGGCCTGGGCGACGGCGTGCGCGCCGGCCAGGTGGTGGCCGCCTTCGACTGCGCCGAAGTCCAGGCGCGGCGCGGCGCGGCGCAGGCCGAGCTCGAGGCCGCGCGCGTGCAGCACGAGGCCAAGCTCAAGCTGCAGGGGCTGCAGTCGGCCGCCGAGGTGGAGGTGGAGCTGGCCGCGGCCAACGTCAACAAGGCCGAGAGCCAGGTGCGCATCGCCGACGCGCAGCTGGCGCAGTGCAATTTCGTCGCGCCCTTCAACGGCAAGGTGGCGCGCGTGCACGTCAAGGTGGGGCAGGGCGTCAACCCGGGCGCGCCGGTGATCGAGCTGGTGAGCGCCGGGCGGCCCAAGGCCCGGCTGAACGTGCCCTCGCAGTGGCTGGCGTGGCTCAAGGTCGGCAAGGTGCTCGACGCGGTGGTGGACGAGACCGGTGCGCCCGCGGCGCTGAAGGTCACGCGCATGGCCGGCCGGGTCGATGCGGTGAGCCAGACCATCGAGATCGAGGCCGACGTGGACGGTGGCGGCGCGGTGCTGCCCGGCATGAGCGGGCAGGTCCGGGCCCCGACGCCCTGAGGCGCCGCAGTCGCAGCCGCGGCCGCGGCGGTTGCATCCGGCAACGCCGGGGCGCAAAAGCCGCGCTGTTCGGCGCACCGGCCGGCGCGGCCGGTGCGCACACTGGCGCGCCCGCAAGGCGGGCCCCGCCGTCGCCCCCGCGCATCCCATGATCGATCCCGTCTTCCACGCCCTCGTCGCCAAGGTCCATGCCGCGGGTACCGCCGCGGAGCTGGGTTTCGTCTTCTGCAATGAAACGCGCGCCCTGGTGCCCTACCGCCAGGCCGCGCTGGTGGCGCTGGGCGCGCCGCCGCGCCGCGCCGCGCTGGCCGCGCATTCCGGGCTGTCCGACGTCGAGGCCGACGCCCCCTATGCCCGCTGGCTGGCGGCGGTGGCCGAGCACCTGCGGCCGCAGCTCCAGGCGCTGCCCCCCGGCGCGCGCGTGCTGGCGCTGGCGCCGTCACTGCTGCCGCCCGCCCTGGCCGAGCCCTGGGGCGAGTGGCTGCCCGAAGCCGTCTGGGTGCTGGGCCTGGCCGGGCCGGACGGCCGCGTGCGCGCGGCGCTGTTCCTGGCCCGCGAGGAGGCCTGGCCCGCCGAGTTCGACGCCGCCGCCCCCGAGTACCTGCTGCTGCAGCTGGCCGCCACCTACGGCCATGCCTGGTGGGCGCTGACGCAGCGGCGGCGCTCGCTGGGCGCGCTGCTGGCGCAGGCCTGGGCGCGCCGCGGGCTGCGCTGGGCGCTGGCGCTGCTGCCGCTGCTGCTGCTGCTCACGCCCGTGCGCGAGTACGCGCTGGTGCCGGCCGAGGTCGTGTCCAACCGCAGCGAGGTCGTGGCCGCGCCGCGCGACGGCGTCGTCCGGCGCATGGCGGTGGCGCCCAACACGCCGGTGGCCGCCGGCCAGGTGCTGGCCGAGCTCGACGACAGCACGCTGCACAACCGCCTGGCGGTGGCGCGCGCGGCGCTGGCGTCGGCGCGGCTGGAGCTGCTGCAGGCCTCGCAGCGCGCCATCGACTCGCAGCAGGCCAAGGCCGAGCTGCACCTGGCCGAGGGCCGGCTGCGCGAGCGCGAGGTCGATGCCGAGGCGCTGCAGCGCGAGCTGGACCAGCTCGCCATCAAGGCCCCCGGGGCCGGCGTGTTCGTCTATTCCGACCCCAACGACTGGGCCGGGCGGCCGGTGCAGACCGGCGAACGCCTGGGGCTGCTGGCCGACCCCGGCGCGCTGGGCCTGCAGGCCTGGGCGCCGGTGCAGGAGGCGGTGAACCTGCGCGCCGGTGCGCCCATGACGCTGTTCCTGAGCACGGCGCCGCTGGCGCCGCTGGCGGCGCGGCTGGACGCCGCCGGCTACCAGGCGGTGGAAGCGCCCAACGGCGTGGCCAGCTACGTGCTGCGCGGCACCCTGGAGCAGCCCGGGCACGAGGCGCGCATCGGGCTGCGCGGCACGGCGCGGATCTCGGGCGACTGGACCGTGCTGGGCTACCTGGTGCTGCGCCGGCCGCTGGCCGCGGCGCGGGAGTGGTGCGGATGCTGACGCCCTCCGCCGCCGCGCCCCCACCCTGGCCGGCGCTGCGCGAGGAGCTGCAGCTGCACGACGGCGGGCGCAACCGCGACGGCTCGCCGGCCTGGCACGTGGGCGATCCGGTGCGCAACCTGTTCTTCCGCATCGGCTGGCTGGAGTTCGAGATGCTGCGCCGCTGGCACCTGGGCAGCGCCGAGGCCATCGCCCGGGACATCGAGCGGCACACCACGCTGGCGCCGACGCCCGAGGACGTGCGCGACTTCGCCGGCTTCCTGGCCACGCACCAGCTGCTGCAGCGCGGCCGCGCGCGCGCGCCGCTGCCGGCGTGGCGCTGGCTGCTGCAGAACTACCTGTTCGTGCGCATCCCGCTGCTGCGCCCGGCGCGGCTGCTGCAGGCGCTGCTGCCCTGGACGGGGTGGCTGTTCACGCGGCGCTTCCTGGGCCTGACGGCGCTGGCGGCGCTGGCGGGCGTGCTGCTGGCGCTGCGCCAGCTCGACGCGGTCGAGGCCAACCTGCGCGGCGCCCTGAGCTGGGACGGGGTGCTGGGCTTCGCCGGCGCGCTGTTCGTGTCCAAGCTGCTGCACGAGCTGGGCCACGCGCTGGTGGCCACGCGGCTGGGCGTGCGCGTGGGCCACATGGGCGTGGCGCTGCTGGTGATGTGGCCCATGCCCTACACCGACACCGGCGAGAGCTGGATGCGCTCGCCGCGGCGGCGGCTGGCCATCGCCTCGGCCGGCATCGGCGCGGAGCTGGCGCTGGCGGCCTGGTGCACGCTGGCCTGGAGCTTCGTGCCCGACGGCGGCCTGCGCAACGCGCTGTTCTTCCTGGCGACCACGGCGTGGGTGCTGACGCTGGCCGTTAACGCCAGCCCGTTCATGCGCTTCGACGGCTACTACATCCTGGCCGACGCGCTGGACCTGCCCGGGCTGCACGAGCGCGCCGGCCGGCTCGGCCGCCACGCGCTGCGCAAGGCCATCGCGGGCTTCGACGACCCGGTGCCGGAGGTGCTGGCGCCGGCGTGGCGGCGCGCGCTCACCGCCTTTGCCTTCGCCACCTGGCTGTACCGGCTGGTGCTGTTCGTGGGCATCGCCCTCGTCGTCTACCACGCCTTCTTCAAGGCGCTGGGCGTGTTCCTGTTCTTCGTGGAGATCATGGTGTTCGTGATCCGACCCCTGTGGGCCGAGCTGCGCGTGTGGTGGCGGCGTCGCGCCGAGGTGGCGCCGCGGCGCCGGGTGGCGGCGCTGGCACTGCTGGGGGCGGCGCTGCTGGTGCTGCTGCCGCCGTGGTGGGGCGGCATCGCGGCGCCGGGGGTGCTGCGCGCGGCCGTCGAGCAGCCGGTGTTCGCGCCCTATGCGGCACGGCTGGAGCACATGGCCATGGCCGAGGGCGCCGCCGTGGACGCCGGCACGCTGCTGGCCGAGCTCACCGCCCCGGCGCAGCAGCAGGAGCGCGACAAGGCGCGCGCGCTGTCCGCGGCCTACGGGCGCGCCGCGCGCGGCGCGCTGGGCATGGAGCGCGACGGCGCGGCGCAGGAGGCCGTGGCCGAGCAGCAGGCCACGCGCTGGGACGCGCAGCGCCGCGCGCACGAGGCCGAGCTGCAGCGGCTGCGGCTGCTGCCGCTGGAGGCAGGCCAGGTGCGCGACCTGGACCCGGCGCTGCGGCCCGGGGCCTGGGTGGGCGCGGCACGGCCGCTGGCGCTGGTGGTGGACGGGCGGCGCTGGCGCGTGGAGGCGCTGGTGTCCGAGCGCGACCGGCTGCGCCTGGCCCTGGGCGCGCCGGCGGTCGTGATCGCGCAGGGGCGCTTCAGGAAGCTCGCCGGCCGGGTCGCCGGCATCGACGACAGCCCGGTGACGCGGCTGCCGCACCTGCTGCTGGCCCAGGATCATGGCGGCGCCATCGCGCTGAACCCCACCGTGCCGCGGCGCGAGCTCAAGCCGGCCGGGGCGTGGTTCCGCGTGCAGGTGGAGGGCTCGCTCGACGGCGCCGATGCCGCGCCGGTGCAGGCCGTGCAGGCGGTGCAGGTGCACTTCCAGGGCCGGCGCGAGAGCCTGGGCCGGATCTGGGTCGAGTCCGCGCTGTCGGTGCTGATACAGCAGTCGGGGCTGTGAACGGCGCCGGCGCGGCACAGGCAAACCGTGCTTGTGTTGAATACCGCACTGCCGCCGCGTTGCGGCCGGCCAACGCCGGCGCGGGCCGCTGATGCAATCGGTTACGCTGCGCAGCGGGCTCATGCGCTGAGCCTTGCGGTTTTCTCATCCGGAGAATTCATGAAGAAGATCATTGCCTTGGCCGCTGCCGTGCTGCTGTCCGCCGGCGCCCAGGCCGCCACCGGCCACCATGCTCCCCAGGCCAAGGTCAAGGCCAAGACCGTGAGCGCCCAGGCCGGCGCCAAGGCGGCCGCCAAGGCCCGCAAGCCGGTGCTGGCCAAGGCGGCGGCGGGCAAGGAGGCCCAGGCCCGCAAGCCTGGCGCGCAGAAGCACGCGGTGCTCAAGTCAGCGCGCAAGGCGGGACGCAAGCACGCCTGATCCGGGCGGCGGCCGCCGCGCGGTGAGGCCCACGCGCCGCGGCGCGGCGCGCCACCCCGGAATGCAGCCGGCCCGGACCCCGCAGTACCCCGCCCGGGACGCCCAGCCGCGACGATCTGCAGCCGCTCAGGCGGCTCCCTGGCCGATGTTTTCCTCCTCCCTGAGCGCCGAGACGCAGCGCGCCTGGCCCGGGCTGCTGCTGGCGGCCGTCGGCGCCGCGACGCTGTCGGGCAAGGCGATCATCGTCAAGCTCGCCTACCGCCATGGCGTGGACGCCGTGACGGTGATCATGCTGCGCATGGCCTTCGCGCTGCCGCTGTTCCTGCTGCTGGCCTGGTGGGCCGGGCGCGGGCAGCGCGCCCTGCGCCCGCGCGACTGGGGCGCCGTGACGCTGCTGGGCTTCAGCGGCTACTACCTCGCCAGCTTCCTCGACTTCCAGGGCCTGCAGTACATCAGCGCCGGGCTGGAGCGGCTGGTGCTCTACCTCAACCCGACGCTGGTGCTGCTGCTGGGCTGGTTCCTGTTCGGCCGGCGCGCGAGCTGGCGCCAGTTCACGGCCATGGCGGTGAGCTATGCCGGGGTGGTGCTGGCCTTCGGCCAGGAGGCGTCGCTGGCCGGGCCGCAGGTGCTGCTGGGCACGCTGCTGGTGCTGGGCAGCGCGGTGAGCTATGCGCTGTACCTGGTGTACGCGGGCGAGGAGGTGCGCCGCCTGGGCGCGATGCGCCTGACCGGGCTGGCCACCAGCGTGGCCTGCGTGCTGTGCATCGCGCAGTTCTTCGTGCTGCGCCCGCCCCAGGCGCTGCTGGCCATTCCGGCGGAGGTGCTGGGGCTGTCGCTGATCAACGCGCTGCTGTGCACCTTCGCGCCGGTGCTCATGCTGATGATGGCCATCGAGCGCATCGGCCCCGCGGCCACGGCGCAGGCGGGGATGATCGGGCCGCTGACCACGATCGCGCTGGGCGTGCTGTTGCTCGACGAGCCCTTTTCGGCAGGGCTGGTCGCGGGCACGGCGCTGGTACTGGCCGGGGTGGCGCTGCTCAACCGTTGGAGATAGACGCATGGATATGGGAATTCAAGGCCGCTGGGCGCTGGTGTGCGCGGCCAGCAAGGGCCTGGGCAAGGGCTGCGCGCAGGCGCTCGTGCGCGAAGGCGTGCACGTGGTGATCACGGCGCGCGGCGCCGAGGCGCTGGAGGCCACCGCCGCGGAGCTGCGCGCGCTGGGCACCGGCGCGCAGGTGCGCACGGTGGCCGGGGACATCGCCACGCCCGAAGGCCGCGCCGCGGCGCTGGCGGCGTGTCCGCAGGTGGACATCCTGGTCAACAACGCCGGCGGGCCGCCGCCGGGCGACTTCCGCGACTGGGACCGCGACGCCTGGATCCGCGCCCTGGACGCCAACATGCTCACGCCCATCGAGCTGATGAAGGCGGTGGTGGACCCGATGATGGCGCGCGGCTGGGGCCGTGTGGTCAACATCACCTCCGCGGCCGTGAAGGCGCCCATCGACATCCTGGGCCTGTCCAACGGCGCGCGCAGCGGGCTCACCGGCTTCGTGGCCGGACTGGCGCGCAAGACCGTGGGCCGCGGCGTGACGATCAACAACCTGCTGCCCGGGCCCTTCGACACCGAGCGGCTGCGCGTCACGATGGCCGGCGCCGCGCAGAAGTCGGGCCGCGGCATCGAGGACGTGGCCGAGGAGCGCCGGCGCCAGAACCCGGCCGGGCGCTTCGGCACGGCCGAGGAGTTCGGCGCCGCCTGCGCCTTCCTGTGCAGCGCGCACGCGGGCTTCATCACGGGGCAGAACCTGCTGCTCGACGGCGGGGCCTATCCGGGCACGTTCTGACGCCGGCCCTGCCGCATGGCCGGCAGGGCGAGCGTGAACTACGGCGCCGTTTGCGGCGCCGGCTGCCGCGGCGCTGCAAGCCGGATGAAACAAGCGGCGACTACACTGCGCGCGCCCAGGGCAATCCCTGATTTCCGGGAGGGGCGTTCGGCAGCCCCCCGCCACCACGACACGACGACCTTTTCCGGCCTTCCCGCGCGTGCCGGCACCACGGCAGCGCCTACCCGGCGCATGGCCCCAGGGCCGCGCGGCGCCGCGGCCGCTTTTCCGGTTCCATGCGCATCCTGCTCATCCATCAGAACTTTCCCGGCCAGTTCAAGCTGTTGGGAGCGGCGCTTGCGGCGCGCGCCGATTGCGAGGTGGTGGCGCTGGGCGCGGCCAGCCAGATCCGGGGCCGCGCCTTCGCGCCGGGCCTGAAGGTGCTGGGCTACGCCGAGCGCGCACCTGCGGCCGAGGACGGGCGCCACACCCACCATTACCTGCGCGACCACGAGCGCGCGCTGCGCCGCGGGCAGGACGTGGCGCGCGCGCTGTTCGGGCTCAAGCGCGAGGGCTTCACGCCCGACGTGGTGCTGGCGCACCCGGGCTGGGGCGAGAGCCTGTTCGTCAAGGACGTGTTCCCGCAGGCGCGGCTGATCAACCTGTTCGAGTTCTTCTACGCGGGCGAGGGCGCCGACGCGGGCTTCGACCCCGAGTTCCCGATCACCGACGACGACCGGCTGCGCCTGCGCATCAAGAACAACACCCAGCTGCAGGCGCTGGCCTTCTGCGACCAGGGCCTGAGCCCCACGCAGTGGCAGCGCTCGCGCTACCCGGCGCGCTTTCACGGCCTCATCGAGGTGCTGCACGAGGGCGTGGACCTGCGCCGGCTGCAGCCCGACCCGCACGCGCGCTTCCAGCTCCCGGGCGGGCGCGTGCTCACGCGCGGGGACCGCGTGCTGACCTACGTCGGGCGCAACCTGGAGCCCTACCGCGGCTTCCACGTGCTCATGCGCGCGCTGCCCGAGCTGCTGCGGCGCGAGCCGGAGCTGCAGGTCGTGATCGCCGGGGCCACCGGCGTGAGCTACGGCGGCCCGCCGCCGAAGCCGCATGCCACGCACCTGGACTGGCTGCTGGCCGAGACCGGCCGCCCTGACCCGGCGCGCGTGCACTTCACCGGGCCGCTGCCCTATGGCGAGTACGTGAAGCTGCTGCAGGTCTCCAGCGTGCACTGCTACCTGACGTACCCGTTCGTGCTGTCGTGGTCGATGCTCGAAGCCATGGCCTGCGGCTGCGCGGTGCTGGGCTCGGCCACGGCGCCGGTGCAGGAGTTCATCGAGGACGGCGTCAATGGCCGGCTCTTCGACTTCTTCGACCGCGGCGCGCTGCTGGAGAACATCTCACGCCTGTTGCGCGAGGACACCCGCGCGCTGCGCGAGCAGGCCCGGCACAGTGTGGCCGGGCGCATCGACTTTCACCGCCACGTGCTGCCGCGCGCCCTGCAGCTGCTGGGCCTGAACTGAAGAGCACCCCATGACCCGACCCTCTCCCCCTTCTCCCGCGGCCGGCGCCGCCGCGCCGGCCGCCGGCAGCGAGCTCACGCAGGTGCTGCGCAGCCTGCGCGGCAGCATGCTGGCCACGGGGGTCTTCAGCTTCGTGCTGAGCCTGCTGCTGCTGGTGCCCTCGATCTACATGATGCAGGTCTACGACCGCGTGCTGGGCAGCCGCAACGAGATGACGCTGCTGATGCTCACGCTGCTGGCCGCGGGGCTGTACGCGATGTACGCGGCGCTGGAGTACGTGCGCTCGGCGGTGCTGCAGCAGGTCAGCCACGCCATCGACCTCAAGCTCTCGCCGCGGGTGTTCGAGGCCGCCTTCAGCGACGCCTCGCGCTCGCGCGGGGGCAACCCGAGCCTGGCGATGAACGACCTGACCACGGTGCGCCAGTTCGTCTCGGGCACGGGGCTGATCCTGCTCTTCGACGGGCCCTTCGCGCTGGTGTTCATGGCCGCGGGCTTCATGATCGACGTCTGGCTGGGCGTGTTCCTGGTGGGCGCGTGCGTCGTGCTGCTGCTGCTGCTGTGGTGGAGCGAGCGCCGCACCCACGCGCCGCTGCAGGAGGCCAACCGGCTCAACGCCCGTGCCTCCAGCTACATGAACAACAGCTTCCGCAACGCGGAAGTGATCCAGGCCATGGGCATGCTGCCCGCGGTGCAGCGGCGCTGGCAGCAGCTGTCGGACCAGGCGCTGGACCTGCAGGCCGGCACCAGCGTGGCGGCGGCGCGCATCGGCGCGGTGACGAAGTTCGTGCGCATCCTGGCCCAGTCGCTGAGCCTGGGCCTGGGCGCGCTGCTGGTGCTCGAAGGGCGCATGTCGGGCGGCATGATGATCGCGGCGTCCATCCTGCTGGGCCGCGCGCTGTCGCCGCTGGAAATGCTCATCGGCGCGTGGCGCCAGATCGCTGCCGCGCGCGACGCGCAGCAGCGCCTGGAGGCGCTGCTGGCGGTGGCGCCGCCGGCGCCCGAGCGCATGGCGCTGCCCGCGCCGGCGGGGCGGATGTCGGTCGAAGGGGTGAGCGTGGCCGCGCCGGGCTCGCAGCAGGCGCTGCTGCGCCAGCTCAGCTTCAGCGCCGAGCCCGGCGAGCTGCTGTGCATCATCGGCCCCAGCGGGGCGGGCAAGTCCACCGCGGCGCGGGTGCTGGCCGGGGTGTGGACGCCGCAGGCGGGCAAGGTGCGGCTGGACGGCGCCGACCTGGCGAGCTGGCCGCGCGAGCAGCTCGCGCCGCACATCGGCTTCCTGCCGCAGGACGTGGAGCTGTTCGAGGGCACGGTGGCCGAGAACATCGCGCGGCTGGCCGAGCCCGATGCCGCCGCGGTGGTGGCCGCGGCGCAGGCCGCGGGCATCCACGAGCTGGTGCTGCGCCTGCCCCAGGGCTACGACACGCCGGTGGGCCCGGGCGGGGCCACGCTCTCGGGCGGGCAGCGCCAGCGCGTGGGCCTGGCGCGCGCGCTCTACGGCAATCCGCAGCTGCTCGTCCTCGACGAGCCCAACGCCAACCTCGACGACGCCGGCGAGAGCGCGCTGGCCGCGGCGCTGGCCGGGTGCAAGGCGCGCGGCGCCACGGTGGTGGTGGTGGCGCACCGCACCTCGCTGCTGCGCCTGACCGACAAGCTGCTGCTGCTGCGCGACGGCCAGGCCGCGGCCTTCGGCCCGCGCGACAAGGTGCTGCAGCAGCTCAACGCGCAGGCCGCGCCCGCTGCCGGCACGGCCCCGGGCGGCGCCGCGCCTGCGCCCGCGCCCGCGGCGCCAACCGCG
>NZ_VIDQ01000133.1 GCF_009760915.1 Azohydromonas aeria
AGGGCTTGAAAACCTGCCGCGCAACTGCCTTGGACAGCGAGACCAACGCCACGCTGCTCGGCCGAACCGCTGCTGAGCCCAGGACGCCCCACCTACCACGGTCAAAAGCGAGTAAAGCAGAGCGTCCTTAGCTCCTGGGACGGCTCGGTCACCGCCCGTGCTGCGGGCGCCAGACATTGGACGACGCGGTGCACGCCATGTCCGGCCTGCCTGCGGGCAACCGGCGTACGTCGTGTCGAGAGCAGCTGCTTTCAGCAAGGTGCAACCCAGCCCAGATTGCCGCGCCGCACAGCCTGCTCGATGGCAGCTGCGGCCGAAGCGCCTCGAGGCCCGAGCAGGCACCGCAACTCGCCCAGTGCGGCCGCAAGCTGCTCCAGGCAGGCCCTGCACCACGACAGCGGCAGCCCCGGATCACGCGCGGTGTGCAGCAGCGTCCTGGTCATGTGCCGCAGCACGCCCACCTCGTCGAACACGCCCAGCCGCGCAAGCTTGGCACCGCCGAGCACGTAGTGGTGGATGCGCTGCGGCTCGCTGGCGTGCCGGGCAAGGCACACGTCCCGCTGCAGCGCCTGCCAGCGCTGCAGAAGCTGCTGCACCGGCCGCGCCAAGCCCGTGGACGTCGCCTGCAGTGCAGCGGTGCCACGCGCGCGCAGATGGGTGTCATGGAGCGACTTGTCGCCTTCAGCAGGCGATCCGTCGGCCAGGTTCGGTGAGGGATGGTTGTTCAATGCGACGTTTGAGGCTTGGGCTGCGGGGTGCAGGACGGGGTCACCCTGCGTGACAACCCAACACGGCGCTGCTGGCGCGGCGCGGGATCTCAGTTCACGTCAGGGTGTCCAGCAAATCCGGCTTGCGGTCCGACGCAGCGGCAGCCGACCTTGGAATGCCCAGGTGCCAGCGGTTCACCGCATCGCATGCAAGTCGGAAGAACAAGACGGGTGGCAGCCGAAGTTGCGCGGGATGGGAAAAGGAATCTGAGGCAAACAAGCGGTCAGCCCACTCCACGATTCACCCGGTAAAGCCAGGGGCGCTGCAGCTGCATGCCCCAAGCACCGTCGAAGCCATGGTGGTGGCGAAGAATTAGACGAGGCTTAGGCAGCCAGCCGGCCACGGCGCTGGTCGGTATCCGGCTTCGGACACATGGGTGTTGCACTTCCCTGGTCGGTGTCCTGGAAAAGGAAGGGGCGGCAGCGCGTGCTGCGCGGGGTGGGAAGTGGGAGGGGGGAGAAGCGCCCCACCGCCGCTGGTGTCGCCCTGAAAACCTGTTTGACCTGGTGGCCGTCGTAGTCAGGGCGCGGTGCGCCGACGCGGTTGCGGTGCCGGCGCCGGCGCCGTACCGGGTTGCTGGTGCTGGGGCTGGTCCAGACCCGCGCGCAGCCGCGCGTGCATGTCGGTGAGCGTGGCGCGAAGGTCATCGTCCAGCACGTCGCGCAACTGCTCGCCCAGGGCGTCGAGCGTTTCGTCATCGCCGCGGTCGGCCGCGCGCTGCATCTGCTCGGCGAAGGCGTCGGCATCGAAACGGAGTCCCTGCGGCGTCGGTGCCATCGGCATGGGCGGTGCGTGCACCGGCGCGGCAGACGCGGTGTCCTGGCCGCCGGTTGCCGTGACTGCAGCCGCAGCCGGCGGCCTGGCGCGCTCGCGCAGCGCAGCCTTGGCCCGGTCGGTGGCGCTCGCAGCCGGGGCAGCAGCGCCAGCACCAGCGCCCTCGCCCTGCGCGTCGTTGACCGCCGGCGGCACTTCGACCGGTTCAAACCAGTCGGCCACCGTGCTCATTTCGTCGCGCAGGCTGACATAGACCCGCTTCAGGCCCACCACCTGCGCTGGCTGGATGGACTCGATGCGGCGCTGGATGCGGCGCTCGATCTGCTCCTTGGTCACACCGAACTCCACAGCGAAGGTGTCGAGCAGCCGCTTGATGCCCTCGGGGGACGTGTCGGCCTTGGCGCGCAGCGTGGCGCTGGCCTGCTCCATGGACATCTCAGTCACGTCGCCCGGGATCTGCGCCAGGATGCAGGCGCGCTTGCGGCGCGCGGCCTGGTTGGCGCAGAGCTCGTAGATGTCGCGCTCGTCCTTGAGCCGGTAGCCGCCCTGCTTCGTGTCGCGCCAGTGGCGCACGAAGAACTGGATGACCTCGCGGTTGTTGGCCTCGTGGTCGATGCAAAAAGCCTCGACCTCGGACACGCCCACGCCGTCGGACCCGACGTAGCGGCCGATCTCGCGCCAGCCGCTGGACAGATGGCGCCAGCACTGCGCCATGGCCTCGGCCGCGCGGATGCTCGGGCCCACCACGTCGGTGCCGCCACGGCTGTACTGGTACTGTGCCTTTTCAGCCAGGGTCTGCCGCGTGAAGGCGTTGCGGATGCGGTCGCACGCGTTGATCACGTCGCGCGGAAACCGCCTGGCCACCATCGCCTGCGTCATGACCTCGGCGCTCTCGCGCGCTTGCATGGCCCGGGCGCCGGCGCCCTCGGCAGCGCCGCGTGACGTGCCCGGCGCGGTGTCGAACGGGTTCTGGACCACTTCAATGTCGCTCATGGCTTGCTCCTGTGAAGGGGGACAGGGAGGCCGGCGCTGCGAGCGCTGCCAATTCCCAAAAAAGCTCACTTGTCGTCCTTGAGCCGGAACTGCCGTCCAGATTCGCCGGTGCGCAGGAACTCCCGGTAAAGCGCCGGGTGCGCAGCCTCGAAGGCGGCCGCGTCGAAGCGCCGGGCGGGCTTGACGGCCCGCCATGTGGCGAGGGCGTGGCCGCTGGCGTCCACCAGCGTGTCGGCCTCGCCCAGCGCCCCCATGAGCCGCGCCTTCAGTGCCGCCTCGGCTGCGTCCAGCTGCTCGCGCTGCGCCCGGAGGGCGCGCAACTCGTGCACCGCGCGCAGCGCGTCGGCGTCGGCCACGGCTTGCCCTGATCGACTGGCGTTGCCAAAGCGGGCGAGCATGTCGGCCACTGTCTCCGGCTCGGGCGGCTCACCGCGCTCCACCAGGGCCCAGAACTCCGCAATGCCGTCCTCGATCAGCTACTGCAACTCGCGGTCGGCCTCGACCACGAACTCGTCGTAGTCGGCGCCGCCGAAGAGCACGGGCACGAACGACACATCGACGCCGGCCAGCAGCATCTCGTGCTGCACTTGTAGCAGGTAGTGCTGCGGTATGTCGGGCGAGCCGGACTCGCCCCACCCCTGGCGCGTGCGCGCGGTCTTGGCCTGGACGTTGAGGACGCCGGGGAGCCACGCATCCAAGTGCGCGAACAGGCGCCCGCGCCGCATGGTGTCCGGCGCAACGACCAGCAGATCGTCCGGGTGCGCGCGCTGGAACTCGGAGAGGATGAACGGCTCGACGGCCAAGCCGAAGCGCATCGCCAGGTTGTCCGAACTTTCCGAGGCCTCGCCGCGCTTGACCTGGTAGAGCTCGAACCGGGTCTGATACGGGCTCAGTCCCAGGGCCGCGGCACACTCGGAAGCGCCCACGCCGGTGCGGCGCAGCGCCTTCTGGGCTTCAGTGAGCATGGCGCAGCCCTCAGCTTCAGAACGGGCAGCCGTCCGTACGGCCCCAGGTCGCAGGCATCGGCGGGGCCTTGGCAAGCAGCCGCAGCGAGCCGCGACAGCCCATGTCGCCGCACCAGCCGCCGCCGCGCTCGAACGCCACGCCCAGGCGCTGCGGCTCGATGAGCGTCACGCGGCCGATGCGTCCGTCCGTGCCCTGCACCGTGTCGCCCAGCGCCAGCGGCTCGCTGTAGGGGTCGAAGGCGGTGGCGGCGCCCTCCCCTGCCATGGCCGCCAGTTCATCGTCGCCCTCGGTGGGGCACACCGGTGCGAGGTACGCCGGCATGAAGGCCCAGGGCACGCCGTCCAGCATGACCAGCACCAGCCCGAGCGAGGCGCACCCGGAGTGCTCGACCACGACCCCCTCACGGCCGGCCAGGGCCGCGGCGCCCTGGGGCTCGAAGCGATTCAGGTCCTGCTCCAGCAAGTCGTCGGCGGTGGCATCGACCCGCACGCGCTGCCCCGGCCGGAACGCGGAGCGCGGCATGGGGCGGGGATCGGCCCCGATCCGCTCCCGGCCGTGCAGCAGGTAGTTCGGCACGAAGGACAGCCGTCCGTGCACGCCGGTGGCGACAGTACCCGGCGGCGTGCTGCGGCGGGACTCCAGCGCCAGCCGCTCGCGCAGGTGGGGCGCGGGAGTGGCCTTGTGGGCGTCGGCGAGGCGGTTGCCGATGACGGGACCGAGTTGCGACATGGCATGACTCCAAGGGAAGGAAGGCCAGCGAGAGGGGCCGCCGACCGAGGCCCGAACGGCTCAGGTCCAGAAGAAGGCAGCGGACAGCAGCGCCAGCAGCAGCCCCGCAAGGAAGCCGGCCACTTCCCAGGCGATGCGGCTGCCGTGGCCGTTGCGGCAGCACCGCCGGATTGCGCAGGGCTCACCCGTGGCGTGCCTCGTTGTCGCGCGTCGGGCACCCTGCCCCGCGCTGGCAGCGGTGCCCGAACTGGCACGGCGGGCAGGTCGGGTCCTCGCCTTCCTCAGCCACGCAGGCGGCCTCGTGCTCACGAGTCAGGGCATCGACCCGATGCCGTCCGGCAGGGTCCACAGGCGGACGCGCCGCGAGCCAATTGATGGCGGATTGGTGGGTGGCGCTGCTCATGCCATCGCCCCCGAGGCACGCGCCACAGCCACCTGTGCGGCCTCCACCAGCACCGCGATCCGCGCCGCCCGGGCTTCGGCGTCGGATGCGGCAGGCAGATCGGTCAACGCCTGGGCCACGGCGAACAGGTCCGGGGCCGCCTTGAGCAGATGCGCGTTGACCAGGACCGGCACCACGGCCACCATGCCGCCAGGGCTCGGCCGGTTGTCGTGATGCACGGTTCGCCCGCTGGCTCCCAGGTAGTACGGGCCGGGTTCAAAACCGACGCCATGGGAAGACGGCTGTTGGCCAAAGGCCGCCGCATGGCCCCGCGCCGGGGGCCACGGGCTGCGCGTGATGCACAGCCCTTCCATTCAGACCCCCGCGCGGTTGTAGTGGACGTAATCGCGTTGGGCTATCCAGCGATCCTCGGCGGCGGAGGCCGCCCAGGGGTCAGCGTAGTCGTCGGGCTCGCTGTCGTCGGCAAGCAGGCCGTTGTAGTTCGCCTCAGCTTGCGCCAGCCACTGCTTCAGTTGCTCTGGGTGAAAGAAGCCGGCGTCTTCACAGAGGTCCACGCCGCTTTCGCCAATGACGCAGACAGTCGGGATGATTTCGACGTCACGACCCCGGTGGTCCTCGCTGACTTCAATCTCGTACCCGATGACGACCGGGATGCCGGCGAAGTTGCTGTTGAAGGTGAGAGTTTCGGGGGAGAACGGAAAACCACTCATCGCTTTCTCCTGCTGCACCTGCCCTGGTGCATGGATGGATTACACCATTTGGTGTTTATAGTAGCAACACCAAATGGTGTAATAAAGGGCAAAGCACTGTGATGCGCGGCAACAGGCCAACGCAGCTATCGGCTGTAGCTACTGGTGATCGTTAACAGCGCTGCTGTCCGATGAGATGGCAACCAGTTCATCAAGTCATGCAGCGGGAGTGGCAGTGGAACGTCGGACGGATTGGCGCTGCCCAGTTCTAAAGAACTTATGCCCGGGCGCGCTTCGCCCCATGCTGGATCAGAGGCCACAGCCGATTGAACACATCGGCAACCGAGCCTTCGTCATCGTGTTCCTTGAGGCTGTCGGCGGCAGCATCCACCAAGAGCAAGAAAGCCGCTGGAGCCATCGATACATCGAGCCGTTCGCAGTGAGCGGCAAGCAAATCTGCGACAGCACGCCAGCGCTGGCTTGAGACTGCATTGGATGCCGCCGGCAGCGGGCTGGCCTCGTCAGGCTTGTGCGGCGTGTCCAACCACTTGTCGGGCAGCCCCAAAGCGGCTTCGACCTTGCGCGCGGCCTTTTCCCCAAAGCTTTTGCCGCCTTCCAGCAGGTCGCGCCAGTAGGTGTACCGGCCGTAGTAGTTGCTGGCGAGTTCCT
Source organism: Azohydromonas aeria (assembly GCF_009760915.1). Classification (GTDB taxonomy): domain Bacteria; phylum Pseudomonadota; class Gammaproteobacteria; order Burkholderiales; family Burkholderiaceae_C; genus Azohydromonas; species Azohydromonas aeria. The sequence continues at coordinate 5,992 of NZ_VIDQ01000133.1, forward strand.
TTGCCCCAAGGTTGCGCTCCGCGCAGACTCGGCGCAGGTTCTCGATTCGAATCAGCCGCTCATCACTCATGGCGGCAGTGGACCGCCAGATTTAAACCGTTTGGTGTTTGCGCGTCGTACACCGTTTAGTGTAGTCTGATGTTCCATGGACTCCAAGCTGCGCGCCTTCATCAACGCCATGCCCGACGACCACGCGAGGCGTCGATTCGCCGAGCGGTGTGAGACCAGTCTTGGGCACCTCAAGAACGTGATGTACGGGCTGCGGCCATGTGCGCCGGACTTGGCCGTCAGCATCGAACGGGAGTCCGGACGGTCGGTGACACGCCGCGACCTACGCGACGACTGGCACAGGTTCTGGCCCGAGCTGATCGATGCCCCAGAGCGAGCTGGTGGCGCATCGGCTCCAATGGAGCTGTCACCAGTGCGGCAAACGGCCCTGCAGTTTTGCCAGGGGACGCCATAGCGGTAGCCTAACCGGTGCCAGCTGCCGTGCTGCTGCCCAAGTCCGTTCAAGCCGCATGTCGTGCTGGTTTGGGGGCCGGCTTCTGTGGAATGAAGCCAACCCGGCGCGGCTGCTGAGGCCGCGCCTGAACGCAGTCAAGGTCCCTGATGAACGTCACCACCGTCATGCTGTTCAACGAGCAGCGCGACACGCTGATGGCCGCCGCCGCCAATGCTCGCGAGCAAGCCAAGGCATGCGCCGAGAGCCTGCGCCTGCTGCCGGCCCTGCAGGCCGAGTACAGCAACCGAGTCGCCGCGCTGGGAAACGCCATCGCGGCGCTGGACGTCAATGCGCAGCCTGGCAACCTGGCCGTGGAGCTGCGGGAGCTTCAGGAACAGCATGCGCGGCTGCAGCGCCAGCTCAACGAAGAAAAGGCGCGCGGCGACACGCTGGCCGCGGCGTTGCGCAACGCGCTGGAGCGCCTGGGTTCCATGCCGAGCCCGACCGGGGTCGAGGCCGCTCGTGGTTTGGCTGACGTCGAGCCGAGCGTCGCCGCCCCGGGTCGCCCTCTGGCGCGCTCTTGGCCCGCATCGTCATGACGCCGACCACTGCACCCGACGCCGATCCCATGCCACAGCCGCCTGCGCAGCCGGACTTCGACGCCTGTTGCGGCAACGGCTGCGAGCCCTGCATCTTCGATCTGTACGATCTGGAAATGGATCGATACCGGCAGGCGTTGCGCGCTTGGCGAGCGCGTCATCCCGAGGCGCCGCAGGCCAACGGCTGAAACGCGCGTCGTCTCGCCGCTCGGTCCGCCCGGCGTCTTTCCCGTCTGTGTGGCGGGAAAGCCCATGCGGCGGAACGTTGGCAGGCAGGTGGGCGGTCCCCGGGAAGGCCGACGGCTGGCGCTGGTCACCACCGCCACTGCAGCGGACGCCGGTTGCATGGAGGACTCGATGCCCCGCCAACCCACCGAAGCCACGGCCCGCGCGCTGGTGCTGGTGGCCAGCGGCCGATCCGTCCAGGAGGCCGCCACGGCCGCAGGCATCGCCGTCAGCACGCTGACGCGGGCCATGAGGCGCACTGGCGTGACCACGAACCGGCGGCGCAGCCGGCGCACGGCGGTCGAAATCCAGGCAGCCATGGAAGCAGCCAAGGCACAGGCCCAGGCACTGGCCGTGGAGAGGGAAGCCCGACCACCCAAGGCGCCCACGAAAACCGCGTTGCAGCGCCTGCATTGGCTGCAGACCGAGCTGGAGCAGCAGGGCCGCAAGGAAGCCGCCGATCTGCGCGCGGTGCTGGACTGGGTCGAGAGGAAAAAGCCGTCCCGGTGAGGATGAGGCCTTGCCTGTTGCGACGCGTACAGGCGATCCGTGTGGCGGCGGTGCGACAAGCAGATCAAAAGATCAGAAGCAAGCCGTAACGTCAGAGGCAGAAACAGGCGCCAATGCTACGATCCTGCGTCTGAAAACAAGCGTAATCGGAGGCGCTTTTGAAGTTCGTCGACGACGACATCACGATGGCCGATGTAGGCGTGCAGGCGGACCGCGTGCATGCGGTCGTGTCGCAGGTGCGCGCCCAGATGCTGGCGCCCGAGGTTCGCAAGCAGGCTCCTGCCTTCAACGCCGGCCAGATCCAGACGCTGGCCGGGCTGGACAAGGCCAAGTACGACTACTGGATCAAGCAGGGCGAACTGCCGATGGGCAGGCTCAGCCCGAGCGGCGCGAAACGCGAGTTCACGCTGGCCGAGGCCCGCCAGTGGGTGCGCGCAGCGCGCGGCGACGAGCTCCGGCCCGAGGGGGCCGCAGCCGCGACCATCGCCATCGGCAACTTCAAGGGCGGCGTGACGAAGACCACGACGGCGCTCACGCTGGCGCAGGGCTTGTCGCTGCGTGGCCACCGGGTGCTGGTGATCGACTGCGATCCGCAGGGCTCGCTCACCACGCTCTTCGGCATCCTGCCCGACACCGAGGTGCACGAGGCGGACACGATCCTGCCGCTGCTCTCCGGCAGCGAGGCGTCCATCCGGCCGTCCATCAGGCAGACCTACTGGGACGGGATCGACCTGGTGGCGGCGGCGCCCGTGCTGTTTGCCGCCGAGTTCGCGCTCGCATCGCGCCAGGCCGAGAGCGCGGACTTCGAGGTGTGGCGGGTGCTGGATGAGGGCCTGCAGGACGTGCGCGCCGAGTACGACGTCATCGTGATCGACACGCCGCCCTCGCTCGGCTACGTGACGATCAATGCCCTGATGGCCGCCAACGGGATCGTGATGCCGCTGCCGCCCAATGCCTTGGACTTCGCCAGCTCGGCGCAGTTCTGGCGCATGTTCAAGGACGTCACGGACCAGATGGTCTCCCAGCGCGGCGCCGAGAAGACGTTCTCGTTCATCAGCGTGTTGCCGACCAAGGTGCAGTCCACGGACCAGTCGGCCACCGGTGTCCTGAAGTGGATGTCTGCCGCATACGCCGAGCGTCTCCTGCCCGTGGAGGTGCCGACGACCGTTGCCGCCAGCGCCGCTTCCGCGGCGTTCGGCACGGTGTTCGACGCCTCCGCCGGCGATCCTCGCACCGTGAAGCGGGCGACCGCCGCCTACGAGCGGGTGACGGAGATGATCGAGGACGAGATGCAGAAGTACTGGCGCAAGCAAGCCGAACGAAAGGCCCGCCATGACTAACCCTGCCAAGAGGGCTGCCGCCATCACGTTCGACAACCTGGGCCCGGCCACCGCGGCGCCGGCGGCACCCGCGGTCCCGGCTGCTGCACCCGCGCGGCCAGCGGCGCCGACGGGCATCGGCAAGATCTCCGGGTTCTTCCAGGACGGCCACAGGACGAAGGCCGAGATCGACCGGCTCACGCAGCAGGTCTCGCAGCTGGAGAAGGAGCGCGGCGCCCAGCCGATGGACCCGGCGCTGATCACCCCGTCCCGCTGGGCCAACCGGCACGCGGACTCGTACACCACCGCGGAGTTCGAGGCACTGAGGGCCGAGATCCAGGATGCGGGCGGAAACGTCCAGCCCATCAAGGTACGGCCCCGGCCGGATGCCAAGGACGGTGAGCCGCAGTACGAGATCGTCTTCGGCCACCGGCGCCACCGCGCCTGCCTGGAGCTCGGCCTGCCTGTCCTGGCCGTCGTGCAGCCGCTGTCCGACACCGAGCTCTTCACGCACATGGAGCGTGAGAACCGCAACCGCCAGGGCCTGTCGGCCTACGAGCAGGGTGCCATGTACCGGCGCGCGCTGGACGAGGGGCTCTTTCCCTCGATGAGGAAGCTCGCCGAAGGCATTGGCCGCGCGATCAGCGATGTCGTGAAGGCGACGCAGATCGCGCAGCTGCCGTCCGCCGTGCTGGAGGCGTTCCCCTCCCCCAACGACATCCAGTTCCGCTGGGCCACGGATCTGAAGGAGGCTGTGTCGCAGCATGAACAGGCCGTGCTCGCGGCGGCGAAGCAGGCGGCTGCAGATCGCCTGCCCGCGCCGGAGGTGTACCGCCAGCTCACTGCGTGCCTGAGGCGCGAAAGCCCGGCCCCGGCGGCGCCGCTTCCTGAGCGCAAGTTCAACCTGGGCGCGGGGCGGCGGGCCACCATCGCCGTGGACGACACCGGCCATACGGTCCTGAAGATCGCTCCGGGTGTCATGCCGCCGGAAAAATGGAAGGCGCTCGAATCGGCATTGAAGGCGTTGTTGGACTGACGCGGCCCGGTGCTCGCCGTTTGACCGTCGAAGGGTAGTGTGCTCGGTCCCCTGCCCTTTTTGTTGCCGGATTGCTTTCCGTGCACATCGCGGTGCGCAGACACACAGCGGCCTGTGATTGGGGATGCCGCCGGGCGACCTGTCGAGCTAGAGATCCTTCATGCTGACGTGCCGCCTATGGCCCGGATGGTATGGTGATAGACCGTCTAGCGGGGCATGCCGGCGTAGGCTGCTGCCGCTCTCTGCGTCTGCAAACTCAAGGTGCTAGACCGTCTATCACCCCGCCTCCAAGCTGTCACACCATGCTGCGCATGACGGTGTGCCTCGACGCGCTGCTAGACCGTCTAACGGAGCGGGGCACCGTACGCTGCCATCGCGGTCTGCAGTTGAAGGTCTGGGTGCTAGACGGTCTAGCACCCCCGACTGCGAGCCAACCGCCCAGCCGTCTCACCGCTGCGCCTAGCAGTGCGCCCGATCCGCAAGGACCGATAAACGGTCTATCACCCCAGCCCTGAACGACACGGATGGTGCTCGGCATCGATCCAGCTCGCGGCCTGCAGTCCACGCAGCTTCGATGCCGACTTCAGCGCCGCAAAGGCTTGCAGGTGCTCCGGCCGCGGTTTGGACCGCTGCGCCCGGTGCTCGACTGCCTCACGTTCGCGCTCGCTGTCTTCGCGCTCGCCGGCCAGCGTGTTGGGACCCTTTATCGACCCGTGCACTGCTGCCTCCTTGTGCCCGCTGGAAGGCATCACGGGTCGCCTCCAGTCCTCACCGCTGTGGATCAGGTGGATCAGGTAGCCGACGGGTTCGCGTGCGGCAAGGATGGCAGGCAACCGGTGCGCCATCACGTCTTGCACCCACACGTCGTGTGCGCGTGCCACCGCCAACACCTTGCGCATGGCGTCCGGCTGTATCACCTGCAGCAGCGGCTTCAGGTCGTCGCGTACATGGACGACTCGGCTCCCAGCAGGTTCCGGTGGCCTCGGGGCCTTGGTATCGGCAGCTTCTTCAGCGGCCTGGGGCGCAGCCCCTTCGCCCCCTGAAGGGTTTGGTTCTTTATCTACCGGCTGCGCAACGTTTTGCGCACGCGGGCCGAAGAACAGGGCGTCGGCGTAGGGCGTGAGCCAGGTCTTCCCGATGGGCGTGCCGGGACGGCGTGCGCCATGCATCTCTTGAGGTGGGCGCGCGATGAGGCCCCATGCCACCAGGTCGGCGTTGGCGCCGGTGATGCTGCGGCGGCAGTAGTCCGTCGCGCCTTGAAGTTCGCGCACTGCCATGTCGAACACGCGGCGCCGGCCGCGGTCATCGACGCCGCTGAGGTCCGCCTTGGCCAGGTACTCGTACAGCACGGCCTCGGCCCGCGCAGGCAGGCCGCGCAGCTCACCCCGGTGAGTCTGTTTCCCAAGCCGCAGATGGGCCTCGTGAATGGGGTCAGGGAGGTCGCGCGAGCGGCGGCAAGAGGGCAAGGGCGCGCGTGCGCCTGCCCGATCTGTAGCAGACAGGTACATGAATCTGCAGGGACGAGTTCACCCGCGTGTTGCGGATTCCCTCGCTACCCCTACACTTCAAGCCTGCTATGGCGGTGTGTAGATCTCGGTGAGGGATCACGCATCACGGAGAGAGGCTCGGGACGGGAATCCCGGGCCTTTTCTCTTTTCGGGCTCAGGTTCTCTGAGTTGTCCCGGTCCTTTCTTCAGCTTTGGGCCAACTGCGGGAATTCAGCCGGCACCTGGGTTGCATCGTCTAGGGACGCTCTGCTTTACTCGCTTTTGACCGTGGTAGGTGGGGCGTCCTGGGCTCAGCAGCGGTTCGGCCGAGCAGCGTGGCGTTGGTCTCGCTGTCCAAGGCAGTTGCGCGGCAGGTTTTCAAGCCCT
>NZ_VIDQ01000134.1 GCF_009760915.1 Azohydromonas aeria
TGGACGCCGACGAGCGCTACGTCAACCGCTTCGCGGCCGTGGCGCGCGACGCGCCCTGGGCGCCGCCGTGGGACCCGTCGCTCGACCTGCCCGCGCTGCCGCTGATGACGGCCAGCGTCATGGGCGTGGAGGGCGTGCCGGTGTGGTGCGACGAGCTGGGGCGCGTGAAGGTGCAGTTCCACGGCCTGGATGCCGAGGACCACGCGCACGCCGGCGGCGCGGGCACCAACGGCAACGCCGGCGACGGCGCCTGGGTGCGCGTCAACGGGCTGTGGTGCGGCTCGGGCTTCGGCGTGGTGTTCCCGCTGCGCCCGGGCATGGAGGTGAGCATCGGCTTCGAGATGGGCGACCCGTCGCGCCCGGTGATCCTGGGCAGCCGCCACCACGCCAGCAACGTGGCGCCGCGCTTCGACGGCCTGATCGGCCTGCCGCACAACCACGGCTTGAGCGGCATCGTCACGCGCGAGCTCGGCGGCAGCCGCGGGCAGCAGCTGCGCTTCAACGACAGCCCGCGGGGCTTCAGCGCGCAGCTCGCCAGCGACCACGCGGCCAGCCAGCTCAACCTGGGCGACCTGGCCACGCCGATGCGCCAGGGGCGGACGACTCCGCGGGGCGAGGGGTTCGAGCTGCGCAGCGACGCCGCCGGCGCCATCCGTACGGCCAAGGCGCTGCTGCTGTCGGCCTGGGCCCGGATGGATGCGTCAGGCAACCAGCTCGACGCCCGGGAGCACGTGGCGCTGATGCAGGAATGCCTGGAGCTGTTCAGGAGCCTGGGGCGCTACGCCGCGCAGCACCAGGGCCAGGCGGCGGACGAGGCGGGACAGGAAAAGCTGCTGGCCGACGTGAAGGGTGCGCCTGCGGGCTCCAACGTGGACCCGCACGGCCAGGGCGGCGCGCCGACACTGAGCCTCACCGCGCCGGCCGGCATCGCCGCGACCACGCCGAAGACGATCCTGTCCTACGCTGGCGTGAGCATCGACAGCGTGGCGCAGCAGCACCTGCAGTGGACGGCGGGGCAGCGCATCAGCGCCCACGCCGGCCAGGGCATCGCGTGGTTCGCGCAGCACGGCGGCATCAGCGCGATTGCGCACCACGGCACGTGGCTGATGCAGAGCCAGCACGGGAACATCGAGGCCAACGCCGCGCAGAACATCCGCTGGACCGCCACCAGCGGCCAGCTCGTGGGCATGGCTCGCAAGATCATGCTGGTGGCCGAGGACGGCAGCTTCGTACAGATCGGCGAAGGCGGCATCACGCTGGGCACGAAGGGCGCCATCACGCACAAGTCCGCCAGCTTCGCCCAGAACGCGCCAGCCACCCTGGGCACCGATCTGCCGACCTTCTCCCAGGGCATGGCGGACCAGCGCTTCGTGCTGCGCTACGGCGGGCACGACGGTCCGGTGGCCGCGCAGCGGCGCTTCGAGATCCGCCTGAGCGACGGCAGCGTCGTCACCGGCACCAGCGACGCCGAGGGGCGCACCGAGGTGCTGCAGCGCGACGCCATGCACATCGCCCACATCCGCATCCTCAGCAACGACTGACACCACCATGAGCCGCTATTGCAGGACAACTCATGAGCAAGGCGCCGACAGCTCGGTGCTTCAGTGCGAGCGCAAGACCGACAAGCTCGTGGCGGTGACGCCGCAACTGCCTGGCAACGTGATCGTGGTGCATGGCGTCAACGACGTGGGCGTGAGCTTCGAGCAAGTCGAAAAGGGCTTGTGCGCCGGGCTCAACGAACGCCTGGGCTGGGGGGATCTGGCGCCGCTGCAACCGGCGAGCTACCGCATGCCCACGCCCGAGGACGCCAAGCGGCTGGAGCCCGATCCCGACGCGGTGTTCTTCAAGCGCCAGGCGCAGCCTGGTCAGCACTCACCCGTGATCCCGTTCTACTGGGGCTACCGGGCGGCGCCGGACAACTTCACGCCGGACACCCGCACCGACCACGGCCAGGCCGTGGACCGCTGGGGCAACCGGCTGGACAAGGATTTCAGCAAGGGCGGCGGCCCCTTCGGCAACGCCACCAGCACATTGCCCGACATGTGGAACCGCGGTTTCGGCGCCGGCCCGGCCGATGCAGTGGACCGGTTGAGCAAGGACCCACTGCGCCCGGTGCTCAAGGCGCCCGGGCGGCTGTACATGGTGCTGGCCGCGCAGCGGCTGGCGGCCTTGGTGGCCATGATCCGCGACTACGACCCTGACGACGTGGTGTCGCTGGTGGCACACAGCCAAGGCTGCATGCTGAGCCTGCTGGCACAGGCCTTCCTGCTGGAGCAGGGCTTGCGCCCGGCCGACACGCTGGTGCTCACGCACCCGCCTTACAGCCTGGTGGACGACGTACCTTGGACCAGCGACGCCGCCGAGATGTTTTCCGGCGGTGAAGACGCCGTCATGCGAGCCCGCTACCCAGGCTTGGCTGGTCGCCAGACGCTGTACGCACGGCTGCAGACGCTGGTCAACATCGTGCAAGGCGTGGTGGGGCAGCGGCATGCCACGCCTGCGTTCGCCGAGCTCAAGGCGCCGCAGCATCAGGGCCTCGTCGGCACCCGGTGGGAGCCCGGTGAGGACCGTGACAACCGCGGCAAGGTGTACCTGTACTTTTGCCCCGAAGACATGACGGTGGCGCTGGACAACGTGCAAGGCATCGGCTGGCAAGGCGTGCCGGACCACCAGAAGGGCTCACGCATGGTGGACAGTGATCGCAGATCGGTGCCTGGCCCCATGGAGTCCGAATCCTTCACCGAGACCTACCGCTGCCAGCCACTCAAGGCGCTGGGCAGCGGCTTCTTCCAGCGCGTTTTCACTGCACGGCAGCGCGTGGCACAGGACGCCCCGGCCGGCGCACAGCCGCAGCCGGTGCTCGTGGGCGCCGCGCCGCACGACCATCCGTTGCGCGTCAAGGGCGAGGACGACCACGGCCACGTGGCGTCGGGCGCGGCCACACTGCGCGCCTCGTTGCCGGAGGTGGACTGGCCGCCCGCGCGCAGCTCGACACTGGCGGCGTTGGTGCCCGCGGCACGGCGCCGCAGCGGCATCCGCCGCATTACGGGCGAGGCCCTGCGCCGCCCGGTGGTGGCGGACATGTACGCCGGCGCGCTCACGCTGCCCAACCAGCCCCAGGGCGCGCACGAGGGCGTGGACCCCATCGACGCGGCCATTGCCTCCACCAGCCGCTACGGGCTGCAGCCGCTGCCCTCCACGGTGATTGACGACCCGCGCCCGGCGCAGCAGCGCTTCGGCGGCGACTCCCGCGACCAGCTCGCGCCTTGGGAGTGCCAGCAGATCGAGAAGGCCATGAACCAGGACAAGCCGCCGGGCGAGCTGCGCAAGGTGCTCTCGGGCTTCCATGCGGGAGCGGAACGGGTGCGTGTCGTTTGCAGCGAGACAGCCAACGAGGCACGGCTGCGCCAGCAGCAAAGCGTGGCGGCGCGCTCGTTCCACGGGGCGATTTTTGGTAGCGCGCTCAATCACAAGCAAGTCACGGCCTATGACGTGGCCATCGGCGGTGGCAAGGCGGTGAGCGATCCGGCGTTCCGGGCCTACTTGTGTGCGGTGGCGGATTGGCGGTTGAAGAAGCCGAAAAATTCCAAGGACAAATTGCGTCCGGGCATTCTTGCTTGGGACGATTTTCTTGACATGTACAGCGAGTACTACGGAGCAGAGACAGAGGAACACAAAAGGCTGATCTATGGCAACTGTGTCTACTACAGCACCGGCGTGCTGCCTGAAGGTTTGCCATTGCCGCCTGGAGGAATGCCACGCGCGGTTGTGAGCGAGACGATGCAGGGGCAGCGGATTGATTCAACGCAGATCGCTGACGCTGAGGTTTGGCTCACCGACGAGGAATTCAAGCAACGCAGCGGGCGTAATGGCGGCACGGGAGCGCTGGCGTGAGTGCACCTCGACGCAGTGACCAATGGACGGATGTCCTTCTGCTGCTGAGCGTGGTGGTCTTGGTAGGCGTGCCCTGGCTATTTCTGGACCGGCTGGTGGGCCCGTCCTTGACGTTGACGGAGGGACTGACTGTGAGCACGAAAGCACTTTGGGGCTGGTCAGCCGGCTTGGTGATGGTGGCAGCGCTTGTCGTAGGTTTTGCGACGCCATTGGCTGCTGCGCAGCCGACGAGGCTCGCTTCGGCCAGTCCGTCCTTGCAGCCCAACGAGCAGGCCCGGCGCGAAGACGTGCTGGAAATCATTGGGCTGGGCGTGACGCTGGATAAGTACCGCCAAGGCAAGCTGTGGGACGCACTGCGGCAAGGGTCACCCTACGCCAGCATTCGCGAGCAGGACCCGAACAATTACCCGTGGAGTGCGCAGGAGAAGAAAGGTCTGGAAGGGCTGCGCTCCGGCGACTCGCTGGAGAACGGTGCCCATTACACGCCGGTCTATTGGGGGATTCCGACCTTTGCAGCCGAATCACCGGCAGACGACCCCAAGCGCCCTGCCTCTCCCACTGAGCCTACGCTGGGCATTGCTTCCGCCGCCGACACCTCCGGCATGGCTGCTCATTTGTTCGTGTCAGCCGGGTGGGAATTGTCCGAGCGGCCAGACCGTCTGCTGGCACGCGTGTTTGATTTCTTCGACGAGCATCCGGATGTGCCGTACGTGGTGCTGAGCTCATCGGATGGGATGTATTTGCGAAACCTGTTTCGGCCCAAAGGATCGCCCGTGCTGATTCGCGATGGCTACTATGTGCCGCCCATGCCCGACAGCTCCATGCTGTTCGTGCTGGCGCGCCGGGAGCGCGTGGATGCGATACGGCCGTACGCGTTCGAGGATGTGGACGAAACCAGGATGCTGGCCGACGAGGCCAACCTCAAGGGCTACGCGCGCAAGTTATGGCTGGCGTACAACAAGCTTGGCCGGTCGCTGCCACGCTCTCCCGGCATTTCCGAACGCGTGCCAACCGTTCCCGAATGGCTCGAAGCCACGCGCGCCTTTGCTCAGCGCGAGGACATCTATCCCAAGCAGGTTTCCCTGCTCCACGGCACGTTGTTCTCGAAGCACGGCCAGCCGCCGCGCGACTTCAAGCCCACGCCCTGGTTCCCCATTCCCTGGAACAAGGAGCAACTGGCCGAGGTTGACCGCCTGCCCACGCTGGGCTTCCTGCACCGCCCGGTGTTCGTGAGGACGGTGGACGAGCAGGGCCGGCCGCTGGCGCGGCGCGCCGAGCGCATGGCCGCCCTGGCCGCCGGCTGGCAGCAGGCGCTGCTCACGCTGCCCGAAGCCGAGCGCCAGCGCGCACCGGCGCGCGTGCTGGCTGCCACCGGCGGCCAGGTCGAGCAGACCATCGCGCTCACCGGCGTACTCGACGCCTGGGCCGGGCAGGGCGGGCCGGAACTGGACCGGTCGCAGCCCACGCAGTGGATCGACACCGACGCGCGGCTGGGCAACACCGGCGCGGCCACGTGGTTCATGCAGATGGCCGTGGGCGCCATTGCCAGCTACCGCGACGGCGGTGCCAGTGCCGCCATCAACCTGCGCGATCCGGCCGAGGCCAGCATCGTCTTCGTCACGCCGCCCAGCCCGGAGAAGGTCAAGGGCCAGCGCCACATCAAGGGCGGCGACGTGTGGCGCAGCATCGTGGGGCCGGCGGTCGATCCGGTGAACTACGCGCAATGACGGCTACCGCGAGGTTGACCATGGACAAAAGCGCATCTTCGAGATCGACAAGCCGCTTGTTGATGGCGGTCGGATTGCTGGCTGGACTTGCGTTGTCCGAAGCTTCGGCGCAGCCCCCGGTGCGCGCGTCGGCAAGCCAACTTGCGCCCGACGACCAGGCCCGGCGCGAATACGTGCTGGAAATCATTGGGCTGGGCGTGACGCTGGACAAGTACCGCCAAGGCAAGCTATGGGAGGCACTGCGACAGGGATCTCCCTGCGCCAGCATCAGTGAGCAGGACCCCAGCCTGGCCGACCATGCCAGCTTCAGCGGCCCGGCCGTGGTGGAGGGCTGGGCCGGCTTCGAGAAGCAGGAGCTCTTCGCCTTCGAGGGCCACGAGACGCAGACCAGCCGCGCCACGTGGCAGCTCATGGGCCAGCTCAAGGCCATCGAGGAGGAACGCAGCATTCCCTCGGTGCTGCGCATGCCGGCAGCCAACCTGCGCAAGCTGCTGCAGCGCGAGCGGCCCGACGCGGCCAACGAGTTCCGGATCCTCAAGGCGCTGAAGTCGCCCAACACCTGGGTGGCGATCCCGGCCGGGCACTACCAGTTCATGCATCCGGAAACCGCCGGCGAGGACCACCCGCTGCGGCTGCGCCAGGTCTTCGACGACCGCTACTTCATGGCGTCCAACGAGTTGAATCTGCTCAATGCGCTGCTGCTGGCGGATGGAGAGGAGCAGGATGGCGGTGATTGACCGAATAACAACATACCCGTGAACCACCGGCACACAGCAGCTCCTGAGGCGCCCTGCGTTCCTCCCCGGGTGCCGTTCCGGATCGCTGCTGTTCCTGCCCGGTTGTCGAAGGGAACACAAGAGTGATACAGGGAAGGAGAGCCGCTGCACCTCGTGCTGGGGAGCAAGCTCTCGGGTATGTTGTTTTCTGATCGTTTCCCACTCTTCCCGCCATCCGCAGTGCGCTGTCGCACCCGGTGGCCCGGCTGCTGGCCTGGGAGCTGCCGCGCGCGCGGCAACGACAATCCCGGCCCATGAACGACGACTTCCAGGACAAGCCGCCCGCCAAGGCGCCACGCCGGCGCCGCAGCGCCGCGGCAGTCATCCCGGTGGGACTGGGCCGGCAGGCCAGCGCACCGCTGGTCGAGGGCTGGGGCCTGGCGATCGAGCTGCAGCGGCCGGTGCCGGTGCCCGTGCTGCTGAGCCGCACCCAGGCCGCCACGGCGGGGCGCGCGCTGGTCGAGGCGCTGTACCCGCAAAAGGCGCAGCGCGAGGCGCTGGCCCGCGCCGGGCAGGTGCTCGTCCTGGCCGACGGGCTGATGAGCCGGGACAGCTTCGACCAGGACCAGGACGTCGGCGCCGCCCTGGAAGAGCTGCGCGGCTATCTCGCCCGGGTGCTGCCCGCGGCACCCGGCAGCGGCGAGTCCCGCACGCCGTGGATGGGCCTGACCGACTGCTTCCAGGCCGGCGACCGCTCCGACGACACGGCGGCGTTCGCGGCGTCCCTCTACGACGAGCCGGCGTCCGCCTCGCTTTGCCTGCCGTTTTTTCGGGCCCACTTCGAGCACCAGGGGCCGGCATCCGACCCCTTCGGCGGCGTGTTCCGCGACCCGGCGTACCGGCCGTGCAGCGTGAAGCTCTACCAGGCGCTGGCCGATGCGCTGGGCGTCGAGGCCGGCGCCATCCAGGGCCTGGCGCTGGTGCCGCTGCGGCGGGAGACCCGGCACCCGGCCGGGCCGCCCGCCGCGGACGAGGACCCGCTCGAATTCGGCAGCGTCGGGTACGAGAGCGTCCTGCGGGCGCTGGCCGAGCGCGACAAGCACCAGCTCGACGCCTGCGACGCGGGCGAGGAGCTGGCGCGGGCGCTGCGGGCCATGCGCGCCCAGGCGGCCGACGAGCAGGCGGCGCAGTTCGGCTGGCGTCGCAACGTCGCCGTGGTGGTCAGGCCCGGCGGCGAGGTCTGCCTGGGCTTCGCGACGGTGGACGAGATGGGCGACGCGCTGCGCAGCCATCTCGACGGCTGCGCGGCGCCCGGCGAGCTGGTGGCCAGCCGGTGGGAGCACTGGCTGATGGAGCACTACATCCCCGTGCTGCAGGAAGCCATTGCCGCGGGCTGCGCCGTCCTGGCGTTTTCGGCGCCGGCCCTGGCAGAGCACCGGGAGGCGAAGCCGTCACCGGCCGCCGGCGCGCACGACCTGCCCCTGCTCGACGCCGTGGTCATCGAGGAGGCCCGGGGCGTGCGGGGCGACCTGAGCGAAGGCGTGCTCGTCCAGGCCTGGCGCTGCCTGGCGCTGCTGGATGACGCGAAGCCGCAGAGGCGGGCCGCGGCGTCGGTGGACGGCGGCACCGCGTTCCTGCTGTGCACGGTGCTGCTCGTGGTGGACGCTGACGGGCATCCCGTCCAGCAGGTCAACCTTTTCCATTCGACGCCCTTCGCCGCCGACGTGCTGCAGGACAGCGCCAGGCACCATGCCGAGACCTTGAAGCTGCCCCTGCAGTGGCGGCACACGCTGCTGCATGTGGGCGACGAGTCGCTGCAGCTCACGGTGGGGCCGCAGCGCGAAGTCCAGGTCAGTGCGCGCAACCCGTTCGCGGAAGCCGCGAACCGGCAGGACCATTGAGAAGCCGTCCATCACGATGCTGACCGTCCACCACCTGGAGAACTCCCGTTCGCAGCGCGTGCTGTGGCTGCTGGAGGAGCTGGACCTGCCTTACGAGGTCCGCCGCTACGCGCGCGACCCGGCCACGATGCTGGCGCCGGCCGAGTTGCGCGCCGTGCACCCGCTGGGCAAGGCGCCGGTGCTCACCGACGGCGCGCAGGTGGTGGCCGAGACGGGCGCCATCGTGGAGTACCTGCTCGACCGCGCCGGCGGGCAGCGCCTGCGCCCGGCGCCGGGTACCCCCGAGTTCCTGCGCTACCGCTACTGGCTGCACTTCGCCGAGGGCTCGGCCATGCCGCCGCTGCTGCTGAAGCTGGTGTTCGACCGCGTGGCCAGCGCGCCCATGCCGTTCTTCGTGCGGCCGGTGGCGCGCGGCATCGCGCGGCGGGTCCTGGCGTCCTTCGTGATGCCCAATATCGAGGCCCAGCTCGATTTCATGGAGGCGGAACTGGAGCGCGACGCCTGGTTCGCCGGCCCGGAACTCACGGCGGCCGACGTGATGATGAGTTTTCCATTGGAAGCCGCCGCGCAGCGTGGCGGGCTGGATGCCGGCCATCCGCGCCTGATGGAATTCCTGAAGCGCATCCATGAGCGCCCCGCGTACCGGCGCGCGCTGGAGCGCGGCGGGCACTATGCGCTTGGCATCTGACGTGGGACGCAGGCGGCTTGCGCCGTCTGGGCCGTGAGGAACGGCGCGCCTATAGGGCTTGAGCCGTCGCGCTGACTGCAAATTCCGGAACGGCGTCTCGGAACATGGGCGTGGAGCGCGAAGCCGACAGGCTGAAATTCGCGGGGCGCGTTGGCCTGCGCGCGGTTAAACCCCGCTGCGTCCTGATTTGCGGCCGCTCTCAAGGCTGGACCAGCCAGCGGATAAAAACCTTCCCCAGCCTCGACGCCTGCTTCCACAAACTCGTCGTCATGACGCATAACCCTGTGCTGAAACGGGGGCGGAGGATGCTGGAGGTGGCGGGGCGGGGGTGATGAGGGTTTTGTCTTTGGGGTGGAAATGGAAGACGGACTTTCAGTGGCTGTCTCAATTGCCTTCATGAAAGACTGCTTTGCAGCGGGAGCGGTCATACAGCCATGGTTCACGAAGTGGGACCACCGGCCAGGTGTATCCGCTCCTAAAATAACCTAGCTTGTTGCGGATTTACTGTCATCTTCATTTAAATACAGTTCTATTCCTCTGTTTTTAAACAAATCTTTAATCAATTTTTCCCATCGTCTATTTGGTGGATTTTGCAGAATGCGTTTGCATGCTTCTATAAAATTTACAGAAGCAGATCCAAAGCGTTCGAAATTGGTGTGCCTTTTCTTATAGATATCTATGTTCTTGAGCATAAAAGTTTTTAGTGGTTCACTAGTAATGCTTAAAATCGTTTTTTCAAAGTCGTCTATTGTGGCGGCTCTCATCACTGTTTCGTCCTCAGAGCTATAGCCGTTGCGTTCCACCATCCATAAACACACATCAAGAAGCGAGCGTGTTTTTATTAAACTATTATGAGCCTGCTTATACGCATTTGCGATGTCTGGATGGACGGTTTCTCCAAAGAAATCGTCAAGAACAAAACTGTCGGGGTTAACTCCTTCGTTTTTGGAAAGTTCAAGCAGATGACCTATCCAGGCATCGATCATTCGACTTCCAAGCACGTCACCGCCTTCTAGACTACTGACGTGATAATGCAGCGCTGTGATGTCGGTTGGGCTTAGCAAACAGATATCTGGAAGAAGAGATTCAGCGACCTCCAATAGTTGCTTCTCCGTGAGATCTGGTCGAAAGATGCATGCTTGCGCGAAGGAATATGCACGTCTTTTTGTGTCGTCAAGGCGCGTGTCTGCAAGGTATTTATTTATGGTTGTATCCAACTTTGAACGATCAAATAGGCCTGACCTCAAATAGTCAGCAATCAACGACTCGTATTCATCTGCCCCATAGATTCCGAGTTTTTGCATAAGAAGCTCCCACTCAGCCTGTAGCCTATCCTCATCAGTCTCCCGCCCTTCCTTTCTGCGTTCATACGTCTCCACACCAGCCATGATTGAACCTGAACTGAGAACAAAATCAATCGATGGGCCATTATCCATTCCTTTGTAATGTATAGCGGAAAGAAGCACGGCAGATGGTATAAGACGATTAACAACTCCATGAGGAAGCGAGTCTCGCCCCATTAAAATGCGATTTGTGGCTCGAATTATTTTACGAATGATGCGAATGTTTGTTATTCCGCATGCCTCTACTGCTGTCTTTATATAGCCTGAGAACTTCGAAGGTGTCAATTGGATTGCGATGTCAAAAGCTTCTGCGGAAGTTGTCTCTAGACGAAGCTCTTGGTCAATGACTTTTTCTCTAAATTGTTCCCAGATTTTCTTTTCGACTAGCTGATCAGTATTAAGAACAAGAAGAAATCGGCAACCATAGTTTTGAGTGAAATCATCAATAAAGCCCAAAACTTCATCAATAGAAAGTTTGCTGTGCTTGCGCTCGATGTCGTCCACCACGATGAACTTACTTCGCACAAGAGCCGGGACTGCCAGAAGTGCCAGTTCGTCTAGTGCTGAGGCTCCTTTAAAAAGCGACGTAGCGATTTTCTTCGCGCCATTAATTGCAGAAATCGCTGCATCCATTGCTGGCCCTTTACTGTTACCCAGTGGCACAGCGCTCTGTGCAAGCCTTAGCTTAAGGTCTAAGATTGTGGCTACGCCAAAAAGTGATACGTATAGAGCGTCCGCAAGAGCTGAATCTTCAGCTTCCTGCTGTATTTTTCTCCACATATGACTTTTACCAGTGCCCCACTTGCCCGCAAGGGCGGTTACTTTGATATCTCCGTCCGCCAACAAATCCAATAGGTTGGCTTTGGTTGTTGCCATTGTCATGTACATTCTCTTTCAATAGGTATTGGTCGGGTCTCGTCTGTTTTCAAGCTATTTCGAATGTAGCCTCGATTATAACATTGTGATACAATCCATAAGTTGCCGAGTTGGTGGCACATTACTGCGATTCTGAGTGAGGTTTTACGTCTCCTCTTGTCGAAGAAGCTCTGCGAAGCTTATTAACCCGGCAATCAAACAGTGCATGCACCGATTTGTTCGCCGGCGTACGCGAGATGTGAACCTCGAAAGTAGTTCATGATTCGTTGCGGCATGCCTTGCAAAACCTTCATGAAATCGTGTGCGACGCTGCGCAGAAGTCCGCGGCTGCTTGATGCCGGCCGTGTGCGCAATTCGGTCTTGAGGTCCCGGTTGACCAACTCATCAGGGTTCAGTTCAGGCGAATACGGCGGCAGGTAGAACAACTCGATTTCGTTATTGTGTGCGCGCAGCCAGTCCTGAACTTTATTGGCCTTGTGCACCTTCAAGTTGTCCACGATCAGGAATACCTTGGACTGCGCATCATAAATCAGGTCGCACAGGAACTCGATGAACCGCTCAGCATTGATAGCCCCATCGTGAAACTCAAAACGCAGCAATCCCTGATTGGTCAGCGCCGAAGTCATGGTGATGCCTGGCGTGGGCCGCTTGGTGGCGTAATCCTCAGTCGGCGTGTGGCCCGCAGGTGCATAGCCTCGTATCCAGGCTGTGTCCTGCCGCACTGCCGTCTCGTCTTCCCAA
>NZ_VIDQ01000135.1 GCF_009760915.1 Azohydromonas aeria
TGGCCCACTGGTCGGGCATCGGCGTATAGGGCCCGGACATGGACAAGCGACAGGCCCGCTTCTTTGCCATCGGGGCCACGGCCGTCTCGGCACTGGTGTTTGGCGGGCTCACGCTCGACAGCCATCGTCAGTTCGACAAGCTCACCAATGCACAGAACCTCACGCCCCAGGTCGTGGCCGGCAAGGACGTCTGGCACAAGTACAACTGCATCAACTGCCACACGCTGTTCGGCGAGGGGGCCTACTACGCACCGGACCTCACCAAGATCACGCAGCACCGTGGAGAGGCTTACCTCACGGCCTACATGCGTGACCCTTCGCAGTTCTATGACGAGCAGCGCCACCGCCGCCTCATGCCGCGGCAGAACCTCTCCGAGCAGGAAATCAAGGACCTGATCGTCTTTCTCGACTGGGTCAGCAAGGTCGACAACCAGGGCTGGCCACCGCGCCCCATTCTCGTAACGGGGGCAACCATTCCGGGCACCGACATGAGCGCTGCGCAGCGCTCCCAGAACGAGCCGCCCGCACAGGCATTGCCCCCTGGCGCACGCCCGGTGACGCCCGCGCAGGACAACCCCATCGCGCTGGGCCAGGCGCTGTTCCGCTCCGTGCAGCCAGCCTGCAACGCCTGCCATTCGGTGGCGCCGGGCGTCAACATGGCCGGGCCGACACTGGCTGGCTTGGCTACCCGCGCCGCACGGACGGTGGCGGACCCTGCCTACAAGGGCAGTGCCCGCGACGCCGAGGGCTACATCCGCGAGGCGATCGTGCAACCCAGTGCGCACCTGGTGCCCGGGGCGATGTACTCGGCCAACGGCCAGTCGTTCATGCCCACCACCTACGGCAGCGGACTGCAGCCCCAGCAAATCGATCAGCTCGTGGCCTACCTGGCCACTCTCAAGTAACCGTCCCGGGAGGAAGCCATGAGATACCGTTCGCAGGCCGTGGCCTACTGGTACTTCGCCGTGGCCATGCTGCTGTTCGGGCTGCAGCTGGTGTTCGGACTGCTTTCGGCGGCGAAGTACCTGGGGCCCGACCCGCTGCTCTACATCCTGCCCTTTGACGTCACCAAGGTGATCCACACCAACTTGCTCGTGGTGTGGGTGCTCACGGGCTTCATGGGGGCGACCTACTGGATGGTGCCCGACGAGAGCCGCACCGAGCTCTACAGCGTCAAGCTGGCCTATGTACAGCTCGCGCTGTGGGTGGTCATGGGTGTGACGGCGGTGGTGGGCTATCTCTTTCGCTGGGGCACGGGCAACAAGCTGCTGGAACAGCCGCTGCCGCACAAGCTGGTGATCGTGGTGGTGATGTTGATGTTCCTGTGGAACATCGTCATGACCATTCGCAAGTCCGGACGCTTCACCGCCACCGAGGGCGTGCTGCTGCTGGGGCTGGCCGGTGCTGCCGTGCTGTACCTGCCCTCGCTGCTGGAGTTCGACAACTACACGGTGGCCATCTTCTACCGCTGGTGGACCATTCACCTCTGGGTCGAGGGCGTGTGGGAGATGATCCAGGGCGGCTTCCTGGCCTACTTGCTCATCCGCCTCTCGGGCGCTGACCGCGAGGTGATGGAGAAGTGGCTCTACGTCATCGTCGGACTGGTCTTCCTCGCCGGCATCCTGGGCACGGCCCACCACTACTACTGGGTCGGCGTGCCCTACTACTGGTTGCCCATCGGCGGGCTGTTCAGCGCGCTGGAGCCGCTGGCGCTGGTGGGCATGGCGATGTACGCCTACTCGGCGATGCGCCGCTCCGGCTTGTCGCATCCCAACACGCTGGCACTGCACTGGACCCTGGGCAGCGCGGTGTTCACGCTCTTCGGCGCTGGCCTGCTGGGTCTGGCCCACACCTGGCCCTCGGTCAACAAGTGGACGCACGGCACGCTGATCACGGCCATGCACGGCCATGCCGCCTTCTACGGCGCCTACGCCATGATCGTGATGGCCATGATCAGCTACACGCTGCCGGCGATGTCGCCCGGCCGCCGGGAACAGGGCAGCACGCTGGGCTACTGGGCTTTCTGGCTGCAGATCTCGGGCATGTTCGGCATGACGCTGTCCTTTGCCACGGCCGGCATCGCCCAGGTCTACCTGGAACGCATCATGGGCCTGGGCTACCTGGATTCGCAGCTCAAGATCCAGGTCCATTTCCTGATGCTCATGGCCACGGCAACGCTGTTCACCGTGGGCGCGGCCCTGTTCATCTGGGACTTCTTCCGCCGCGCGCCCCGGCTGGAGGTGGTGGTCGAGGGCAGTGAAGCCCCGGGCGCCACGCCGCTTGCTGCCCGGCAACGGCCCGCCTGATGACGCTGCCCGTATCCGGCGAGACGACCCGGGACGCGCCCTTCTACGTCCCGCGCGGAGAAGAGTGCACGCTGTTCGAGCGCTGCCACGCGCAGCGCCTGTCCGTGCTGCTCAAGGGGCCCACGGGCTGCGGCAAGACCCGCTTCGTCGAGCACATGGCCTGGCGACTGGGCAGGCCGCTGGTGACGGTGGCCTGCCACGACGATCTGGCGGCCAGCGACCTCGTGGGCCGCTACCTGGTGCATCACGACCGCACCGCCTGGCACGACGGGCCGCTCGCGCGCGCGGTACGCGAGGGCGCCATCTGCTACCTCGACGAGGTGGTCGAGGCGCGGCAGGACACCGTGGTGGTGCTGCATGCGCTCACCGACCATCGCCGGCTGCTGCCCATCGACAAGACGGGCGAGCAGCTCGCCGCTCCTGCGGAATTCATGCTGGTGGTGTCCTACAACCCCGGCTACCAGCGCATGGTCAAGGATCTCAAGCCCAGCACGCGCCAGCGCTTCGTGGCGCTGGAATTCGACTTCCCCGAGCCGCCCCAGGAGGCACGCGTGGTGCAGCGCGAGTCCGGCTGCGACGCCGCCACCGCGGCCGGGCTGGTGGAGCTGGCGCAGCGCCTGCGCTCATTGCAGGCGCAGGGCCTGGGCGAGGTACCGGGCACGCGGCTGCTGGTGGCTGCGGCGCGGCTGGTGGCCGCTGGCACCGACATCCGCACCGCCTGCCGCGTCGCGCTGGTGGCGCCACTGGGCGATGACCCGGTGCTGCTGGAATCCATGCAGGAGCTGGTCGATGCCAGCTTCGCGTAGAGCGCGCCGCGTGGGCTGAGCACATGGCCGAGGCCGAGGACGTCCTGGTCGATGTGGCCCGCCATGGCGTGTCCTGGGCCCAGCGTCGGCTTTCTCGCCCTGCTGGCGTGACGCCTGGTCTGGCCGACGTTGCGCCGCGGCTGGACGTGCTGCTGCGCGCGCTGCACGGCCGGTCCATCGCACTGTTGCCTGCACAAGCGCCGGCGCCGCGCACGCTGCTGGCCCGCTGGTGGCGCCGGGAGCCGGCCTGCTCCACGCAGGCGCTGCCAGGCACCGATGGCACGAGCGTGTGGCTGCCTGGCGAATTGTCGGGCGTGCCGGCGGTCGAGGTGCCGCTGCTCTATCGGGCCATGGCGCTGCAGCAGGCGCTGCGTGCGGCGCGTGGCAGTGCAGCCATTGCCGCCACAGCAACACCGGTGGAGCGCGACATCCTGCTCATGCTGGAGTCGCTGGCGGTGGAGGCGGCGCTGCTGCAGGAACTGCCGGGCCTGCGGCTGGCGCTGCAGCGGCTGCGTGCCGTGTCCCTGGAACGCCGGCCGCTGGCGCGCAGTCTTGCACCGGCCTGCCGGATGCTGGAAGCGGTACTGCGCCCGAGGCTGCTTGCGCCACTGGCTGCGGGCACGGCCCCACCTGCGGCAGAGCTGCTGGCCGAGGCGCGAGCGCTGGCGCAGCAGTTGGGCGACGCCTGCTTGCACAAGGACTGGTGGACGGGCGAATGGCGTCAGCCCCAGCCTGTTGCGCCCGCCATGGCAGCCGGGCCTGATGCCCCACCCGATGAAGGCGCCGATGCCGTGCCGCGCAGCGCGCGCCTGCCGCGTCGCCCGCAGGTGAGACAAGCCCAGGATAAAGAGGACGACGCCGAGCCCGGCGCCTGGATGGTGCAGACGGCCCAACCCCATGAGAAGGCCGAGGACCCGGCCGGTCTGCAGCGCCCCACCGATCACGACACGCAGGAGAGTGCGCAATCGCATGCGCAGTCGCTGGCCGAGCTCGAAGCCGCCCGCCTGGTGCGCACACCCCAGCGTGCTCACGAGGTTCTGCTCAGCGACGATCCGCTGCCCTTGCAGCCGGCACCGCCGTCCACGTCTCACGCCGGGGACGAGCGGGGACTGCGCTTTGACTACCCGGAGTGGGACGACCGCCAGCAACGCTATCGACGTCCCGGCGCAACCGTATGGGTTCGGACCGCCGAAGCGGGTTCGCCAGACTGGGTGCGGGCTACCTTGCGTCGCCACCATGCATTGCTGCAGGGCGTGGTCAAGCGCTTCGAGCTACTGCGTACGCAGCGCCTGCGCCTGCGTGGCCAGGTGGAGGGCGACGACATCGACCTCGACGCGCTGGTGCAGGCGCGGGCGGATTTCCGGGCCGGGTTGCCCTTGAGCCCGCGCATCTATTGCAGCCACCGCCTGCTGCGCCGGAATCTGGCCTGCGTGCTGCTCATCGACATCAGTGGCTCCACCGACAGCTGGCTCGCCGGCCAGCGTCGCGTAATCGACGTCGAGCGCGAAGGGCTGCTGCTGCTGGCGCTGGCCTTGCAGCAGTTGGGGGAGCCGCATGCGCTGCTGGCCTTCAGCGGCCGCGGCGCAGGGCAGGTGCAGCTGTGGCAGCTGAAGGCTTTTGATGAGCCCGGTGGCGAAGCCGTGGCGGCACGCATTGCAGGGCTGGAGCCGCAGCATTGCACACGCACGGGTGCCGCGATGCGCCATGCCTCGTGGCTGCTGTCTCAGAGACCGGAGCATCACAAGCTGCTGCTGCTGCTGTCCGACGGCAAACCGCAGGACGACGACGGCTATGAGGGCCGCATCGCGGTCCAGGACTTGCGACATGCCGTGCAGGAGGCACACGCATTGGGGCAGTATCCCTTGGCGCTGACCGTCGAGCGCCAGGCCGCAGCCTGGATGCCCAACGTGTTCCCGCCAGGCCACTGGGGCCTGCTGCAGCAGCCCGAGCGGCTGCCCCTGCTGCTGTTGCAATGGCTCAGGCAGCTGCTGGCGTCGGCCTGACCGAGCGGACCAGCATCTCTCGGCCGGGAAGTGGTGGCAGCGCGTACGGCGAGCACATGGCAACCGTCTTACTGTGAGCATGGCGCGCCATTTTTGTTTCTTCCGCACCACCGCGGTATTGATCGTCGGGGCCGTACTGGTTGCGGGTTGCAACCGGTCGGCATCATTCTCCCCACCGTCCGAGGTGCCTGTCGATGCGATCGGCCATTACGACGGCGTGCTGCTCGTGAACCGTGCGGGGCCTAAAGGGCAGGTTCATCTGGCAAGCCGCAAGGATCCGCTGTGGTTCTCGTCTGTACGTGACACCCTCTCGTTTATGCGGCGGCCCGCAGAACCGCGCGACATCTCTGCTGTCTACGTCAGCGACATGGCCCACGCCAAGCATTGGGACCAACCAAGAGCCGAGGCCTGGGTGGATCCCCGAAAGGCCTGGTTCGTGATCGACAGCGATCTGCGTGTTGATACAGGTACTTCGGAAGTGGTGCCGTTCTCTGATTGAGCGCTGGCTGAATCTTTCACTGCGGCCCGCCGCGGCCGCGTGGTCCGGTCGGGCGGCATCCCTGAAGACTACCTGCTTCACCCAGGCAATCCGCCCAGCACTGATGTCACGCGTCCATCGCGGTGGGGGCGGGCACGAGCCCAGCCACCAGCACTTCTGATCCATAGTAAGCGCGCAATGTTCCCCGTACTGGCAGACGACCACCGTATGTGCTTGCCGCCGAGCGGCGGTGTTCAGCTCGCCGCCGGTCCGAGCTTCCAGGGCAGTAGCGCCTCGAAGTCGTCCGCGGTCTTGGCCTTGGGCAACTCGGTCAGCAGCCGGCGCAGGTACCAGTAGCCGTCAATTCCGTTGGCGATGCAGGTCTGCAGCAGCGAGTACAGGTTCGCGCTGGCATTGGCGCCGGCCACTGTGTCGCTGAAGAGCCAGGCCCGTCTGCCGACCACGAACGGACGGATCCCGTTTTCGCAGGCGTTGTTGTCGATGGGGTAGTTGCCATCGTCAACGTAGCGCCTGAGCTTCGACCACTGTCCGTGGGCGTAGTGCAGCGCCTTGCCCAGCAGTGACTTGGGCATCACTGTGTGGAGCTTGGCCAGCAGCAGCCGCTCGATCTGGTCGAGGATCGGAACGCTCTGCTGCTGACGCCGCTGCTTCAGTGCGTCGCCTCTGAGCTTGTCCTTTCTGGCCAGCGACTCGACGTGGTACAGCCGGCCGATGAGGTCCATGAACTGCACGGCCACCTGGTCAGGACCGCGCTTGTCCTTGGCCAGCGCCTGCACGGCTTCATGGAACCGTCGTCGGGAGTGCGCCCAGCATGCCAAGTGCACGAGCTTGTTGGCCGTGGCGACGTTGTCGTAGGGGTCGTAGCCGTCGCTCATCAGCACGCTGCCCGCATGCACGCCGGCGTACAGGTCCAGCGCCGTCTGCGCACTGCGTGACGGCGAGTAGGCGAAGAGCCGGATCGGCGGCCCGGTGCCGTCGGCACCCGACCCCTCGGTCATCTGCACCCACATGTAGCTCTTGGTCTGCGCCTTACGCCCGGGCTCCTTGAGCACCTGGATCTCGGTCTCGTCGCCGTAGATCAGCGGCGCTTCCAGCAGACGGTCGCGCATGAGGTTGATGAGAGGCTGTACCGCCTGGCCTACGCGCACGACGCCGGCGGCCATCGTGTTGCGCGACAGGTCGCTGCCGCCGAAGCGCCCCAGCAGCGCCGCCTGGCGGTATAGCGGCAGTCCGTCGAGGTACTTGGAGGTGATGACCCAGGCCAGCAGCCCCTCGGTGAACAGCCCCTTCGGGATGACCTGCGCGGGCTTGGCCGCCAGGCGCAGTCCGCCGTCGCAGCACGGGCACGCGTACTTCACCCGCTCATGGCGGATGACGCGCACCTGCTGCGGGATGATGTCGAGCTGCTCGCTGGCCTCCACGCCGATCTCCTGCAGCGTGGCGCCGTCGTGCGGGCACACGCGTTCGGACTCGGGCAGCTCGTGGCGCACGACTTCCCGCGGCAGTGCCGGGTCCAGTGGCTTGCGGCCGCGCTTGGCGCGCTTGTGCGCCGGCACGTCGACGCTGTCGTCGTCTTCCGCGCCGCTCTCTTCAGCGGCCGGGGCGGCGCCAGCGCCGAGTTCCTCGGCCTCGTTGAAGAACAGGTCCTTCTGCTCGGTGCCGCGGACCTCGCTCTTGGCAGCGAAGAGCTGCCGCTTGAACCGGTTGAGCTGCTCCTGCAGCAAGTCGCGCTCGGTGCGCACTACGCGCAGCTCGCCCGCCAGCGCCTCGTTGCGGCGGGAAGCCTCGGCCAGCGCCTGCTGCAGGGCCTGGAACTCTTCGGCGCTGGGCATCTGCTGCATCGGCGGCGTTGTTCTCTTGGCGTTGGGCTGTGCCGGTGGGACGCCCCATTGTGCGAGAACTTCGCCATGGCCGGTACCGCTGCGGCACCCGGCCGTTACGTCCTCAGCGCGTCAGCCGACGTGCTCGTACACCCGCTGCGGGTGGCGCCTCACGGCAGCCACGTTGATGCCCTCCAGCAGCCAGTGCAGTTGCTCCACCGTCAGCGTCGGCACCGCCGCCTCGTCGGGCCAGATGAACTTGTCGGCCTCGAGCCGTTTAAAAAGGAGCCAGAACCCGTTGCGGTCCCAGCCCAGGATCTTCACCCGGTTGCGGCGCTGGTTGCGGAACACGTAGACGCACTCGGCGAACGGGTCGAGCCCCAGCGACTTCTCCACTAGCAGCGCCAGGCCGTTGAGCTCATGCGGAAGTCCACCGCCGGGCGGTGCAGGTAGACCTTCAGCCCTTCGTTGAAGCGGAACACCGCACCCTCCCCAGCGCCTCGATCACGCTGCACGCCTGGCCCAGGTCGCAGCCGCGCAGGTCCAGCACGACGCCGTTGGGCAGCCGGGCCTGCAGATTCACCACGGGCTCGGCCGCGGCCGGTTCGCCGGGCTCGATGCGCACCGGCACGAACTCCGATGCCTGAACGGCCTCCACGATCTCGCCGCTGGGCGGGGTGCTCTGTGCCACTGAGCGTTCGTGCTGCCGTACCCAGCTGGCGAGCTGGTTGGCATTGACGCTGCATGCGCGGGCGATCTTGGCCAGCGACGCGCCCGGCTCAAGGCACGCCATGACCAGCTCGTGCTTGGCACCCTCGTCGTAGATGCTGCGCCCGTCACGCTTGTGGCCGATCACCAGCCGCTGCGCCAACTCGGAAAGATGACTGTCTGACATTACGTGCCCATCTGCCTACGTGGGCACGTACCTTCTCAACACTGGCCGCAGGCCTCAAGGCGGGGTTATTTGAGCGTACATGGACGCCCCCTTTTGCCAAGCTTTCGGTTCGTAGACGCACGAGGGTGAAGATTGCACCCGTACATTCGGACTTTCTGCGCGAGACATGCTCGCTGTCCCTGATGGGTTCTGCTGGTCGGCGCCTCGATCGCTTACACGCACTCTGGGTGCCTCGTTCAACGCGGGCTGTGCCAACCACGGTCTGACCTGTCGTGCCATCAACTTGCTGATCGCTTGAGCAATCGGCGGTAGGAATCTCCTTCAGTACGTGAGTGCCGTTGGTACTTGGCGCCGGTTTTTACGCTGCGGCGTAGCCCGGCCGGAATTCCCGGTCATGAACGAGCAGTGCCCAGATTGTTCTGGCAGTCTTGTTGGCCAAGGCCACGGCAGCAATGTTCTTGTTCCGCCTGGTGGTCAGCTTGAACAGCCAGCTCTCGGTGTCGGCTCGCTGCGTCGAACGGAAGATCACAGACCTGGCCCCGTGGATCAGCATCGTTCGCAGGTAGGCATCGCCGCGTTTGCTCATGCCAAGCAAGTTGGCCTTCCCGCCGCTGGAATGCTGCCGCGGCACGAGGCCAAGCCATGCTGCGAACTGCCTGCCGTTGTCGAAGTTCTTCGCGTCGCCCACCGTGGCGACCAGTGCCGAGGCGGTCAGAGGCCCGATACCAGGAACCTTCTCGAGTCGACGACTTGCGTCATTGGCTCGATGCCAAGCCTTGATCTGGGCTTCGATCTCATCAACTTGCTGGTGCAGTACCTTGAGATGATCAAGCAACCTGCTGATCAGCAGCCGGAAGGCACCCGGTAGCTCAACCGCAGCATCCTCGATCAGCGCCGGGACACGATCTGCGATGTAGTGAATGCCCTGCGGCACGATGAGACCGTACTCTCCGAGCAAGCCACGGATTTGGTTGGCCTGTGCGGTGCGTGCCTTCACGAATCCTTGTCGAGCTCGGTGTAGGGCGAGTACCGCCTGCTGCTCGATATTCTTGATCGGCACGAACCGCATTGACGGCCGGCTCACAGCTTCGCAGATCGCTTCAGCGTCGGCTGCGTCGTTCTTGTTGCTCTTGACGTAGGGTTTGACGAACTGCGGCGCCATGAGCTTCACCGTATGGCCCATCGACTGCAGCTTTCGCGCCCAGTGATGAGCACTGGCACAGGCCTCGATGCCGACCAGGCACGCCGGCAGGTTGGCGAAGAACGCCGCGACCTGGTCGCGCCGCAGCTGCTTGCGCAGCACGGCCTTGCCGTGCTCATTTACACCGTGAACCTGGAATACGTTCTTGGCCAAATCCAGGCCGATCGTCGTAATCTTCATGGTGGACGCCCCTTCCGGTTTGAGTGGCTGCTGACACTTCCACTCTGGCACATCGATGCCGTTGTCGGGTGGGGGCGTCCATCCCATTGCTTACGATCCATAGCCGCCACTTGCGCAATCGGGGTTACCTGAAAGGCCGTTCGCGCGACCAGCATGCCACCGCCCTGCGCTTGGCGTAGGACCGCCATGGGCGGGGTCGAGTTGATGGCCGTTGCTGTATCGAGTCAGCGCGCCGCGAGGTTTTTGCTTCCGGGAAACGGCAAATATATTTGAGAAATCAACATAACGTGATATTGAGCTGACTTACCAGACAGCCGGCATGCCGACGGAAACTGAGTCATATTCTTGCGCCGCCGTCAATTTTTCTTGAACTTCTTCAAGGACCGGTTTGCTAGAACCGGTAGCCTGCTTGACGGGCAATTCCATTGCCCAGCTCCCCACGCGGCGGTGCCTACAGCCATATTTTGCCGTTTCCCACTCTGCCTTCTGGAGTTCCACCCATGTCTCTTTCCCTGCCTCTGCAGCACAAGACTGCCCTCATCACCGGAGCCGGCAGCGGCATTGGCCGTGCCATGGTGGAGCGCTTCGCGGCCGCAGGTGCCCGCGTGATCGCCTGCGACCGCAACCCCGAGGGCCTGGCCGACATGGCGGGACTCGAGGGCGTGCTCACGGTCGAGTCCGATGTCACACGCGCTGGGGACATCGAGCGGCTGGTCGAGCAGGTGAGCGCGAACTTTGGCAAGGTTGACATCGTGGTGCCCAATGCCGGCATCGCGCGCGTGATTCCATTCGAGCAGTGCACGCGCGAGGCGATGGCCGAGCAGTTCGAAACCAACTTCTTCGGCGCCGTAGAGACGGTGCGCGCGTTGTTGCCGCACATCAACGGCGGCGGCGCAGTGCTGTTCGTCACCACCTTCCTCACGCAGGTGGGATTTCCCGGGCTGGCTGCTTACAACGCGAGCAAGGCGGCGGTGAAGTCCTTTGCGCAGACGCTGGCAGCGGAACTCGCACCCCGTGGCATTCGCGTCAACTCGGTGGCCCCGGGGCCGATCGCCACGCCGCTGTGGGGTACCGTAGGCTTGCCTGACGCAGCGCTGAGGGATGTGGCTGCGCAGATCACCACCCGGCTCATGCCCCAGCGCTTCGGCGAGGCCAGCGACATCGCTGATGCGGCCGTCTTCCTGGCATCCGATCAAGCCCGATTCATCTACGGCCAGGAGATCGTGGTGGATGGCGGCTACACCATTGGCTAATCCAAATGCGCTTCTGCTGATGGGGCAATGGAGCAGTCTGCCATTGAGAATGGTGCTGCCATGCTAAAGGTTAGCCAGCAAGCCAGCAGCAGATAGATACTGGAGCGGGTGTAGCAGGTAATGCGCGAAAGCTAGGTGTTTGGTTCCGGGAAGTCGTGGTGCTGAAATCACAAGTTCTTCCCAGGAGGAAGCGCTATGGCAGCAGGTCTTCATGGCTCAGCCCGTACGACACCGCGAATACGAGCTGAGCTCCAAGCGTCGCAAGAAACGACCTGCTCCCTGGCGGCCAGGTACGGGCTGAACGAGAAGACGGTGGCGAAGTGGCGCCACCGCACCTTTACGGCTGAATGAGCCAATAGGGCCACGCAGGCCTAGCAGCAGCAAGCTCAGCGAGGTGGAGGAAGCAGCGTTGGTCGAGCTGCGCCGGCGCACGCTGCTACCGTTGGACGACATCCTGGGCTGCCTGCGGCAGACCCTCCCGCAGCTCAGCCGCAGCGCGTTGCACCGTTGCCTGGTACGCCACGGGATCAGCCGGCTGCTATGCAGCGACCAAAAGGACTCGCGGCGGGGCCGCTTCCCGGACACGCCGCCGGCCTACGTGCATATCGACAGCTGCGAGCTGCGAGGTAAGCGTTGCGGCTGGGCCCTTCTTGGCAGGGCTTGACCCTATGAGCACGATCGCCCGACCGTGCTGACCTTCTCACTTGGGGTGGACGGACTCCGCGTGCAAAAAGGTGCGCTTTCGGCCTACGGAAGCTGATATAGGGTTCTTACTTATTTGTCGGTCATTACAGCGGCGGCGCACCGCGATGGCTGGCTGTCCCCGCGTCCAC
>NZ_VIDQ01000136.1 GCF_009760915.1 Azohydromonas aeria
CGTACCTCAACGTCGGGCGCATCGAGGGCGGCACCAACACCAACGTGGTGCCGGGCAAGGTGGTGCTCAAGCTGGATCGGCGCATGATCCCCGAGGAGGACCCGGTGGCGGTGGAGGCCGACATCCGGCGCGTCATCGAGACCGCGGCCGAGGGCTTTGCGGGCATCAGCGTCGAGATCCGCCGCATCCTGCTGGCGCGCGCGCTGCAGCCGCTGGCCGGCAACGCGCCGCTGGTGCAGGCGCTGCAGCGCCACGGCAGTGCCGTGTTCGGTGAAGAAATCCCGACTTCGGGCACCCCGCTCTACACCGACGTGCGCCTGTACTGCGAGCATGGCATTCCGGCCGTGATCTACGGCGCCGGCCCGCGCACGGTGCTGGAGAGCCACGCCAAGCGCAATGACGAGCGGCTGGAGCTCGAAGACCTGCGCCGCGCCACCAAGGTCGTGGCGCGCAGCCTGCTTGACCTGTTGGGCTGAGGCGCCTGTGCACCAGGGCGGGCCGGCGCCGGCCCCATCCTGGTGCACCGCCCCCCCGCGCCGGGGCGCCCTGAAAGCCCTCTTCACGGGGATTGCGGACCGGTCCGTTGCGGGCACGGATCGTGCGATTGCATACACGATCGCATACCGGAGCCCCTGCAATGATCCCGTCCCCGTCCCGCCGCACCCTCCTGTCGAGCCTGGCCGCCCTGGCCCTGAGCGCTGCCGCCGCCGCGCCGGCGCTGGCACAGGAGCGCGACCTGCGCTTCCAGCTCGACTGGCGTTTCGAGGGCCCGTCGGCGCTGTTCCTGACGCCGGCGGCCAAGGGCTACTTCAAGGCCGAGAAGCTCAACGTCACGGTGGACGCCGGCAACGGCTCGGGCGCCGCCGTCACGCGCGTGGCCTCGGGCAGCTACGACATGGGCTTCGCCGACCTGGCGGCGCTGATGGAGTTCCATGCCAACAACCCCACGGCGCCCAACAAGCCGGTGGCGGTGATGATGGTCTACAACAACACGCCCGCCGCGGTGCTGGCGCTCAGGAAGAGCGGCATCAAGGCGCCGGCGGACCTCAACGGCAAGAAGCTCGGCGCGCCGGTGTTCGACGCGGGCCGGCGCGGCTGGCCGATCTTCGCCAAGGCCAACGGCGTGCAGAACGTGGCCTGGACCAGCATGGACCCGCCGCTGCGCGAAACCATGCTGGTGCGCGGCGACATCGACGCCATCACCGGCTTCAGCTTCACCTCGCTGCTCAACCTCGAGGCGCGCGGCGTCAAGACCGAGGACATCGTGGTGCTGCCCTACGCCGCCAACGGCGTGAAGCTCTACGGCAACGCCATCATTGCCGGCGAGGAGTTCCTGAAGAAGAACCCCGAGGCCGTCAAGGCGTTCCTGCGCGCCTTCACGCGCGGCATGAAGGACGTGGTGGCCGACCCGCAGGCGGCGGTGGCCACCGTCAAGGCGCGCGACGGCATCATCAACGAGGCGCTGGAGCTGCGCCGCCTCAAGCTGGCCATGGAGCAGACCGTGCTCACGCCCGATGCCCGGGCCGAGGGCTTCGGCGACGTCAACCCGGCGCGCCTGTCGCTGATGGCCAGCCAGGTCTCCGACGCCTACGCCACCAAGGAGCGCGTCAACGCCGCCACGGTGTGGAACGGCGCCTACCTGCCGCCCGCGGCCGAGCGCAACATCTTCGGCGCGGTGAAGAAGTGAAGCCCTTCGTCGACTTCCACAACGTCTGGCTGGCCTACAACGACGAGCTGCTGGCGCAGGGCCAGTACGCGGTCGAGGACATCTCGCTGCAGGCGCGCGAGGGCGAGTTCATCGCCATCGTCGGCCCCTCGGGCTGCGGCAAGAGCACCTTCATGAAGCTCGCCACCGGCTTGCGCCGGCCCAGCAAGGGCACGGTGATCATCGACGGCCAGGAAGTGACCGGGCCGCTGAAGATCACCGGCATGGCCTTCCAGGCGCCGAGCCTGCTGCCCTGGCGCACGACGCTGGACAACGTGCTGCTGCCGCTGGAGATCGTCGAGCCCTGGCGCTCGAGCTTCCGCTCGAAGCGCGCCGAGTACGTCGAGAAGGCGCGCGCGCTGCTGGCCACCGTGGGCCTGTCGGGCTACGAGAACAAGTTTCCCTGGCAACTCTCCGGGGGCATGCAGCAGCGCGCCAGCATCTGCCGCGCGCTCATCCACGAGCCGCGCATGCTGCTGCTCGACGAGCCCTTCGGCGCGCTCGACGCCTTCACGCGCGAGGAGCTGTGGTGCACGCTGCGCGACCTGCAGGCCGCGCGCGGCTTCAACGTCATCCTGGTCACGCACGACCTGCGCGAGAGCGTGTTCCTGGCCGACACGGTGTTCGTGATGAGCAGGAGCCCGGGCCGCTTCGTGGTGCGCCGCGAGATCGAGCTGCCGCGCCCGCGCGACCTGGAAGTGACCTACACCCCGGCCTTCACCGACATCGTGCACGAGCTGCGCGGCCACATCGGCGCCATGCGCAAGAGCGGCGTGGCGCTGGCGCAGTAAGGACACGGGTTTTCATACCAGTTCATTCCAGCCGGTGAAACAACGAGCGGCTGGCCGCAGCCGGTAGGAGGCCCGCTGGCGGGCCTCCTACAAGCGCTTGCGCGAGCAATCATTCAGCCAGCGAGCTGGATTTGGAATCAAGACATGAACAAGAACCTGCAGAAAGCCGCGCCGTGGCTGCTGATGACCGCCATGCTGCTGCTGTGGCAGCTGCTGTGCATGGCCTTCGACGTGAGCGAGTTCGTCTTCCCGAGCCCGTGGCGCATCGCGCAGCAGGCCTGGGAGCACCATGCCGCGATCCTGTCGCATGCCTGGCGCACCTTCTGGGTGACGATGGTGGGCTTTGCCATTGCCATCGGCGTGGGCGTGCTGCTGGGCGCGCTCATGGGCAGCTCCAAGCTGGCCTACGACGCGATGTACCCGCTGATGACCGGCTTCAACGCGCTGCCGAAGGCGGCCTTCGTGCCGATCCTGGTGGTGTGGTTCGGCATCGGCGTGGGGCCGGCGGTGCTCACGGCCTTCCTGATCAGCTTCTTCCCGATCATGGTCAACATCGCCACCGGCCTGGCGACGCTGGAGCCGGAGCTGGAGGACGTGCTGCGCGTGCTGGGCGCCAAGCGCAGCGACGTGCTGCTCAAGGTCGGGCTGCCGCGCTCGCTGCCCTACTTCTACGGCTCGCTGAAAGTGGCCATCACGCTGGCCTTCGTGGGCACCACAGTCAGCGAGATGACGGCGGCCAACGAGGGCATCGGCTACCTGCTGGTGTCGGCGGGCAGCTCGATGCAGATGGGCCTGGCCTTCGCCGGCCTGCTGGCCGTGGGCATCATGGCCATGGCGATGTACGAGCTCTTCGCCGTGGTCGAGAAGCGCACGACGGCCTGGGCGCATCGCGGGCAAGGTTGATGCCGCAAGCGGTCACGGGGGCTGCGCAGAATCGGGCCATGACTCCAGCCCCCATGCCCCTCGCCCCCGACCTCGCCCTGACTCTCCTGCGCCGCGCCAACGAGATCGCGCGCCGTGCCCTGGCCCACGGCCACCACCCCTTCGGCGCGCTGCTGGCCGGGCCGGACGGCGCGGTGCTCATGGAGCAGGGCAACGTGGACAGCGTCAACCATGCCGAAGCGGTGCTGGCACGCGAGGCGGCCGCGCGCTTCGATGCCGCCTTCCTGTGGCGCTGCACCCTCGTCACCACCGTCGAGCCCTGCGCCATGTGCGCGGGCACGCAGTACTGGGCCCACATCGGCGGCCTGCTCTACGGCATGAGCGAGCGCGAGCTGCTCGCGCTCACCGGGGCGCATCCCGAGAACCCCACCCTGGACCTGCCCTGCCGCGAGGTTTTCGATCGCGGCCAGAAGCCCGTCGCCGTGACCGGCCCGGTGCCCGCCGTGCAGGACGAGATCGCCGCGCTGCACCGCGAGTTCTGGCGCCGCGGCGTGTAGGACGACGGCGCTTGTGCGCGTAGGCACCCGGGTTTGCCCGGGTTTTTGGCAAGCCGTTTGCCCTTCGATGTCATCGCCCGTTCACGGGCTGCACGGTGCCCGCAGGGTGCCGCCGGACCGGGAGAGTCCCTGCAGCCTTGCGTGTCCCGGGCTCATTGAAGGAGTTGATGCCATGAAGAAGTCCGTTCTCGCTTCCCTGCTTGCCGCCGCCCTGGCCTCCGGCACCGCCCTGGCGCAGAGCGATCCCGCCACCCTGCCCGACGCCTCGGGCACCGGCATGACGGCGCCTGCCGGCGCCATGGACGACGGCAGCACCACCGCCGGCAGCAGCCTGGACCGCAGCAGCGAGAGCTATGACAGCGGCAACAGCGGCCGCGGCGCGGCTGGCCGTGCCTACGACGGCAGCACCAGCGACGGCCAGGCCGGCGACATCGGCGCCGGCGCCCAGGGCCCGTCGTCCATGGACAGCATCGGCTCGATGGGCAACTCCCAGGGCGCCCAGGACAGCGGCTCGGCCTCGTCCTCCATCACCGGTTCCGAGCCCTCCACCACCGGCATGGGCACCACGACCACCTACGACAGCAGCCTGGGCGCCGCCGGCCGCTCCTATGACGGCAGCACGGCCTCGGGCCCGGCCAGCCGCAGCGAGGTGGCCGCCGACCGCGACCGCGCCCTGCGCAGCGACCGCTGGATCTTCAACGACCTCGACGGCGTGCAGCGCCTGGAGCCGGGCTGGAACAGCCACGCCGGCCGCGTCTACAAGGGCCCGGCGGACAGCTACTGATCCCCGCTCCTGACCTGAAGTGACGAGCCGCCGCTCCTTGCGGCGGCTTTTTCATGGCGGTGGCCTTGTTTCCCGCGCTTTTGCCAGGCTCTCGCGCACCCGCTGCGCCGCCTCGCCGTCCGGCGGCAGTTGCGCCAGCAAGGCCTGCCACAACGTGACGGCTTCGCCCCGCCGCCCCTCGCGCTGCGCGGCGGTGGCGGCGAGGGCCAGCGCCTTCGGGTGCGCGGCGTCGGCCTGCAGCGCCCGCGCCACCAGCGCCGCGGGTTCGCCGGCCAGTGAGCCGCCCTGCGCGGTGGCGATGGCGTCGGCCGCGTGGGCCAGCAGGTCTGCGTCCCGCGGCGCCAGCCGCAGCGCCTGGCGCCAGGCGGCGGCCGCCTCGTCCCAGCGCTCCAGCACCTCCAGCGAGCGCGCCAGCGTGAACCAGCCCGGCAGGTCGTCGCCCTGCGCCTGCAGCCGCGCCTGCAGCCCCTGCACCATGCCGGCCATGTCGGCCTCCTGCAGCCGGTGCGGCGGCGCCTGGTCGCGGCCGATGGCGCCCGGCGCCCCCAGCCGCGCGTAGCTCAGCACCGCCGCCAGCGGCAGCAGCGCCGCGGCCAGCGCGCGCGGCCACCAGGGCCGGCCGGGCCCGGCGGTGCCGGCCACGGCCGGGCGCAGCACCAGCAGCGTCACCGCCACGGCCAGCGCGCCCGCGGCCAGCCAGAACAGCAGCAGCGGCGTCATGCCTTCGTTTCCCCCCCTGGCACGGGAGCGCGCGGCGCCGCGAGCGGATCGTCCCCGGCCCTGGGCACGCCCTCTCCGCCCAGCACGGCGGCCCGCGCACCGGCGCTCACCCGGCGCCACAGCGCGAAGGCTCCGCCGCCCAGCAGCGCGAAGGGCCCCAGCCACAGCAGCAGCGTCTGCGCGTTGCGCGGCGGCTCGTACAGGACGAAGTCGCCGAAGCGGCTGACCATGAACTCGCGCACCTGCGCATCGCTGCGCCCGGCCGCCACCTGGGCACGGACCTGCGCGCGCAGGTCCGCCGCCAGCGGCGCCTCGGACTCGGCCAGGGTCTGGTTCTGGCACACCGGGCAGCGCAGCGCCTGCGCCAGCCGGTGCGCGCGGGCTTCTTCCGGCGGCGCCAGCGGCACGTCCGCGCCGGCCGCGCCCGCGCCCAGCACGGCCCCGGCCAGCAGCAGCGCCACGGTCATGCCTTTCATGGTCATGCCCTTCATTTCTGCAAGCTCCGCCACAGCGGCCAGAACTCGCGCTGCAGCACCTGCGGCGTGAGCGCGCCCACGAAGCGCCCGCGCACGATGCCCTGCGCATCGACGACGAAGGTTTCCGGCACGCCGCTGACGCCCCAGTCCAGCGCGGCGCGGCCGTCGGCGTCCAGCACCGCGTGCGCGAAGGGGGACGTCCCGGCGGCGCGCAGCCACTGCCGGGCCGCGGCGGCGTCGTCCTTGTAGTCCAGGCCCAGCACCGGCACGCCGCGCGCGGCCAGCTGCTGCAGCTGCGGCACCTCCTGGCGGCAAGGCCCGCACCACGAGGCCCAGACGTTGAGCACCCAGGGCCGGCCCTGCAGCGCGCGGCTGTCGAAGCGCTGTGCCGGGTCGTCGAGCCGCGGCAGCACGATGGCCGGCGCCGGGCGGCCCACCAGGGCCGAGGGCAGCGCGCGCGGATCGCGCTGCAGCCCGTGCGCCAGCAGCAGCACCAGCGCTAGCAGCAGCGCCAGCGGCAGCAGCGCGCGCCAGCGGCGGCCCGCTGTGGAGCGGACGGATGGCAGGGGCAGCGGCGCGGCCATCCGGGCCCTCACTCCCGCGCCCAGGCCGGCCGGCGCGGCGCCGGCGCGGGCTCGGACGCTGGCTCCGGCGCCGCCGCCGCGGGCAGCGCCTGCGGCCGCCGGCGCCGGTCCAGCGTCGCCAGCGCGCCGCCCAGCGCCATCAGCAGCACGCCGGCCCAGATCCAGTTGACCATGGGTTTCAGCTGCAGCCGCAGCGCCCAGCGCCCGGCGCCCAGCGGGTCGCCCAGCGCCACGTAGAGGTCACGCCACGGGCCACGGTCGATGGCCGGCACGGCAATGGTCTGGTCCTGGGCGCGGAAGGCGCGGCGCTGCGGCAGCAGCTGCGCCACCGGCGTGCCGTCCTCGCGCCACACCGCCACGCGCGCCTGCACGCCGTCGTGGTTGACGCCCTGCAGCGGCTGCACCGCCTGCAGCTGCACCCGGTACGGGCCCAGCGCGGCGCTCTCGCCCACGGCCAGCGGCAGCTCGCGCTCGATCTCCAGGCCCTTCACCGCGCACACGCCCAGCACGAACACGCCCACGCCCCCGTGCGCCAGCCGCATGCCCCAGGCGGCGCGGTCCGCGCGCGGGCGGTTGATCACCTGCTGCAGCGTGGTGGCGAAGGTCCAGCCCGCCAGCCACAGCCCCAGGCCGAACAGCGGGCTCCAGTGGCCCAGCAGCGCCATGGCCGCCAGGGCCGCCGCCGCGCTGGCCGCCGCGGCCCAGCGCAGCCGGCGCGCCAGCGGCAACGCGGGGGCGCGGCCCCAGGCGGCGAAAGGCGCCACGCCCATCAGGAACACCGCCGGCGCCAGCAGCGGCACCATCACCGCCTCGAAATACGGCGCGCCCACCGAGATGCGTGCGCCGCCCAGCGCCTCCAGCGCCATCGGGTAGAGCGTGGCCAGCAGCACCGAGGCCGCGGCCACCGCCATCAGCAGCAGGTTCGACAGCAGCAGCGTCTCGCGCGACAGCAGCGCCTGCGCCGGCGGCACGGCCGCGCGCGGCGGGCGCAGCGCCCACAGCAGCAGCGCCCCGCCGATGAGCGCCACGATCAGCGCCAGGATGAACAGGCCGCGGCGCGGGTCCGAGGCGAAGGCGTGCACCGAGGTGACCACGCCCGAGCGCACGATGAAGGTGCCGATGAGCGCCAGCGCGAAGCCGGCGATGCACAGCAGCAGCACGGCCACCGTCTGCCCGCCGCGGCGCTGCGCCACGGCCAGCACGTGCAGCAGCGCCGTGCCGACCAGCCAGGGCAGCAGCGCGGCGTTCTCCACCGGGTCCCAAAACCACCAGCCGCCCCAGCCCAGGACGTAGTAGGCCCAGGCGCTGCCCAAGCCGATGCCCAGCCCCAGCAGCGCCCAGCTCGCCAACACCCAGGGCCGCAGCCAGCGCGCCCACTCGGGCCGCAGCTCGCGCTCCCACAGCACCGCCAGTGCGAAGGCGAAGGGCACGGCAAAGCCGACGTAGCCCAGGTACAGCGCGGGCGGGTGCAGCACCATGGCCGGGTCCTGCAGCAGCGCGTTGAGGTCGGCCCCGTCGGCCGGCGGCGGCACCAGCCGCGTGAAGGGCGACGAGGCTCCGAGCACGTACAGCCCGAAGGCCGCCACGAGCAGGCCCATGCCGCCCAGCAGCCGCAAGGCGAAACCGTCGGGCAGGCCGCGGCTGAAGCGCGCCGCCGCCGCGCCCCACAGCGACAGCACCAGCAGCCACAGCAGCATCGAGCCCTCGTGGCTGCCCCACACCGCCGCGATGCGGTAGGCCAGCGGCAGCGTGGAATGCGAATGCTGCGCCACGTATCGCACCGAGAAGTCCAGCGAAACGAAACTCCAGGCCAGGCCGGCCAGCGACAGCGCCAGCAGCACGCAGCCCGCCACCGCGCAGCGCCGCGCCAGGCGCAGTTGCACGGCCACGTCGCCCACGGAAGAAGCCCCCGCCACGCAGGCCGCCTGCAGCAGCGCCACCCACAGCGCGAGGATGGCGGCGAAGTGCGCCAGCTCCGGGATCACGGCTTCACCCAGGCCGGCCGCGACTCCCCGACGGGGGCACGGTAGTTCTCGTCGTGCTTGGCCAGCACCTCGTAGGCCTCGAACACGCCGTCGCTGGCCAGGCGCCCGCCGGCCACCACGCCCTGCCCCTCGCCGAACAGGTCGGGCAGCAGTCCGCTGTAGCGCACCGGCACGCGGTGCGTGCCTTCGGCCACCACGAAGCGCACGGTCATGCTGCCGGGCTCGCGCTGCAGCGACCCGGCCTCGACCACGCCGCCCAGGCGCAGGCGCTGCTGCGGGTCGGGGCGCTGCTGCAGCAGCTCGCCCGGGGCCAGGAAGAAGTTGAGGTTGTTGCGCAGCGCGCCCAGCAGCAGCGCCGCGGCGGCGGCCAGCAGCGCCAGCATGGCGGCCAGGGCCAGCGCGCGGCGCCGCCGCGGCGTCATGGCCGCTCCTGAGCGTCGCGCCCGGGCAGCGCCTCGGACACGCGCGGACTGAAGACCCGGCCGCGCGGGCCGGCGAAGCTGCGCGGCGCCGGCAGCCGCCGCGCGCGCCGCCACAGCACGAAGAACTCCACGCCCAGCGCCAGCGCGGCCCCGCCCCAGCCGCCCCAGACGTAGAGGCCATGGCCACCCATGTGCCAGAAAAGAGCCCAGTCGATGCCGCTCATGGCCGTGCTCCCTCGGTCATCGCCACGCCTTCACGGTGGGCCGGGGCCGCGGCGGCGCCAGGCGCTGCTCGGCCAGGATGCAGCGCGCGCGCAGCAGCGTCATGGCCGCGGCATAGGCCCAGGCCGCCAGGAACATCAGCACCAGCGCGGCGAGCTGGCTCATCTCCATCGACGCGCCGCGCGGCGTGAGCGTGGCGCCCTGGTGCAGCGTGTTCCACCAGTGCACCGAGAACCAGATCACCGGCAGGTTCACCGCGCCCACCAGCGCCAGCAGCGCCGCCAGCCGCGCCGCGCGGCGCTCGTCGTCGAAGGCCGCGCGCAGCCCGATCACGCCCAGGTACAGCAGCAGCAGCAGGAGTTGCGAGGCCAGCCGCGCGTCCCAGGCCCACCAGGTGCCCCAGGTCGGACGGCCCCACAGCGCGCCGCTGACCAGCGCCAGCGCGCAGAACAGCGCCCCGGTGGGCGCCATGGCCTGCGCCAGCGCCGACGTGACCCGCCCGCGCCACACCAGCGCCATGCCCGACCAGAAGGCCATCACGGCATAGAGCCACATCGACATCCAGGCGGCGGCCACGTGCAGCGGCAGCAGCCGCGCCGACTCGCCCTGGCGCGCGTCGGCCGGCACGACGAGGAAGGTGAGCCACAGCCCGGCCACCGCGCAGGGCAGCCCCAGCAGCGCCAGCGGCGCCCACCAGCGCGCCACCCAGGCCTCGAACAGCGGCGGCGAGGCCAGGCGCCGCCACGAGGCCCAGGGCGGCAGCGCGGCGGGCGACAGCGGCAGCGACGACGCGAGCGGCGTGGTGCTCATGCGGTAGGCCCTCCTCCTTGCGGATTGCTCAGTCCATGCCCATGCGCAGCGCCGCCAGCACGGTCCAGGGCAGCAGCGCCAGCGCCGCGGCCAGCAGCGCGCCCAGCAGCCAGGGCGCGGCGGCCACGCCCTGCGCGGTGCCGATGCCCAGCAGCAGCACCGGCACGGCCAGCGGCAGCACCAGCAGCGCCAGCAGCACGCCACCGCCGCGCGAGCCCAGCGTCAGCGCCGCGCCCAGGGCGCACAGCAGCACCAGCGTGGGCAGGCCGAGCCCCAGCGACAGCGCCAGCGCCGGCCAGCGCGCGGCCTCCAGCCCGTAGAAGGGCACGCACAGCCCGCTCGCCGGCAGCAGCAGGGCGCAGGCCAGCCCGTGCGCCAGCAGCCGCCCGGCCAGCACCGCCAGCGGCGACGGCGCCAGCAGCTGCTGCTCCAGCGCGCCGTTGGCCAGGTCGGCCTGGAACAGGCGCAGGCTGCCCAGCAGCACCGACAGCAGCGCGGCGGTCCAGGCCGCGGCCGGCGCCACCTGGCGCAGCAGCGCGACCTCGCCACCCAGCGCCAGCGGCAGCAGCGCCAGCACCAGCGTGAAGAAGCCCAGCGCCGCCAGCGCGTCGAAGCGCTCGCGCAGCAGCAGCCGCAGCTCGCGGCGCAGGCTCGCGCCCAGCACGGCCAGCGCGCCGGCGCCCTGCGGCGGCTGCGCGCTCAGGCTGCCTGCGGCAGGGGTGCCGGCAGGTGCAGCCGCGTCATTGAGGGTGCTGAGGAAGGCCATGGGTCATGGGTGCTGATGAGGGCGATGCCGCCGCGCTCCAGGTGCAGCGCCAGGCGCACGTTGAAATCGAGCCGCGCGCCTTCGTCCAGGCCGGACAGGGGCTCGTCGAGCAGCCACAGCCGCCGCCGCGTGAGCACCAGCCGCGTCAGCGCCACGCGCCGGCGCTGGCCCTGCGACAGCCGGCGCAGCGGCACGCGCACCTGTGCGCCCAGGCCCGCGCCCTGCAGCGCCTGCTCGATGCGCAGCACCGGCAGCGCCTCGCCGCCCAGGCGCAGCGCGTGGTCGAGGTTTTCCACCGGGGTGAGCGCCTCGTGCAGGCCGTCGCGGTGGCCGATGAAGCAGGCTTCCAGGCACATCGCCTCGCGCGCGGCGCGGCCCTCGAAGGCCAGCCAGCGCAGCGCGCGCGCGTGCAGCGGCTGCAGGCCCGCCAGGCTGCGCAGCAGCGTGCTCTTGCCCGCGCCGTTGGCGCCCTCGACCAGCAGCGCGCGCCCGGGGCGCAGGTGCAGGTTGAAGCCCTCGCACAGCAGCCGCCCGCCGCGCACGAGTTGAAGGTCGGTGACTTCGAGCATGGATCCCCGGTTTTAGCGCACCGTGGGCACGCCCGCCATATCGGGCAGCTTGTGCGCGATGCCCTTGTGGCAGTCGATGCAGGTCTTCTGCCCGGCAGCGAGCTCGCCGCCGTGCGCGGCCACCGCGCGCGGGCTCTGGCGCGTGAAGTCCATGGACTCGAACTGGTGGCAGTTGCGGCACTCCAGCGAGTTGTTGGCCTTGAGCCGCGCCCACTCGTGCTCGGCCAGGGTGCGGCGCATGGCGGCGAACTTCTCCGGCGTGTCGATGGTGCCGAAGACCTTGCCCCAGACCTCCTTGGAGGCCTGCATCTTGCGCGCCATCTTGTCGGTCCAGTTGTGCGGCACGTGGCAGTCGCTGCACTTGGCGC
>NZ_VIDQ01000137.1 GCF_009760915.1 Azohydromonas aeria
TCATCCTGGCGCTGGCCAACCCGGAGCCCGAGATCCGCCCGGAGCTGGCCAAGGCGGTGCGCCCGGACTGCATCATCGCCACGGGCCGCTCGGACTATCCGAACCAGGTCAACAACGTCCTGTGCTTCCCCTACATCTTCCGCGGCGCTCTCGACTGCGGCGCCACGCGCATCACCGAGGAGATGAAGCTGGCCTGCGTGCGCGAGATCGCGGCGCTGGCCAAGGCCGAGATCAGCGACGAGGTCGCGGCGGCCTATGCCGGTCAGGAGCTCAAGTTCGGTCCCGAGTACCTGATCCCGAAGCCCTTCGACGCGCGGCTGATCCTGCGCATCGCCCCGGCCGTGGCCAAGGCGGCCGAGGAGAGCGGCGTGGCGCTGCGCCCGATCGCCGACCTCGACGCCTACCGGCAGTCGCTGTCGCGCTTCGTCTACCAGACCGGCATGGTCATGCGTCCGGTGTTCGCCGCGGCCAAGGCCCGGCCCGCGCGCGTGGCCTACGCCCAGGGCGAGGACGAGCGCGTGCTGCGCGCGGTGCAGGTCGTCATCGACGAGGGTCTGGCCCGGCCGATCCTGGTCGGGCGCCCGGCCGTGATCCAGATGCGCATCGAGCGCGAGGGCCTGCGCCTGCGCCCGGGCGTGGACTTCGAGGTGGTGGACCCCGAGGACGACCCGCGCTACCGCGCCTACTGGGAGGAGTACTACCGGCTCATGGCCCGCGAGGGCGTCACGCCCGACATGGCCAAGGCCGCAGTGCGCCGCTCCAACACGCTCATCTGCGCGCTGATGGTCAGGCGCGGCGAGGCCGACGCCATGCTCACGGGCATCGTGGGCAAGTTCGACCAGCACCTGGAGCACGTGCGCACCGTCATCGGCCAGGCGCCGGGGGCGCAGGTGATGGCGGCGATGAACGCGGTGCTGCTCGACGACCGCACGCTCTTCATCACCGACACCTTCGTCAACGAGGAGCCCGGCGCCGAGGAGCTGGCCGAGATCGCGCGCATGGCGGCCGAGGAGGTGCGCCGCTTCGGGCTGCCGCCGAAGGTGGCGTTCCTGTCGCACTCGATGTTCGGCAGCTCGAACCGGCCTTCGGCCAGGCGCATGCGCGCGGCGGCCGAGCGCTTCAAGCAGCTCGCCCCGGACGTGGAGTGCGACGGCGAGATGCACGGCGACGCGGCGCTGTCGCAGGAGCTGCGCGAGCGGCTGCTGCCCGAGCAGGGCACGCTCACCGGCGAGGCCAACCTGCTGGTGCTGCCCAACATCGACGCGGCCAACATCCTCTTCAACGTGCTGAAGATGACCGGCGGCCACGGCGTGACGGTGGGCCCGGTGCTGCTGGGTGCGGCCAAGCCCGCGCACATCCTCACGCCCTCGGCCACGGTGCGGCGCATCATCAACATGACGGCGCTGGCGGTTTCAGAAGCAGCCGTATCGCCCGAACAGCGTGCTTCGCGCCGTTGCTTTTGACATGGTCGTGCACGCTGCCATCTGTGCGCAGGAGATCAGCACTGTTCGGGGCCCGTGGTGTTTTGGGGAAGGATAGATTACTCCTGCCGGACCGCTCCTTGGTTGCAGCCGGGGATGTCAAGCGGAAGTTACATGGGAGTCGAAAACACTTTCGCATTGGGATCTGGCTGTTGATAAGGCTGGCCGATGGCAGTTATCAACCCGCGTCACAGTGAAGCTGCCGCCGACGAGTTCCTGCATGTTGATGCGGCCGACGGGCATGTTCGTGCCGAAGCCATAGCGGCCTGGCCGGTCGGGGAGGCGGATGGTCATGGAGCGTGCTTCGCTAGGGTGGGCTGCTGGTGGAGTTGTAGCCCTGCTGCGACTGGCAACAGCGGGCCGCCTCAACATCAACCATCAGGAAGAAACAGCCCATGACTTGTATCCGCCCGGTGCGAAACCTTGTCATACGCCGTGTTCTGGGCCAGCAGCCGCGCCAGTTCCGCGCGCGCTCGCAAAAGCTCGCCCCGCATCCTGTCCAGCACGGCCTTTTCCTCTACTGTGTCGTAGCCCAGGTGCTCCAACTCCTCAATCCAGCTTGCCTGCGCTTTCAACCGGCG
Source organism: Azohydromonas aeria (assembly GCF_009760915.1). Lineage (GTDB taxonomy): Bacteria > Pseudomonadota > Gammaproteobacteria > Burkholderiales > Burkholderiaceae_C > Azohydromonas > Azohydromonas aeria. The sequence continues at coordinate 2,063 of NZ_VIDQ01000137.1, forward strand.
TTCGGCCTCGATGACATGCCGGTCCACTTTTTCCAAAGATGTTTCATGTACGAGCATCCTGGGCGACCCTTGTTTTTGTTCGCCGGTTCAAGATTGCGGCGCACAAGGATGCTATCCGGGCTTTTCTTGGATGGAGGGCGCTATTAGCGCCAGTCCGCTGGGAGTCAGGCAGCGGCCGGGCTGCAATACCGCTTTACCGTCGCCACTGGCATCCCGAAGTGAGCGGCCGTCTTGGCGATGCTGGCGCCGCGGGCCTGCCGCCATGCCTTCACAGCCGCAGAATCGGCCGCTCGGGGCCTTCCAACGGTCGTCTTGCCCCCGATGGGTGCGGCCGGTGGCAGCGAGGGCCGCACGGGCCGTCGCCCGGTCTGCTGTCGTGCGCTCCACGATGCGCTGCCGCTCCATGTCGGCGACCTGGGCCAGCACGGCGAGGATGAGCTCACCCACGGCAACCGCGATCTTGCCGAGCACGTGTGCCGCGCGTCAATCAAGGTGAGAGCCTCTCATTCAGATCGTCGCGCCACACCCGTGGACTTCCACCGCCCCGGCGCAGTAAGCGGCGGCGTTCGGGTTGCCGCAGGCCGCGCCACGGCCTCGAGGTCGGTGCTCTACAGTATCCCAGCGCCGGCGTGGTCCTTGAAGAGCTCGGCGCTGCGCACGTAGCTGCGCACGGTGTTGAGGCTGCGGTGGCGGCTGACCTCCGCCAGCTTCAAGACGACGGCCCCGGCCTCGGCGGCACTGGTAAGGAACCCGACGCGCAGCGAGTGCCTGGAGAAATCCTCGGCCTTGAAGCCCGTGCGCTCGGCGTAGTCCTTGACGAGGCTGGCCACCGCGCGGTCGGACAGCGTCTCGTTGCCCACGCGACCGCCCTTGCGCACACGGCGCAGCACCGGCCCTGTGCTGATGGCCGCAGCCTGCAGCCAAGCCTGCACCGCCGCGACGCGACAGTGCGCCTGGCCGCGCGCGATGCGATGACTTGGCCAGCGCCATCCTGGTCGGTCTTGGAGCGGTGAATCGTGACCTTCGCCGGGGAAAGTAGCGCAGTGGTACGGCCACGGCGCTCGCAGCGTGTACATCGCTTCGGGATGGGCCGTGTGGTACCACCCGGGCATGCCAGTACTGCCACTGCGCTGGGTGCTCATGCGCGATCCGCTGGGACACTTCGATGCCCAAGCGCTGCTGTGCACCCGCCAGGAAAGGCCCCCGCAGCAGGTCGTGCAGTACTTCGTGCGGTGCTGGCAAGTGGAAGTCACCTTCGAGGAGGCTCGCCGCCACCTGGGCATGGAGACCCAACGTCAATGGTCAGATCTGACCATCGCGCGCACGACACCGGTGCTGTTGGGCTTGTTCTCGCTGGTAACACTGCTGGCCAACGCGCTGGTAACTCAGGGCCGACTGCCCATTCGTCAAGCAGCTTGGTACGTCAAGGCCGTGCTCACCTTCAGCGACGCGCTGGCTGCGGTGCGCTCCCACTGGTGGGACGCCATCGGTTTATCAATAACGCTATGCGAGCGCAACAGCGTCAAAGTCTCTCGTCACGCTTTGTGCTGTCTACACGAGGCGGCTTGCTGTGCCGCCTGATGGCCAAAGCCGAAATCACGCCGGGCCTTTTTAAGGCTGGTGAAGCGGGCGAGCCACCCGCCGTATCAACGTGTATTACAAAATAACAATTTATGACAAATATGCATACGGCCGGTGTCGATGAGTCCAGGGCGTACGGCTGAGTTTCGACGAGGCCGCAACGTTTGCATCCTGAGGGCACAAGCCGGGATGGACAGCAACGGTTCTTATCGGATGCGCGCACAACCATGACGGGCGCGTGACGCAACGCTAAGGCAGTCGGCGTTGCGGGAGCCTGCCCGTCCGGTCCCCTTGCGTGGTGCCCGACCTTTTTGGGGACCACCATGAAACAAGAAACTCGACCCGTATTTCCCGGCCGCCTGGCATCCACCGTCGCGGCCTTTCGCGTACCTTGTTCGCTGCAGGCGGCGCTGTTCGTAGCCATGGCGGGCGTCGCGGGCGCCCAGGCCGTGCAGGCCGCCCCGGCCGCGCCGGAGCAGGCGCCCAACCGCGTCATGCTGATGCCGCGCGCGGGATTGCCCGAGGCCGAGCTCGCCAGGATGCTCAAGCCGCATGGCGGCAGCCTTCGCAAGGTCGGGCAGAGCAGCCTCTACATCGTCGAGCTGCCGGCGCAGGCCTCGGCGCAAGCGGTCGCGGCCCAACTCGCGCACCACCCCCACCTGAAGTTCGCCGAGGCCGACCGCGCCGTCCCGGCCGACCTGGCCAGCAACGATCCGTACATGGGCAGCGCCTGGCACCTGGTGAAGATCGGCGCGCCGGCGGCCTGGGACAGTTCCCAGGGCAACGGCATCACGGTGGCCGTGCTCGACACCGGCGTGGATGGCAGCCACCCGGACCTGGCCGCACGCATGGTGGCCGGCTGGAACTTTTACGACAACAACAGCAACAGCGCTGACGTTTACGGCCACGGGACCAAGGTGGCCGGCGCCGTGGCCGCCACCACCAACAATGCCTTGGGCGTTGCCGGCGTGGCGGGCCAGGCGCGCATCATGCCGCTGCGCATCTCCAATGCATCGGGTACCGGCTACTGGAGCATGGTGGCGCAAGGGCTGATCTGGGCCGCGGACCGGGGCGCGCGCTTGGCCAACGTGAGCTACGAGGTCGCCGGCAGCTCGAGCGTGCTCAACGCCGCTCAGTACATGAAGGGCAAGGGCGGCCTGGTCTTCGTGAGCGCCGGCAACACCGGCGCCGCCGCGGCCACGGCGCCCAGCACGGCGCTGATCCCGGTCGGCGCCACCGACGCCAACGATGCGCGCGCCAGCTTCTCGACCTACGGCAACTTCGTCGCGCTGGCCGCGCCCGGCGTGTCGGTCTACACCACGACCAATGGCGGGGGCTACGGCGCGGTGTCAGGTACCTCCTTCTCCAGTCCCGTGGCCGCGGGCGTGGCCGCGCTGATGATGGCGGCGCGCCCGGCGCTCACCGGCGCACAGGTCGAGTCGCTGCTCTACAAGTCGGCGCTGGACCTGGGCACCGCCGGCCGGGACCCATACTTCGGTTGGGGCCGCGTCAATGCGCCCGCGGCCGTACAGGCCGCGCTCACGGCCGCGACAGCGGACACGCAGCCGCCCACGGCCGCCATTGCCGCCCCGCTGGCCGGCGCCACCGTCTCGGGCCTGGTGGCCGTGAACGTGAATGCCGCAGACAACGTCGGCGTCACGCGGGTCGAGCTGCGCGTCAACGGCAACACCGTGGCCGTGGACACGGCGGCGCCGTTCGGCTTCATCTGGGATTCGGCCGGAACGGCCAACGGCGGCGCCACGCTCTCCGTCGCGGCCTTCGACGCCGCCGGCAACAGCGTTGTTTCCAGCGGCGTGGGCGTGTACGTGTCCAACGCCAGCGCCACGGCGCTGGCCGCGGCTGCTGCGGACACGACCGCTCCGGCGCTCTCGATCGTCAGCCCGGTTGCAGGTGACGTCGCGGGCACCGTGGCCGTCGGCACCGAGGCCTCGGACGACAGCGGCGCGGCCGGCATCCGGCAGTCGCTCTACATCGACGGCGAGCTCAAGGCGTCAGGACCCGGGGCCAACCTGGCGTTCAGCTGGAACACGCGCAAGAGCACGGCGGGCCTGCACGTGCTGACGGTCGTGGCCAGCGACGCGGCCGGCAACCAGGTCAGCCGCTCGGTCCAGGTCCGCACCAACTGAAGCCGCGGCCTGGAGCCTGCTGCCCGGTGGCGCGCCGGCCCGCAGGCCTGGCGCCCCGGTGCTAGGCCTGTGAGCGGCGCCGGGTCCAGCCGATGCCGAACAGCCCCAGGCCAACCAACGCTAGTGACATGGGTTCCGGGATCTCGTTGGGAGGACCACTGCCGTTGTCCGCCTTCCACGTGACGTCATGCGAGCCGGGGTTATTGTCAAGGGATGACCTCAGCCGGGTGCCGCCGGGTCCCGACCCCGACGTGACCAGCGCCATGACGTCGAAGTGGATCCAGTCGAAGCCGCTGGTGGCGAAATTCAACGTCTTGATCTCTCCGGCGGCTTTTGTGCCGGTCGGGTCCGCAAAGTCGGGCACCGTGTTGGCTGTCTTGGTGAAGTCGCCGATGTCGAAGAACAGGTACTGGACCCCCGGCGCCTGCAACGGCGCGTGGTTGTTCGGGAAATACAGCGTCGTCGTGGTCAGGAACGGCGTGAGCGAGCCAAAACTCAGCGACCCGGTGGTGTCGGACGTGGTCGCCATCAACACCGCCCGGTGGGTGTTGAAAATGGACGGCAGGCCAAACGACGAGTAATTCAGCCCGGTCCCCAGGGCCCCGGAATATTGGCCGCCGACCAGCAGGTCGTTGGGGCCGTAAACACCGCCCACGGCCAGGGTGAATCCGTCAGTGATGGCCGTATCCGTTTCATTCGGATCCGACGTACTCGGCAGGTACGGAAGATACCCGCCAAAGCCATCGGGAACGCCGACCTGCAACACGGGCACGGCATTCGCGGCCGACGTGGCCAAAACCAGAACGGCAGCACTGAGCGCATGCCGCAGCGGAAAGCCGCTGGACAAGTTTTTCATGAAATTCCCCCAGTAAGAAAAGGCCAGGAAAAGGCCAGCATCAGCCCCGCCGCCAAACTGGCAACGATGCAGTGCTCGGTGATGGACTGCCCGGGCGTTATTGCCAAGCAAGCCTGTTTTTCCTTACTGGAAGAAAGTCTAAGTGGGGGCCCTTGTTCAAGTGTGGGACTTAAGAAAGCAATCGAAACTGCGGCGATTTTCAGGCAACCAATTGTTTATTAACGTCGGATACAAGCGATGGATCTGTATTCAAGTGCATCACGCCTCTGATTTCCTGATTCGGCGTGTTATATGTGTTGCGTACCAGTGAGTCCCATGTTAGGGTCTGCCCCGGAGCATCGCCCGGCGGTCCCTGCATAGACCCGAGGACCACGAGAGGAGTCCCGGCCCCTCTCCGGCTGGCCCCTTCCAGACCACCGTAGTATTGCGACATGGCGTAAACCCCATAGCCCAGAAATGAACCTGGGAAATGGTCAGGGTCTGGCGGTGTGGGGTTGCTGCAACACAGCCGGAAGGAGTTCGACGGTAGTGCCGCTGAGATGCGCATCGATGTCAGGAACCCAAGCCGGTAGGGTCGGCTGGGCGTCGCGCACGTCGCAAGATTTCTCGACAGTGTGGATCGAGTAGACGACCTTGACATGCTCCATGTCGAAGCCACGGTCGCGTGGCAAAGCCAGCCGGCACAATGAAATGACGGCCGCGGCGATGATGGCCCAGCATATTGCCGTGGGCAGGTAGTAAACAATAAAGACTGCCGGACCAAGCGCATGCAGAAGGGCACGAAAGTGCTTTTTCATTGGGCGTCCTCCTTGTCGGTTCGCTGCCCTTTCGACCTAGTACGGCAGCCCGGCGGAATACGATGCGCCCAGCAGTCCGTCTTGCCTAGATCCGATACATCCATTGTTTCATTTGCATTGAGGTAAACGGATGTGAGGGGAGCGAAACGATTGTCCGGGAACGGCGGGATTTTTGCCAACAGTGCCCATGCGGTACTTCACGCGTCGTGGAACAGTTCAGAATTGACGGGATAACGGCTACACGCCCCTGCGCGGTCTGGCAAACAAGCTCGGTATTCGGCCAGCGTTTCAGTAGCCTATTCATGGGCAATCTCACCGATCGGAACATGCTGCACTGCGCCAAGGCCGGCGAGGAAGGATGGCTCCGATGCTTTTGCACGAAGCGCCCATGGACCGGGCGCGACGCCTCATCATTGAAGCCGAGCGCCGTATCGATGCGCAGCGGGCTTGGATTGCAGAGTTGACGCGCATGGGCTACGACACGGCCCTCGAAGCGGCCGGGACGGCCGCCTTGCACGCCGAGTTGCGACGGGCCCGCGCGGAGCTGGCTCGTCTACAAGCCAACATCGTCGATCCCTGACACGGTGGCTGCAACCGACCAAGCCGGGCAGGGCCGCAGTGCTACATCAACGACGGCGACTACGTCGGCGGCTTCACCCGTGCCGACATCGAGAGCCTGCTCGACACGATGGAGGCCAACTACCTGGGCTGGTCCAGCACCATGGCACCCACCATCATGGGCGCACCCAATCAGCCCGCCCTTGGCCAAGAGCTCACCAACAGCTTCTGCCGCACCGACCCCGACATTGCCAGGCACTTCGCCCGCGTGACGTTCCTCTCGGACCACCGGGCCCAGCTGCCGCTGCTCACCACGCCCACGCTGATCCTGCGTAAGCGGCTGGGGAAGTCAGGTCAGCGCCGAGGCGGCACTGATGGCCGCCGATCTCAGCTGGCCGGTTTCCAGCGATGCGGCAGCAGCGTGTCGATCTCGCTGGCGCGCTGTGTCGGCAGCCGCGTGAGCACGTCCTTGAAGTACGCGTAGGGGTCGTGTCCGTTCAACTTCGCCGACTATGCCGACCGCCGGCCTATGCCGAGCAGCCTCGCTTCGTCCCGGATTCACCGGGGGCAGCATACGATCCAGTCGGCATAGTTTGTTCACCGTGCCTCAAGAAAGTCGATTGCTGACCACATTGAGGGAGCGCCAAGTTCCGGTCCTAGCGGGTTCGATCTCAACGAGGCGCACCGAATACGCGCGATAAGAAGCCTGTGGATACCGCTTTTCAGGCGCCGGAACAGCCGGCTCCTGCTCAAATAGTCTTCCGTAGTCGCCATCGTGGTCTCTGTTGTTGAGGACGGAGGCACGATGAACTATGCCGAACCGATCACATGCAGACTGTGGAGATTCGAAGGGGAAACAAGGCCGCTCGGCATAGTTCGGCGGTCGGCATGGTCGGCACGGCTCAATGGGCTGGACCCGTGGGCCTACCTGCGCGACGTGCTCTCGCGCATCCACTCGCACCCGAGCCACCGGCTCGATGAACTGCTGCCGCACCGTTGGCGCTCAGGCTGAGAACGATGGGCGTGATCACGCAGTCGGTGATGGTCCAGGCCGACATCGACGTCAGGCGCATGGGCCCAGCACAGAAGGTCAGCCTGGCCGACGAGATCTTCGCCAAGCAGCCCAACATGCTCGCCTCGATCCTGGTGCTGCCTCGCATGGGGGTCGGCATGGTGCAGCTGGAGGTGCCACTGCACATCCTGCTGGTCACGTTCCAGGCGATGAAGCTCAGCGGCCGCCAATGGCCGGTGGTCACCGAAGACGTGCAGGAGACGTGCATGCAACGCCTGACGGCGCGCGCACGCTTCAACGAGGGCTTGCCGGGCGAGCTGGCGACCCAGGTGGTCCAGCAGTTCTGCAACGAGCATCCGGAGCGCTACCTGCTCGCCTTCGTCTACGGCTACCTTGGCGACCACGACCTGCTGGCCGTGCGCACCGACGCAGAGAAATTCCTGCTGCTAGCCGCCCTCAACCTCGTGGAGTGCGCCGCCTTCGTGGGATCCGCGACTGCATCTTGATGATCACGGGCGCGAGCCCTGTTCAAGATGGCACGGCTGGACGCTCACCCTTCAGCGTCAAGCTGCCGTTTCGACTGGCGTGACTCGATAGGGTACAGCTGGCAGCGTCGCGAAAAGGCGACCCGGACAGGTTTGCCTTTCGCGCAGTACAGCACATGATTTCCCCGGGGATACCGGGATCAACAGAAGCAGTGCAGCCGCCCAGCGGGCACATGAGGTGCTGCCTATGTTCAAGACCACATACGTTCTCGGCCGCAAAGGCCGAGGCGCTTGCTGTGCAGCAGCCTCCTATACCTTCCAACGAGCAAAAGCGTCTGGAAGCACTGCGCCGGCTGCGCATGCTCGACACCGCCGCCGAGCCGCGTCTGGACGAACTGGTCCACTACGCTGCCAAGGAACTCGACATGCCCATCGCGCTGGTGTCGCTGGTGGATGCCGAGAGGCAGTGGTTCAAGGCTCGCGTGGGACTTGAGCACGCCGAACTGCCTCGGAACGTGTCGTTTTGCGGCCATGCCATCTGCGGCGACGAGCTGTTCATCGTGGAGGACACGCTGCAGGACGAGCGTTTTGCTGCCAACCCCCTGGTGACCGATCTGCTCAAGATGCGGTTCTACGCTGGCGTGCCGCTCAAGAGCCCGGATGGGCACCGGGTGGGTACGCTGTGCGTGATCGACGATCGACCACGCAAGTTGAGTGAGCAACAACGTGAGCTGCTGCTCGCCCTGGCAGCCGTGGCGGCCTGGGAGCTGGCCCGCGTGCACTGGATGCCACCGTCCCCGGCTGAAACCGGCAAAATCCCATGATCAACTGACAGCACCGCCGCCTGGCGCTGGTTCAAAACCGGTTGCGTCTCGCCTGCCTGCCCAGATGCGCGCCGATGCCCACCACTGCGGCCGCTACCAGGCCGGCGCTGGCCAGCGCTACCAGCCAGGGCTCTGGTGCGGCGGCAGATACGCCGGCGCCAATATAGGCCAGCAGCAACACGGTGATGATGAATGTGGCCATTGGAGTTTTGTTCTCTTCAACACACCAGGCCAGGATACCCGCCATCCTTTCAGCAGCCTGATGCCTCGACCAATGCCTCGCCGCTGGCACCTGCACCTTGCAGTCCTTGCAGGATGCCGCCCAGCAGTGACAGGTTCACCGGCTTGCTGAGGTGGCCGTTCATGCCGGCCTCCAGGCATTGCGCGACCTGATGGGGAAGAACCCGTGCCGTCACGGCCCAGACGGGCGTGCGGCCGGCGGCCCCATCGAACTGCCGGATGCGCCGCGTGGCTTCCAGCCCGTCAACGTCGGGCATGCACAGGTCCATGAGCACCAAGTCCACACCGCCAGCCGCCACCCGAGCGACAGCCGCGGCGCCGCCATCGGACTGTTCCGCCACATGCCCCTGCTGCTCGACAAAGAGATGCAGCAGCTCGCGGTCGACCTGCATGTCGTCCACCACCAAAACGCGCAGCACGCGTTGAACTGCAGGAGCCGTCCCTGCGCCTTGGGCAACTACAACCGGCATGGGCAGACTTCGAGAACCGGCATCAAGCTTTGCTGCGGCAATCGACGGCACACACCTTTTCGTTGCGGCCCAGGATCTTCTTCGTCGCCAGATCGGCCAGCAGCTTGTGCGCGCCGCACCTGAAGCAGGACATCGTCTTGTTGGAGAAGCTGGCCTGTCCCGGCTTGTTGAACACCGAGCCGGCAGCCTTGGCGC
>NZ_VIDQ01000138.1 GCF_009760915.1 Azohydromonas aeria
GCGGTGATGAAGGCCAACGCGCTGTACCAGCAGCACGGCCTGGGCGCGCGCGACGACGCCATCGCCATGCAGTACCTGGTGCCGGGCTGGAAGTTCGACAACAAGCGGCCCTGCCTGGTGCGCTGAATCCAGGATCTAAGAGTCAACAAGGAGCAGTCCCCATGAGAGAAAACCGCCTGCGCACGCTGTGGAAATCCGGCGGCGCCGCCATCAACGGCTGGCTGGCCATTCCCAACAGCTTCGCCTCGGAGGTCATGGCCCACCAGGGCTGGGACACGCTGACCATCGACGTGCAGCACGGCGTGGTGGACTACCAGGCCATGGTGCAGATGATGCAGGCCATCTCCACCACCGAGACCGTGCCGGTGGTGCGCGCGCCGTGGCTGGAGCCCGGCATCCTGATGAAGATCCTGGACGCGGGCGCCTACGGCGTGATCTGCCCGATGGTCAACACCCGCGAGGACGCGCAGAAGTTCGTGGCCTACACCAGCTACGCGCCGCGCGGCGTGCGCAGCTTCGGCCCGGTGCGGGCCCTGTACTACGGCGGCGCGGACTACCCCGCGCACGCCAACGACACCATCGTGCGCTTCGCCATGATCGAGACCGCCCAGGCGCTGGACAACCTGGACGACATCCTCTCGGTCGAAGGGCTGGACGCGATCTACATCGGCCCGTCGGACCTGTCGCTGTCGCTGGGCTGCACGCCCACCTTCGACGACCTGGACCCCAAGGCCGCCGAGGCGGTGGACCACATCCTGGAGCGCGCCAAGGCGCACGGCGTGGTCGCAGGCATCCACAACGGCCGCGCCGACGTGGCGCTGGCGCGCATCGCCAAGGGCTTTCAGTTCGTCACGGTCAGCTCCGATGCCCGCCTCATTGCCGCGGGGTCGCAGCAGATCCTGGGGGCGATGCGCTCGCAAATGAAGCCGGCCGCGGGCGGCACGAGCGGCTACTGATACCCCTTCAACCCGATTTCCGGGCGGCGGCCGAGTGGTTGCCGCTCGCAACGACCAGTCAAGGAGAAACACATGAACATCGGATTCATCGGCCTGGGCATCATGGGCGCCCCGATGGCGCTGCACCTGGTCAATGCCGGGCACCAGCTCTTCGTCAACACGCATGGCGCCGTGCCCGAGGCCGTGACGGCCGCCGGCGCCAAGGCCTGCGCCAATGCCGCGGAAGTGACGCAGCAGTCCGAGATCGTCTTCACCATGGTGCCGGACACGCCGGACGTGGAAGCGGTGCTCTTCGGCGAGAACGGCGTGGCCTCCGCGCTGCAGGCCGGCGGCGCGCAGGGCGGTGCGCGCAAGGTGATCGTGGACATGAGCTCGATCTCGCCGATGGCCACCAAGACCTTCGCGCAGAAGATCAACGCGCTGGGCGCCGACTACGTCGATGCGCCGGTTTCCGGCGGCGAGGTGGGTGCCAAGGCGGCGTCGCTGACCATCATGTGCGGCGGCGACCCGGCGGTGTTCGAGAAGGTGCGCCCGCTGCTGGAGAAGATGGGCAAGAACATCACGCTGGTGGGCGGCAACGGCGACGGCCAGACCACGAAAGTGGCCAACCAGATCATCGTGGCGCTGAACATCGCCGCCGTGGGCGAGGCGCTGATCTTCGCCAGCAAGGCCGGCGCCGACCCGGCCAAGGTGCGCGAGGCGCTGATGGGCGGCTTCGCTTCGAGCCGCATCCTGGAGGTGCACGGCGAGCGCATGGTCAAGCGCACCTTCAACCCGGGCTTCCGCATCAAGCTGCACCAGAAGGACCTGAACCTGGCGCTGCAGGGCGCGCGCGAGCTGGGCCTGGCGCTGCCGCAGACGGCCGGCGCCGCGCAGCTGATGCAGGTGCTCGCCGCCAACGGCATGGCTGACCTCGACCACTCGGCGCTGGTGCGCGCGCTGGAGATCATGGGCAACCACGAGGTGGCCCAGGGCTGAGCCGACGAAGGAGCGCGCCGCATGACGACCACCCCCGACCGCCGCGCCCTGCTGCGCTCGATGTTCGACGCGGCCATCGCCGCCGCGCAGCCCGCGCGCTGCCTGCCGCCGCACCTGCCGCAGCCGCCCAAGGGCCGCACCATCGTCATCGGCGCCGGCAAGGCGTCGGCGGAGATGGCGCGTGCCTTCGAGCAGCACTGGAGCGGCCCGGTCGAGGGGCTGGTGGTCACGCGCTACGGCTACGAGGTGCCGTGCGAGCGCATCGAGATCGTGCAGGCCGCGCACCCGGTGCCCGACGCGGCCGGGCTGCAGGCCACCGAGCGCATCCGCGCGCTCGTCTCGGGCCTGACCGAGGACGACCTCGTCATCGCCCTCATCTCCGGCGGCGGCTCGGCGCTGCTGGTCGGCCCCGCGCCGGGGCTGACGCTGCAGGACAAGCAGGCCGTGAACAAGGCACTGCTGGCCAGCGGCGCCTCGATCTCCGAGATGAACTGCGTGCGCCGGCACCTGTCGGCCGTGAAGGGCGGGCGGCTGGCCGCCGCCTGCCACCCGGCGCGGGTGCTGACCCTGCTGATCTCCGACGTGCCCGGCGACAACCCCATGGACATCGCCTCGGGCCCGACCGTGGGCGACCCCACCACGCGTGCCGACGCGCTGGCCATCGTCGATCGCTACCGCATCGAGGTGCCGGCCGCGGTGCGCGAGTGGCTCGCGCGTGAGGAGAGCGAGAGCGTCAAGCCCGATGACCCGCGCCTGCAGCGCTGCGAGACGCGCATCGTCACCGCGCCGCAGATCGCGCTGGAAGCCGCCGCGGCGGTGGCGCGCGAGGCGGGCGTGACGCCATACATCCTGGGCGACAGCCTGGAGGGCGAGGCGCGCGACGTGGGCAAGGTGCTCGCGGGCATCGCGCGCCAGGTGGCCGTGCACGGCCAGCCGTTCCAGACGCCCTGCGTGCTGCTCACCGGCGGCGAGACCACGGTGACGCTGCGCGGCCAGGGCCGTGGCGGGCGCAACGTGGAGTGCCTGCTGTCGATGGCGGTGGCGCTGGATGGGCTGCCCGGCGTGCACGCGCTGGCGGGCGACACCGACGGCGTGGACGGCGCCGAGGAGATCGCCGGCGCCGTCTGCACCCCGGACACGCTGGCGCGCGCCTGGGCGCAGGGCATCAACCCGCGCAAGAGCCTGGACGACAACGACGGCCACGGCTTCTTCCAGGCGCTGGGCGACTCGGTCGTGACCGGCCCGACGCTGACCAACGTCAACGACTTCCGGGCCATCGTCATCGACGCGCCGGCCCGGGGCTGAGTCGATCGAGGCCAACACGGCACGCCATGGCTGTCGGCTCCCGCTCCATGCCGGCACAGCAACTTCCCGTTCGCCCTGAGCCCGTCGAAGGGCAGGCGCTGGCACGCCGGCATGGCGAAGGCTTCGACGAGCTCAGCCCGGAGACTGCTCCCTTGGCGCCAAGCCCTTCGACAAGCTCAGGGCGAACGGAAACAGGAAAGGCCGCGCCGCCGCGCGCGCTGCAGCGCTTCCTGTGCCTGGACGACTTCGAGCCCGCGGCGCGCGCGCGGCTGCCGCGGCCGCTGTTCGGCTACGTGTCGGGCGCGACTGAAACGAATGCCTCGCTGCGCGACAACCGCGCCGCGTTCGAGGAATGGGCGTTCCTGCCGCGCATGCTCGTGAACGTGTCGCGGCGCGAGCAGTCGGTGGAGCTGTTCGGCACGCGCTACCGATCGCCCTTCGGCATCGCGCCCATGGGCATCAGCGCGCTCACGGCGTACCGCGGCGACCTGGCGCAGGCGCGCGCGGCCGCCGCCGCGGGCGTGCCCATGATCCTGAGCAGCTCCTCGCTGATCCGCATGGAGGACGTGTTTCACCAAGCACCCGGCACCTGGTTCCAGGCCTACCTGGGCCGTGACCCGGCCGCCACGGCGCGGCTGGTGGAGCGGGTGCAGGCGGCCGGCGCGCCGGTGCTGGTCGTGACCATCGACTCCGCCGTGGTGCCCAACCGCGAGAACAACGTGCGCAACCGCTTCAGGACGCCGCTGCGCCCCGACGCGCGGCTGCTGTGGGACGGCCTGACGCACCCGCGCTGGGCCGTGGGCGTGTTCCTGCGCACGCTGCTCGCGCACGGCATGCCGCATTTCGAGAACGTGGGGGCCGAGCGCGGCGCGCCGCTGGTGGCGCGCGACGTGACGCGCGACTTCTCCGGCCGCGAGCACCTGGACTGGGAAGCGCTGAAGGACATCCGTCGCCGCTGGCGGGGTGCGCTCGTGCTCAAGGGCGTGCTGCATCCCGAGGACGTGAAACTGGCCCGCGCCGCCGGCGTGGACGGCGTGATCGTCTCCAACCACGGCGGGCGCCAGCTCGACGGCGCGGTGTCGCCGCTGCGCGTGCTGCCGGCCATCGCCGAGGCCGCGGGCCCGGTGGTGGTCATGGCCGACAGCGGTTTCAGGCGAGGCACCGACGTGCTCAAGGCACTGGCGCTGGGCGCGCGCGCCGTCTTCGTCGGCCGCCCCATGAACTACGCCGCCGCCGTCGGCGGCGAGGCCGGCGTGGCGCACGCGCTGGCGCTGCTGCGCGCCGAAGTCCATGCCGACATGGGGCTGCTGGGCATCAACCGGCTGTCCGAGCTGGGGCCGCGGCACCTGCTGCGCCGCCAGGGCTGAACCGAATCCACCACAAACCGTGCACGAGCACGAACGACAGGAGACAAACGATGAACCCGACCCGCAGAGCCCTCGCCGCCGCCCTGGCGCTGGCCGCCGCGCTGCCCATGGCCGCGCAGGCGCAGGACAAGTGGCCCAGTAAACCCATCACCTACGTCGTCGCCTTCCCGGCCGGCGGCACCAGCGACATCCTGGCGCGGCTGATCGCGCAGAAGCTGGGCCCGGCGCTGGGCACCACGGTGATCGTGGACAACAAGGCTGGCGCCGGCGGCGGCGTCGGCTCGGAGCAGGTCTCGCGCGCCGCGCCGGACGGCTACACGCTGCTGGGCGGCACCATCAGCTCGCACGCCATCAACGTCAGCCTCTACCCGAAGCTGGGCTACGACCCGGTGAAGTCCTTCGAGCCCATCGCGCTCATCGGCACGAACCCGGTGCTGCTGGTCACGCGCCAGGACAGCCCCTACAAGAGCGTGGCCGACGTCGTCGCCGCCGGCAAGGCGAAGAAGCCGATGACCTCGGCCTCGGCCGGCAACGGCACCTCGCAGCACCTGGCGCTGGAGCTACTCAAGTTCAACACCGGCATCGGCATCGACCACATCCCCTACAAGGGCAGTGCCCCGGCGATCCAGGACGTGATGGCCGGGCAGGTGGACATGATGTTCGACACCACCGTGGTGGCCGGCCCGCACGTCGAGTCGGGCAAGCTGCGCGCGCTGGCCGTCACGTCCGCCAAGCGCCTGCCCAACATGCCCAATGTCCCCACCGTGGCCGAGACCGTGCCGGGCTACGAGGTGGTGTCGTGGCAAGCCATCTTCGCGCCCGCCGGCACCCCGAAGGCGATCCAGCAGCGGCTGCACGACGAGATCAACAAGATCCTGGCCCAGCCCGACGTGAAGGAGCGGCTGGGCAAGCTGGGCATGGAGCCCGGGCAGATGGGCACCGGCGACTTCGCCGCGTTCCAGAAGGCCGAGATCGCCAAGTGGGCGCAGCTCATCAAGGCGGCCAACATCAAGATCGAGTGAATGAGTTCGTTCCAGGCCGGCCGCAGCGCCGGCTTTTTCTTGCCGCTCCCGCAGTGAAACAACGAAGGACCCGCCCATGAATCGCAGGACCACCGTCCACGCCCTGGCCGCCGCCGCCCTGGCCACCGTTGCCGCTGGCGCCGCCGCCCAGGCCCAGTCCTGGCCCACGAAACCGCTGCGCATCGTGGTGCCGTACCCGCCCGGCGGCTCCTCGGACATCATCGCCCGCGCCATCAGCCAGCCGCTGTCGGAGGCGCTGAAGACGACGGTGATCATCGAGAACAAGCCCGGCGCCAACGGCAACACCGGCACCGACCTCGTCGCCAAGTCCAGCGACGGCCACACGCTGCTGCTGTGCGACGTGGGCGCGCTGGCGATCACGGCCTCGGTGTACGGCCGGCTGCCCTTCGACCCGAGCAAGGATCTCAAGGGCGCGACCATGCTGGCCTACTCGCCGCACCTGCTGGTGGTGCACCCGTCGGTGCCGGCCTCCAACCTGCAGGAGCTGGTGGCGCTGTCGAAGAGGCAGAAGATCGACTTCGCCGTGACGGCCATCGGCAGCGCGCCGCACGTGGCCGGCGTGGGCGTGGAGAAGGCCACCGGCGCGAAGTGGGAGTACATCCCGTACAAGGGCGGCTCGCAGGCCATCAACGACACCGTGGCCGGCCAGGCGCACGTGCTGATGAACGGCATGCTCGCGACGCTGCCCATGGTGCAGGCGGGCAAGCTCAAGGTGCTGGGCGTGTCCAAGGCCACGCGCGTGGCGCTGCTGCCCGACGTGCCCACCATCGCCGAGCAGGGCGTCAAGGGCTTCGAGTCCGGCACCTGGCAGGGCGTGCTGATGCCGGCCAGCACGCCGCCAGCGGTGCTCAGCAAGGTCTCGGCCGAGCTCACGCGCATCATCCGCTCGCCCGAAGTGCGCCAGCGCCTGAGCGGCCAGGGCGCCGAGGTCCACACCATGACGCCCACCGAGTTCACCGCCTTCTTCGAGCGCGAGCGCGCCAGCTGGGCCAAGGTGGTGGCGCAGGGCGGAGTGAAGATCGAGTGAGCACGGGTGAATCCGGTGAACCGATGAACGATGGAGAACGATGGATGAGCAGTGAAAAACCGCGCGTGCTGCAGTTCGGCCGCCTGATGCCGTGGCTGGAGCAGCAGCTCGCCGACCGCTACGACGTGGTGCTGCTGGCGCAGCAGCCCGATCCGAAGGCGTACCTCGCCGAACACGGCGGCGAGTTCGTGGCGGCCGTGACCTCGGCGGCCATCGGCATCGACAACGCCGGCATCGACGCGATGCCGGCGTTGAAGGTGATCTCCAGCTTCGGCGTGGGCCTGGACAAGATCGACGTGGAGTACGCCGGGCGCCGCGGCATCGCCGTGGGCTACACGCCCGACGTGCTCAACGACTGCGTGGCCGACACCGCCTTCACGCTGCTGCTGGACGTGGCGCGGCGCGCGTCCGAGGCCGACCGCTTCGTGCGCCGCGGCGCCTGGCCCAACGACAAGTTCCCGCTGGCCACGCGCGTAAGCGGCAAGAAGCTGGGCATCGTCGGGCTGGGCCGCATCGGCCGCACCATCGCCAGGCGCGCCTCGGGCTTCGACATGGAGGTCCGCTACCACAACCGCCGCCCGGCCGAGGGCGTGGCCTACGGCTACGAGGCCAGCCTAGTGGATCTGGCACGCTGGGCCGACTTCCTGGTGATCGCCGCGGCCGGCGGGGCGGAGAGCCGCAACCTGGTCTCGGCCGAGGTGCTGGACGCGCTGGGGCCGAAGGGGTTCCTGGTCAACATCGCGCGCGGCACGGTGGTGGACGAGCCGGTGCTGGTGCAATACCTGCGGGAGAAGCGCATCGCCGGCGCCGGCCTGGACGTGTTCGTGGACGAGCCGCACGTGCCCGAAGCGCTGTTCGAGCTCGACAACGTGGTGCTGCTGCCTCACGTGGCCAGCGCTACCCACGAGACGCGCCAGGCCATGGCGGAGCTGGTGCTGGAGAACCTGCACACGTTCTTCAGCGAGGGGCGGCCCAGGGTGGCGGCGATGGCCTGAGCGCTGCCATACCGCCTCTACCCGCCACGGTCGGTGCGGGTGGAGGCGGCGCTACCATCCCCGGACACCCGAGTCCCCGCCCCGGAGCCTGTCCATGGATGTGAAAACCGTCGTCGCCCAAGCCAAGCACCAGATTGCCGACTTGTTCGCTGACGAGGCCATCGAGAACCTCGGGCTGGAAGAGGTCGATTACGACGAAAGCAAGGGCGTCTGGAGCGTGACGCTGGGTTTCTCGCGACCTTGGGACCAGCCGCGGGGTGCGCTGGCTGCCATTGCCGGACAGAACCTTTATGCCAAGCGTGCATTCAAGGTCGTTCAAATCGAGGATGCCACCAGCAAGGTTCTATCGGTCAGAAACCGTGACGTCCCGGCATGACGGGCATTTCAGTCGCGATCGACAGCAATCTGCTGTTGTTGTTTGTCGTGGGCAGTGCGTCACGCGGCTACATAGCCAGGCACAAGCGCCTGAAAGCGTTTGATGTCGCTGATTTTGATTTGCTGTTGCAGGAATTGTCCGTTGCTTCCACCCTGGTGCTCACGCCCAACACGCTGACCGAGACATCAAACCTCATCGACCATATTGGTGAACCAGCCCGGGGACATATCTACCGGTTTTTGCGTGCCTTGCTTCAACGCCCCGAGGCCGAAGAGCGGTATGTGCCTGGTATCCAGGCCACGGCATCAGCTGAATTGCCTCGCCTCGGACTGACGGATTGCACGTTGCTTGAGCTGTGTGATGCGGGCGTGCCGCTCATCACGGTCGATTTGCCGTTGTTCCTCGCGGCACTGAGCCGTGGCGCCAAGGCCATCAATTTCAATCACTTGCGGGACGCCGCTTCCTGAAGGCTCTCATGCCCGTCCACGAAGCCATCGGCGTCGATTTCTCCAGCCGCCCAAGCCGCCGCAAGCCCGTGGTCGTGGCCCAGGGCCAGGCCGCGGGCACCACGGTGCGGCTGCAGGCGCTGCACGCCTTTGACACGCTGGAGGGCTTCGGCGAGTGGCTGAAGCAGCCCGGGCCCTGGGTCGGCGGCTTCGACTTCCCGTTCGGGCTGCCGCGCGAGCTGGTCGAGCAGCTGGGCTGGCCCACCGACTGGCTGGCGCTCATGCGCCACTACGCGGCGCTGGAGCGCAGCACCATCCGCGACACCTTCGCCGCCTTCTGCGCCGCGCGCCCGGTGGGCGGGAAGTTTGCGCACCGCTCCACCGATGGCCCGGCGGGCTCCAGCAGCTCGATGAAATGGGTCAATCCGCCCGTGGCCTACATGCTGCACGCGGGCGTGCCACTGCTGCTCGATGCCGGCGTGCACCTGCCGGGACTGCTCGACGGCGACCGCGGTCGCGTGGCGCTGGAGGCCTATCCGGGGCTGCTGGCGCGGGAGCTGATCGGGCGGCGCTCCTACAAGAACGACGACCCGGTGAAGCACACGCCGGAGCGGCTGATCGCGCGCAAGGACATCGTCGCGGCGCTGGAGCAGGGCCGCACCAGCCTGGGCCTGCGCCTGAAACTGACGCCGGCCCAGCACGACGCGCTCATCGCCGACGCCAGCGGCGACCGGCTCGACGCCGTGCTGTGCCTGCTGCAGACCGCCTGGGCCGGCGGCCGGGACGATTGGGGACTGCCCGCGGGATTCGACCCGGTGGAAGGCTGGATCGTCGGCGCCATCCCGCCGGGCCCTTGAGGCGAAGAAAAGCTCAGACGCTCTTGCAGCGGTTCTTCACCTGCGCCGTGTCGATGGCCTCGACCTCGCCTTTCAGCCGCGCCACGTCGCCTTCGTGATCGCCCGACAACTTGCTAAAGGGCAAGGCCAGGAAAAATACGCCGACCGCGTCGGTATTGGCCTTCGAATCCTGCATCCGGGAATATTTGTCGAGTTCGGCGCGGGTATCGGTTTTCCGGGTGGCCAGTTCGGCGCAGCTCAGGTGCGTATATTTTTCGTGGGAAACGTAGGAGGCGTGAATCGATTCCGGCCGCGAGGCGCAGGCGGAGAGCAGGGCGACGGCGACGGTGGCGGCAAACAGGGCAATCGGCTTCATTTGAATATCTCCAGGGAGTTGCTGCGGCGGGGCACGGCTGCGTGCCGGAGCGAGAATGTAGGCAGCCATGGAGATTCGTGAAATCGTGCCGGCGGGGGCGGCCGGTGGAGGGGGTGAACTCGTCCGCCCGGGTGGAACGGTATTTGCCCTCGGCCCTCCCGGATTTCAGGGTCGGGATTACACCGGCAGCAGCCCGATGCCGGCACTGCGCTCGACGAACCACAGCAGCGCCACGCCGACGGCGCCGGCCGAGCCGGCGCGCAGCACCCAGCGCTCGTAGCCGCCGCGCCGGCGCGCCAGGAACAGCAGCGGCACCACCAGCGCCACGATCGCCAGCTGGCCCAGCTCCAGCCCCAGGTTGAAGCGCAGCAGCGCCCAGCCGAAATCCGCCGGCGGTAGCTCCACCTCCTGCAGCACGCCGGCGAAGCCGAAGCCGTGCACCAGGCCGAACAGGAACGTCACCCAGCCCCGCGCGCGCCCAAAGAAACCGCGCAGGTTGTCCAGCGCCGCCACGGCGATGGTGGCGGCAATCGCCGGCTCGACCAGCGACGCCGGCAGGCTCACGCCGCCCAGCGCCGACAGCGCCAGCGTCAGGCTGTGCGCCAGCGTGAACAGCGTCACCGTGGCCGCCACCGGCACCAGCGCCTGGCGCGCCGAGGCCACCGGGCGCCAGCCCCGCGGCGTGCGCTGGAGCACCGCGGGCAGCAGCAGGCACAGCAGGAACAGCAGGTGGTCGTAGCCGGTGACGATGTGGAACACGCCCTCGCGCACGAAGCTGGTGCCGGCGGCTTGCGCGGCGTCCGCTGCCGACCCGGCGGCAGCCCCCGCCGCGCCGGGCTCCAGCACGCGCACCTCGACCCGGCCGTCCGGATGCAACAGCCGGGCGATGCCGCGGTGGTTCGCGTCCAGCCCGGCGAAGAGCCGGTAGTCGATGGGCAGCCCCGCCGGCGGCGCGCACACGGCCGCGAAGCGCAGGGCGGCGTACACGCCGTCGCTGCGCCGCTCCAGCGCCGGCTCACCCGTGCCCTGCAGCGCGCAGCCGGGCACGGCGATGCGCTCGCGCGCATGCGCCGCCAGCGCGGGCCAGGCGGCGCGCACCTCGCCCCAGGTCAGGTCGCGGTCGCCGTCCGCGTCCACCGGCACGGCGTTGTCCAGGTCGCGCAGCGCGATGTCCCAGCGCAGGTCCAGGCCCTGCGCCGTGGCCTGCAGCTGCAGGTAGGCGTCGCTGTTCTTGTGGGCCAGGGCGGGCGCCGCGACGACGGTCAGCAGCGCGGCGAGTGCGGCGGCCAGCCGCCGGCCGATGCGGCGCGCCGTGCCCGGCGGCGTCTCAGCGTCCCAGCACATCGTCGATCCGCCGGTCATGCAGCCCCACTTCGGCCACGAGGGTGCGCGCCTGCGCCAGCGCCGCGGCGTCGCCGGCGGCGCGCGCGGCGCGGGCCAGCAGCAGCAGGTCCAGCGGCTCGCGCTGGCGCGTGACGTTG
>NZ_VIDQ01000139.1 GCF_009760915.1 Azohydromonas aeria
ACCAGCGTGACCGTGCCGCCATGGGCGGGCTGCGTGACGGCGGTGACGGTCAGCGTCTCGCCGGTATCGGGGCCGGCGTCGTCGTTGCCCAGCACGTCCACCACGGTGGCGCCGCTGTCCTCGGCCACCGTGAGGGTGTCCGGGCGCGCCACGGGCGCGTCGTTGACCGGCGTGACCGTGACGGTGGCGGTGGCCGTGGCGGTGCCGCCATTGCCGTCGGAGACGGTGTAGGTGAACGACGTGGTGCCGAAGAAGTCGGGCGCGGGCGTGAAGGCGACCACGCCGTTGACCAGCGTGACCGTGCCGCCGTGGGCCGGCTGCGTGACGGCGGTGACGGTCAGCGTCTCGCCGGTGTCGGGGCCGGTGTCGTCGTTGCCCAGCACGTTGAGCACGGTGGCGCCGCTGTCTTCGGCCACCGTGAAGGTGTCCGGGCGGGCCACGGGCGCATCGTTGACCGGGGTGACCGTGACGTTGACGGTGGCCGTGGCGGTGCCGCCATTGCCGTCGGAGACGGTGTAGGTGAACGAGGTGGTGCCGAAGAAGTCGGGCGCCGGCGTGAAGCGGACCACGCCGTTGGCCAGCGTGACGCTGCCGGTGCCGCCGGCGGGCTGCGTGACGGCAGTGACGGTGAGCGTCTCGCCGGTGTCGGGGCCGGTGTCGTCGTTGCCCAGCACGTCCACCACGGTGGCGCTGCTGTCCTCGGCCACCGTGAGGGTGTCCGGGCGGGCCACGGGCGCGTCGTTGACCGGGGCGACGGCGAGGCTGGCCGTGGCTTCGGCCGAGCTCAGCCCGCCGTCGTCGATGGCGACGTAGCGGAAGCTGGCGTTGCCGCTCCAGTTGGCGTCGGGCTTGAAGTACAGCGTCGTGCCGCCGAGCACCGTGCTGGTGGTCACGGCCTGGGTCAGCGCGGCATCGCTGTAGAGGGTGCCGTGCTGAGGCAGCGTGGTGACGCGGTAGCCCGTGACGGTGCCGTCGATGTCGGCACCCGACAGCGTGACGGGCAGCGTCGTGTCCTCGTCGCCCGAGGCGCTCACGGGCTGCGCGGTGGGCGTGTCGTTGGCGGGGATCACCGTCACGCTGCGCGTGGCGATGTTGCTGTCGAGGCCGCCGTCGTTGACCCGGAAACTGACCGTGCGCGTGGCCGTGTCGGGCGTGTCGCTGCTGTTGCGGTAGGTGACGCTGCGCAGCGCCGCCTGCCACTGCGCCAGCGTGGCGGTGGCGCCGCTGGAGGACAGCGCGAGCACGCCGGTGGCGGCGTCGTAGCTGGCCGTGACGTTGCCCACGTCCAGGTTGCCGGGCGCGAAGGCCAGCTCGTCCTGCCCGGCCACGAAATGGCCGGTGATGGCCACGCGGGCGCTGGCCAGCGTGAGGCTGTCCGGGTCGGACACGGTCAGCTGTGGATCGACGGCGATGGCCAGCGACGCGGTGTCGGCGCCCTCGGTGAAGGCGGCCGCGCCGGCGCTGGTCGTGACGAGCGGGGCGCCGTCGTTGTCCAGTCCCGAGGTGTCGGCGTCGGGCATGCCGCCGGTGCCTACGTCGCCCGGGTACTTGCTGCCGGTGCCGCTGTCCACGATGGTGGCCACGGCGGTGCCGGAGGCGCCCGCGCCGGTGGCGGTGGCCGCCGTGAGCGTGAAGGTTTCATCGCCCTCGTAGATGGCGTCCTGCTCGCTGCCGATGGCCACGCGCACGAACACCTGGCCCGTGCCCGAAGCCCCGGGCACGACGGGCTGCGCGCTGCCGGCAACGTAGGTGGTCCAGGTGCTGCCGTCGGTGGAGAACTGCAGCGGCGTGAAGCCGGCGATGGTGGCGTCGCGGTCGGTGGTGTCGGCGGTGTTGCCCAACGCCAGGCTCAGCGTCTGGCCGGCCGTGGCGGTGACGGTGAACAGCGCCCAGGGCGAGGCCTCGTTGACCGGGCCGTGGGCCGTGACGCTCACGCCCAGGTCGTTGTCGAGCGCGCCGGTGTCGGTGCCGGGCGCGCCGGTGGGGGTGACGGTGCCGGGGTACCGGGTGCCGGTGCCGTCGTCCCTGATCTCCGCGGTGCCCAGCGCCTCGGTGCCGCCGGTGTTGGCGGCCACCAGGGCGAAGCTCTCCGGGCCCTCGTACACGCTGTCCTGCGTGATCGTGGTGCGCACCAGCAACTTGCCCAACGCATTCAGCGTCGCGCTGCCGGCATAGGCGCTCCACTGCCCGGTGCCGCTGTCGTAGACCTCCAGCGCGGTGCCGTGGTCGGCGTCGCTGGCCGTGCCGTTGCGCAGCGACAGCGCCACGCGCTGGTTCGCGGCGCCGGTGACCGTGAACACGGCGTAGGGCGAGGCCTCGTTGACGCTGAGGTCGTCCACGGCCAGCGGCCGGTCGTCGTCGGCGGTGGCGGTGGCGTCGGGGGTGCCGTCGGGCTTGAAGACCGTGCCCGTGCCGTCGTCGGCGATGGTGCCGCGGGCCGTGGCCTGGGTCGGGCTCAGCAGCGCGCCGCCGGTGGCGTCGGACAGCGTCACCGTGAAGGTCTCGTCGCCTTCGAAGGCGGTGTCGGCGCTGGTCTGCACGAAGAAGGTCTGCGTGCTGACGCCGGGGGCGAAGGTCAGCAGCTGGTCGGTCACGGCCGTGAAGTCGGCGCTGCCGGCCGTGTCGCCCGGGGCGATGGCGGTGGAGACCTTGACGCTCTGGCTCACGGCCGAGGCGCCCGTGCGCGTGACGGTGAAGTACGCCTGGCCGCCTTCGCTGACCTTGACCGGGCTGACGGAGAAGACCGGGCGGTCGTCGTCGGCGCCGCCCGTCTCGGGCACGGGCGAGGTGCCGGTGCCGGGGAAGGTGTGGGTGGAGGAGCCGTCGTCCTTGATCGTGATCGTGCCGGTGGCGGCGCCGGTGTTGGTCACCGTGCCGGTGAAGGCGCCGGTGCTCAGCGTGAGCTGCTCGCTGCCTTCGTACGTGGCGTCGTCGGTGATGGCCGTGCGCAGCAGCACGCTGGTGCTGCCGGCGGCGATGGTCACGCCGCCGGCGGCCGAGACCCAGCTGCTGCCGTTGTAGTACTGCAGGTCGGCGCTGGCGCCGGTGTCGGTGCCGGCGGTGGCCGTGCCGCTGACCAGGCTGGGCGTGAAGCCGATGGCCTGCGTGCTGGGGTTGGAAAGGCTGACCTGCAGCACCGCCCAGGGCGAGCCCTCGCTGACGGTGACGCTGTTCACCGAGACGGTGGGGCGGTCGTTGTCCAGCGCGCCGGTGGCGACGTCGGGCGTGCTGCCGGTGACGGTGCCGGTGTAGAGGGTGCCGGTGGCATCGTCCCTGATCGTGGCGGTGCCGGTGGCGCTGCTGGCAGCGCTGCTGGTGCTGCCCGAGGTGTAGGCGGCCGTGAGCCTGAAGTCCTCGGCGTTCTCGAACGTGGTGTCCTGGTGGACGGCCGTGCGCACGAAAAGCGTGGTGCTGCCGCTGCCCGTGCCGGGCACGGTGAACGCGCCGGCGTAGTCAATCCAGGCCAGGCCGTTCCAGTACTGCAGCTGCACCGCGCCCGCGCCGCCGGTGCCGTAGTCGATGCCGTTGCCGCTGGCGGTGGGGTGGGCCGTGCCGTTGGACAGCGCCAGGCTCAGCGTCTGGCCCGCGTTGGCCGTGACGGTGAACACCGAGTACGGCGAGGCCTCGTTGACGCTGATGCTGTTGACCGTCAGCGTGCGGTCCTCGTCGCGGGTGGCCGTGGTGTCGGGCGTGCCGTCGGGCTTGAACACCGTGCCGGTGCCGTCGTCCACGATCGTGGCGCTGGCCGTGTTGTCGGCCGTGGGATCCGCCGCCTCCAGCGTCGCGTCCACGAACGTGGCCGTGAGCCGGAAGCTCTCGGCGCCTTCGAACACGGCCGGGCTGTCGGCCGCGGTGGTCACGCGCACATGGAAAGCCGTGATGCCCGCGGGCACGGTGACCACGCCGCCGCTGACGGTCAGGGCCTGTTCCGCGCCCTGGTTGTCGAGGTAGTACACCTTGGCCAGGCTGTAGTCGCCGGCCTGCGTGCTCACGTCCTGCAGGCCGAGCCGCACGCCCGTGGCGGCGGCCGGCACCGAGCTCAGGGTGACGGTGAACAGCGCCGTGCTGCCCTCCGACACCGGGGCGCCGGGGCCGCTGACCGCCAGCGTCAGCGGCGGTCCGACGGTGATCTCGACGCTGTCGCTGTCGTTGGCGTGCTGGGCATCCTGGCTCAGGATGGTCAGGTAGTCCGTGCCCATGTAGCCCTGGGTCGGCGCGTAGCGCAGCAAGGCCAGGGCACTGTTGATGTCGGCCTGGGTGCCCTTGACGACCAGCTGGCCGGTGCCGCTGCCGGTGACGACGAGACCGGACGGCGGCGTGCCGCTGAAGCTCAGCGTGCCATGGTCCACGGTCAGCGTGGTCGAGCCCAGGTCGCCGTCGGCGTCGGCCACGCTGATCTGGTGGGCGCCCGTGAAGGCGAACGCCGTGTTGCCGATGACGGTGACGGCCGCCGGATGGCTGTTGACCGGGGCCTCGTAGCTGCCGGTGATGGAGACGGTGAGCGTCGCGACCGTCTTGCCGCCGTTGGCGTCGGAGACCTCGTAGCGGAACACGTCCTGCAGCGGCGTGCTGGCCGGCGTGAGCGCCTGGACGGCGGCCAGGCTGTTGTCCAGCGCGTACGAGTAGGTCCCGTCCGCGCCGATGGTCAGGTCGCCGTAGGCGCCCCGGATGCCTTGCCCGTTGGCGGAGGTCGAGGCGGCCGCCACCAGGGTGTTGGCGGTGGTGGTCCCTGCGCGGGTGACGCTCAGGCTGTCGTTGTTGTCGACGTCCGAGTCGTTGGCCAGTACCGAGCCGACGGCATTGCCCGGCGCGTCTTCCTGGACCGACGCCGTGTCCGCCACGGCCACGGGCGCGTCGTTGGCGCCGTTGATCGTGATGGTCAGGCGAGCCCAGGAGGTGAAGCCCGATCCGTTGGTGACCTTGTAGTTGAACACCTCCGTCAGGCTCTGGCCCGGTGCGAGCGCATTGACGGTGCCGTTGGCGTCGTTGACCGTGTACGTGAACGTGCCATTGGCTGCCATCGACAGGTTGCCGTAGGTGCCGCTGATGGGCGTGGCCAGGCTGGTGGTCGTGGCGGCGCCCGCCAGGCCCACCTCGGTCACGGTCAGGCCGGTGCCGGGGGTGGCAGCGCTGCTGGACCTGTCGTTGGTGATGACGTTGCCCGTGGCCGGCACACCGGCCGACGTGCCCGCCTCGGTGGCCGAGGCCGCGTCGTTGGCGGCGACGGGGTCGTTCGTTCCGGCCCCGTAGACCGTGATGTAGAGCGTGCTGCTGCTCGTGACGCCCCGGCTGTCCTGCATGGTGTAGCCGAAAGCCTCGACGGCGGACTGTCCGGCCGACAGGTACGGGTTGTCGGCGGTCGCGGCGTAGGTGTAGCTGCCGTCGGCATTGAGCGTCAGGGTGCCGTGGGCGCCGGCAATGGTCTGGTTGGCGGTGGTGATCCTGCTGAAGGTGAAGTTGCCCCCGGCCGTGCTGGTCAGCTCCTTGTCGAGCCTGATGGCGGTGAGCACGCCGCCGGTGTAGGTCAGGTCGCTGACCCTGGTGCCCGCCGGCACGCCCGTGCCGCCGACGTCCATGCCGATGGCAATGGTCCCGCTCAGGCCGCTCACGTTCGTCAGCGTCGTGGTGCCGGTGCTCGTTGCGGTGGCCACCGTGGCCGTCTTCATGCCGCTGGTGTTCTCGGTCACGGCCGTGGAGGCCTCGAAACCGACCCCACTGTGGGTGCTGAAGAAGCTGGCGAGGTCCGTGATGGCCACGTTGCCGCCGGCGTTGTAGTACGAGCCGGGCTTGGCGCTGAGCGTGATCGTCCAGTTGTTGGTGCTGGTCTCGAGTTTGGACACGAGCGTGACCTGCGTCGTCCCATTGCTGGCATAGACGGCGCGGTACGTGCCCCCGACGTTGACGTACAGGGCCCTGTTGTCCAGGTTGGCCGTGAAGCCGCTGTCGCCCACGAAGTTCAGCGTTGCGGCGCCCGGGGTCACCGTCACCGTGCCGACGACTGCCGTTCCCGTGGTCTGGATGCCGGCGATGGTCTTGTTGGCCTCGTCGTCATCGACGTCGGTGTCGTTGACGGTCACGTCGCCCGTGGCGTTGTAGCCGGCATAGGTGGTGCCGCTGACGGTGATGGTTTCCTTGGCCGAGTTGTAGTCCGGCCTCGCCGTGGGCGCGTCGTTGCTGCCGTTGATGCGCACCGTCAGCGTGCTGGTGGCCGTGCCGCCCTTGTAGTCGGTGGCCGTGTAGGTGAAGGTGTCGAGCAGGAACCCACCCAGCTGCAGCGCATCGACGGCGGGGTTGCCGTTGGCGACCGCGTAGCTGTAGCTGCCGTCGGCCCCCATCGTCAGCGTGCCGTAGCGGCCGCTCACCGGCGTGCCGTTGAGGCTGGTGGTGTTGCCGGAGACGGCCACCTGGGTCGCCGCGGACGCCCCGACCTTCGCCACCCCGAGCGTGTCGGCGGTGGGGTCGGTGTCGTTGGCCAGGACGTTGCCCGCCGCGTTGACGGTGGGCGTGTTGTGGCCCGCCTCGACGGCAGCGGTGGTGCCGTTCGTGCCGTTGGCCAGGTCCGGGTTCGCGGTCGGTGACAGGTTCGCCTGCACCAGGTTGTTGAGCGCCGTGTCCACCCGGTCCGACGACGAGCCGACCTGCGCGTAGCTGGTCTTCCCCGGCGTGTTGTCGATCAGCGTGGCGCCCGTGCTGATGCGGGGGCGCGCGTTGAACCAGGCCTGGTCCACCACCAGCAGGAAGCCGCGGTTGTCGGCGGCGTTGCCGTCGCCGTCCATGTTGCCGTCGGCCTGGGCCGCGGCCAGCGAGGTGAAGTTGGCGTCGGTCCAGAAGTAGAAGCCCCTGACGACGCCGTTCTCCTTGATCGGGCGGCTGATCCAGCCGAAGTAGGTCTGGCCGCCGATGACGAGGGCCGTGGCCGACACGTCGTTGCCGCTGAAGAAGCGGCTGCCGCCGCCGTCATCGACCCGCACCTGGCCCAGGCTGGTGGGATCGAAGTTGTGCAGGTTCTTTTCCTTCTCCGCCGCGGTCTCGGCCGGGCTGTCCACCTGGCCGTTGTTGTTCAGGTCGTACACCATGGCGTACGCGTTGACGAAGGCGTAGCTGGCGAACTCGGCCTGGAACGCCTGGCCGTCGATGCGGATGGCGCCGTGGTCGTCGGCGCCGTTGACGGCTTCCAGCCGCAGCGTGCCGTTGGCCAGCAGGTAGGCGAAGGCCTCGCCCTCGTCGCCGGCGGTATCCGCGTCGCCGTTGAGCGCCGTGTCCAGGGCGTGTCCCAGCTCCTCGGTCAGCACCTGCGTCAGCGACGCCGCGTCGGCGCCGGCCTGGACCCAGTCGCCGTTGACGTAGATCACCGGCACGCCGTCGGGCCCGCGGGCCACGAAGGCGCCGCGTGCGCCATTGAGGTCGGCGGCCGAGGCCAGGCTCACCCGCACGCTGAACTCGCCATCGGCGATCTGCCGCGCCAGGGCATCGGCGCGCTCCTGCCAGGCCGCATCCGGCTGCGGCTTGCCGCCGTTGAAGGCCGCGAACAGCTGCGCCTGCGCGTCGGGCTGGCGCAGCCACTCCTGCAGCCGCGTGGTGGCGTCGCGCACGGCGCTGTCCATCGTGGCCTGCGCGGCAGCGGGCACGGTGGCGGGCAGCGCCACGTCGAACAGCGGCGTGGCCGGGGCCGTCGTTGCCGCCGCCGCGGCCGCGTTCACCGTCCTGTCCGCGCCGCCCTGGTCCGCCACGGCCTTGTCGGCCACCGCCGTCTCGCGCGGCAGCACCTGGGCCGTGCTCTTCTGCACGGCGTCGGCCACGGCGGCCGCGTCGAACATCAGCCGCGCTTCCAGCGCCCAGGCGCGGGGCAGGGGCGAGGCGGGCTTTTTCCAGGTGGGCTTCTTGGACATGGGGGTACGGCGGACGGTGTGTTTGAAGCGACTGCGGGCACGCAGCTTGTGGCGCGTGCCCGTCAGGAGTCAGGAAATTGCGATGGCGATGGCGATGGCGATGGGGACGGGCAGGGGGCTCAATGCGCCGCGCGCTGGATCACCAGGCGCCCGCTCATGCCGGCCATGAGCTCGGCCGGCCGGCCCTCGATGGCGGCCACGACCTTCACGGACTGGCTCACCGGGTCCACGCGCGCGCCCACGCGCTGCACGCGCGCCGGGTAGCTGCGCCCGGTCTCGTCCACGGCGATCTGCACGGTCGAGCCGGAGCGCACCTGCGCCAGCCAGCGGCTGGGCATGATGAACTCGACCTCCAGCACCGTGTCGTCGATGATCTCCAGCAGCGCCTGGCCGGGCTGCACGTACTGTTGCTCGCGCACCTTCTGCTCGGCCACGCGGCCGGCGAACGGCGCGGCGATCGAGCACTTGCCCAGCACCACCTGCATCTGCGCAACTTCGGCGCGCTGCTTGGCGACCTCGCCTTCGGCCTGCTCCAGCTCCTGGCGCCCGGTGGCGTTGAGCTCGTTGAGCCGGACCTGCGTGGCCTGCTGCTTGGTGGCCACCTCCAGGTTGACGCGGGCGCGCGCGAGCTGCGCCTGCTGCAGGCTGCAGTCGAAGCTCACCAGCGGCTGCCCGGCCTTGAAGGAGGTGCCCTCGCTCGCGCCCAGGCGCTGCACGCGCGCGCCGATCTCGGCGGCCACGGTCGTGAAGCGCCGCGGCGAGAGTTGCGCGCGCACCTCGGGGCCGGCCTCGATCGGGGCGGCGGCGGGCTGCGGCGCGAGCTGCGCCGCCGGGGCCAGGGCCACCTTGGTGGGCGCGGCGGGCGCGGCGGGCGCGGCGGCAGGCGGTGCGGCCAGCGCGGGCAGCAGCGCGGACAGCAGCAGCGCGGCGGCGGCCAGGGGCTGGGAGAAGGTCGGGTTCATGGCTTTCCTCTGTTCGAATGCGCGGCTCTGGCGGCCGCGCTTTGGGGGTGGCTTATTGAGCGGCGGCGGCCGGCGCGGGCCTGGCGGAGAGTTGCGCGCGCACCTCGGCGGCGATCTGCTCCAGGCTCAGGTCGTCGCTGCTGTGCGGCAGCGGGTCCACGCCCAGCGTGGCCTGCAGCCGGCTCTGCGCGGCGTGCACCTGGGCCAGCGCCTGGTAGCGGCGCAGCAGGCTGACGATGGTGGTGGTCTGCGCGGCCACGCGCTCGAGCTTGGAGCCGGCGGCGGCCTGCTCGCGCCTGGCGAGCTGGCGGGTGATCTTGTCGTCGAGCTGCCACAGCACGTCGGCGCGCTCGAACTGGCGCCGCGCGCCCAGCAGCTGCTCGCGCGCCACGTGCACCTGGGCCACGGTGGCCACGTGCGCGGCCAGGCGGCGCTGGTCGGCCAGCGCCACGCCGGCCTCGGCGGCGCGCTTCTGCGACGGCAGCGCCAGCAGGTTGAACACGTTCCACGACACCTGCACGCCGGCCTCGGCCCAGCCGTTGTGCACGAGGTACTTGTCGGTGTCGTAGCGCGGGCCGAGGTTGAAGCTGACGTTCGGGTAGGCGCGGGCGATGACGCGCCGGGCCTCGGTGGCGGCGATGCGGCGCTGGTACACCTGCTCGCGCAGGTCGGCGTTCTGCGCCAGCGCCAGCTCTTCCATCGCCTCCGCCGGCATCGCCAGCGGGTCGCCCACGGGCTGCTCGTCGTCCACGGCCAGCCTGGTGTCGAGCATCACCGGCGCGTTGATCAGCGCCGCGAGCTCGAAGCGCGCGGTGGCGAGCTCGTGCTCGATGGACTCCAGCAGCCGCATGTTCTCGGTGAGCTGGCGCTGGTAGCGCAGCGACTCCAGCGGCGAGCGCAGCCGCTCGACCTCGGCCTGGCGCGCGTCGGCCAACGCCTCCTCGGCCAGCTTCAGGCTGGCGCGCACGTCGGCGTTCAGGCGCTGCGCGCTGGCCACGCGCCAGAAGGCCACGCGCACGTCCTGCACCAGCTGGTGCGTGGCCTTGCGCCGGCGCTCGGCGGCGGCCAGCACGCGGTCGGCCGCCTGCTCGCTGGCGTAGCGCGCCAGGCTGAAGTCCAGGATGCTCCAGCTCAGGTCGAGCTGGCTGGTGAGGTGCTGGCGGTCCTGCGACAGCAGCGGGTCGGTGGACACGGGCGTGCCGTCGAGCTTGGTGCTGCGCGAGATGCGGTCGCTGTCGCGCATGCTGTAGCCGGCCGAGGCCAGCAGCTTGGGCAGCATGTCGTAGCGGCTGGCGTCGAACTGCTGCGCGGCGAGCGCCTGCTCCATCAGCCGGGCGCGGCGGTCGAGGTTGTACTTCAGGGCGCGGGCCACCGCCTCGTCGAGCGTCAGCGTCGCGCCCAGCGGCGCCACGTCGCGGCGCACCGCGGCGCGGTCGAGCTGCAGCTGCGACTCGATCTCGGCGGCCTGCAGCGGCTGCGGCACGGGGGGCTGCAGCTGCGCGCAGCCGGTGGTCAGCAGCACGGTGGCGGCCGCGCCGGCGGCCAGGAGCAGGGAACGGTGGTTCTTCAAACGCTTCTCCGCGACACCCGGCGCCTCGGTGGCGGCGGCCGGCAGTCAAGACCTGGGATCGGCGCGCGGGCCGCAAGACTTCTTGCGGTGCGCGCCACGCCGATCGGGTCCGTTCGGAGGGGTCTGAAGCGGCACCTTCGGCAACGGGGGCGAAGGTACTGAAGGTGCGCTAGCCGACTGTCAGGGGTTTGTGAACTGGCCTGACAGTTCGGCACAGAAGCGGAACTGCTTGGCACCGGCCCGCGTTGCGCGGGCCGGTGGGGGCGCTGGGCGCCCCGGGCGCGGTCAGCGCCCTTGACGCACCGGGGCGCCGTGGGCGCCCCGGGATTCTC
>NZ_VIDQ01000014.1 GCF_009760915.1 Azohydromonas aeria
TGCCCAGCGGGCGCTTGAGCCAGCCCGGGGCCAGCTCGGTGAGGAACAGCGCGATGCCGAAGCTCACCGGCACGGCGATGAGCAGCGCGATGGCCGAGCTCGCCAGCGTCCCCCAGATCATGACCAGGCCGCCGAAGCGCTCCTGCACCGGGTCCCACTCGCTGCTCCACAGGAAGCCCAGCCCGTAGGCCTCGATGGCCGGACCGGCGCCCACGAAGAGCGAGATGATGATGCCCACCAGCAGCGTGAGCACCAGCGCCGCGGCGGCATGCGCGGCGGCCGAGAACAGCCGGTCGGGCCAGGGCGAGAAGCGGGGCGTCGCCGGCGGCGGCACCAGCGGCAGGCGCCGCTCTTGGGCGGCGTCCTGCAGACGGCCGGGGGTGGGCATGGTCGAGCTCATGGGCCTCCTTCGGGCGCCGGGCAAGGGTCCGGGGCTGCGGGCAGCCCCGCAGCCTCATGGCGCCGGGAGTGGGGATGTCGTTGTGGGTGAGGTGGCAACCTCAACGCGCAAAGCCGGCATCAGACCGGCTTTGCAGGAGCGTTGCGCTGCTCAGTTGGCCGCGGCCAGGGTCTTGCCGTCGGCGCTCTTGATGGTGGCCCACTGCTTGCGCACCAGCGCCTTCACGGGCTGGGGCAGCGCCACGTACTCCAGCTCCGCGGCCATGGCGTCGCCATTGGTGAAGGCCCACTCGAAGAACTTGAGCGCCGCGGCGGCGTTGGCCGGCTTCTCCGGCGTCTTGTGCATGAGGATGTAGGTCGCGCCCGTGAGCGGCCAGGCGTCCTTGCCGGGCTGGTCGGTGAGCACCTGGAAGAAGGTCTTGTTCCAGTCGGCGCCGGCCGCCGCGGCCTTGAAGTTGGCGTCGTCGGGCGACACGAAGTTGCCGGCCTGGTTCTTCATCAGCGCGTACGTCATCTTGTTCTGCTTGACGTAGGCGTACTCGACGTAGCCGATGGCCCCGGGCAGGCGCTGCACGAACGCGGCCACGCCCTCGTTGCCCTTGCCGCCCGCGCCCGTGGGCCAGTTCACGGCCGTGCCCTCGCCCACCTTGGCCTTCCACTCCGGGTTGGTCTTGGAGAGGTAGTTCGTGAACAGGAAGCTCGTGCCCGAGCCGTCGGCGCGGCGCACCACGGCGATGGCGTCGTCGGGCAGCGGCACGCCGGGGTTGAGCGCCGCCAGCGCCGGGTCGTTCCACCTGGTGATCTTGCCCAGGTAGATGTCACCCAGCACCTGGCCGGTGAGCTTGAGCTGCCCGGGCTGCAGGCCCTTGACGTTGACCACCGGCACCACGCCGCCGATGACGGTGGGGAATTGCACCAGGCCATCAGCGGCGAGCTCCTCGTCCTTGAGCGGCATGTCGGTGGCGCCGAAGTCCACCGTCCTGGCCTTGATCTGCTTGATGCCGGCGCCTGAGCCTACCGACTGGTAGTTCACGCGCACGCCGGCGGCCTTGTTGTAGGCATCGGCCCACTTGGCATAGACGGGCGCCGGGAAGGTCGCGCCCGCACCGGTCACGTCCTGCGCGTGGGCGGTGGAGGCAGAGGCGACGAACAGGGCGCCGCACAGCAGCGGCAGGGAAATGGCAAGGCGATTCATCACGGCTCCTCAGGGGACAAAGGCAACGGGCTGCAATCTATCCAGCACATATGTCATTACCGTGACAGCCGCGCCGCCGCCGAAGCCGTGTGGCACGCCGGCCGCGACGCTTGCGAAAGCAGGCGTTGCCCGTGGCAACACGGCCGCCCTGTCACGATGCCGTCACGCGAATCACGTAGGCTGGGCCGCTCACCGCCCGCGCCGCCCCGGCGCCTCGCGCGCCCCATCCATGACCGACTCCGTGACGCTGCCGGCCGCCGAAGACAGCCCGTCCTTGCCTCCCGCGCCCGCACCCTCGCTTTCGCCCGAAGCGCTGTACCGCCGCACGCTGGACAGCAACTACGGCGCCGATGCCAACGGCCTGGTGTGTGGCTACCACTTCCCGCCCGGGCAGCCCGGCGTGCCGCTGGCCGCGGAAGAAGCGCAGCAGTGGCTGCAGCGACCGGCCGACGCCGGGCCCGAGGGCTTTGTGTGGCTGCACTTCAACCTCTCGCACGCCAAGGCCCTGCCCTGGCTGCAGGCGCATGCCGACCTGCCCGAGAGCTGGTTTGAAGCGCTGCACGCGCTGGGCTCGCGCTCCACGCGCATCGAGCGCGACGGCCAGAACCTGCTGGCCGTGCTCAACGACGTGACCTTCGACTTCTCCTTCGACCCCAACGACGTGGCCACGCTGTGGGTGAGCCTCGGCCCGCGCCTGGTGGTCAGCGCGCGGCGCCAGCCGCTGCGCACGGTGGACCGGCTGCGCGCGGCCGTGAACCGCGGCGAGCCGATCGACTCCACCGTGGCGCTGCTGGAGCACCTGCTGGGCGACCAGGCCGACGAGCTGCAGCGCATCCACCGCGCCGCCGCGGACCGGGTGGACGACATCGAGGATGAGCTGCTGGCGCAGCGCGGCGCGCGCCACGCCGGCGAGCTGGCGCGGTTGCGGCGGCTGACGGTGCGGCTGCAGCGGCTGCTGGCGCCCGAGCCCACGGCGCTGCTGCGGCTGCTGTCGGCGCCGCCGCGCTGGGTGTCGCACGAGGAGCGCGAGCTGCTGCGCCGCGCCGGGGAGGACTTCTCGGTGGTGCTGCGCGACGTGCTGGCGCTGCAGGAGCGCATCAAGCTGCTGCAGGACGAGGCCGCGGCGCACGTGGCCGACCAGAACAACCGCAGCCTGTTCACGCTGACCATGGTGACCGTCCTGGCGCTGCCCATCAACCTGGGCGCCGGCCTGATGGGCATGAACGTGGGCGGCATCCCGCTGGCGGAGTCGCCGCACGGCTTCTGGCTGGTGGTGGGGCTGATCGCGGCCTTCACGGTGGCGCTCGCGGTGTTTGCGCTGCGGCGGCTGCGGCGGCCGGACTGACGGCCCCTCCCCGGCCCGGCGCCTGGCCCGCGGCGGCGCCGAGCCGGGGCCCGTCCTGCGCCTTGCGCCACCGCGCGCCTGGACCGCGTCAGCGCGCCGCCAGGAATTCGCCCACGTCGAGCAGCACGAGCTCGTTGTCGTCGGCCTGGGCCGGATCACGGCTGCTGGAGAAAGGCAGGTTGTTGTCGTTGCCCACCACGATGTGGCGCGCATCGACCACGTCCACGTTCTCGATGGTGAAGAACGGGAAGGCCAGCGCCCCGTTGGTCAGCGGCTTGCGCGCCAGGCGCTGCGGGTCCGCCATCTTCAACAGGTCGATGTAGCCGATCTTGCGCAGCGCGCCGCCGGCGTTGGCCTCGGACAGCTCCACCTTGTAGACGCGCTTGAATTTCGCCACGTCGTGGAAGCAGTCGGCACGCCTGGCGCCTTCCGGGCAAGCCTTGTCAGGCGTGCCCTCGCCGTTGTCGCGCTCGATGATCAGGCCCGTGGTGCCGTCGATCATGTTGAAGTCGCCGATGGCGTGACCATTGCCTTCGAGCACGTATTTCCAGTGCCGGCCGCTCCAGCGGCCGGCCTGCACGTCGAATTCCAGCACGCGCAGGTACTGCCTGCCGCCCACGCTCTCGTAGGCGCCGGCGGCCTCGTCCCAGAGCGCGCCTTCGAGCAGCGCGTAGAGCCTGCTGCCGTCGGGCGAGGCGGCCATGCCCTCGAAGCCCTTGGAGCGGCGCACCTGGAATTTCGGTGCGGCCGCATCCGGCGCGGCCGGCGTCGCCAGCGCCGGATGGTCCGGCGAGCGCACCGCCTTGCCGTCCACCATGGTTTCGAACACCGCCAGCACCTTGCCGCCCAGGTCGGCCTTGATCAGGTACGGCCCCAGCTCGTCGCCGATCCACAGCGCCCCGCCGGCAAACTGGAAGCTCTCGGTGTCGAAGTCGGCGCCGGTGAGGTAGCGCTGCTTCGTGCCCTCGTGGACGATGCGAAACGGCACCCGCTTGTCCGGGTCGTGCAGGAACACCGTCTGCAGCCGTGACAGGCGCCCGGAAGCGAAGTCCACCTTGTAGCGGTTGAGGTAGAGCATCGCGTCGGGCGAGTTTGCCTTGGAGCCGAAGCCGTTGTCGGTCAGCACCCAGTAGCTGCCGTCGCTCATGTGCTTGATGCCCGAGTGTCCCTGCAGCGGCTGGCCCGCGAAAGGCAACGACACGCCGGTGGGCCGCCCGCCCGAGGTGCCCGGCACCGTGCCCGGCGCTTCCACGCGCTGGCCCGTGGTGAACTTGCCGCTGACGCGCAGGTCCGCCGGCGCGTCCTTGGGCGCGGGCATGAAGCTGCGCGCCGGCATCACCGCGTGGCCGTCAAGCACGGCGGCGAACTCGCGGGGCCCGGGCGCGGGATCGTCTTGTTGGGCGGCGGCGGCCTGGCAGGCCAGCGCCGCGGCGGCGCAAAGCAGTAGTCGCTGAGACATCGTGATCCCTCCTGGAAAGACGGGTGGGGCCGGTCCGGTGCGGCCGGCCGCCTGTTCAGACGGCGGGCAGGCCCGCCAGGTCGCCCACGGCCGCGCCGTGGCGGTCGCGGTCGCGGTCGCGGCACGCTCAACCGGGCATCTGCGAGCCGGGCAACTCCATGGGCCGGGCCAGGCCCTGCGCGTCGAAGCGCTCCCGCAGCCGCTGCAGCCGGTCCTTCACCTCGGCCACCGAGAAGCGGCCCAGGCAGGTCTGCTGCCACAGCTCCTCGAAGGCGTCCTCGTAGGCGGCCACCCGGTTTTCCATGTCCTGAATGGGCGTCGTCATGTGCGCACTCCTCGTGTTGACGGTTGCCGAACGGATGACGCGCCTTCTCCGCGCATCGCATGACAAGGTGATGACGGCGGCCATGCCCGCGCCGCGCGGCGATGGCCACCCCACCGGCTTGCGGGCACGGCGCGGCACGGGCGCGCCGGTTTCACGCACCTGTCACGAGCCGCCGCGCACAGTGCGCGGCGCGCCCGGCCCGCGGCGCGCCGATACCCAGGAACCGAGGAGCGCTTCCCATGCCCATTCCCCGCCGCCAATTGCTTGCCGCCACGGGCGCCAGCCTGCTGCTGGCCGCGCCCGTGGCCCAGGCCGCCGGCACCGCCGCCGCGACTGCGGCGGCCGCCTCCCGCGCGGCTCGCCGTCCGCTGGTCATCGCCCACCGCGGCGCCAGCGGCTACCTGCCCGAGCACACGCTCCCGGCCTACTGGCTGGCGATCCAGATGGGCGCCGACTACATCGAGCCCGACCTGGTCAGCACCCGGGACGGCGTGCTGGTGGCGCGCCACGAGAACGCCATCGCCATCCTCAATGCCGACGGCAGCGTGCGCGAGGCCACCACCGACGTGGCCGAGCGCCCCGAGTTCGCCTCGCGCCGCGCCACCAAGACCATTGACGGCACGACGCTCACCGGCTGGTTCACCGAGGACTTCACGCTGGCCGAGCTCAAGACGCTGCGCGCGCGCGAGCGGCTGCCCGCGCTGCGCGCGGCCAACACGCGCTTCGACGGCATGTTCGAGGTGCCCACGCTCACCGAGATCCTGCGCCTGGTGCGCGACGTCAACGACTACCGCCGCGAGCGCGCGCGCGGCGGCGCCTGGCGCCCGGTGGGCATCTACCCGGAGACCAAGCATCCGAGCTACTTCCAGGGCATTGGCCTGGCGCTGGAGGAGCCGCTGGTGCGCACGCTGCGCGCCTGGGGCTACGCCAGCCCCACCGACACGGTGATCATCCAGTCCTTCGAGACGGCCAACCTGCGCAAGCTCGCCGGCATGACGAAGCTGCCGCTGGCGCAGCTGCTCAACGGCTCCGGCCGGCCCTGGGACTTCACGGTCGCCGGCGACCCGCGCACCTACGCCGACCTGGCCAGGCCCGAAGGGCTGGCCGAGATCGCGCGCTACGCCCGCGGCATCGGCGCCAACACGAACCTCATGATCCCGCTGGTCGGCGGCCGGCTGGGCACGCCCACCACGCTGGTGCGCGATGCGCATGCGGCGGGCCTGGTGGTGCACGGCTGGACGTTCCGGGCCGAGAACCAGTTCCTGCCCGACGAGTTCGACAGCGGCAGCGACCCGGCCGCGCTGGGCAACCTCGAAGGCCAGCTGCGCGCCTTCCTGGACCTGGGCATGGACGGCTTCTTCACCGACCACGCCTTCCTGGGCGTGCAGGCGCGCGAGGCCTGGCTGCGGCGCTGAGGAGAGGGCTGATTGCCCGCGCAACCGGGCCGATGCGCGGGCGCGCCGCGGCGGCGCGTTCCCGCCGGCACGGACGTCCACGCGGGGCCGATACTGCGGGCTCGCCAAGGAGGAGCCTGCCCATGCCTGCGCCCATGCC
This sequence comes from Azohydromonas aeria, assembly GCF_009760915.1. Taxonomy (GTDB): domain Bacteria; phylum Pseudomonadota; class Gammaproteobacteria; order Burkholderiales; family Burkholderiaceae_C; genus Azohydromonas; species Azohydromonas aeria. The sequence goes on from NZ_VIDQ01000014.1 coordinate 6,278, forward strand.
CGAAGCCCGCCATCCCAACGCCGTGCGCCTGGAGCTCGAACCCGGCGGCGTGGTTCACACCAACCTGTCCGGTGCCGCCTTCAGCGGCGACTGGCTCTGGGTCGCGGGCGACGAGGCATGCGCCGTGGAGCGGCTGCGCCGGCTCGACCCGGTGGGGCCGGAAGCGCTGCGCTTCGGGCAGGCGCACACCTTCGCGTTGGCCGACCTGCTGGACCTGCCCGGCGCGCCCGACGACGAGGCCGACCTGGAAGGCCTGGACGAAGTCGATGGCTGGCTGTGGCTGGCGGGCTCGCACGGGCTCAAGCGCAGGAATGCCAAGTCCGGCCGCGAGGACGCGGACAACGCCCGCCGCCTGGCCCGGGTCAAGCTCGACGGCAACCGCCGCCTGCTCGCCCGCGTGCCCATCGAGCTGCGCGACGGCGTTCCGCACCTGGCGCGGACCGCGGCCGACGGCCGCCGCGCCGCCCGGCTCAAGGGCGATGCCGAGGACAACCAGCTCACGCGGCTGCTCAGGGACGACGACCACCTGGCGCCGTTCCTGGAGATTCCCGGCAAGGACAACGGCTTCGACATCGAGGGCCTGGCCGTGCTCGACGGCAGGCGCCTGCTGCTGGGGCTGCGCGGGCCGGTGCTGCGCGGCTGGTCGCTGCTGCTGGAGATCGCCGTCGAGGCGCACCAGGGCCACCTGGAGCTGGTGCCGCTGGACGCCGGCGAGCGCGACGGCGTGCGCCTGCGCAAGCATTTCGTGCAGCTCGGCGGCCTGGGCGTGCGCGACCTGCACTTCGACGGCGACGACCTCTACATCCTGGCCGGGCCGACCATGGTGCTCGACGGCGAGATCCGGCTGCTGCGCTGGAGTGGCGCGCGCCGCGTGCTGCTCGACAACCGGCAGCCGGTGCGCTTCGAGCCGGCGCTGCCGGTGCTGGGCGAGCTGCCGCACGGCCCGGGCTGCGACCGTGCCGAGGCCTTTTGCGAAGTGCCCGCGTCACTGGCCGGCGCCACGCCGGCCTGGCTGGTGCTCTACGACGCCCCGGGCGCGCAGCGGTGCGCCGAGGACGGCGCGGTGTACGGCGACCTGCTGCGGCGGCTCTGAGGCAGCGGGCAGGCGGGCAGGCGGCTGCGCGTGCCGGCGCTCCACGCCATCGGCGGCGCCGCGCATCCGATGCGGCGCCGGCCGCGTAAATGCGGTTCAAACTACCGCCCGACTCCCGTGTCCCCTTCCTTCATGCATTCGATTCCCCGGCCCGCGGCCCCCTTCCTCCTTCACACGCTGGCCGCCGCCGCGGCCTGCGCCCTGATCCCCGCCGCCCAGGCCCATGACGTGCCCGAAGCCGCCGAGGCGCTAGTGCAGCACGTCGAGATCACCGGGCGCCATTACGACAACGCGGTGGGCTCGTCCGACGCCGCCTCGCAGGGCGTGATCCGCGCCGAGCTGCTCAGGAGCCGCCCCGCGCTGCGTCCGGGCGAGGTGCTGGAGTTCGTGCCCGGCGTCATCGTCACGCAGCACTCCGGCGACGGGAAGGCCAACCAGTACTTCCTGCGCGGCTTCAACCTCGACCACGGCACCGACTTCGCCACCAGCGTCAACGGGCTGCCGGTGAACATGCCCAGCCACGGCCACGGCCAGGGCTACGCGGACCTGAACTTCCTCATCCCCGAGCTGGTGGACCGCGTCGAGTACCGCAAGGGCCCGTATTTCGCGCGCAACGGCGACTTTTCATCGGCGGGCTCGGCCGACATCGCCTACCGCGACACGCTGGAGCGCCCCTTCGCCGCGGTGACGCTGGGCCAGCGCGGCTACCGGCGGCTGCTGGGCGCGGGCTCGAACGAGGTGGCCCCGGGACTGTCGCTGCTGGGCGCGCTGGAGCTGCAACGCAACGACGGGCCGTGGACCGTGCCGGAGGACCTGCACAAGCTCAACGGCGTGCTCACGCTCTCCGGCGGCACCCGGGCCGAGGGCTTCAGCGCCAGCCTGATGCACTACGACGCGCGCTGGACCGCGACCGACCAGGTGCCGCAGCGCCTGCTCGACGCCGGCGGCATCGGCCGCTTCGACTCGCTCGACCCGACGGACGGCGGCAGCACGCGCCGCAGCAGCCTCTCCGGCGAATGGCACCGCCGCAACGAGGACGGCTCCGCCACGCGCGTGGCGGCCTATGCCATCGACTACCGGCTGCAGCTCTTCTCCAACTTCACCTACGCGCTGGAGCGGCCGCAGCAGGGCGACCAGTTCGCGCAGCGCGACCGGCGCCAGGTCTACGGCTTCAGCGCCAGCCATGCCTTCGACCACGCGCTGGGCACCTTTGCCGCGCGCACGGAGTTCGGGCTGCAGCTGCGCCACGACCGCATCCGCGTCGGCCTCTTCGACACGCAAGCGCGGCAGGTCACGGACACCACCCGCGACGACCGCGTGCGCCAGACGCAGCTGGGCCTCTATGCCCAGAGCGCGGTGGAGCTCACGCCCTGGCTGCGCGCCATCGCCGGCGTGCGCGCGGACCGCGCGCGCTTCGACGTGGACAGCCTGTCCAATGCCGTCAACTCCGGCCGCGCCTCGGACCACCTGCTGTCTCCGAAGCTGTCCGTGATCCTGGGCCCCTGGCAGAAGACGGAATTCTTCGTCAATGCCGGGCGCGGCTTCCACAGCAACGACGCACGCGGCACCACGGCCCGGGTCGATCCGCGCACGGGCGAGGCGGTGGACAAGGTGCCGGGACTCGCGGCCGCGCGGGGCCAGGAGATCGGCCTGCGCACGGAAGTGGTGCCGGGGCTGCAGAGCTCGCTGGCGCTGTGGCGGCTGGACTCGGACTCGGAACTGCTCTACGTCGGCGACGCCGGCGCCACCGAGGCCGCGCGCGCGAGCCGGCGCCGCGGCGTGGAGTGGAACAACCGCTGGACGCCCCCCGCCCTGCCCTGGCTTCTGCTGGACGCCGATCTGGCCTGGAGCCACGCGCGCTTCAAGGGCGCCGCGCCGGAGGGCGACCGCATTCCCAACGCGGTGGACAAGGTGGCCTCGGTGGCGGTGACGGTGCGCGAGCTCGGCCCCTGGTCGGCCAGCCTGCAGTGGCGCTACCTGGGCTCGGGGGCGCTCGTCGAGGACAACAGCCAGCGCTCGCGGTCCTCGCTGACCACCAACTTCCGCCTGAGCCGCCAGCTCGGCCGCGACACCGAGCTGACGCTGGACGTGTTCAACCTCTTCAACCGCCGCATCAACGACATCGAGTACTACTACGAGTCGCGCCTGCCGGGCGAGGCGGCAGCCGTGGCCGACCGCCACGTGCATCCGGCCGAGCCGCGCACGCTGAGGCTGACGCTGCGCACGAGCTTCTGAGCCTGGGCCAGGGCGCCGCGGCCGGCCGCGGCGTTCACCGGCTCGCGGGCCAGGTCCCGGCCGGGCATCAGGTTGCGAGCGCAATCAGCAGCGGCGCCAGCGCCAGGACGGCAACGCAGGCCACGCCGGCCCACTTGCGCTCCGCGGGCGCCGCGCAGGGCGTCGCGGGCAGCGGCGCCTGCGCGTAGCGGCTGAGCATCTCGGGCTGCAAGTGAACGAGGGCGGCGGGATTCATGGCGTCTTCTCGCTTCTCGGAGTTGGAAAGGGCCGCAACGCTGTGCCAGACCCGCCATTGCAGTGCGCGGCCGTGACAGCGGCGTGTCAGCACGCCGGCATTCCTTCACCGAAATGAGCTGGATCAATGCCGGCGACGGTGCCGCCCCGCCGCGCCAACGTCCCCCGGTCAGCGCCACAGCAGCAGGATCGCCACGCCGCCGGCCAGCGCCAGGCCGAAGTACAGGGCAATGCGCGCGCGCAGCGCGGAGGAGCCCAGCACCATCGCGCAGCCGCCCTTGAACGCCAGGTTGGCCAGCACCGCCAGCAGGACCAGCCGGGCGCCGACGTCGGCCTCGATCCGGCCCGCGTTGGCGAGGTTGGCGGTGGACAGCGTGATCGCGTCCACGTCGGTCAGGCCGCTGAGCAGCGCCACGGGGTACAGGCCCGCGTCGCCGAAGCGGTCCTTGGCGAAGGCCACCGCCAGGATCACCAGCGCGTACAGCGCGCCGAAGAGCAGCGCCGGCTTGAGTTCGGCGGGGTTGCCGCCTTCGGGCAGCGTCTCGGCCTTCTGGCGCCGCCCGTGCCGCCAGGCCAGCAGCGACAGCAGCGCCATCCAGCCCAGCAGCGCGCCCAGCGGCGCGCCGATGGCCGCGAAGTGGCGCGGCGCGACGACGGCGACTTCCACCATCACGCGCAGCAGCGACATGGCCGAGGCCACCACGATCACCAGCGTGGCCAGCGCGGCGCCCGCCGCCTGCGCGCTGCCGCCGGCCTCGCCGCGGCTGCGCCGCGCGTAGCTGACGGTGGTGGCCGTGCTCGACACCAGCCCGCCCACGATGCCGCCCAGCAGCGCGCCGGTCTGCGCCGCGGCGAGCTTGCGGGCCACGAAGCCGGCGAGGTTGATGGTCACGATCAGCACCACCATCAGCCAGATACGAAAGGGATTGAGCACTTCGTACGGGCCGAAGCTGCGGTCGGGCAGCACCGGCAGCACCACCAGCGTCACCAGCGCGAACTGCATCACCGCGGTGACGTCGCGATCGCTCATCGCACCGACGATGCGGTGCATCGGGGCCTTGAGGTAGAGCAGCAGCACCGACACGCCCCCCAGCGCCACCGCGGCCTCGGTGTGGCCGACCACGAGATAGGCGCCCAGCCCATAGGTCAGCAGCACCGCGACCTCGGAGGTCATGCCGGGGTTGGCGTCGGGCTGCCGCAGCTTGATGAGATTGGCAATCAGCAGCAGCAGCGCCAGGGCGAGCATGCCGGCGGCGACGAGCCAGGGGCCGAAGGCCGGCACGGTCAGCGCCATGAGCGCGCCGAACAGCGCGATCAGCGGGAAGGTGCGTATGCCCGCCAGGCGCGAGTCGACGCGCTGGCGCTGCAGCCCCATGAGCAGCCCCAGGCCCAGCGCCAGGGCCAGCTTGAAGAAGGTGGTTTCCAGGTCCATGCGCACCCCGCGAAGGAAGCCGGCAGACGGCACCATGGTGCCGCACGCCGCCCAGGGGGCACGCCCAGGCGCGGCCGGGCCGGACCCTCAGAGAGCGAGCTCACGCAGCTCACGGATGCAGGCCCGCGAAACCACCGTGCACGAGCCCGCGGCGCAGGCCGCGAAGTGGCTCGACGGCGGGGTTCAACCCGATGCCGCCTGCTCCTGGGGACGGGCCTTGAGCAGGCGCAGCCCATTGGCCACCACGAGCAGCGTCGTGCCCATGTCGGCGAAGACGGCCATCCACATCGTGGCCGAGCCGAACACCGCCAGCACGAAGAAGACGGCCTTCACGCCCAGGGCAAAGGCGATGTTCTGCCACAGCACGGCGTGCGTGCGGCGGGACAGCCGGATGGTTTCAGGCAGGCGGCGCAGGTCGTCGTTCATCACCACCACGTCGGCCGCCTCCATGGCCGTGTCGGTGCCCGCCGCGCCCATGGCCACGCCCAGGTCGGCGCGCGCCAGCGCCGGCGCGTCGTTGATGCCGTCGCCCACCATGGCGACCGGGCCGCGCCGGCGCAGCTCCTCCACGGCGGCGAGCTTGTCCGCGGGCAGCAGGTTGCCGCGCGCCTCGTCGATGCCGGCCTCGCGGGCGATGGTCTGCCCCGTGGCGGCGTTGTCGCCGGTGAGCAGCACCGGCGTGACGCCCAGCGCCCGCAGCTGTGCCACCGCCTCGCGCGAGCCGGGCCTGAGCGTGTCGGCGACCGCGAACACCGCCAGCACGCCGTCGTCGCCCATGAGCAGCGTGACGCTGCGCCCCTGCGCCTCGTGGGCCTGCAGCCGCTGCTCCAGTGACGGGCTGCACTGCCCGCGCTCCTCGGCCAGCCGGTGGTTGCCCAGCACGTAGCGGCGGCCGTCCACCACGCCTTCCACGCCGCGCCCGGCCAGGGCCCTGAAGCCGGTGATGCCGTCGCCCCGCAGCGCCAGGCCCTGCGCGATGGCCTGCGACACCGGGTGGTCCGAGCGCGCGGCCAGGCTGGCGGCCAGCAGCGCGTTGGCGTCGCGCTCGCCGTGCAGGCTTTCCCAGTGCACGAGCTTCGGGCGCCCCTGCGTGAGCGTGCCGGTCTTGTCCAGCGCCACGACCTTGAGCGAGCGCGCCAGCTCCAGGTGCGTGCCGCCCTTGATCAGCACGCCGCGCCGCGCCGCGGCCGCCAGCGCGCTGACCACCGTCACCGGCGTGGAGATCACCAGCGCGCACGGGCAGCCGATGACCAGCAGCACCAGCGCCTTGTACAGGCCCTGCGTCCAGGTTGCGCCGGCCAGCAGCGGCAGCAGCACCGCGGTCGCCGCGGCCAGCGCGAAGATGGCCGGGGTGTAGAACTGCGCGAAGCGGTCCACGAAGCGCTGGGTGGGTGCGCGCGCGGCTTGCGCCTGCTCCACGGCGTGGATGATGCGCGTGAGCGTGCTGTCGGAAGCCGGGGCGGTCACGCGCACCTCGATCTCTCCCGTGCCGTTGACGGTGCCGGCAAAGACCGCATCGCCCGGCTGCTTGTCCACCGGGATGCTCTCGCCTGTCACGGGCGCCTGGTTCACGGCGCTGATGCCGCGCGTGACGCTGCCGTCCAGCGGCACGCGCCCGCCCGGGCGGATGCGCACCGTGTCGCCCACGGCCACCGCGGCGGCCGGGGTCACCCTCCAGCTGCCGTCGGCCTGGCGCACGTCGGCCTCTTCGGGCGCCAGGGCCATGAGCGTGCGGATCGAGTTGCGGGCCCGGTCCGCGGCGCGCGCCTCGATGAGCTCGGCAATGCCGTAGAGCGCCATCACCATGGCGGCTTCCGGCCACTGGCCGATGAGGAAGGCGCCGGTGACGGCCACCGACATCAGCGCGTTGATGGTGAGCCGGCCGCGGCGCAGCGCCGCGAAGCCCTTGGTGTAGGTCTCCAGGCCGGACAGCGCGATGGCACCCAGGGCCAGCGCCATGCCCGCCACCTCGAAGGCCGTGGTGTGCGCCGCGAAGAGCTCGATGCCTTCCGCCAGCAACGCCAGCACAAGCGCCCATGCCAGGCGGGCCATGCCCGAGGACGCGCCGTGCGCGTGGTCATGCCGTCCCTGGCCCGCCTGGGCGCCCTCGCCCCGGGGCGGCTCCACGGGCTGCGGCTTGAAGCCCGCGCCGGTGATGGCCGCCAGTGCCCGGGGCAGCACGTGCGCCGGGGCGTTGATGGCCAGGGTGCGCGCGGCGAGCTGGAAGTCCAGCGCACGGATGCCGTCGATGCCTTCGAGCGCGCGGCGGATCTCGGCTTCCTCGACCGGGCAATCCATGGTCGGGATGCGGTACACGGCCGTGGCGGCGCGCGACGCGGGCATGGGGCTGATGGCCACGGTGGGGGCCTGGGCCGGCGCGCCGCCGCAGCATGCGCCGCCGCTGCACGAAGGGGGGGAGTCTTGGGGGTTCATGATGTTTCTTCCAATCCGCCACGCTACAAGGACGCGCCCGAAGGCAACTGCGGCGAGGTCAATGCGTAGCTGAATCCGCACATGCATCGCTCACGTTACACGGCGCATCCGCGGGTTGCGCTCACGGGAGAAGGCGCTCCTTGTCCCGGGTGCCATCGATGCCTTCCCGGCCAGCCGAGGCAGCACACCCCGGCTGTCCAGGAGCACGGCCGGCGACCAGACTTGCCGCCATGGACCCACGAAGCGAGTTGCAGGCACGCCGTGACGCCCTGGAGAGCGAGCTCCTGGCGCTGCAGCCCAACGTCCCGGGCGATGCGCCTCACGGCGGCTTGACAGGCGTGGAGCTGCTGCAGCGCGTGGACCGCCTGCTGGCGCAGCTGGGCGCGGTCAACCAGGCCTTGTCGGAGCCGGGCGGCCCGCGGCCGGCTTGAGGCCGTCCAGGCGGGCACGGGTCGCGGCTCAGCCTGGCGCCTGCTGGCGCAGCGGCACCCGCCACAGCACCGCCGTGCCCTCGCCCGGCCGGGACTCGATCTCGAAGCTGCCGCCCAGGGCCTCGATGCGCTCGCGCATGCCCACCAGGCCCCAGTTCACCTGCCCGGCCTCCACGTCCAGCGCCCGGGCCGCGTCGAAGCCCACGCCGTCGTCCTCGACGCTGGCCACGAGCCGGGCCTTGAAGCACTCCACCGACACGCTGACGCTGCGCGAGCGCGCATGCTTGGCGATGTTGTTGAGCGCCTCCTGCACCACGCGAAACACCGCCAGCTCCACGTGCACGGGCAGTGCCCGCCCCTGCAGCCCGCGCAGCAGCAGGTCCACCGGCTGGCCGGTCAGCGCCGACCACGACGACACGTAGGCGGTGATGCCCTCGTGCAGGCCGCCGTGCTCCAGCGCCGCCGGCCGCAGCTCGAACACCAGCCGGTCCAGGTCGCGGTCGGCCACCTCCAGGGCGCGCCTGACCTCGGCCACGTCCTCGCCGGCAGCGCGGCCGCGCAGCTTTCCGTGCAGCGCGCCCAGCGCCAGCGACACGGCGGTGAGCTGCTGGCCAAGCGAGTCGTGCAGCTCGCGCGCGATGCGCCGGCGCTCCTCGTCCTGCATCGTCTCCAGGTGCTGCAGCAGCCGGCGCTGGCGCGTGGCCAGGGTTTGCAGCTCCTGCGTGCGCTCGGCCACGCACTGCTCCAGCCGCTCGCGCGACTCGCGGCGCAGCCGCGCCAGCTTCACGTGCGCCTCCACGCGCGCCACCAGCTCGCGCGCGCTGAAGGGCTTGACGATGTAGTCGTCGGCGCCCGACTGCATGCCGTGCACGCGGCTGTCCTCGCTGGCGCGGGCGGTCAGCAGGATCACGGGCAGCTCGCGCGTGGATTCCCGCGCGCGCAGCGCCTGCAGCAGCGCCAGGCCGTCCAGCCCCGGCAGCATCACGTCGGCCAGCACCAGCTCGGGAACCTGCTGCTGCACGGCCGCCAGCGCCGCCTGCGCGTCGGCCACCGCCTCCACGTCGAAGCCCGGTGACAGCAGCCGCGCCACGTAGCCGCGCATGTCGGCGTTGTCCTCGACCAGCAGCACGCGCGCGCGCTCGGTGGGCGGCAGATGCGCCAGCGGCGGATCGGGCAGCCCGTGCAGCAGCTCGCTGGCGTTGGCGTCGCGCGCCGCCGACGCGGGCAGCCAGCGCAGCGCCTCCTCCACGAAGGCCTCGGGCCGCGTGGCGGTGGAGGCCAGCGGCTGTTCATCTGCCCCGCTGACGTGGTCGGCGCTCAGGTGCGAGCGGCCCAGCGGCAGTTGCACCGTGAAGCAGCTGCCCTCGCCCCAGGTGCTCGCCAGCTGCACCGTGCCGCCGTGCAGCTTGACCAGTTCCTGCACCAGCGCCAGCCCGATGCCCGAGCCCTCGTGCGAGCGCCCGCGCGCCGCCTCGACGCGGTGGAAGCGCTCGAAGACGCGCGGCAGCTCGTGCGCGGGAATGCCGGTGCCCGTGTCCCGTACCGTCAGCACCGCGTGCGCGCCCTGCTGGCGCACCGCCACCGTGATGCGGCCCTCGAACGTGAACTTGAAGGCGTTGGAGAGCAGGTTGAGCACGACCTTCTCCCACATCTCCCGGTCCACGAACACGGTTTCGGGCAGCGGCGGGCAGTCGATCACCAGCGCCAGCCCGGCGGCCTCGCAGGCCGAGCGGAAGCTGCTGGCCAGGTCGGCCGTGAGGGCGGCCAGGTCGGTGGGCTCGTAGCGGGCGCGGGCCCGGCCGGCTTCCACGCGGCTGAAGTCCAGCAGCGTGTTGACCAGGCGCAGCAGCCGCAAGCCGTTGCGGTGCACCACCCGCAGCGGCTCGCGCACGGCGCCCTCCAGCGGCGCGCCGGCCAGCAGTTCCTCCAGCGGCGCCAGCATGAGCGTGAGCGGCGTGCGGAACTCGTGGCTGACGTTGGAGAAGAAGGCGGTCTTGGCGCGGTCGATCTCGGCCAGCGCCTGGACACGGCGCTGCTCGTCCACGCGGGCGCGCAGGGCGACCAGCGCGTTGGAGAGGGCCACGCCCAGCAGCGCGAGGAAGCTGCGGTAGGTCTCGGTCAGCGGCAGCCGCGCCGAGACGCCCGCCACCAGCAGCGCCGGCGCCGGCGGGCCCAGCGGCGTGGCCAGGGGGATGACGAAGGCCGTGGCGGGCGGCTCCTCGTAGGGGCCACAGGGCTCGCCTTGCAGCAGCGCCGGCAAGTGCCCCGCCTCGACCATGCGCGCCGTCCTCAGGGCCTGCGCCACCGGCCAGGGCTCCACGGCCTGCGGCGACAGCTGCTGCGGCGCCGCGGCGCTGCCGGCGCGCACGCCGTGGCAGCCGGCCAGGCGGTAGCCGCCCAGGGCCGCGTCGAAGCGGTAGTACAGCAGCAGCGGCACGTCCCACTCGAAGGCAGCGAGCGCCTGCACGGTGCGGCGTGCCACGTCGGCCTCGTCCCGCGCCAGCTCCAGGCACGTGCCCAGCTCGCGCAACGCCTGCGCGCGGCGCTCGGCCAGCATGGCCGTGGTGGTCTCGGCGACGGGGTGGAACACCCCGGCGATGCGGCCGCTCTCGTCGCGGATGGGCGAGTGCGAGAAGGTGAGGAAAGCCTCCTCCAGGCGGCCGCCGAGGCGGCGCAGGAACATGCGCTGGTTCTCCCGGGACACGGTCTCGCCGGCCAGGGCACGCTCGAAGGACTCGCCGATCGCCGGCCAGGCGCTGGCCCACGTCTCGCGGTAGTCCGCACCCAGGGCGCGCGGGTGCGCGTCGCCGCAGCAGTCGCGGTAGCGGTCGTTGTAGAGCTGCGTGCGCTGCGGCCCCCAGATGATGCTGATGGGGAACCCGGAGACCAGGCACAGGCTCACCGCGGTGCGCAGGCTCTGCGGCCAGCCTTGCGGCGCGCCCAGCGGCGTGCCGGACCAGTCCCGGGCGCGGATCAGCGCGCCGAGCTCGCCGCCGCCTTGCAGGAAGTCGGGGCCGGCGTCGAAGGGGGCGTCTTTGTTCTTCATGAGGCTTGCCTCCTGTCCAGGGGCGCGCGCAGCAGCACGGTGGTGCCTGCGCCCGCATGGGACTCGATCTCGAAGCTTCCACCCGGGGCTTCCATGCGCTCGCGCATGCCCAGCAGTCCCCACTGGGCCCGGCCGACCGAAGGCGTGCCGATGTTGCCTGCATCGAAGCCCACGCCGTCGTCCTCGATGCTGCCGACGAGCCAGCCGCGGCCGCGCTGCAGGCTCACGCTCACGCGCGAGGCCCGGGCGGGCGCCAGCGCGGTCTGCACGATCGTGCACGGGCCCGCCGGCCCCTGCCGCGCGGGTCCCTGCGGCGTGGCGGCCCGGTCGCGGTCGCGCACGTGCTGAGCCATCTCGCCCTGGTCCAGCGGCCGGGCGCAGCCTGCGGCGTGGGGAAGTTCTGCATCCATGCTGCTGAGCGTAGCCCGGGAGAGCGCCGGGGCCTGCAGCAGCATCCCGGGCAACACCGTTCGGGAGCAGGCGGCGTGCGTGATGCAGCCCATGGCTCGCGGGCACGTCCGGAAAGATGGCCCCCGGCGACAAGGGCTGCATCACGACCGGCGGCACGTGAAAGTCCGTCGCCAACTCCTGTGGGATGGCAAGGATCGCCGCCCCACCGCCGGCTGAAGCTCCCGGGACCGCGATGTCGAATGGCGGCGCCTCACCCATGGCGGTACCTTCTCAACACCCGCAGGGTGTGCCCCTGCGGCGCAGCCTCGGGTCAATAGCCGGCAACGGCGGCGCTGCTCCAGGCGGCGGGAGGGAAGTCGCAGCCGCACCGGGACCGGCGCAATCGACACCGCATTGGGCTGATAAGTGCAATTCACAGTCTCATCAATGACGCTACGTCAATGAGGTCAGACTGATAAAGCCAATGAGGGGCTGGGGTTGGAGGCTACAAAGCAGTGCCCGAAGTATCGACAGCAGTTGATCTCCGTCAGAGAACAACAAAAGGACTTACCTGCCGCAGTCCTTTAGCCCAAAGTAGTTAATCAGCCACTCATTGCCGCCAACTGGGCAGGCAGGGCAGCAAACCCCGCAGGAGCAAGAATCGGGAAAGCGGCTTTATGCCTCTGCGTATCAAGCCATATTCCGTTTGCTTCCACGAAATCCTCTTGGAGCATCAGATTAATGCTGCGCGCTGGACGTACGAAAGAAGTCGATCTTGCCGACTGCTTCGCCGGAATATCAGCACTTCGCCAGCAAGGTGATGCAATACGGCTCAACTCTGCCCGCATGCTCCAACAAGGATGTTATATGCAGCATTCGCAATATATGGCTTGGCGGCAGAACAATTGATATCCCCTCCCCACTCATTGCTGAGGCAGCCATGAGCCCCCGAGTTGTTGCAAGCATAAAGATGGTCGTCGCCTTTGCGGCCTATGCCGTATTTGCCCTTTTGGCTAGCTATGGATGATTTTTTCTTATCTCGTTCTTCCTGATCAAGCATAACCATTGACTCCAGCATCCAGGACGAAAGATCGACACCCAACACCGCTTGGATATCATCTCACTCTGGTTGGCAAGTTCAGGCTGAGCCACGCTGCCGCCATTTCAGCACAACGATGGTATTGTGACTTGGCAATAGTTAAGTTACACGCCAGCAACGGCGCGCATTTTCGCTCCAGAAGCAGTGAGCGGCGCACGGAAATCACGGCGCTTATGTCAAATCCACTGGTTGTCGCAATATTCTTGGTGAACGTTCCCCTCAGTTCGAGTGGTCGATGTCTACCACCTCGGGCACGCCAATGCCGATTCGAGTGGGAGCCCATTCAATCCGCCAAATCGAACAGCAAAGGCGCCACTACAGTCAACAGGCGCAGCGGTGTCCTGTACGCATAGGCTGCCGTGGACGCGCCATTGTCAGGATGGAACCTTTCGTTAATCCAGGGTGACGTTGGCCCTGCGCACTACCTGCGCCCACTTGTCTGCTTCCTGGCGGATGAAGGCTGCGAACTGCTCAGGCCCCATGTGGCCGGGCTCGGCGCCCTGCTCAGCCATCACGCGCTGCGCCTCCGCATCCACCAGGCTGGCGCGTGACTCCGCAACCAGCCGTGCCAGCACAGCCGCCGGCGTGGCGGCGGGAGCCCACAGGCCGAACCACGAACTGGCATCGAAGCCGGGCACACCACTCTCGGCAACGGTGAGCACGTCAGGCAAGGCGGGCGAGCGCCTGGCCGACGTCACAGCGATCGCGCGTAGCGCGCCCGACCGGATGTGCGGCAGGGCCGAGGGCAGGTTGTCGAACATCATCGCGGTCTGGCCCCCGATCAGGTCAGCCACCGCCGGTGCGCTGCCGCGATAGGGCACATGCTGCAGTTGCACGCCAGCCAATTGCCCGAACATGGCGCCCGAGAGATGGATGGATGTGCCGTTGCCCGCAGAGGCATAAGTCAACTTGCCGGGTTCGGCCTTGGCGCGTGCAACCAAGTCCTTGACGCTGCGCACTGGCAACGAGGGATGCACCACCAGCACATTGGGCAGCGTAGCGATTAGCGCAATCGGAGCGAAATCCTTGATCGGGTCGTAGGGCAGCTTCTTGTAGAGCGCCTGGTTGATCGCATGCGTGCCGACGGTGCCGACCAGCAGGGTGTGACCGTCGGCCGGGGCCTTCGCCACCTGGGCCGCGCCGATGTTGCCGCCAGCACCGGCCTTGTTCTCCACCACCGCAGCCACGCCCAGCCGGGTGCTGAGCTGCTTGCCCATGAGACGACCCAGGATGTCGGTCGTGCCCCCCGCGGCAAAGGGCACGACCAGCGTCAGCGGCCGGGACGGAAAGCCCTGGCTACGTGCCAGGCCCGGCCAGGCCGCCGAGGCCAAGGTCGCGCCGGCCAGACCCAGCAGGCGGCGGCGTTGTGCGTGGTGGGGCTTGGCCATGGTCTGCCTTTGTCAGTGTTGGAAGAAGGTGCGGGAACCGGTCTCGTCAGGTTGCGGCCGACGGCGGGGCCAGCCGGCGCAGCGCCTCGTGCATCTGCTGCTCCAGGCGAGCGACGATCGCGGCCAGCGGCTCCAGGCGGTCGACGAAGGCCAGGGCATGGCCGGCGGACAGCAGCCCCTTGGACCAGTCACCACTGAGGTAGGCCTCGCGGCCGATGCGTCCCGACACCAACGGCATGAGGTCCTGAATCGTCAGGCCCGGCTGCGTGGCTTCCAGCGCCCTGACGGCGCCGGTCGTCTCGTTGCGCAGGCTGCGCACCGTGTTGCCGACGGTCTGCATGCACAGCTCGGTGTCGGTGGGCTGCGCCTGCACGAGGCGGCGCTTGTAGTCGGCATGGGCCCAGACCTCGTCCGCGACGAGGAAGCGTGTGCCCATCACCACGCCGGCGGCGCCCATGGCCAGCGCGGCCGCAATCTGCGAGCCATGGCCAATGCCGCCGCCGATCAGGTACGGAATGTCCAGGCGACCGTCGGCCCAGGCGGCGTTGACGATGGTGCCCACCATGTCCAGGCCCGGATGCCCGCCGCACTCCGCCCCGACGATGGCCACGGCATCCACGCCGATCGACGCTGCCTTCACGGCATGGCGCAGCGCCGGCACCTTGTGCAGCACCTTGATGCCGGCCGTCTTGAGCAGCGGCAGGTACTCCTCGGGATTGCGGCCGGAGGTCTCGACGAAGCGCACGCCCTCCTCAACGATGGTCTCGAAGACCTCGCGCGTCCTCTCGCCAGGCACGAGCTTGGGCAGCATGGACACGTTGACGCCGAAGGGCGCGCCCTCGCACAGTTCGCGGCAGCGCCGGATCTCGGCCCGCAGCGCCCCGGACGCCGGAAAGCTCGCCGCCGTGACGAAGCCGATCATCCCGCTGCGCGCGGCGGCAGCCACGTAGTCCGCGTTCGACAGCCACATCAACCCGCCGGCCACGATGGGCAGCCGCGTGCCGAACAGCGCGGTGACTGCCGTCGGCCAATGGCTTTGCTGCATGGAAGCGTCCTCCCTTTACGCCCTGTGCCTGTCGTGCGTCAGACGACGCCACGGTCCTTGAGGCCGGCCAGCTCGTCGTCGGAGAGCGCCAGCAGCTCCTGCAACACCTGCCGGGTGTCGCCACCGAGCTGGGGTGGCGGCCGGCGCACGGGCATCCGCGTGCCGTCGAAGCGATAGGGCGGCGCCAGTACCGGGGTGCTGCCCGCCTCGGGATGAGGCTGCTGCGTCACCAGCCCGGCCTCGACGGCGCGCGACGAGGTCAGCGCCTCGTGCAGGCCCAGCACTTCGCCGCAGGGAATGCCGCAGGCGTTGAGCCGGTCCAGCAGCTCGCGCCGCGTGCGGCGGGCCAGCTCGCGCCCGATGTGCGGCAGCAGCTCGGCACGGTGGGCCGAGCGGTCCAGGTTGGTGCGGAAGCGCGAGTCCTCGGCCAGTTCCGGACGCTCGATCACCTCGCGGCAGAAGCGCTGGAACTGGCTGTTGTTGCCTACCGTGATCACCAGCGGCCCGTCTGCGGCGTCGAACACGCCATAGGGCACGATGGACGGATGCGCGTTGCCGTAGCGCGGCGGGTCCTCCCCTTGCAGCAACGCCTCCAGCCCGTAGTAGGAGGTGATCATCAGCCCGCAGTCGAACAGCGCCATCTCGATGTGCCGGCCCTGGCCGCTGCGCTCGCGCTCGTACAGCGCCGCGAGCACGGCCTGCGCCGCGTACATGCCGGTGAACATGTCCACGGCCGCGATGCCGAACTTCAGCGGCGGGCGCTCGGCCTCACCGTTGAGCGCCATCAGTCCCGCCTCGCCCTGAACCAGCAGGTCGTAACCCGGGCGCGCAGCCTCCGGACCGCTGCGGTCATAGCCCGAGATCGAGCAGTACACCAGGCCTGGCCGTTGGGAGCGCAACTGCTCGTAGCCCAGGCCCATCTTCTCCACGCCGCCGAGCTTGAAGTTCTGGATCACGACGTCGCTCTGGAGGGCCAGCGCGCGCGCCAGGGTTTGTCCTTCCGCCGTCTGCAGGTCCAGCGCGACGGAGCGCTTGTTGCGGTTGACGCTGTTGAAGTAGGCGGTCTCGGTGCGGCCCACGCGCCGGCCCCAGTCACGCGTGTCGTCGCCGCGGCGCGGATGCTCCACCTTGATGACCTCGGCGCCCAGGTCGCCCAGCACCATCGCGCTCATCGGGCCTGCCAGCACGCGCGAGAGGTCCAGCACGCGCACGCCGGCCAGGGGCAGCGACGCGGAAGGAGTTGAAGTCGTCATTTCGTTGTTGCCTCGTGGGCGCTGCGCAGCGTGCGGAAGTCGGCGGCGCGCTTGTCGAAGAAGGCCGCGATGCCCTCGGCAGACTCGGCGTCGCCGAGCGCATCCACCATGTGACGCGCCTCGCGCTCCAGCTGCTCGTCCAGCGTGGCGCCGACGGCATGGCGGCACAGGTCCTTGATTCGGACCGTGGCCCGCGCCGGGCCCGCAGCCAGGCGCTGCGCGAGCGCGACGGCCTCGTCCACGGCCCGTCCGGGCTCGGCCAGCCGGTTCACCGCACCGAATTGCGCCAGCCGCTCGGCCGCGATGCGCTCGCCCGTGAGGCACAGCTCGGTCAGCAGCTGGCGTGGCAGCAGCTCGGTCAGGAAGAAGGTGGCGCCGCCGTCCGGCGTGAGGCCGACCTTGACGTAGGCGACGCTGAAGTAGGCGTCACGCGCCATGACGAGCAGGTCACAGGCCAGCGCCAGTGACACCCCCGCACCGGCCGCGCCGCCCTCCACCGCGGCGATGACGGGCTTGCGGCAGTCGCGCAGCGTGCGCACGAGGCCGTGCAGCCCCTCCAAGCGCTCGCGGCGCACCTCGGGCGCCAGCTCCCGCCGCTGCGCCAGCTGACGCAGGTCGCCGCCGGCGCAGAAGAAGCGGCCGGCGCCGGTGAGCACCACGGCACCGATCTGCGTGTCGGCCTGCGCCTCGGCCAGCGCCGCCGTGAGCGCCGCGTAGAACTCCGGGCTGAGCGCATTGCGCACCCCGGGGTTGTCATGGGTCAGCACCAGCACCGCCCCGTCCCGGCGCTGGATCAGCCTGCCTGCCGTGCTCACTCCAGCACCACCCTGGCCTCACGGATGACCTTGCCCCACTTGGCCGTTTCCGCATTGATGAAGCCGTCGAATTCCGCGGGGCTGCTGCCCACCGGGATGGTGCCCATGGCTTCAAGCTTGGCCTTCACGTCGTCCATGCGCACGATCTGCGCCACCTCCTCCGCCACCCGGCGCAGGATCGGCTGCGGGGTGCCCGCGGGCGCCAGCAGGCCGGCCCAAGTGCTGCCGGTGAAGCCGCTCAAGCCCTGCTCGATGAAGGTAGGCACCTCCGGCAGCACCGGCAGCCGCTTCTCGGCCGCCACCCCGATGAGGCGCACCTTGCCGCTGCGGCCGGGCTGGATCAGTCCCTGCGCGGCATCCATGAACAGCTGGATCTGGCCGCCCATCAGGTCCGTCAGCGCGGCAGCCGCGCCACGGTACGGGATGTGGACCATGTCCGCGCCCGCCACCGACTTGAGCAGCTCGGTCGTCAGGTGGACAGCCGAGCCGTTGCCGCTGGAGCCGAAGCTGACCTTACCGGGGTTTTTCTTGGCGTAAGCGATGAGCTCGGGCACGGTCTTGAACGGTGCGTCGTTGTTGACTGCCGCCACCAGCGGCGAGATGCCGATCAGCGACACCGCGGCCAAGTCCTTGCGCGGGTCGTAGGGCAGCTTGGCGTACAGCGTGGTGTTGGCCGCATGCGCGGCAATCACCACCGCCAGCGTGTAGCCGTCGGCCGGCGCCTTGGCCAGCGCATCGACGCCCAGGGTGCCGTTGGCGCCGGACTTGTTGTCCACCACGACCGTCTGGCCCAGGCGCTCGCCGAGCTTTTGGCCGATGAGGCGTGCCGTCACGTCGGTGAAGCCGCCCGGCGGGTACGGCACGATCAGGCGGATGGGTTTACCAGGCCAGTTCTGCGCGAAGGCAGCGGCCGGCGCAGCCAGCGCCGCGGCCAGGCCGAGGTTGAATTGGCGACGTTGCATCATGTCTTGTCTCCTTGGCGTGATCAGGCGGCCTGGTGCCGCTCGCGCAGCTCCCGTTTGAGCACCTTGCCGATGGCGCTGCGCGGCAGCTCGTTGATGAAATGCAATGACTGCAGCCGCTGCATCCTGCCCAGCCGTGCGTTGGTCCACTGCAGCAATTCGTCTTCGTCCATGGCATGGCCTTCGCGCCTGACGACGAAGCCCACCGGTGTCTCGCCCCAACGCGCGCTGGGTGCGCCCACCACCGCGGCGTCGGCCACGGCCGGATGCTCGCGCAACGTGGCCTCCAGGTCGCTCGGGTAGATGTTGAAGCCGCCGGAGATGATCAGGTCCTTGCGCCGGTCCAGCAGCGTCAGGAAGCCGTCGGCATCGAAGCGTCCGATGTCACCGGTGCGGATGAAGCGCTTGCCCGTGGCATCGAACCATTCAGCCTCGCGCGTCGCATCGGGGCGCTTGTGATAGCCGCGCATCATCCCGGCGGAGTGGCCCACCACCTCGCCGACGGCGGCCGGGTCGCCGGCCGGCAGCTCGCGCCCCTCGGCATCGACCAACCGCAGCTCATGCCCCGGCGCCGGGCGACCCACGGTGTGCAGCTTGTCGGGATGCAGGTGCGCCTCCAGCACGCAGCTGCCGCCGCCCTCGGTCATGCCATAGAACTCCACCAGCCCACCCGGCCAGCGCCGCAGCACCTCGGCCTTGAGCTCGGCCCCAAACGGCGCGCTGGTGCAGAACTTGTAGCGGGTGGACGAAAGATCGAAGGTGTCGAATTCCGGCAGCGCCATCAACCGCTGGTACTGCACCGGCACCAGCATGGTGTGCGTCATGCGGTGCTTCTGCGCCAGTTCCAGGGTGCCACGGGCGTCGAACCTGGGCATCAGCACCACGCAGCCGCCAAAGGCCAGCGTGGGGAAGAACACCACCAGCGTGGTGTTGGAGTACAGCGGCGTGGACAGCAGCGTGACGGTGTCGCCCGCGTAGCCATAGCGCGCGGCACGCAGGGCATAGGCCCAGCGCATCGAATGCGGCTGCACGATGCCCTTGGGCTCGCCGGTGGTGCCCGAGGAATAGATGATGTTGAAGGGCCACTCGGGTTGGATCTCGACCGCGGCGGGCTGCCCGGCGCCTTCCAGCCACTCGGACAGCGCGCGCCCCGCAGCCGAGCCGTCGAGCGCGATGCGCGGCGGACCGCCCTCGCCCGGCTGGACCGAGGCGTCGAGGAACAGCAGCTTGGCGTCGGCGTCCGCGAGCATGCGCTGCAGGCTCTCGGGCGTGGCGCCCGGCGCCAGCGGCGCCACCACCGCGCCGGCACGCAGCGCCCCCAGGAACAGGGCCGCGTATTCGACCGAGGTGGCAGCGCACACCGCGACCGCGTCGCCAGGCCGGATGCCGTCACGCTGCAGCGCCGCGGCGATGCGGTCCATCAGCGCATCGAGCTGCGCGTAATTCAGCCGGCAGCCGGCCACCACCAGCGCCGTCCTTTCGGGTGCGAGTCGGGCATGCAGCCGGATGCGCTCCGGCATGGCATCGAAGCCGGGCAGGTTGCTGGTGTCGGTCATGAAGCGTTCCTTGACGAGGACAGGGCTGGCCGCGGCGCTGGGCACCTGCGTTGGTGAGGGGCTCAGTAGCCCGCCTGGCGATCCACGGCGTGGGGCTGCGGCAGGCCGGCGCGGGCACGCCGCAGCGCGTCCAGGCATTGCTCGGCCACGGTCTGGAAGGCGGCCTGCGCCGCGATGTGCGGCGTGGCCAGCACTTTGGGATGCGTCCACACCCAGTTGTCCGGTGCCGGGGGCTCGCGCTCGAACACGTCCAGCGCGGCGCCGGCCAGGTGCCCCTCATCGAGCAGCGCGCGCAGGTGCGGCTCGACCACATGCTCGCCACGTCCGACGTTGACCAGGAAGGCCCCGCGCGGCAGCGCGCCGAGCGTGTGGAGGTCCAGCAGCGCGCGCGTATCGGGCGTCAGCGGCAGCGCGTTGACCAGGATGTCGCTGCGCGCCAGCAGCGCACCCAGCTGCTTGCGACCCGCGAACACCTGCACCCCGGGCAACTCGCGCGGGCGGCGCACCCAGCCTGCCACTTCGAAACCCAGCGCCGCAAAGGCACGTGCGATCGCCTGCCCCACCGCCCCCAGACCCAGCACCACGACCCGACACGCCCCGGGAGAGCGCACCGGGTGGCGCAGCCACTGCGCGCGCGCCTGCTGTGCCTCGTAGCGCGGCAGCTCGCGGGTGAAGCGCAGCGTGCAGGCGACCACGTACTGCGCGATCTGCACCGCCTGCAGCGGGTCCACCACGCGGGTGACGGGCGTCGCCGCAGGCAGATCGTCCACCATCAGCTTGTCCACGCCCGCGCCGGTGGAGCACAGCACGCGCAAGCCCGGGTAGCGCGGCAGGATGCCGGGCTTGAGCCGCCAGGCCAGCAGCGCCTCGACGCGGCGGGGGTCGAAGTCATCGCCCTCCGTCCACACCGGTGTGTCGCCCGCGATCGCACGCAGCGCCTCGACGAAGGGTTGCGCCGGCAAGGGACGGGACAGCACCAGGATTGCCATGGCGGACCTCAGGCGTCGTAGCCGGGCAGGCGGCGGTCCAGGCGGCGCAGCAGGGCGGGCCACACCAGGTCCGCGCCCTGGCCGCGCGTGACCTCGCGGCTTTGCTGTGGCATGCCGTCGACGATGTCCTGCGGCACCTCCACGAGCGCGCCGCCGCCAGCCTGCGCCAACACCTGGATGCGGCAGGCCGCCTCCAGCAGGTACATGCCGTTGAAGGCCTCCGCCGCGCTGCGGCCGCAGGCGAGCAGGCCGTGATTGCGCAGGATCATCAAGTTGCGCGAGCCCAGGTCGGCCACCAGGCGAGCCTTCTCGTCCTCGCGCAGAGCCAAGCCCTCGTAGGCGTGATAGGCCAGGCGCGGCAGCACCAACGCCGCCTGCTGCGAAATCGGCCGCAAGCCGCCAGCCTGCGCGGATACCGCCGTACCGTGCAGCGAGTGCGTGTGCAGCACGCAGTTCACGCCCGGGCGGCCGGCATGCACCGCGCTGTGGATGACGAAGCCCGCGGGGTTGATGTCGAAGGGGCTGTCCATCAACGGCCGGCCCTCGTGGTCCACCTTCACCAGGCTGGAGGCCGTGATCTCGTCGAAGCCCAGCCCGTAGGGGTTGATGAGGAACTGCTCGGGCTGCCCGGGCACCCGCAACGAGATGTGCGTGAACACCAGGTCGTCCCAGCCAAACAGCGCCACCAGCCGGTAGCACGCGGCCAGGTCCACACGCGCCCGCCATTCCTGCGGCGTCACGGCCTCGCGCAGGTTGGTGATGTCCAGGGTCCGGGTCATGATATGCATCCTTACGGTTCCAGCAGAATTTACTTCTGCTATGCGGAATCTACAGACATGATCTTGGCATGGCAACCGGACTGACCCTGGTGGCCTACATGCTCAGTCAATTAAACCAATCGAGGAGGGATGCCCGCAGAGTGTCATTGCGACCGGTTCCGCGATCAGTCAATATGTTCCGCCATGCAGAACTTAACGGGAGAGCAGCGCGGCGGCACGGCCGCCGGAATTCAGACCAGCCGCACCAGCTGCTTGCCGAAGTTGCGGCCCTGCAGCATGCCCAGGAAGGCGTCTGGGGCGGCCTCCAGGCCCTGGGCCACGCTCTCGCGGTACTTCAGCTCGCCGCCGCCGACCAACTCAGCCAGCTCCTGCAGCGCCTGCGGCCACACCGCCGGGTGCTCGCTGACGATGAAGCCCTCGATGCGCATGCGGTTGGTGAGGATGAGCCGCGGGTTCGCCATCGGGATGTCCTCGCCGCCATAGCCGGCGATCAGGCCGCACAGCGCCACGCGGCTGAAGGCATTGGCGTTGAGCATCACGGCGTCGAGGATGCGTCCGCCAACGTTCTCGAAGTTGCCGTCGATGCCCTGCGGGCAGGCCTCGCGCAGTGCCGCCGCCAGCGACGCGAGGTCGGCATGCGCGCGATGGTCCACGCAGGCGTCGAAGCCCAGCTCCTCCACCACGAAGCGGCATTTCTCGGAACCGCCGGCAATGCCCACGGCCCGGGCACCGCGCCGCTTCGCCAGCTGCCCCACCACGCCGCCGACGGCGCCGCTGGCCGCGCTGACCACCACGGTCTGCCCCGGCTGCGGGTCAAGGATGCGGTTGAGGCCGTACCAGGCCGTGACGCCCGGCATGCCGACCACGCCCAGGTAGGCCTGCAGCGGGACGCGGCGGTCGTCCACCCTGCGCAGCGCGCCGGGGCGGGAAGGGTCCGCCACCTGGTAGAGCTGCCAGCCGCCCATGCCCACCACCTTGTCGCCCGGCGCGAATTTCGGGTGGCGCGACTCGACCACCTCGCCCGCGGTGCCGCCGAGCATGACTTCGCCCAGCGGCTGCGCCGCCGCGTAGCTCTTGGCGTCGCTCATGCGCCCGCGCATGTACGGATCCAGGCTCAGCCAGTGATGGTGCACCAGCACCTGCCCGTCCTGCAGCGGCGGCAGCGGCGTCTCGACCAGCCTGAAGTTGTCGGTGCTCGCCGCGGCCTGGGGGCGCGAGGCAAGCAGGATTTGCCGGTTCATCAAGGTCATCGCAAGGCTCCCGGGAAAAAGGGGCGCCCCAAGCGCCCCCACAGGAAAACGGTCCAGCCCCGGCTCATTTCATTGCCAGGCCCAGCCGCTCGATCAGCGCCTTGTCGCGCTGGAAGGTCTCGGCAGCCCACTTGCGGTAGTCCTCGCCGCTGCGGTACCAGGGCTGCTGGTTGAGCTGCTCCAGCACCTCCTGGTGCCGCGGGTCGTCCATCGCCTTCTTGAACGCCTCGTGCAGCGTCTTCATCACGGCCGGGTCCATGCCCTTGGGGCCGACGATGCCGTAGGGCGAGGCGGACACCACGTTGTAGCCCAGCTCCTTGGCCGTGGGCACGCTGGGCCAGCGCTTGGTGCGCTGCTCGCCGAAGGTCAGCAGCAGCCGCATCTGCCCGCCGTCCACGAACTTGTCCCAGCCGGTGGCGTCGCTCTGCGCGCTGACATGCCCGCCCAGCAAGGCCTGCTGCAAGTCGGCGTTGCCCTTGAAGGGCACGTGCGTGAGCTGCACCTTGGCGTTCTCGGCCAGCTCCTCCATCAGCAAGTGCGGGCTGGTGCCGATGCCCGTGGAGCCGTAGTCCACCTTGCCGGGCGCCTTGCGTGCGGCCTCGATGTAGTCGTTGAAGCTCTTGTAGGGCGAGTCGGCGCGCACCGTGAAGCCGAAGGTGTAGCCCGAGACGCCGATGATGTAGCTGAAGTCGTTGAGCGGGTTCCAGGCCGTTTTCTGCATGTGCGGCACGCGCAGCATGCCCATGGGGAACTGGGCGATGGTGTAGCCATCGGGCTTGGCGGTCTGCGCCATCATGCCCGGGCCCAGCGTGCCGCCGGCGCCGGGCTTGTTCTCGACGATGATGTTCTGCCCCAGCTGCTTGGAGGCGAGCTCGGCCAGCAGCCGCATGTGCCGGTCGGTGGAGCCGCCCGCGGGCCAGGGCACGATCAGCGTGATCGGCTTGGCTGGAAAGCCCTGCGCCAGCGCGGCGCCGGCCGGGGCCAGCAGCGCGGCGGCGTAGCCGGCCAGCAGCAGGCGGCGGGTCTTGGAGGTTGCGGTCATCGTTGTCTCCGGTTGGTGCGGCCCTCGGTGGGGCCATCGAGAAAATGCGTTTCAGCGGTAGCGGCGCGACAGCGTCTCGGCCACGCACACCGGCTTGTCGCTGCCCTGGCGTTCGACGCGCGCTTCGAGGGTGAGCTGCAGCCCGCCCTCGCAGGGCTCGCAGCGCAGCAGCGTGAAGTGCCCGCGCAGCAAGCTGTCCACGGGCACCGGCGCCGGAAAGCGCACGCGGTTGAGGCCGTAGTTCACGCCCATGCGGCTGTCGGCCAAGCGAAAGGCCGTGGCCGACAGGGCCGGCAGCAGCGACAGCGTCAGGTAGCCATGCGCCACCGTGCCGCCGAAGGGCCCGGCCGCGGCACGCGCCGGGTCCACGTGGATCCACTGCGCGTCGCCGGTGGCCTGCGCGAAGCGGTCGATGCGGTCCTGGTCCACCTGGAGCCATCCACTGCTGCCCAGCGGCCGGCCAACCAGCGCCGGGAGCTCATCCATCTGGTAGCTGTTCATGCGTCAGCCCCCGGCAGCACGACCAGCTTGCCCATCGCCTGCCGGTCGGCCAGGCGCTGGATGGCCGCGGCGGCATGGTCCAGCGGCACGCGCTCGGTGATGGCAGGCCTGAGCAGCCCCTGCTCGAACCAGCGCCCCAGCTGCGCCATGTTGGCCTCGTGTTGCGCCGGGTCGCGGCGCATGGCCTCGCCCCAGAACACGCCCAGGATCTGCCGCTCCTTGAGCAGCGCGAGATTGAGCGGCAGGCGCGGGATCTCGCCCGCCGCGAAGCCGACCACCAGGTAGCGCCCGCGCCAGGCCGTGGCCCGCAGCGCCGGCTCGGCATGGACGCCACCCACGGCGTCATAGACCACGTCGGCCCCCTGCCCGTCCGTCAGCGCCTCCACCCGGCGCCGCCACTCGGGCTGGGTGTAGTCGATGGTCGCATCGGCGCCGCTGCGGCGGCACAGCGCCAGCTTTTCTTCGCTGGAGGCCGCCGCGATCACGCGCGCGCCCAGCGCCCGGCCGATCTCGATGGCCGCCAGCCCCACGCCCCCTGCGGCGCCCAGCACCAGCAGCGTTTCGCCGGCCTGCAGCCGACCCACCTGCTGCAGCGCGTGCAGCGAGGTGCCGTAGGTCAGCACGAAGGCCGCGCCGTGCTCAAAGTCCATGCCCTGCGGCAGCCGGGACACCTTCGCGGCCTGCGCCAGGCACAGCTCCGCGAAGGCACCGTGGCCGGTGGAGGCCACCACCGTGTCGCCGACGCTGAAGCCTTGCACGCCCGGCCCCAGCGCTCGCACGACGCCCGCGGCCTCGGCCCCCGGCGCGAAGGGCAGTTCGGGCCGCACCTGGTAGCGGCCCTGCACGATCAGCGCGTCGGGGAAGTTCACCGACGCGGCCTTCACCTCGATCAGCACTTGGCCCTCGCCCGGCACCGGGTCGGGCAGCGTGCCCGGGCGCAAGTCGGCGATCGGCCCGAAGGCGCTGCACACCAGGGCCTTCATGCGCGCGCTCCTGAGTTCCCAGCCTCGGTCTCTTGCAGCTGGCGCCACATCACCTTGCCCGAGCCCGACTTGGGCAGCGCGCTGACGAACTGCACGATGCGCGGGCTCTTGTAGGCCGCCATGTGCTCGTGCGCCCAGTCGATCAGGTCCTGCTCGGTCAAATGCTCGAACCCCGGGCGCAGCACCACCACCGCCTTGACGGTCTCCCCGCGCTTGGCATCGGGGGCGGCGATCACGCAGGCCTCCTGCACCGCCGGGTGGTGGTACATCAGCGCCTCGACCTCGGCCGGCCAGACCTTGTAGCCCGAGGCGTTGATCATGCGCTTGAGGCGGTCGGTCATGAAGAAGTAGCCGTCCTCATCGATGCGCGCGAGGTCGCCGGTGCGCAGGAAGCGCTTGCCGTCCAGCTCGACGAAGGCCCCGGCGTTGGCGCCCGGATTGTTCCAGTAGCCCTGCATCACCTGCGGGCCGTGCACGACGATCTCGCCGCTCTCGCCCTGCGGCAGCGCCTGCAGCGTCACGGGGTCGATGATGCGGGCATCGACGTCGAACACCGGGATGCCCAGGCACTGCGGCTTGGGCCGCTGCGGCGGGTTGATGTGCGTGGCCGCCATGGTTTCGGACATGCCGTAGCCCTCGACGAAGTCCAGCCCCGTGAGCTCCTTGAGCCGCTGCGCCACGGCCTCGGGCATGGCCGCGCCGCCGCCGCGGATGCCCTGCAGGCTGGAGAGGTCGTATGCCGGCAGCCGGGGGTTGGCCACGAAGTCCACCACCATCGCCGTGATCGCCTGCCACACCGTGACGCGGTAGCGCTGCATCAGCGCCGCCGCGGCGTCGCGGTCCCAGCGCGGCAGCACCACGACGGTGGCGCCCACGTAAAGCGGCCCGTTCATGCTGCCCGACAGCCCGGTGACGTGGAAGAAGGGCAGCGCCGCCAGGTACACCGCGTCCTGCGTGCGCGAAAACCAGGTGGTGCCGCCCACCAGCGTGCTCATCACGCTGCGGTGGGTGTGGACGCAACCCTTGGGGTTGCCGGTGGTGCCCGAGGTGTAGGGCATCACGGCCGGGTCGTCCGGACCAGCCTGCATGGGCAGCGGCCGCAGCCGGCGCGCCAGCGCGCCGCCCCACGCCGTGAGGCGCGGATCGTCCAGCGGGATGCGCGGCGCGGACACGAAGTCGGGCACGCGCAGGTCGGTCGGCGCGGTCAGGTGGTCGCCGTAGGTGGCTACGAGGACGCGCTCCAGACCCCGCCCCAGCAGCGGCCGCACCTCGTCCAGCAACTCCTGCCCGACGACAGCCACCGTGGCCCCGCTGTCCGCCGCCAGGTGCCTCAGCTCCTCGCAACGGTTCATCGGGTTCACCGGCACCACCACCGCGTCGGCACGCAGGATGGCGTAGAAGGCCAGCACCCACTGCGGGCTGTTCTGCATGTCCAGCAGCACGCGGTCGCCGCGCTTCACGCCGGCCTCGTGCTGCAGCCAGCCGGCCAGCGTCTCGGCCTCCTCGCGGAACTGCGCGAAGGTCAGCACCGAGTCGTAGAAGACGATGAAGGGCTTGTCGGGAAAGCGGGTGGCCGACACCTCGGCGTTGTAGAACAGGTGCGTCTGCGGCAGCGTCAGGTGCCGCGGCACGCCCGGCGGCCAGTGCGCGAAATGCAATTGCTCGGCCATGGCGTCAGTGCTCCTGGTGGCGGGCGAGCTCCATCTTGGCGATGGCGTTGCGATGCACCTCGTCGGGCCCGTCGGCAAAGCGCAGCGTGCGGGTGCTGGCCCAGGCGCGGGCCAGGCCGAGGTCGTCGCTGACGGCGCCGCCGCCGTGCAGCTGCATCGCCCAGTCGATCACCTGCAGCGCCATGGACGGGGCCGCGACCTTGATCATCGCGATCTCCTGGCGCGCGGCCTTGTTGCCCACGGTGTCCATCTTCCAGGCCGCGTGGAGCACCAGCAGCCGCGCCTGATCGATGAGGATGCGCGACTGCGCGATGCGCTCGCGCGTGACACCCTGGTCGGCGAGCTTGCGGCCGAAGGCGGTGCGCTGCAGCGAGCGCCGGCACATTGCCTCCAGCGCGCGCTCGGCGCGGCCGATGACGCGCATGCAGTGGTGGATGCGCCCGGGGCCCAGCCGCCCCTGCGCGATCTCGAAGCCGCGGCCCTCGCCCAGCAGCATGTTGGCCGCGGGCACGCGCACGTTCTCGAACAGCACCTCGGCATGGCCGTGCGGCGCATCGTCGTAGCCGAACACCGGCAGGTGGCGCAGCACCTTGACGCCCGGCGTTTCCATGGGCACCAGGATCATCGACTGCTGCTTGTGGCGGTCGGGATGATCGGGATCGCTCTTGCCCATGAAGATCAGGATCTCGCAGCGCGGGTCGTTGGCGCCCGACGTCCACCACTTGCGGCCGTTGATCACGTACTCGTCACCGTCGCGCTCGATGCGCGCCTCGATGTTGGTGGCGTCGGAGGAAGCGACATCGGGCTCGGTCATGGCGAAACCCGAGCGGATGCGGCCATCGAGCAAGGGCAGCAGCCAGCGCTCCTGCTGCTCGGCCGAGCCGTAGCGCACCAGCGTCTCCATGTTCCCGGTGTCCGGCGCGGAGCAGTTGAACGGTTCGCTGCCGATGGGCGAGCGGCCCATGAGCTCGCACAGCGGGGCGTACTCCAGGTTGGTGAGACCCGCGCCGTACTTCGACTCGGGCAGGAACAGGTTCCACAGCCCGGCCTCGCGGGCCTTGGTCTTGAGCTCTTCCATCACCGGCGCGGGCTGCCAGGGATTGCCGGCGTCGCGGTGGGCCTGCATCTCGCGCTCGAAGCGTGCCTCGGCCGGGAACACATGCTGGTCCATGAAGGCCGACAGCCGCTGGAGCAGCTCCTTGACCTTGGGCGAATACTCGAAATCCATGCGTTGTCTCCCTAGCGGATGGTTTGCGCCAGCGCCCAGGCCTGCTCGGCCAGCGGGCGGGCACGCTTGCCCGTTTCCACCGCCTGAGCGCTGGAGGCATTGCCCTGCAGCGCACGGTGGGCGACCCCTTGCAGGATGCCGACCAGACGGAACATGTTGAACACGAGGTAGTAGCTCCAGTCGGCCTCGCCCAGCGTCACGCCGCCGCCCATGCGCTCCAGGTAGCAGCGCACGTACCCGGCCTCGGACGGGATGCCCAGTGCCTGCAGGTCCGCGCCGGCCAGGCCGCCGGGTGCGGGCAGCCGCCAGCGCATGCAGTGGTAGGCGAAGTCGGCCAGCGGATCGCCCAGCGTCGAGAGCTCCCAGTCCAGCACGGCCAGGATGCGCGGCTGCGTGGCGTGGAACACCACGTTGTCGAGCCGGAAGTCGCCGTGCACGATGCGCGCCGGTACGGCCGCCGGCAGGTGCCTGGGCAACCAGTCGATCAGCGCATCGGCCGCGGGGATGGGCTCGGTCTCGGCCGCGCGGTACTGCCGCGTCCAGCGCGCCACCTGGCGCTCGATGTAGTGACCCGGCTTGCCGTAGTCCGACAAGCCCACCGCGGCCGGGTCCACCCCATGCAGCGCGGCGATGACGCGGTTCATCTCCCCGTAGTGCGCCGCACGCTCGGCCGGCTCCATGCCCGGCAGGGTGGGGTCCCACAGGATGCGCCCCTCGACGCAGTCCATGACGTAGAAGGCCGAGCCGATCACCGAGGCGTCCTCGCACAGCGCGTGTACGCGCGGCACCGGCACGTCGGTGGCCGCCAACGCCTGCATGACGCGGAACTCCCGTTCCACCGCATGCGCCGAGGGCAGCAATTGCCCCGGGGGCTTGCGCCGCATCACATAGCGCCGCTCGCCCGCCGTGAGCCTGAAGGTGGGATTGGACTGGCCGCCCTTGAACTGCTCGACTTCCAGGGTGCCCTCGAAGCCCGGCACCTGCTCGCGCATCCAGGCCTGCAGGGCCCCGATGTCGAAGGCATGCTGCGGCGCCACTGCTCGGGTGCCGCTGAATTGCGCCTGCGCGTCGTTCATGATGATGGTGGGCCTCACAGCGCCGAGGTGCCGCCGTCCACTGCCAGGTACTGGCCGGTGATGTGGCGGGAGGCCTCGCTGGCCAGGAACACCACGGCGCCCATCAGGTCTTCGTCGCCGCCCAGGCGCCGCAGCGGCGCGCGCGCGACCACCTGCTCGCCGATGCTCTCCAGCAGGCCGGCCGACATCTTCGAAGGGAAGAAGCCGGGGCAGATCGCGTTGACGTTGATGCCATATCGGCCCCACTCCGACGCTAGAGCCCGCGTGAAGTTGATGGCCGCGGCCTTGGAAGTGTTGTAGGCGATGGTGTGCACGCCCGGCGCCATGCCCTTGAGGCCCGCCACCGAGGCGACGTTGACGATCTTGCCGCGCCCGCGCGGGATCATGCAGCGCCGGCCCACCTCGCGCGCCAGGAAGAACGGCGCGTTGACGTTGAGGTTCATCACCTTGTGCCACGCCTCGTCCGGGTACTCCTCGGCCGGCGCCCCCCAGGTGGCCCCGGCGTTGTTGACGAGGATGTCGATGTCGCCGAAGCGCTGCACCACGGCTTCGACCAGCACCGGGATGCGGTCGAACTGCTGCAGGTCGTTGACGATGGCGAGCACCTCGATGCCCTCGGCCTCCAGGGCCGCCTTCGCTTCGGCCAGCTCGCCTTCCTTGCGTGCGCTGATCGCCACCTTGCAGCCCGCTTCGCCCAGTGCCCGGGCCATCTGCAGCCCCAGCCCGCGCGAGCCGCCGGTGACCAGCGCCACCTGGCCGTCGAGCCGGAACAGGTCCATCACGCCCATCAATGTCTCCCGTGTCGTTGCTTGCCTGCCCGGCGGCTGTCCCGCCGGGGAATGAGAACTGCGGTGATCAGCAGACCTCGAACAGCCCGGCCGCGCCCTGGCCGCCGCCGATGCACATCGTCACCACGACGTACCTGGCGCCGCGGCGCTTGCCCTCGATGAGCGCATGCCCGGTCAGCCGGGACCCGCTCACGCCGTAGGGGTGGCCAACGGCGATCGCGCCGCCGTTGACGTTGAGCAGCTCGTCGGGGATGCCCAGCCGGTCGCGGCAATACAGCACCTGGCAGGCGAAGGCCTCGTTGAGCTCCCACAGCCCGATGTCCTCGGCCTTCAGGCCGGCGCGCTGCAGCAGCTTCGGGACGGCGAACACAGGGCCGATGCCCATCTCGTCGGGCTCGCAGCCGGCCACCGCGAAGCCGCGGAAGATCCCAAGCGGCTGCAGGCCCAACTGCTCAGCCCGCTGGGCACTCATCACGACACAAGCGGAAGCGCCGTCGGAGAACTGGCTGGCATTGCCTGCCGTCACCACGCCGCCGGGCAGCGCGGGACGGATGCGGCTCACCGCCACCAGCGTCGCGTCCGGGCGGATGCCCTCGTCGCACGAGATGGTGACCTCGCGGGTCGTGATGCGGCCGCTGGCCTTGTCCACCACACCCATGGTCGTGGTCATGGGCACGATCTCGGCATCGAAGCGCCTGGCCGCCTGCGCCGCGGCGGCGCGCTGCTGGCTCCGCGCGCCGTAGGCGTCCTGCGCTTCCTTGCCGATGCCGTAGCGGCGCGCCACCTGCTCGGCCGTCTGCAGCATGCTCCAGTACAGCCCGGGCTTGTGCTGCAGCAGCCACGGGTCGCGGCGCATGTGCTGGTTGGCCTCGTTCTGCACGCAGGAGATGCTCTCCACGCCGCCGGCGACGAGGGCCTGCACTTCGCCCGCCATCACGCGCTGCGCCGCGATGGCAATGGCCTGCAGCCCCGAGCCGCAGAAGCGGTTGAGGCTCATGCCCGCCGTGGTCACAGGCAGCCCGGCGCGCAGCGCGATGGCGCGCGCGACGTTGCCGCCGGTCGTGCCTTCCAGGAAGCTGGCGCCCATCACCACGTCCTCGATCGCATCCGGGTCCAGGCCCGAG
Source organism: Azohydromonas aeria (assembly GCF_009760915.1). Taxonomy (GTDB): domain Bacteria; phylum Pseudomonadota; class Gammaproteobacteria; order Burkholderiales; family Burkholderiaceae_C; genus Azohydromonas; species Azohydromonas aeria. The sequence goes on from NZ_VIDQ01000014.1 coordinate 37,120, forward strand.
CGCGCCACCGCGTGCTGCACGGCGTGCGCGCCCAGCGTGGCGCCATAGGTCATGTTGAAGGCGCCCTTCCAGCTCTTGGCCAGGCCAGTGCGGGCGGTGGAGACGATGACGGCGTCGGACATGGTGCGGAATTCCTCGTCGGGCAGGCGGTCAGGTTCAGTTGAAGCTGCCACCCTCGGCGGCGAGCTGCAGCAGCAGCGGTGCGGGCGTCCACAGCGCCGGATCGGCGCCGGGCTCAGCGGCAAAGGCCTTCAGGCGGCGCACCACGTAGGGCAAGCCCACCTCGTCGGCGTACTTCATCGGGCCGCCGCGGTGCTTGGGGAAGCCGTAACCATTGAGGTAGACCACGTCGATGTCGGAGGCACGCTGCGCAATGCCTTCGGCCAGGATGCGGGCGCCCTCGTTGACCATCGCGAACACACAGCGCTCGACGATCTCCTGCGCGTCGATGGCGCGCGTGGCGTGGCCGCGCTCGGCGCGCCACTGCTCGATGATCTGCGTGACCATGGGGTCGGGGATCGGGTCGCGCCGACCCGGCTCGTAGCGGTACCACCCCGCCCCGGTCTTCTGCCCGAAGCGACCGGCCTCGCAGACGCGGTCGGCGACGATGCTGAAGTCCTGGCCCGGGTTGGCCGCGGCGCGGCGCTTGCGGCCGGCCCAGCCGATGTCCAGGCCGGCCAGGTCGCCGACGCGGAACAGGCCCATCGCGAAACCGAAGTCTTCCAGCGCTCGGTCCACCTGCTGCGGCAGCGCGCCGCGGTTGAGCAGGTCGTTGGCCGCAGCGCCGTAGCGCGCCAGGATGCGGTTGCCGATGAAACCGTCGCACACGCCCGAGACCACCGCGACCTTCCTGATGCGCCTGGCCAGCTGCATGGCGGTGGCCAGCACCTCGGGCGCGGTGGCGGCGCCGCGCACCACCTCCAGCAGCCGCATCACATTGGCAGGGCTGAAGAAATGCAGCCCGATCACGTCCTGCGGACGCCGCGTGAAGCGTGCAATGGCATCCAGGTCCAGCGCTGAGGTGTTGGACGCCAGGATCGCGCCCGGCTTCATCACCTCGTCCAGCGCGCGGAAGACCTGCTCCTTCACCTCCATGCTCTCGAACACCGCCTCGATGGCGAGGTCGGCGTCGCGCAGCGACTCGTAGCTCAGCGTGGGCGTGATCAGCGCCAGCCGCTGCTCGAACTGCGCCTGGGTCAGCTTGCCCTTCTTCAGCGAGCCTTCGTAGTTGGCGCGGATGGTGTTGAAGCCCTTGTCCAGGGCCGCCTGGCTGGCTTCCAGCAGCATGACCGGGATGCCGGCATTGGCGAAGGCCATGGCGATGCCGCCGCCCATGGTGCCCGCGCCGATGATGCCGACCTGGCGCACCTCGCGCAGCGGCGTGTCTGCCGGCACCGCCACCTTCGAGGCGGCGCGCTCGGCCGCGAACACGTGGCGCAGCGCGCGTGACTCGGGCGTGCTCATCAGGCCCAGGAACAGCTCGCGCTCGAAGCGCAGGCCGTCGTCGAAAGGCAGCGACACGCAGGCCGCCACCGCGTCCACGCATTTCAGCGGCGCCGGCAGGAAGCGGCTCGACGCCTTGACCTGCGTGCGGGCGAACTGCAGGAAGGCTTCCGAGCCGGCCTGCTCCAGCTTCACGTCGCGCAGCCGCTTCAGCGGCCGGCCCTCGGCCACCACCTGCTCGGCAAAGGCAACGGCGGCTCCCACCAGCTCGCCTTCCTTCACCACCGCGTCGAGCAGGCCGGTGCCTTCAAAGCGTGCCGCCGCTTGCGGCTCGCCGGAGAGGATCATGTTCAGTGCCGCCTCCAGCCCGATGGCCCGCGGCAGGCGCTGCGTGCCGCCGGCGCCGGGCAGCAGGCCGAGCTTCACTTCGGGCAGGCCCAGCGAGGCGTCCGCCTTGGCGATGCGGAAATGGCAGCCCAGCGCCAGTTCCATTCCGCCGCCCAGGCAGGTGCCGGCAACGGCAGCCACCACCGGCTTGGTCGAAGACTCCAGCGCCGCGATCAGCGCGGGCAGGTTGGGCTGCTGGCTGGACTTGGGCGTGCCGAACTCGCGTACGTCGGCACCGCCCGAGAACAGCTTCTCGCCGCCCGTGAGCACGATCGCGCGCACTTGTGCATCGGCCAGCGCCTCGTCCAGCAACGCCAGCACGCGGCTGCGCAGCGCATGGCTGATGCCGTTGACCGGCGGGTTGTCCAGCGTGACGACGGCGACGGCGCCATGCCGGATGCAGGAGGCGGGAGCGTTCATGCAGATCCTCAGCAGTGGGTACTTTAAAGTTCTGCAATGCAGAACACTATTCCGAATGAGTCCATGCTAGTGCCCCACCACCACCCTGTAAAGTCACTTCGGGTAAACGCCTAGAGCCTAAGCGCAAGGATGAAAACCCATCCATCTAGCAGTGGTCAGGGCAGACGACATTCAACAAAAATCGGTGCCAAGTTCTGCAATGCAGACTATAGTGAACTCATCGCAACCCTGGACTTGCCGATGCAGGATTCGCCGCTCATCGAACCGCGCGAGTTGCAGTTCCAGCTTTTCGAAGTGCTGGACGCCCTCGCGCTGACCCGCCGTGAACGCCATGCCGAGCACAGCCGGGAGACCTTCGAAGCCGCGGTGGAGGCGGCGCACGAAATCGCGCTGCGCGAGTTCCTGCCGCACAACCGGCTTGCCGACGAGCACGAGCCGCGCTGGGACGGGCAGCGGGTGCAGGTGCTGCCCGAGGTGCAGCGGGCACTGCGCGCCTTCTGCGATGCCGGCTTCACGGCGGCGGACCAGGATGTGGCCGAGGGCGGGATGCAGCTGCCGGTGCTGCTGACCCAGGCTTGCCTGAGCCTGTTCAAGAGCGCCAACACCGCGACGACTTCGTACGTGGGGCTGACGATGGCCAATGCCAACGTCATTGCGCGCTTCGGCACCGCTTCGCAGCGGCACCGCTACCTGAACGCGCTGCGCTCGGGACGCTTCTTCGGCACCATGGCACTGACCGAGCCGCAGGCGGGATCGAGCCTGTCGGACCTCGCCACCACTGCCACGCCGCTGCCCGATGGCCGCTTCGCCCTCAAGGGCCAGAAGGTGTTCATCTCGGGCGGCGACCACGAGCTCGGCGAGAACATCGTTCACCTGGTGCTGGCGCGCATTGCCGGTGCGCCGCCGGGCGTGAAGGGACTGTCGCTGTTCACGGTGCCGAAATGGCATGTCCACGAAGACGGCAGCCTGGGCGAGCGTAACGACGTGGCGCTGGCCGGCCTGATTCACAAGGCCGGCTGGCGCGGCACCACGTCGACGATGCTGTCCTTCGGCGAGCAGGGACGCTGCATCGGCGAGCTCGTAGGCGGGCCGGGCCAGGGCCTGGCATGCATGTTCCACATGATGAACGAGGCGCGCATCGGCGTGGGCATGGGTGCGACGATGCTGGGCTGGCGCGGCCTGCGCGCCTCGCTGCAGTACGCGCGCGAGCGCCGCCAGGGTCGCCCCCCTGGCAGCAAGGATGCGATGCAGCCGCAACTCCCACTGATCGAGCATGCTGATGTGCGCCGCATGCTGCTGGCGCAGAAGGCCTGTGTCGAAGGCGCCTACGCACTGGGCCTGTACTGCGCGCGGCTGGTGGACGAGCAGCGCACGGGTGAGGACGCAGCGGTCCGCGCAGACGCTGGCCGGCTGCTGGAACTGCTCACGCCGGTGGTGAAGTCCTGGCCCGCGCAGTGGTGCCTGGAGGCCAACAGCCTCGCGATGCAGGTGCATGGCGGCTACGGCTACACGCGCGAATACCCGGTGGAGCAATTCTGGCGTGACAACCGCCTCAACATGATCCACGAGGGCTCGCACGGCATCCACGCGCTGGACCTGCTGGGTCGCAAGGCGATGCTGGAGGACGGTGCGGCGCTGGCGGTGCTGGGGCGCGAGTTCGCGGCCACCGTGCAGTCGGCGCAAGTGCGCGAGGCCTTGCGCGAGCACGCCGATGCGCTGGCCACGGCCTGGGCGGACGTGGAACGTACCGTGCATGCGTTGCGCCCGGTGCTGTCAGAGGATGCCGTGCGTGCCCTGGCCAACGCCCATCTGTTCCTGGAGGCTTTCGGCCATACCGTGATGGCCTGGACTTGGCTGCGCCAGGCGGTGGTGGCTGCGGATGCCCTGCCCGGCGCAGCGGCGGCGGACACGCTCTTCTACCGCGGCAAGCTGCAGGCTTGCCACTGGTTCTTCCGCTGGGAGCTGCCGCGCGTGCCGCCGCAGTTGCAGTTGCTGCGGCAACTCGACGACAGCGTGCTGGCGATGCAACCCGACTGGTTCTGACGCATGGACACCCTCTGCCTTGATATTCCTGCCGGCTTCGAGCCCTTTGCTGGTGCCGGCCCCTTCTTCTCCGTGCTCGGCCCGCTGTACCGGCGCCGCGCCGAGGACGGCCGCAGCGTGCTCGGCCTGCACGTGACGGCGCAGCACGCCAACCACATCGGCGTGGCGCATGGCGGCATGCTGACGACGCTGGCCGACGGCGCGCTCGGCATCAACCTCTCGCGCCACCCGCGCTACAACCGACCGTTGGTGACGGTGAACCTCAACACCGACTTCCTGTCGTCGGCGCAACTGGGCGAATGGCTGGAGGCCCAGGTGGAGTTCCGACGCCTCGGGGGCAGGCTGGCCTTTGCCGACTGTCTCATCAGCGCCGGCGAGCGCCTGGTGCTGCGCGCCACCGGCGTGTTCGCCGTGGCGGCCGTCGGCCGGAAGCCTGCCGGTGAAGCCTGATGAAGGTCCACGTGCTCACCCGCAAGGAAGAGATCGACCCGCTGCGCCTGGCAGGCAAGGTCGTGGTGGTGCTGGACGTGCTGTTTGCCACCACCACCATGGCCGCGGCGCTGGACGGAGGCTGCACCGAGGTGCTGCCCATGCCGGATGGCGAGGCGGCCCGGGCCGCGCTGCAGCGCCCGGACGCGCCGTCTGGCGTGGCCGCCGGGGAATGGATGGCGCAGACGCTGCCGGGCTTCGTGGCGGCCACCCCACTGGCGGTCCTGGCGCAGCCGCTGTCCGGTCGGCGCCTGGTCTACAGCACGACCAACGGCACCGTGGCGCTGCTGCGCGCCCGGGGTGCGGCCGAGGTGCTGGCCGGTGCGCTGGTCAATGCCGCGGCGGTGGTGCGGTACCTGCTGCGCGTGCATCCGGAGCGCACCGTGGTGCTGGCCTGCGCCGGCTCGGCCGGGCGCTTCAACCTGGAGGATTTCTACGGCGCGGGCTGCCTGGTGTCCCTGTTGCGCGAAGCACCGGGCCCGCGTCGCTTCAGCGACTCGGCGCTGGCGGCGGCCCTGCTCTACACGCACGCGCGCGGCCTGCCGCACGGAAACGACCACCCGCTGTGGCAGGCCCGCGTGGGGCAGCGGATGGTGGAAAAGGCGCACGCGGCCGACTTGAGCTACGCGGCGCGCGAGAGCGTGCTGGAGGTGGTGCCCAGGATGGACGGCGAGCGTCTGGTGCTGGCCTGATGCCGGTTGCCATCAGGCACGAAGAATTCATCCATGCGCACGCGGGCGAAGCACCAGGCGTCTCACGATGCCGCCGGTCCGCTTCCTGCCTACGGCCGGGCCGGGCTGCGCAGGCGCTGACAAGCTGCATCAGCGCGCCAGCATGCCCTCGAGCCGGCTGACCATCTCGATCAGGCGCGGGCGTACCTCTTCCAGCAGGAACTCCTTGGACAGCAGGAAGGACGGCGCGCCGCAGTTGATGGCCATGGGCGGCAGGCCGCCGCCGGGATTGAAGGCCCGGGCGATGGCGTTGACGTCGCTTTGCCAGTCACCAAAAGAACAGGTCACGCCCAGGGTTCGGTAGTCCTCCAGCGCCTTGCGGATGCCGCGCTCCGTCTCCGGCCAGGCCATCTCGTCGAACTCGCGCACCCGCTCCATGAACTCCACCCGCTCGCGTTCGGGAATGGCCGCCAGCCAGGCGCGGCCGATGGCGGTGGCCGCCACCGGGATGCGCGAGCCGATGTCCAGGCTCAGCGTCAGCGCCGAGGTGGAGCGGCAGTTCTCGACGTAGATCATCGACATGCGGTCGCGCGCACCCAGTGACACCATGGCGCGAGAGAAGTCCGCCAGCTCCTGCATCAGCGGACGCGCCACCGTGCGCACGTCCAGCTTCGCCAGCATCGCGCTGCCCAGCGACAGCGTGGCCGTGCCCAGCCGGTACTTGCCGCTGTCCTCCAACTGGATCAGGTAGCCCAGCTTGGTGAGCGTATAGGTCAGCCGCGAGACGGTGGACTTGGGCAAGCCGCAGCGCTGCGCGATCTCCTGGTTGCCCAGCGTCTTGTCGCCGGAACGAAAGCACGCGAGCACCTCCAGGCCGCGCGCGAGCGCGGTGACGAAGTGGCGATCTTCCTTGGCGCCGGATTCGCTGCTTTCGGCCTCCGGCTCGGCCTGGATGTTGGCGGGCCTGTCCATGACGAAGCTCTGTAGTTCTGGTCCCATTAGTGGAACACAAAACCGCATATCGGTCGGTTTCGGCCCATCAAGAATCGACACAGTTCCGCTATGGAGAAGTTGACAGCGCCGCGTCGTGCATCAACAATGCGTTTGTGCTGTTTTGCAGAACTTAGTTTTGCACAGCGGAATTGAATGACCGGAGACCCCATGGATCTGAACTTCAGCCCCGAAGACCAGGCCTTCCGCGAGGAGGTACGCAGCTTCCTGCGCGAGTCGCTGCCCGCGCACATTCGCGACAAGGTCAGAAACGGCGTGCATCTCATGCGCGACGACCACCTGCTGTGGCAGCGCACGCTGCACGGGCGCGGCTGGAGCACGCCCGGCTGGCCGCGCGAGTTCGGCGGCCCCGGCTGGAGTGCGGCGCAGCAGTACATCTTTGACGAGGAATGCGCCGCCGCGGGCGCGCCGCGCCTGATCCCCTTCGGCATCAAGATGGTGGCGCCGGTGATCATGGCCTTCGGCTCGCCGGTGCAGCAGCAGCGCTTCCTGCCCCGCATCCAGGCCGGGCTGGACTGGTGGTGCCAGGGCTACTCCGAGCCCGGCTCGGGCTCGGACCTGGCGTCGCTCAAGACGCGCGCGGTGCGCGGCGTCGATGCGCAGGGCGAGCACTACATCGTCAACGGCCAGAAGACCTGGACCACGCTGGCACAGCATGCCGACTGGATCTTCTGCCTGGTGCGCACCGATCCGGCGGCCAAGGCGCAGCGCGGCATCAGCTTCCTGCTCATCGACATGAAGAGCCCGGGCATCAGCGTGCGGCCCATCATCACGCTCGACGGTGCGCATGAGGTCAACGAGGTCTGGTTCGAAAACGTGCGCGTGCCCGCCGAGAACCTCATCGGCGAGGAGAACGCGGGCTGGACCTACGCCAAGTTCCTGCTCGGCCACGAGCGCACCAACATCGCCGGCATCGGCATCGCCAAGCGCGAGCTGGCGCGGCTCAAGGCCGTGGCCGCGCGCGAGCGCAAGAACGGCCGCCCGCTGCTGCAGGACCCTCTGTTCTCGGCGCGCGTGGCTCAGGTGGAGATCGACCTCATGGCGCTGGAGGTCACGAACCTGCGCGTGCTCTCGGCCGAGAGCGAGCAGCGCGCGCCGGGCCCCGAGGCCTCGATCCTCAAGGTCAAGGGCACGGAGATCCAGCAGCAGATCTCGGAGCTGCTGGTGCAGGCCGTAGGGCCCTATGCCCTGCCCTTCCTGCCCGAGGCGCTGGAAGGCCAGGGCGTCGAGCCGCCCGGCCCGGCCCATGCGCTGGCGCTGGCGGCCACGTACTGCAACCTGCGCAAGCTGTCCATCTACGGCGGCTCCAACGAGATCCAGAAGAACATCGTCGCCCAGATCATCCTCGGCCTCTAAGGACCTGCCATGGACTTCAATTTCAGCGAAGAGCAGCGGCAGCTGCAGGACACCATCGAGCGCTTCGTGCGCAACGACTACGGCTTCGAGAAGCGGCGCGCGATAGCGGCCAGCGCTGAAGGCTTCAGCCGCCAGGTGTGGCAGAACCTGGCCGAGCTCGGGGTGCTGGCCATCAACGTGCCGGAGGCGCACGGCGGGCTGGGCTTCGGCCCTGTGGAGACGATGCTCGCCATGCAGGCCAGCGCGCCGGCGCTGCCGTGCGAGCCGCTGCTCTCCAGCGCCGTGATCGCCACCGCGCTGGTACGCGACTTCGGCGACGCCGCGGCGCAGGCCGAGCTGCTGCCTGCGCTGGCCTCGGGTGAGCGCATCGTCGTGCTGGCACACCATGAGGCGCCGGCGCGCGGCATGGCTGCCTGGGTGCAGACACGTGCCGCGGCGGAAGGCGACGGCTATGTGCTTGACGGCCGCAAGGCCGTGGTCAGCGACGCCGCTGCGGCCGACGAGCTGCTGGTGTCGGCACGCCTGTCGGGCGCGCCCGATGACGCATCCGGCGTGCTGCTGCTGCGCGTGCCGCGCGGAGCGGCGGGGCTGAGCCTGCGCGAGTACGCCACCATCGACGGCCACCGCGCCGCCGAGGTTGAGCTGAGCGGTTGCTTCGTGCCGGCGCAGGCCGTACTGGGCACGCCCGGGCAGGCGCTGCCGGCCATCGAGCGCGCGCTCGACATCGGGCTGGCGGCCCTGTGCGCCGAAGCGCTGGGCCTGCTGCAGGCCACGGTGGATGCCACCGTGGAGTACCTGCGCACGCGCCAGCAGTTCGGCCAGCCCATCGGCCGCTTCCAGGCCCTGCAGCACCGTGCTGCGGACATGCTGCTGCACCTGGAGCAGGCGCGCTCGATGACCTATCTGGCGGCGATGCGTTGCACCGATACAGGCGACGAGGCCAGGCGCCAGGCGCTGTCCGCGGCCAAGGTGGTGGTGAGCCAGGCCTGCCGCTTCATCGCTCAGCAAGCGGTGCAACTGCACGGCGGCATGGGCATGACGGACGAGCTCGTGCTCAGCCACTGGTTCAAGCGCCTGCTGGCCATCGAGGCCAGCATGGGCGACACCGACACCCACCTGCAGCGCTTCGCCGCACTGTCGCAGCGCGAGGCGCTGCAGGCGGCCCAGGCCTGAATTCCCAAGGAGACGATGATGTCCACCCCCTTCCAATGGGACGATCCGCTGCTGCTGGAACAGCAGCTTGATGCCGACGAGCGCGCCGTGCGCGAGGCCGCGCGCGACTACTGCCAGGGCCGCCTGGCGCCGCGCGTGCTCGAGGCCTTCCGCAGCGAGCACACCGATCCGGCCATCTTTCGCGAGATGGGCGAGATGGGCCTGTTGGGCCCGACCATCCCCGAGCAGTACGGCGGGCCGGGCCTGAACTACGTGGCCTACGGCCTCATCGCACGCGAGGTGGAACGCGTGGACTCGGGCTACCGCTCGATGATGAGCGTGCAGAGCTCGCTGGTGATGGTGCCGATCTACAAGTTCGGCAACGAGGCGACCCGGCAAAAGTACCTGCCCAAGCTGGCCACCGGCGAGTGGATCGGCTGCTTCGGTCTCACGGAGCCCGACCACGGCTCCGACCCCGGCAGCATGATCACGCGCGCCCGCAAGGTGGCTGGCGGCTACGAGCTCACCGGTACGAAGACCTGGATCTCCAACAGCCCGATTGCCGACGTGTTCGTGGTGTGGGCCAAGGACGACGAGGGCAGGATCCGCGGCTTCGTGCTGGAAAAGGGTTTCAAAGGCCTGTCCGCCCCTGCCCTCCACGGCAAGGTGGGGCTGCGCGCCTCCATCACCGGGCAGGTGGTGATGGACCAGGTGTTCTGCCCCGAGGAGAACGCCTTTCCCGAGGTGCGCGGCCTCAAGGGTCCGTTCACCTGCCTGAACTCCGCGCGCTACGGCATCGCCTGGGGCGCGCTGGGCGCGGCCGAGGACTGCTGGCATCGCGCGCGCCAGTACGTGCTGGACCGCAAGCAGTTCGGCAAGCCGCTGGCGGCGAATCAACTGATCCAGAAGAAGCTGGCCGACATGCAGACCGAGATCACGCTGGGCCTGCAGGGCTGCCTGCGGCTGGGCCGCATGAAGGACGAAGGCACCGACGCGGTGGAGATCACGTCCATCATGAAGCGCAACAGCTGTGGCAAGGCGCTGGACATCGCACGCATGGCGCGCGACATGCTGGGCGGCAACGGCATCAGTGACGAGTACGGCATCGCCCGCCACCTGGTGAACCTGGAGGTGGTCAACACCTACGAGGGCACGCACGACATCCACGCCCTGATCCTGGGCCGTGCCCAGACCGGCATCGCCGCGTTCTGACAGACAAGGAGACAGCCATGAAGATCCTCGTGCCCGTGAAGCGGGTGGTGGACTACAACGTGAAGGTCCGGGTGAAGTCCGACGCTTCGGGCATGGACCTCGCCGGCGTGAAGATGAGCATGAACCCCTTCGACGAGATCGCCGTCGAGGAAGCGGTGCGGCTCAAGGAAAGGGGCGTCGCCACCGAGATCATCGCGGTCTCCTGCGGTGTCATGCAGTGCCAGGAAACGCTGCGCACCGCCCTGGCCATCGGCGCGGACCGCGCCATCCTGGTCGAGACCCCCAACGACCCATCCTTCGAGCTGCAGCCACTGGCCGTGGCCAAGATCCTCAAGGCCCTGGTGGACAAGGAACAGCCCGGCCTGGTGATCCTGGGCAAGCAGGCGATCGATGACGACAACAACCAGACCGGCCAGATGCTCGCTGCGCTGGCCGACCTGCCCCAGGCCACCTTCGCCTCCAAGGTCGAAGTTCTCGAGGGCAAGGCCAAGGTGACGCGCGAGGTGGACGGCGGTCTGGAGACCGTGGAAGTCACGCTGCCGGCCGTCGTCACGACCGACCTGCGCCTGAACGAGCCGCGCTACGTGACGCTGCCCAACATCATGAAGGCCAAGAAGAAGCCGCTGGAGACGGTCAAGCCGGCCGACCTGGGCGTGGACGTGACGCCCCGGATCAAGACCCTGAAGGTCAGTGAGCCGCCCAAGCGCGGCGCCGGCGTGAAGGTGCCCGACATAGTCACCCTCGTGGACAAGCTCAAGAACGAAGCCAAGGTGATCTGACATGGCCGCACTCGTCATTGCCGAACACGACAACGCGGGCCTGAAGGCCGCGACCCTGAACACCGTCACCGCCGCGCTGGCTTGCGGCGGCGAGGTGCACGTGCTGGTGGCCGGCGAGAACGCCGCCGCCGTGGCGCAAGCCGCCGCCCAGGTCCAGGGCGTGGCCAAGGTGCTGCACGCCGACTCGCCCGCGCTGGGCACGCAGCTGGCCGAGAACGTCGCCGCGCAGGTGCTGGCCGTGGCCGGCAACTACAGCCACATCCTGTTCCCGTCGACGGCCAACGGCCGCAACGCCGCCCCGCGCGTGGCCGCCAAGCTCGACGTGGCGCAGCTCAGCGACATCACCAAGGTGCTGAGCGCCGACACCTTCGAGCGCCCGATCTACGCCGGCAATGCCATCGCCACCGTGCAGAGCGCCGACGCGGTGAAGGTCATCAGCGTGCGCACCACGGGCTTCGATGCCGCGCCCGCCACCGGCGGCAGCGCTGCAGTCGAAAACCTGGCCGCGGTGGGCGACAGCGGCCAGAGCGCCTTCGTCGGCCGCGAGCTGACCAAGAGCGACCGCCCCGAGCTGACCGCCGCCAAGATCATCGTGTCGGGCGGCCGCGCGCTGGGCTCGGCCGAGAAGTTCACCGAAGTGCTCACGCCGCTGGCCGACAAGCTGGGCGCGGCCCTCGGCGCCTCGCGCGCCGCGGTGGACGCGGGCTACGCGCCCAACGACTGGCAGGTAGGCCAGACCGGCAAGATCGTTGCGCCAACCCTGTACATCGCCTGCGGCATCAGCGGTGCCATCCAGCACCTGGCGGGCATGAAGGATTCCAGGGTGATCGTGGCGATCAACAAGGATCCGGAGGCGCCCATCTTCAGCGTGGCCGACTACAGCCTGGAGGGTGACGTTTTCGAGGTCGTGCCCCAACTGGTCAAAGCGTTGTGAGCCACAGTCCACGAGGTGCCCGATGACCACCCAGCAGCAACTGCTTGAGCAATACGGTCCGCGCGAGTCCATGGACTACGACGTGGTGATCGTCGGCGCCGGCCCCGCGGGCTTGGCCACGGCCATCCGGCTCAAGCAGCTCGCCGCCGCAGCGGGCTCCGAGGTGTCGGTGGTGGTGCTGGAAAAGGGCTCCGAGCCCGGCGCGCACATCCTCTCCGGCGCGATCATGGATCCCATCGCGCTCACCGAGCTGTTCCCGGACTGGAAGGAAAAAGGCGCGCCGCTGAAGCAGCCGGTCACCGAGGACGAGTTCCTGTTCCTCTCCGAGACCGGCTTCAAGACCACCCCGCACGGCCTGCTGCCCGACTGCTTCAAGAACCACGGCAACTACATCGTCAGCCTGGGCGAGGTGACGCGCTGGCTCGCGGAACAGGCCGAGGCGCTGGGCGTGGAGATCTTTCCCGGCTTCGCTGCGGCGGAAGTGCTGTACGCCGAGGACGGCCGCGTGAGCGGCATCGCCACGGGCCACATGGGCCTGGGCAAGGACGGCGAGCCCACCGAGAACTTCCAGCTGGGCATGGAGCTGCTCGGCAAGTACACGGTGTTCGCCGAAGGGTCCCGGGGACATCTTGGGAAACAGATCATCGAGCGCTTCAGCCTGGACGCGGGCAAGGCTCCGCAGAGCTACGGCATCGGCTTGAAGGAACTGTGGGAAGTGCCCGCTGTGAACCACAAGCCGGGCCTGGTGGTGCACACCGCCGGCTGGCCGCTGGAGCCCGACACCTACGGCGGCTCGTTCATCTACCACGCGGCGGACAACAGGATAGCCATCGGCTTCGTCGTGGGCCTGGACTACCAGAACCCCTGGCTGTCGCCCTTCGAGGAGTTCCAGCGCTTCAAGACGCACCCGGCAGTGCGCAAGCACCTCGAGGGCGGCAAGCGCATCAGCTACGGCGCGCGCGCCATCACCGCCGGCGGGCTGCTGAGCCTGCCCAGGACGGTGTTCCCCGGTGGCGCGCTGGTGGGCTGCGACGCGGGCTACCTCAACGCCAGCCGCATCAAGGGCAGCCACGCCGCGATCAAGAGCGGCATGCTGTGCGCCGAGGCCGCCTTCGAGGCGCTGCAGGCCGGGCGCAGCGGCGATGAGCTCACGGCGTATCCGCAGGCCTTCGAAAAGAGCTGGCTGTTCGCCGAGCTGCAGCAGGCCAGGAACTTCAAGCAGTGGTTCAAGAAGGGCCGCGGCACGGCCACGCTCATGACCGGCATCGAGCAGTGGCTGCTGCCGCGGCTGGGCGTCAAGAACCCGCCGTGGACCGTGCAGCGCAAGCTGCCCGACCACGTCAACCTGCGCCCGGCCGCCGAGTTCCCGCGCATCGACTACCCCAAGCCCGACGGCGTGCTCACGTTCGATCGCCTCTCCTCGGTGTTCATCAGCAACGTGAGCCACGAGGAGAACCAGCCGGCGCACCTGACGCTCAAGGACGCGACGGTGCCGACGCGCATCAACCTGCCCACCTTCGCCGGGCCGGAGAGCCGCTACTGCCCGGCGGGCGTGTACGAGTACGTGGCGGCCGAGGGTGGCGGGGAGCGGCTGCAGATCAACGCCCAGAACTGCGTGCACTGCAAGACCTGCGACATCAAGGACCCGACGCGGAACATCGTCTGGGTCACGCCCGAGGGCGGCGGCGGACCCAACTACGCCGGCATGTGAGCCCGTCGGCATGGGCCAGGCAGCCCGCAACCGACTGCATCACCCTTTTCCATCATCACAGGAGACGACACCATGGCGCACGCCTTCATCTGCGATGCCATCCGCACCCCCATCGGCCGTTACGGCGGCGCGCTCTCCAGCGTGCGAGCCGACGATCTCGGCGCCATTCCTCTCAAGGCCCTGATGGCGCGCAACCCGCAAGTCGACTGGCAGGCTGTGGCGGACGTCCTCTATGGCTGCGCCAACCAGGCCGGCGAGGACAACCGCAACGTCGCGCGCATGGCCAGCCTGCTGGCTGGGCTGCCGCAGGAGGTGCCCGGCATGACGATCAACCGGCTGTGTGGTTCCAGTCTGGATGCGGTGGGCACCGCGGCGCGTGCCATCAAGGCCGGCGAGGCCGGCCTGATGATTGCCGGCGGCGTGGAAAGCATGACCCGCGCCCCCTTCGTGATGCCCAAGGCCGAGAGCGCCTTCAGCCGCAGCAACACGGTCTACGACACGACCATCGGCTGGCGCTTCGTCAACCCATTGATGAAGACGCAGTACGGCATCGACTCGATGCCCGAGACGGCCGAGAACGTTGCCACCGAACATGGGATCAACCGGGAGGACCAGGACCGCATGGCGCTGGCCAGCCAGCTCAAGGCCGTTGCGGCGCAGGAAGCCGGACACCTCGCGCGCGAGATCACGCCCGTGACGATTGCGCAGAAGAAGGGAGAAGCGCTGATCGTGAGCCGGGACGAACACCCGCGGCAGACCAGCCTGGAAGCCCTGGCCAGACTCAGGGGCGTGGTGCGACCGGACGGCACGGTCACGGCGGGAAACTCCTCCGGCGTCAACGACGGTGCCTGCGCGCTGCTGTTGGCCGACGAGGCCGCGGCGGCGAAGCACGGACTGACGCCCAGGGCGCGTGTCGTGGGCATGGCCACGGCCGGCGTGGCACCGCGCGTGATGGGCATTGGCCCGGCCCCTGCGACTCGGAAGGTGCTGGCCCAGACCGGCCTGACACTGGAGCAGATGGACGTGATCGAGCTCAACGAGGCCTTCGCCGCCCAGGGCTTGGCCGTGCTGCGCCTGCTGGGGTTGAAGGACGACGACGAGCGCGTCAACGCATGGGGCGGTGCCATCGCGCTGGGCCATCCGCTCGGGGCCAGCGGCGCACGGCTGGCCACCACGGCAGTCAACCGGCTGCATGCCACCGGCGGACGCTATGCGCTGTGCACGATGTGTATCGGCGTTGGCCAGGGCATCGCAGTGATCATCGAACGGGTGTGACGGCCCCGGACGTCGACGCCAGGCCTGATGAAGCCCTGTGGGCTCCGAGAGCCGGCGACTGCAGCATGGACCGATCCTGCCAACGCTGCTGCGCCTGGCACTGCCCAACGTGCTCGCGATGGTGATGACAGTGCTGGTCGGCATCGCCAAGACCTGGGCTTCCCCGGTTCTCCGGACACATCGAATGACATGCCCTGTCGGCGATGGCACGAATGTGTGCCTCGACCTCGCTGGACGGCGAGCTCGGGCTCTCATGCCTGGCATGCAACCGCTCGAAAGCTTCCAGCAGCGCTCGGCCCGAGGCCATGGCCTGGAGTTCGTCGAGTTGCTGCAGCGACAGCCCCGTGGCTTTCGAGAGTGCCTGCGGTGTCATGGAGGAGCTGAAGTCAGCTGTCATTGATACCCGCGTCGGCCGCCTTCGCCGCCACCGCCCGGACTTGAGCGAGAAGGTCCTCAGCAGGGCACGGCTTGGGTAGCACCAGAAAGCCCATGTCCCTGGCCTTCTGCAGTTCCGCCGTGAACCCGGTCATCAGAATGACTCCAGTTGGTTGGCCGCTCTGCGCGATTCTGTGGGCCAAAGCAATGCCGTCTACGGACCCGGGCATGCGGATGTCGCTGAGAACGACGTCAAAGGGCCTTTCAACTTCGAGCGCTATCACGGCGTCGTCGCCTGTCCTGGCCTTCTCCACCTGGCAGCCCGCAGCCACCAGTACGTCGGCCGCAGCCTGGGCCAAGTCCTCGTTGTCTTCTACGAGCAGCACGCGAGCGTTGATGGAGTCTGTCCCGGTGGTGGCGCTTTGCCGCACTTCAGATGCGAGCGGCTTGCTCGACAGCGGCAGGTACATCCGGACCGTCGTTCCGCGGCCGAGCTCGCTCTCGATCGTGGCCACGCCTCCGGACTGCACGCACAGCCCGTAGACCTGGCTCAAGCCCAGGCCGGTGCCGTGGCCCACGGGCTTGGTGGTGAAGAACGGCTCGAAGACCTTGCCAACCAAGTCAGGCGCAATGCCCGTACCGGTGTCACGGACCTCCAGCACCACGTGCTGCGCCGGTGTTACGGACATCTCGCCGGCGTGCGCAAGGCGTGCGGTGATGTGGAGCGCGCCGCCATCGGGCATCGCATCCCGGGCGTTGACGGCCAGGTTGATCAGGGCCAGCTCCAGCTCGTTCGGATCGACCTCGACGTGCAGCCGTGCCGGCTCCACCACGCTTCGCAGCTCGATCCTGCTGTGCAGCGCCGATCGCATCAGCGCCGTGAGCGACGGCAGCTGCTCCCTCAGGTCGATGACCTCCGGACGCATGGGCTGGCGACGCGAGAAGGTGAGCAACTGGCGTGTGAGCTTGGTGCCGCTGGAAACCGCACGCTCGATCTTCGACACGCAGCTCTCCTGCACCGCGGACAGGCCCGTGCGCCGCAGGATGTGCATGTTGGTGCCGACGACCATCAACAGGTTGTTGAAGTCGTGGGCCACACCACCGGTCAGGTGAGCCACGGCTTCCAGGCGCTGCCCCTGCACCATCGCGCGGTGGGCCTGTTCTGCCTGCTCCAGCGCCTCGCTGATGCGCCGCTGCGTCACGGCACTGGCATTGCGCAGGGAGTCAGCCGCATCGGACATCGCCACGGCGACCTCGTCAATCTCGACGACGCCTGTGGGCTTGAAGGTTGCGGCGCTGCCCTGCCCCAGCGCGTGCGCAGCGTGCTTGAGCGCCACCACCGGCCGCGTGAGCGCGCGGCCTACCCACAATGCACCGATCACGACCGCCACTGCAAGCAAAGCGGCCGTCGAGGCGAACCGGGACAGTGCCAGTGCGGACCAGGTGGCCACCTCGGCCTGGGGCACCCCGATCACGAAGCTCCAGCCATACTTGCTACCCTTGCTGAAGACGGCCAGGACAGGCCGGCCGTCAATGGAAAGGGTCTCCAGGGCTCCTTCCTGATGCGCCATAAGCTGTTTGAGCAAGGCTTCAGGCACGAGCTTGCCGACGAACTGCTCTGCGCCGATGGTTCGCGCCACGATGAAACCGTTGCGGTCCACCACGGTGCCGATCCAGGAATCGGGCAGTCGTTGCTCCTTGAGCAGATCCTGCAGGTAGTTGGCATAGCCGCCCATGGACAGGTAGTGACGCAGGCGGCCGTCCACGACCACCGGCACCTCGACCGCGAAGCTGTACTGCTTGCCAATGGGCGCGAAATACAGGTCCGACACCAATGTGGCCAGTGGATCAGCTTGCTCGCGCAACTTGGAGAAAACTGTACGTGGCAAGGATCCTTCCCCGAAAGGACGCCGGGTGTTGAGCACTTGCTGCCCCGAGATGTCACTCAGCACCACGGCCATATCAGGCTGCGGGGCTATGTCCCGCGCATAGCGGTAGAAGGTCTCGAGGTTGCCCTGGACGAGCGCGGGCGACTTCGCCAGCGTCTTGACCACGCCCTCGCGCCGGGCGAGTTCGCGGTCAACCACCATCGACATCGCCCGTGCGGTTTCAAGCACCCGTGCTTCGGACGACTGCCTCTCTTCCTTGTAGAAGTACGCGATGCTCATCACCGCTGCCAGCAACGTGGGCAACAGCACCGATAGCGCCAGGAGAACCAGCCAGGAACGCACACTGAACCTGCGCGGCATCTACTTGCTCCGTAGGTACAACAACCAGGACCCACGGGACACACTTCCACAGAGGTCAGGGCTGAGTTTACCGACCTTGACTCGGACGGCTTCTCAAATTCGGCGAGGCCCTCGCCAGTTGCTTATCCTCACACGCCTGCGGCTCACAGTCACCTGCATGCCATGGCGTCAGAACAGATCAGATGCGGCCGGGACAAGGACAACCCAGAACCTTCAGCAGGGATCAAGGATCATGCGGCTGGAGAAGATTGCGGCAGCGCGCAACTCGTCCAGGAAGAGGCAGCTCAGCCTGCACTACCAGCCCAAGTTCTGTGCCCGCACGCGGCGCTGCCTGGGCGGGCGTGGAGGCGCTGGTGCGCAGGCAGCACCCGAAGCGCGGGCTGCTGGCGCCGGGGGCTTTCCTGCCTGCCGTGCTCGGCATGCTGCTGGAAGTGGCGCTGGACCGCTGGGTGCTACGCGAGGCTGTGGCGCAACTGGTGTGACCTGGCCGGCACGGTAGCCGCCGTGGTCCAGGAGGCTGCCCCACAGCAGGCGATGCCGCTCGAAGGTATCGAATTGGAAGCATTGGAGACGGCGGCTTCTCAACGACCTGACGAGCGCCAGCCGCACCATCGAGGCCTGCACGCGCCAGGGCATCTCGTTCGCACTGGACGACTTCGGCACCGGCTACTCCTCGCTGCCGTACCTGCAGCGCCTGCCGGTGAGCACACTCAAGATCGACCGCAGCTTCGTTGCCAACATGCTCACCAGCGAGGGGACTTGCATATCGTGCGTGCCGTCATCGGGCTAGCGCAGGCTTCCAACGTCAGCACCGTGGCCGAGGGCGTGGAAAACGATGAGCAGGCTCGCGCCTTGACGGAGCTGGGCTGCCACGAACTGCAGGGCTACGGCATCGCCAAGCCCATGGCCGTCGAGCAGTCCACTCCTGGCTCGATGCCAGCAGCGCAACCTGTGCGTGATACGGCAAGCTCGGGCCTGGGCCATGTGGTCCCTGCAAAAGCAAAAGGCTGCGGTGCTTTCGCACGGCAGCCTTGACGCCCCGCACGAACCGGGTGAAGGGCTATGCGGTTTCTTCAGCGCAGGTCACGGGTTCCTGAATCGGCCCAATCATGCCGCCGGTTTTCGCCTTGGATGAGCATGATTGTGCGGGACATTGCCATGCAGCAATCCGGCCATTTGAGCCGTAATGGCAGCCCATCTTCGAGCGCAGGCCCTTGGAAGCTGCAGCTGCATCGATGATGGCATGGCGAACATTGAGCAGCCCAGGGCAAGACAAGTTGCATCCCGCCCTTGTCAGCGGATCGTCGTGCCGATGCAGGAAGCTTTCCGACAGCATCACGGACAAGCCTGTTCCGCTGCTGTGTAAACAGCCCGATTTGCGCTCTCTGTTCCGGTCTTTGCAATGCCCGACTTGCCTGGCACCGACTGCTGAACGAAGCCCCATCCATGAATGCTGAACAGATCACCGCCGAAATCTGCGAAGCCAACCTGTCGTACCTGATGCTGGCCCAGAGCCTCATCCGCAGCGACCGCGAACAGGCGATCTACCGCCTGGGTGTGTCCGAGGAAACGGTGGACGTGATCGCGATGCTATCGCCGGCGCAGATGCTCAGGATCGCTTCGGGCAGCACGCTGCTGTGCCGTTTTCGTGTGGAGGACGATCTGGTGTGGAAGCTGCTGTTCAACCACGACCGCGGTGCGGCCAACGAGGGCGCAAGCCGCCTGCATGCAGCAATCCTGATGGCCGGGCGCCATCTGGAAGCCGCCTGACCACCATTAGCGAGTTGCTGCGCCTGGACTTCAAGGGCAGCCCCAACCGCGCCACGCTGGCCGTCCTGCGCGGCACCTACCACCTCCCCAAGCGCACGGCGGCCTACGTCTCGGTCGGTCACATGCGCAACGACGGCGCGCCGGCGCTGGCGGTGAGTTCCGGCGCCGCGGGCAGCGCGCCCGAGCCCGGCGGCAACCAGAACAGCGTGATCGTCGGTCTGCGCCATGCGTTCTGACGCCCAACGCGCCGCCCCGGCTGCCGAGCCCGGAGACACCTTTCAATGAAGGACGCCCCGCATGGACAGGCTGATGCCTCTGCAGCCCGTACCGCCCCAGGCCGTACCCACGGTGGGCGGCCGCAACCGGAGCCTGCAGCAGGCCGACATCCCGATGCTGCAGCTGATCGTCTTCTACCGTGGCTCGCACTGCCCCGTCTGCCAGCGTCGAGGAGCCACCCATCTTGAGCGAACCGGGCGTGTCCCTCGTCAAGCCGGACTGCACGCTGTACGCGGCCTTCGTCAACACCAGGCCCTTCGCACGACCGCAACTCCGGGAAATCCTGCTTCGCTGCAGAAGATCCTGGAAGTGGACTATCCGGCGCGCGGCGAAGCGTGAGCAGATGTGCTGCGGGCCGTGGCCCGGCCCCTTACCGGGGCGCGAACGCTGCGTTCACGTGCATGTTCTGGGCCTTGGGCTCGCCGTCAAGCAACTGGTGTCCGAGCATCAGCTGCTTGGTCCGCAGGTAGGCGCGGTTGGCCTCGTGCACCGGTGTCAACAGCGGCACGCGCTCGTTCACCGGCAGGCCGGAGCGAAGCACTTGCTCGACCTTGCGCGGGTTGTTCGTCATCAGGCGCACGCTGCAAACGCCCAGGTCGCGCAGCATGGCAACGCCGACGCCGTAATCGCGCCCGTCCACGGGCAATCCCAGACGCAGGTTCGCTTCCACGGTATCGGCGCCCTCGTCCTGCAGCGCATAAGCGCGCAGTTTTTCCAGCAGGCCGATGCCGCGGCCCTCGTGCCCGCGCAGGTACACGATGACGCCGCGCCCTTCGCGGGCAACGCGCGCCATCGCCGTCTCCAGCTGCGGCTGGCAGTCGCAGCGCATGGAGCCGAAGCTCTCACCCGTGAGGCACTCTGAGTGCAGGCGGGCGAGGACAGCATCCCCAGCTGGGTCACCCAGGCACAGGGCAACATGCTCTCGGTCGGAAGACGCTTCCCTGTAGCCGTGCAACGTGAACAACCCCCCAACGTCGTCATTGCCGAGTTCGACGGCGACATCCGCGTCGCCGGCACGGGCCGCAAGTACGACAACCACTACATCAACGTCTTCACCTTCCGTGCCGACGGCAAGCTCGTGCACGTCAAGGAGTTCTTCAACCCGTTGGTGCTGATCGATGGCGGTGCCTTCGACAACGGGGCCCCTCGCACCGGGCGTCCCTGAGCACGCCCCCCACACGTTGCCTCCCCGCACTCCCTGCCTGTTGAAGGAACGCCATGAAACGCCGTGCCGCCGCCCAACTGCTTGCCACCTCGCTCCTGTCCATCGCCTCCTACGGAGTCCTGTCCATGAACACGCCTGTCCACGCCGCGCCCTCTTCCGAGCTTCGTCCCGGTCCCAACCGGGTGCACTTCACCAGCGAGGGCGTGCCCATGGTGGGAGACCTGTACCTGCCCGCGGGCTACCGCGCTGGCGACAAGCTGCCGGCCGTGGTCGTCACAGGCTCCTGGACCACCGTCAAGGAACAGATGGCCGGTGCCTACGCACGCCGGCTTGCCGAGCAGGGCTACGCTGCGCTGGCTTTCGACTTCCGCTTCTTTGGCGAGAGTGGCGGCGAGCCGCGGCAGCTCGAGTCGCCGGCGGCCAAGACGCGCGACATCCTCAGCGCCGTGACCTTCCTGGAATCGGTGCCGGCCGTGCACCGGGGCCGCATCGGCGCGCTGGCCGTGTGCGCCAGCGCCGGCTACATGGCCGATGCCGTGGCGCAGGACCGGCGACTGCGCGCCTACGTGGCGGTCGCGCCCTGGCTGCATGACGCCGAGTTGGTCGAGGCCATCTACGGTGGCGAGGCCGGCGTTCAGCGGCGCCTGCAGGCCACCGACGAGGCCGAGGCACAGGCGCGCCGGGGCGAAGGGGTGCGCTACGTGCCGGCCGTCAGCACCACCGACGCCAGTGCCGCCATGTTTGGCCAGCTGGACTACTACCTGAACCCGCGCCGCGGTGCGATCCCGGCCTGGGACAACCGCTTTGCCGTGCAGTCGTGGCGCGAGTGGCTGATCTACTCGCCCATGCCGTCGGCCGCGCGCATCCGCGTGCCGGTGCTGCTGGTGCACAGCGAGCAAGCGGCGGTGCCCGCGGGGGCCAGGAAATGGTTCGGCCAGGTGTCAGCGCCCAAGAAGATGCTCTGGCTCGACGGCGCGACGCAGTTCGATTTCTACGACCAGCCCGCACAGATGGAAGCGGCCATCCGTGCCGCCGTGGCCCACTTCGCGGCCAGCCTCTGACCGCGCTGCCAAGCCGCGCCCTCTGTTCCGTGGCACGGTCTAGTTACGGGCCTCGCACCAACTGTGGAACTGCTCAGCCGGCATAGGCCGGCTGATGCAGTAGCCCTGGGCCTGATCACATTGCAGCGCTGCGAGGTCGTCCAAAGTCTCCTTGTCTTCCACGCCCTCGCCGATCACGAGCAGCCGCAGGTCATGGGCCAGCTCGATGGTCGAGCGCACGATGGCGGCCGAGCCGCTTTCGCGACGCATGCGGCTGACGAAGGACTGGTCGATCTTGATGGCGTCCACCGGCAGGCGCTGCAGGTAGGACAGCGAGGAATAGCCCGTGCCGTAGTCGTCTATGGCCAGGCGCAGCTCCAGCCGCTTGAGCCGCCCAAGCGTTTCCAGCGCCGCGTTGGGATCGAGCATCAATGCACTTTCAGTGAGCTCAAACTCGATCCAGTCGGGCTCCGCGCCCCAGGTCATCAGCGCTCCCTCGATGCGGTCAAGCAGCTTGGGGTCCTGCAGGTCGCGCGCCGAAAGGTTCACGGACAAGGGACACTCCTGCCCCTGTTCGCGCCAGGCATGGCTGTAGCGCAACGATGTGTTGAGCATCCAGTAGGTCAGCGGCGTGATGAGGCCGGTCTGCTCCGCGAGCTTGATGAAGTCGCCGGGATGGACCTGGCCCAACCGCGGATGCTGCCAGCGCACCAGGGCCTCCGCGCCGCACACCTTGCCCGTGTCCAGCTTCACCTTGGGCTGGCAGTACAGCAGCAACTCGTCCCGTGCCAGGGCCTCGCGCAGTTCGGCCAGAAGCTCCAGGCGCTGGGCATATTGCTGGTCCAGACCATTGCGGTAGAACGAGACTGAAGTGCCGCAGACGCGGCCCTGGGTCAGCGCCACGCCGGCTCGGCGCAGCAGGGCTTCGCCGTCATTGCCGTGCCCGGGATACAGACTGATGCCCACGTTGGCCCGCGCATCGAGCCGCAGCCCGGAAACGTCGATGGCGCCGCCCAGCGCCATCAGCAGCCGCTGGGCCAGCCCACCGGCCTCTTCAGCGCCGGCGCGTGGCAACACCACCGCGAACTCGGCCTCCGCAAGGCGGCCCAGCGTTGCCGGGCTGTCGCATAGCGCCTGCTGCAGCCGCTCACCGACGGCCTGTACCAGCTTGTCCACCTCGGTGCTGCCCAGCGTCTCGTTGAGCTCGGCCAGGTGCGTCAGGCCGATGCGCAGCAGCGCCAGCGAACGGCGCTGGTCGCGCGCGGCGGCAATGGCCTCGCTGAGCACCTCGCACAACTGCGCGCGGTTGGGCAGTCCCGTCACCGTGTCGAAGTACGCCATGCGGCGTATGGTCTGCTCGGCCGCCAGGGCCTTGGCACGGTGGTGCAGCGCATCCAGCCCATAGCCCAGATCGGCAACCGTGGCCGCAAGCAGTTCGACCTCCTGGGCATCGAATCCGTCGCATTCCTTGGCCAGGATGTAGAGCGCGCCCAGGACCTGCTCGCCGACACGCAGTGGCAGCAAGACCACCGAGCCGTAACTGCGGGAGGCGTACTCCTGCCGCAACGGAAAGCTCGGGTCGTTGGCCAGGTCATGAAACACCATGGGCTGACCCGCATCCAGCCGCGCAGCCCGTTCGGGGTCGCTGCGCAACCAGCTCAGGTTGCGCCGCCCATCCAGAAAGCCTTCCTCGAAGCCGGCATGGGCCATTGGGCGCACGCTCAGCATCTCGTCGTGCTCGAAGTAGCCGACCCAGGCCATGCGGTAGCCGCATTCCTCCACCGCCACGCGGCAGATCTCCTGCAGCAGCGCCGTTTCGTCACGGGCCTGGGCGAGCGCGCGGTTGACGGCCGCGCGCGTGCGCACGGCACGGTTGAGGCGCTGCACCTCGGCCTCGGCGCGCTCGCGGCGCCGGCGCAGCCGCAGGATTTCCAGGCCGAAGGCCACGTCGCCGGCGACCTCGTCCAGCACCTGCCGCTCCTGGCCGCTGAAGGCGTCCGTCTCCGGCGCCCCAATGGTCAGGGCCCCGAACAGCTCGCCCTCGATGCGCAAGGGCAGCGCCAGCACCGAGCCCAGGCCGTGACGGCGCGCCAGGTCGCGCCAGACGGCGGGGAAGAAGTCGCCCTGCGCGTCGTTGACCAGGCAGGCCGTGCCGGTGCGTATGGCCATGCCCGTGGCGCTGCGGCCGCGCTCGGTGTCGCTCCAGACCAGCGGCTCCACCTCGGTCTGGTTGGTCCCGCGCCCGGCATGGGCCAGCAGCGTGACGGTCTTGTCCGCGTCGTGCTCGGCCCGGCCTATGCGCGCCAGGTGGTAGCCGCCGTCCTCGACAACCACGCGGCAGATTTCCTGCATCAACGCGCCCTCTTCCTGGGCGCGCAGCAGGGCCCGATTGCAGCCGCTCAAGGTGCGCAACGCGCGCTCCAGGCGCTCCATGTCTTCCTGCTTGGACCGGGGCTTGTTCATGGCGTGACGCCGCGGACGCGGCGGGCAGAGGACCTGCCCGCCCTTTACTCCTTCCCTCGCCGGTCGTCACTCCCCGTGCAAACCCCAGGTGCTGCGAACGCGTCAAGCGGAGAGCACCGCGCAGCCCGCACGCGCGACTTGCGCGTCCTCGTGGGACTTCACGCCGCTAACGCCCAGGGCCCCAACCACGTGGCCGTCCACCACCACGGGCACGCCGCCTTCGAGCAGGCAGCCCAGCCCCGGCGCGCTGAGGAATCCCGTGCGCCCGGCGTTGAGCATCTCCTCGTAGAAGCGGCTCTCGCGCCGGCCCTGGGCGGCGGTCTGCGCCTTGGCGATGGCGATGGCCGCCGTTGCCGGCGCGGCGCCGTCCTCGCGCTCCAGCCACAGCAGGTGGCCGCCGTCGTCCACCACGGCGATGCACACCGGCCAGGCATTGCGGCGGGCCTCGGCTTGCGCCGCGGCCGCCATGCCGCGCACCACGTCCAGCGTCAGGTAGGGTTTTGCATTCATCGTTGTGCTCCAGTGGATTCCAGGGTCAGGTAGTCCCACAGGCGCTCGGCGATGCGCCCTTCCCAGGTGGCGCGTTCGCGGGCCTGTGCCTCGTCGGCAAAGCTCTGGTGGTTGGTGCCCGCGGCCGCGCGCACGGCCAGTTCCACGCGCGCGGCGTCTTCCAGGAACCAGGCCAGGGCCACGGCCTGCGGCAGCGAGGCCCCCACCGTGACGGCGCCGTTGCCCGCCAGCACGATGGCCGGCGCCTCGCCCAACGCGTGGGCCACGCGTGCCGCGCGGCTGTCGTCGCGCACCAGCGTCGGGTCGCCCCACAGCGGCACGCCGCCATGGAAGTAGCTGCCGAAGCCGTGCCGCGCGCGCGGCGTCAGCCCCATGGCGCCCAACGCCATCACCTGCGGCGACATGAAACGGCAGAGGGCCTGCACGTCGCCGCGGCGGCGGTAGATCTGCTGGTGCACCCGCACCTCGCCCAACACGCCGGGCGGCAGCGGGCCTTCCACCGGGACCACGGTGCCCTCATCGCCGGGGCCTATGAGCCCAAGCGGCTTGGCCGCGCACACCAGGAAGCTCGTGGGCGACAGCCGCAGGCTGACATGGCCGAAGGCCGTCACCAGGGCACCGCGCGCCAGCGCGCGGGCCGCGTCGCGCAGCAGTTGCTGCTGCTCGGGGGTCGCTTGGGACATGGCGGCCTCAACCAATGGTGATCTCGAACACGCCGATGTTCTCTATCCACTGCCGCACCACGTCGCCCGGCTGCAGGAAGCGGTTGCGCGCCATGCCCACGCCGGCCGGCGTGCCGGTGAGGATCACGTCGCCCGGCAGCAGCGTGACACAGGAGGAGAGGTGCGCGATCTGCTCACGCACGTCGTAGATCATCTGGCCGGTGTTGGAGTCCTGCATGAGCTCGCCGTTGACCCACAGCCGCATCTGCAGCTTGTGCGGGTCCGGAATGAACGCGGCGGGCGTGATGGCCGGGCCCAGCGGGCAGGAGCCGTCAAAAGTCTTCTGGCCTATCCAGTCCCAGCGGAAGGGCGAGTCGTCCGGCACGCCCTCGCGCGCGATGTGGTCGCGTGCCGAGAGGTCGTTGGCCACGGTGTAGCCGGCCACCACGTCCAGCGCGCGCTCCACGGGCACATCCTTGCAGCGCTGGCCTATGACCACGGCCAGTTCCAACTCCCAGTCCAGCATGCGCGTGCCGCGCGGGCGCTCCACGCGCGCGCCGGGGCCCACCACGGTGCTGCCGGTGGCCTTGGTGGAAAACCACGGCGACTGGCCGCCGGCCTTGGGGTCCTCGTCCAGCGGCAGGCCCAGGCGGCGCTTCATCTCCGCCACGTGGTCCTTGTAGTTGGCGCCGGCGAAGTAAATGTTGCGCGGTGCGGGCAACGGCGCCAACAGCTCCGCATCCATCTCCGGGCTGCGGTCGGCCAACCGTTGCGCGACGTCGGGCAGCCGCTCGGAGGCCTGCGCCCAGTCGTCGAGCACGTCCTGCATGCTCGCGTAGCGGCCGGAGGCATAGATCTTGTCGTTCTGCATCAGCCCGGTGCGGATGCCCTGGGCATTGCGGTAAGTCACGAGTTGCAGCATCACAGCACCTCCACGCGGGGCAGCACTTCATCCTCACGGCCGTGGCAGTGGCCGTCCTGCATCGAGAAGCGGTCGCCGAAGTCGAAGTAGTCGTCGTGCAGGAAGCCGTTCTCGTAGTGCTGGATCTCCCACCAGTTGTGGTCCAGGTCCACGAGGTAGAACGAGTAGACGCCGTGCTGGTCCAGCGGCTTGGTGACCTGGCGAATGCCGTACTCCTCCTTGTGTTGCAGCGCGTTGGCGTAGGCCTCGTCGACCTCGGCACGCGTGGCCACGTCCACGCCCCAGTGGTTGAGCAGGTGCACGGGCTTGAGCTGGTCGCCGACCTCGACGCAGATGATGTGGAAGCGCATGCCCAGCCGCACGGCCATCGAGGGGCTGGCATGGCGCACTACCTCCAGGCCGAGGAACTCCTCGTAGAAGCGGCGCGACGCCGCCAGGCTGTAGCACTCCAGCGTGCCGTGGCTGAGGCAGAAGGGCTTGACGAGCGAGCGCCCCTTGGGCGGTTCGACCCGGCAGTTCTCGGGAAGCATGGGGTGATCTCCTGATGTGGTGGGTGTGCAGGCAACCGCCGTTCAGGCAGCGGCCTTCTCTTTCTCGGTGAGGAAGGAGTCGGCGAAGAAGGCGCCGGCGGGCAGGCCGCATTCGTGCGAGAAGTCGCGCCGCGCGGCCTCCACCATCAGCGGCGTGCCGCAGGCGTAGACCTCGTGGCCCGAGAGGTCCGGGAAGTCCTGCATCACCGCGTGGTGGACGAAGCCGGTGCGCCCTTCCCAGCGGCACGCGGCCGTGGCGTTGCTGAGCACCGGCACATAGCGGATGTGCACATGCTCGCGCGCCCATTGCTCGCACAGCTCGTGCATGTAGAGGTCCGCGCGCGTGCGGCCGCCCCAGTACAGCGTGACCGGGCGCTCGATGCCGCGCGCCAGGCTGTCGCCGACGATGGACTTGATGGGCGCGAAGCCCGTGCCCGAGGCCAGCAGCACGATGGGCTTGTCGCTCTTGTCGCGCAGGAAGAACGAGCCCAGCGGCAGCTCGACCTTGTGCACCTCGCGCAGTTGCATGCCGCCATCGAACACGCGGTCCGTGAAGCGGCCGCCGGGCAGGTGGCGGATGTGCAGCTCCACGCTGCGCACGCCGGCCGGGCTGGGCGTGGTGGCGATGGAGTAGCTGCGGCGCGTGCCGTCGCGCAGCACGAACTCGATGTACTGGCCGGCGCGGAATGCGATGGGCTCGTTCATCGGCATGCCCACCGTGACGATCATCACGTCCGGCGCCGCGCGCTTCATGTCCAGGATGCGGCAAGGCACGAACTTGGATTTCACGCCGGCGCCGACGTCGATCTCATCGACCTCGATGGTCACGTCGCTGCAGGGCCGCGCCTGGCACAGCAGCGCATAGCCGCGGGCGCGGTCCTCGGCCGTGAGGTACTTGGGATGCACCTCGCCCAGGTCCACCTCGCCGGCCTTCACATGGCCGCGGCAGGTGTTGCACACGCCGGAGCGGCAGCTGTAGGGCAGCATCAGGCCCGAGGCCAGGCCGGCGCGAAGGATCTCGGTGTCGGGGTCGCAGCGGAAGCTGCGCCCGCTGGGGCTGATCGTGACGGTGTAGACCATGGCGGACTCCGTTCGAAGCGGTGTTGGGCGGTGTGAGGCAATGAACATCGACGCCGCAAAGCCTATGCACCGGCCCTTCGTGGAGCCACTCAAGAAGCTGAATGGCGCGCATTCGGCGCATGAATTCCGCCGGCGCCGCGCGGCCATTCAGCGCGCGAATTCGCCGCATTCGCAAAGCTCGTTCGACACCCCTTCGCCTCTTGACCAGACTCGGCCGTGTTCCTTCAGACGGGAAGACCGCCATGCCTTTGAACCCTGCCACCCTCCAGGCCCTGGGCGACGAGCTCTATGACGCCTGGGCCACCAACAGCGTCGTGGAGCCGCTGACCTCGCGCGTCGAGGGCATCACCATTGACGATGCCTACCGCATCCAGTTGCGCACCATCGAGCGCCGCGTGCAAGGCGGCGAGCGCCATGTCGGCAAGAAGATCGGCCTGACCGCCGCCGTGGTGCAGGCCGCCTTCGGCGTGGACCGCCCCGACTTCGGCCACCTTCTCTCCGGCATGAGCCACAACGACGGCGCCACCATTCCCGCGGCCCGCTTCATCCAGCCCAAGGGCGAAGGCGAGCTGGGCTTCGTGCTCAAGCGCGACCTGCTCGGCCCGGGCATCACCAACGCCCATGTGCTGGCCGCCACCGAGTGCGTGCTGCCCTGCTTCGAGATCGTCGATTCGCGCATCCGCGACTGGCAGATCAAGGTGCAGGACACCATTGCCGACAACGGCTCCTCGGCCGCCTTCGTGATCGGTGATCACGCCGTCGACCCGCGCCGCGTGGACCTGTCCACCGTGGGCATGGTGCTGGAGAAGAACGGCGAGATCATCGGCACCGGCGCGGGCGCCGCCACGCTGGGCCACCCCCTCAACGCCGTCACGTGGCTGGCCAATGCGCTGGGCGCCTACGGCATACCGCTCAAGGCCGGCGAGGTGATCCTGGCCGGGTCGCTGTCGATCATGTTCCCCATCGCCGCCGGCGACCACCTGCGCATGACGCTGGGCGGCGTCGGCTCGGCGTCCTGCCGCTTTGCCTGAACCGAGAGGAGCACGACCCATGAATCTCAACGCCGCCACGCTGGACGCCCTGGCCGTCCATCTGGAGACCGCCGAACGCCAGGCGCGCGACGTGGTCAAGATCACCGACGAGCACCCGCAGATGGACTGGGAGGACGCCTATGCCATACAGGACCGCATCCGCGCCTTGAAGCTTGCCCGCGGCAGCCGCCTCACCGGCCTGAAGATGGGCCTGACATCGTTCGCCAAGATGAAGCAGATGGGTGTGGAAGCACCGATCTGGGGCTTCCTGGTGGACGACTACGTGCGGCCCGACGGCGGGGCCATCGAAATGGGCACGCTGATCCATCCCAAGGTCGAGGCCGAGATTGCCTTCGTCACCAAGGCGCCGCTGCGCGGCCCGGGCTGCCACATCGGCGACGTGCTGGCCGCCACGGACTTCGTGCTGCCGGCGGTGGAGGTCATCGACTCGCGCTACCGCGACTTCCGCTTCGACCTCAAGAGCGTGATCGCCGACAACTGCTCCTCGGCCCGCTACGTCACGGGCGGCGTCGCGCGCCCGGCCGAGGAACTGGACCTGCGCGCGCTGGGCATCGTCATCGAGAAGAACGGCGAGGTCATAGCCACCGGCGCCGGCGCCGCCGTGCTCGGCCACCCAGCGGCCAGCGTCGCGATGCTGGCCAACATGCTGGGGGAGCGCGGGCAGGAGCTCCCGGCCGGCACCTTCATCATGACCGGCGGCGCCACCGAGGCCTACGCGGTGGAGCGCGGCGACTCGGTGGTGGTGCGCTACCAGGGCCTGGGATCGGTCTCGATGCGCTTCGTTTGAGATCGGCAAGGAAAACCACATGCCGATCCTGACCGTTCGCGTCCTGGAAGGGCGCCCACCCGAGAAGATCGAGGCGCTGATCAGCGCCCTCACCGAGGCCGCCAGCCGGGTGCTCGATGCGCCGGCCGAGTCTGTGCGCGTGCTCGTGGAAGAGGTGCCCAGGACGCACTGGGGCATCGGCGGCCAGAGCGCCGCCGCGCGCGGCCGATGAGCACGAGCGGAGGCCAGTGATGCGCAAGCTTTCGCGCCGCTGGCGCCCCGTGGTGGCGTCGTTCTGGATGTCGCTGGCGATGAGCCTGGTGCTCTGCACCGTCCTCACGGCCGCACGGAACGGCGGCGCCGATGCCGGCTTTGTGTCCCGCTGGCTGCAGAGTTGGCTGCTGGCCTGGCCGGTGGCCATGCTCGCCTCGCTGGCGGCGCTGCCGCTGGTGGGGCGGCTGGTGGACTGGATGGTGGAGGCGGGGTGAACTGAATCCGCTCCCGTGCCTTGCCATCGTTTGACGCCGCCCGGTGGGTCGAGCCCGCCGGGCGGCGTTGTCCATTGCAGCCCTGGCTGCGGACGCCCACTGCCGTCCGGGGAAAGCGGCACCTTGTCACGCCCCGTCAGCCCAGGCGCTGTGCCCTTGAAGCGTCATGCCCGCGCAGGCAGGTATTCGCACGAGTACCGGAATGAAGAAAGGCTGCCGCAGCAGCCCCCGGAACGAAGCACATCGAACCCCGTCAATCCAGTCTCAGGTTCGTGCGCCGCACGACGTCGCCCCACTCCTGTGTCTCGCGCTCGATCAGCGCCGCAAATGCACGCCAGTCGAGCTCCGGGCGTTCGTAGCCGAGTGCCTTGTAGCGCTCGATCACCTCCGGCCGTGCCAGCGCCTGGCCGATGTCGCCGGCAATGCGCTCCATCACGGGGACCGGTACGGCCGCCGGGGCAAACAGCCCGGTCCAGCCGCTCACCTCGTAGCCTTGCAAGCCCGGGATCTCGCTGCTCGTCGGCACCTCGGGATACGAGGGCTCGCGCGCCGGCGCGGCATAGGCCAGGAAGCGCAGCCGTCCCGCCTTCTCCAGGGCCCCGGCACTGGCGACGGAGCCCAATGCCCAGTCCACCTCGCCGCTGGCCACGGCAGCGTAGAGCTGGCCGAAGTCCCGGTAGGGCACATGCAGCATCTGCAGATCCCGCAGGGTCTGCAGGCGAAGGGCGCCCATGTGCCCAGGGCTGCCGTTGAACCACGACCCATAGCTCACCCGCCCCGGTTGCGCACGCGCCTCGCGCAGCAGGTCCTCAACGCTGCGGAAGCGGCTGTTGCGCCCCACGGCGACGAAGAAATGGCTGCGCAGCAGCATGCGCAGCGGGGCGAAGTCACGCGCCGGGTCGTAAGGCAGCTTGCGGAAGGTATGCGGATGCGTGGTGAGGTGGTTGCTGTCGAGCTGGATCAGGTCGTGCCCATCCGTCGCACCCTGGAGGAAGGAAGCGATGGCGAGGAAGCCATTACCCCCCGGCTTGTTCTCCACCAGCACCGGCTGCTTCCACTGCCGAGCCAGTTGCTCCGCTACCAGGCGCAGCGCGGCGTCGGGGCCGCTGCCCGCCGGGAACGGCGTGGTAATGCGCACCGGGCGCTGTGGGAACGGCGCGGGCTGGGCCCGGCTCACGCCGGGCAGTCCAGCCATGGCACCGAGCAGAACACGAAGCACATGCCTTCGGATCATGGTGGACTCCTCTACTCAGGCGGCCAGCGACTCGGCGGCGACCTCGCGCGGCGCGCGCCAGGCCTGCAGCAGGGACTGCTGCCGCTCACGGAAGCGATCGATGGCGCGGGCCTTCACGTGCCCATAGCCGCGGATGTCGTCCGGCAGGCTCGCCAGCTCCACGGCCAGCGCATGGCGTGCGGCATCCAGCCCGGCGGCAAGCTCCTCCACCAGCTGCACGTACTCGCCGATGAGCCGTCGCTCCTCGCGCCGCTCCTCGGTGCGCCCGAACACGTCCAGCGGTCCGCCGCGCAGGCCCTTGAGCCGTGCCAGCAGCCGGAACACCGGCAGCATCCAGCCGCCGTACTCGCGCTTGAGGAGTTCGCCCGTGCGCGGGTCGCGCCGGGCCAGCAGCGGCGGCGCCAGGTGGTAGCGCAGCTCATAGCCGTTGGGGAAGCGCGAGCGCAGCTGCGCCAGGAAGGCCGGGTCGCTCTGCAGTCGCGCTACCTCGTACTCGTCCTTGTAGGCCATGAGCTTGTGCAGGTTGCGAGCCACCGCCTCGGTCAGCTCGCTGCGGCCCAGCGGCCTCTCGGCCCGCCACACCCGGCCCACCAGCTCGGCATAGCGCTGGGCATAAGCCGCGTTCTGGTAGGCGATGAGATCGGGCACGCGCACCTGGAGCAGCCGCAGCGCCTCGCCCTGCACGCCGGCCGCGCTGACGATGGCCAACGCCTCGGCCGACAGCACCGCTTCGGTCAGGAACGCACCGTCCGGCGTGGCTTGTCCCTCTTGGGCCGCCTTCAGCGCCGCCTGGCCCGCCTGCTGCACGTACGACGCGTCCAGCACCGCCATGCGCCCCCAGCGGAAGGCCAGGATGCTCAGCTCCACGGCCACCCCGCCCTGGCGCATGGCCTCCTCGATGGACCCGGCTGCCATCGGCAGTCCACCCGCCTGGTAGGCCACACCCACCAGGAAGCTGTTGGTGGCCATGCTGTCGCCGAACAGGCCCTCGGCCAGCGCCTGCGCGTCCAGGTACACGTTCTCGCCCTTGCGCGTGACGCGGTCGATGCCGCCGGTCAGCGCCCGCACCGCCGGGAAGATGACGTTGCGGTCGCGCACCATCTGCCCGGTGGGCGATTGCGTGGTGGACACCACCGCCAGCGTGCGCTCCGGGTGGCACTTGTCCAGGTTCTTCGGATCGGTGGCGTTGAGGACGTCGAAGCCCAGGTACAGGTCGGCACTGCCGTCGCTGATCTTGGGCACGCCCGCGAAGGGCTCGCGCGTGATCTTGATGTCGGAGATCACCGCCCCGCCCTTCTGTGCCAGGCCCGTCTGGTCCAAGCCGACGGCGTGGCGGCCTTCGAGGCGCGCGGCCTGCGCCAGCATCGCCGCCACCGTCACGCTGCCCGTGCCACCGATGCCCATGATGTGGATGCTGCAGTCCTGCGGCACCCGGCGCTGCGGGTCGGGCAGCTCGCGCTCCAGCGCCGGCATGCGCGCCTTGCGCTTCTTCTTGCCGTCCGCCGCGCCCGCCCCCGCGCCCTCCCGGGGCGTGACGGTCAGGAACGAGGGGCAGAAGCCCTGCACGCAGGAGTAGTCCTTGTTGCACGAGCCCTGGTGGATGCGCGTCTTGCGCCCGAACTCGGTGGCCACGGGCTCCACGCTCATGCAATTGGACTGCACGCCGCAGTCGCCGCAGCCCTCGCACACGCGCTCGTTGATCAGCACCTGCGCCGCAGGATCCTCGCGCTTGCCGCGGCTGCGCGCGCGGCGCAACTCGGCGGCGCATTCCTGGTCGTGGATCAGCACCGTCACGCCCGGCGTGGCCGCCAGCGCGGCCTGCGCCTCCTGCAGCCGGTCGCGGTGCCAGACCTCGGTGCCGCCCGACAGTGCCACGCTTGCATAGGACTGCGGCTGGTCGGTGGTGACGATCACGCGCTTGACGCCGTTGGCCAGCAGCTCGCTGACGATGTCGGCCACCGGGTGCGATCCCATCGCGTGCTGCCCGCCCGTCATCGACACATGCTGGTTGTGCAGCAGCTTGTAGGTGATGTTCACCCCGGCGGCCACCGCGTAGCGGATCGCCAGGCTGCCGGAGTGGAAGTAGGTGCCGTCGCCGATGTTCTGGAAGATGTGCGGCACCTCGGTGAAGGGTGCCAGGCCGATCCACTGCGCCCCCTCCGCGCCCATGTGTGTGCCCATCACGACATTGCGGTCCATCCACATCGACATGGTGTGGCAGCCGATGCCGGCGGACACCAGGCTGCCATCCAGCGGCTTGGTGGAGCTGTTGTGCGGGCAACCGGAGCAGTACCACGCGGTGCGCGCCATGGTGGGCAGCTTCTTGCGGCCGTGGATCTCGTCGAGCCGCCGCAGCCAGCCTTCGGCCGGCTCCAGGCGCGCCTTGCGCGACAGGCGCTGCACCAGCACGCGCGCGATGACGTCGGACTCGAACTCGCCCCAGCCCGGCAGCAGCGGCCGCTCCTGCTCGTCGAGCTTGCCCACGATGCGCGGCGCGTTGGCACGGCCGTACAGCACCTCCTTGGCGAACATCTCCAGGAAGGGCCGCTTCTCCTCGATGACCAGGATCTCCTCCAGCCCCTGCGCGAACTCGCGCACGATCTGCGGCTCCATCGGAAACAGCATGCCCATCTTGAGGATCCGCACGCCGTAGCGGCGCAGCGCCGCCTCGTCCATGCCCAGCTCGGCGCAGGCCTGCATCAGGTCGCGGTAGGTCTTGCCCGCGGCGACGATGCCCAGCCAAGCGTCCGGGTTCGGCAGGGTGACGTGGTTGAGCCTGTTCTCGCGCGCGTAGCGGCGCGCCATCTCCAGCCGCGCGGTGTAGAGCGAGCGCTCCATCTCCAGCGCCTCGGCACGCACGTTCATGCCCAGGTTCATGTGCGGCACGAAAGGCTTGCCGTCGAACTCCAGCTCCGGGATGACGAAGCGAAGCCGCTCCGGATCCACCTCCGCGCTGCCATGGCCGTCGGCGACGTTGGTGACGATCTTCATGCCCACCCAGAGCCCCGAGGCGCGCGAGAGCTGGTAGCCATGCAGGCCCAGGTCCAGGATTTCCTGCACGTCGCCCGGGTACAGCGAGGGAATGCCCACGTGGTACAGCATGGGCTCGGACTGGCTGGCGAGGCTGGAGGACTTGCAGCTCGGGTCGTCGCCGGCAATGGCCAGCACGCCGCCGTGGGGGCCGATGCCGGTGTAGTTGGCATGCTTGAGGGCGTCGCCGCTGCGGTCCACCCCCGGCGCCTTGCCGTACCACATGCCCGTGACACCATCGACCTTGCGCCGGCCCACGGCACCGAGCATCTGCGAGCCCCACACCGCCGTGGCGGCCAGGTCCTCGTTGACGCCGTCCACGAAGCGGATGTTGTGCGCCTCCAGCCGCTGCTGGTGGCGCATCAACGTCTCGTCAAGCATGCCCAGCGGCGAGCCGCGGTAGCCCGACACCATCATCCCGGTCTTCAAGCCGCGCCGGGTGTCGCTGCGCACCTGGTCCAGCGCCAGGCGCACCAGCGCGTCGATGCCGCCCAGGTGGATCGTTCCCCGCTCCACATCCAGCGGCGAGGGAGCGCGTGCCTTGTTGCTCATGCGGACTCTCCTCAGCTGCTCTTGCGGAACTCGGCGATGTCGGGGCGCGCGCCCCACATGCAGAAGCCGGCCGGGTTGAAGGGAAACTGGCGCGGCTGGTAGCCCGCAGCCTCGTCCTCGACCGTGATGCTGCGCACGCCGCAGGAGTATTCGTAGACCAGGCCGTCCGGACCTTCGAAGTACAGGAAGCGCGCGCCGGAGGTCGGATGCCGGCCGGGGCCGAAGACGATGCGCACGCCCCGCTCCTTGAGCAAATACCAGGAGCGCATGAGGTCGTCCACGCTCTCCACCTGGTGGTTGATGTGCTGGATGCCGGCGCGCTGGCTGGGGAACAGCGCGATCTTGTGGTGCACGTCGTCGATGCGCAGCAGCGGCGCGTCGCCGATCCAGTCGCTCACCTTGGCGCTGCAGACCTGCGTCCAGAAGGCCTCGTCGCGCCTGGCGTCCGTCGTGCACAGCCCGACGTGGCTGAAGCCCGTGATGCCGGCGTCGCGCTGCCCGTGGTAGCGCCGGCCCGAGTGGTGGGGCTTCCACACCAGCTCGACGCGGTTGCCGGTCGGGTCCTGGAAGCGGACCAGCGCCGCCACGCGGCGCGCCTCGCATTCGTCCGGCGTGCCCCAGGCCACCGGCACGCGCAGCGCTTCCAGCTCGGCGGCCGCGGCATCGAGCTCGGCCTTGGCGGTGGCTTCGAAAGCGACGGTGTGATCGCTCGGGTCGCCCTCGAAGTAGACCAGCGTGTGGTCGCGGTCGTCGGACTTGAAGTAGACGTGGCCCCTCTCGCGGCGCGCAATGTCCAGGCCCAGCAGCTCGGTGGCGAACCGGGTGGCGTCCTCCAGGCTGGAGACGCCGACGCGGCAGTAGCGGATGTCGTGCAGGTTGATCATGGTGATCTCCTCGGAACGTGATGGCGGGTGGCTCGGCGTCAGAGCCGCACGCAGACGTTGCGCAGCTCGGTGTAGAACTCCAGCGAGTGCACGCCGCCTTCGCGGCCGATGCCCGAAAGCTTCGAGCCGCCGAAAGCGGTGCGCAGGTCGCGCAGGAACCAGGCGTTGATCCAGCACACGCCCACCTCCAGCCGCGAGGCCAGGCGGTGCGCGCGCTGCAGGTCGCGCGTCCAGACGGTGGCGGCCAGGCCATAGGGCGTGTCGTTGGCCAGGCGCAGCACCTCCGCTTCGTCGTCGAAGGGACGGACGTGGCAGCAGGGGCCGAAGATCTCCTCGCGCACCACCGGGTGGTCGTCGGGCAGGCCGGTCCAGATGGTGGGCTCGATCCAGGCACCGCCGACCAGCTCCGCCGGCACCTCCGGGACGCCGCCGCCGGTAACGACGGTGGCGCCCGCGGCACGGGCCTGCTCGTAGTAGCCCAGCACCTTCTGGCGATGCTCGGCGCTGATCAGCGGGCCCAGCACCGTGCCCGGGTCCTCGGGCCGGCCCAGCTTCCAGCTCTCGACCTTGGCCTTGAGCGCGGCGACGAAGCGCTCGAAGATCGGCCGCTCCACGTACACGCGCTCGGTGCCCAGGCAGACCTGGCCGGTGTTCTCGAAGGCGGCGCGGGCGATGCCTTCCACCGCGGCGTCGAAGTCGCAGTCGGCGAAGACGATGCCGGGGTTCTTGCCGCCGAGTTCGAAGGAAACCGGGCGCACGCGGTCGGCCACCGCCTTCATGATGGCAGCGCCGGTGCGCGTCTCGCCGGTGAAGGTGACGGCGTCGATGCCGGGGTGTCGGGTCAGGAATTCGCCGGCCGAATCGGGCCCGAAGCCGTGCACCACGTTGTAGACGCCCGCGGGCACGCCCACCTTGGCCATGACCTCGCCCAGCAGCGCCGCGGTGCTGGGCGTTTCCTCCGAGGGCTTGACGACCACGGTGTTGCCGCAGGCCAGCGCCGGGCCGACCTTCCACGTCATCAGCAGCAGCGGCAGGTTCCAGGGCGCGATGACGGCGATCACGCCCTTGGGCACGCGCAGCGCATAGTTGATCGCCTGGCCGCCGTCAGGCGTGGCCATCTCGAAGAACTCCGAGGGCACATTCTTCACCACGTCGGCGAAGACCTTGAAGTTGGCCGCGCCGCGCGGGATGTCCAGGCGCCGGGCCAGCGCGTGCGGCTTGCCGGTGTCGGCCACCTCGGCCTGCAGGAAGTCGTCGAAGCGACGGTTGATCTCGTCGGCCACCCCGTACAGCAGATCGACGCGCTGCTGCACCGACAGCCGGCCCCACGGGCCGTGCAGCGCGGCGCGGGCGGCCGCGACGGCGGCATCGACCTCGGGCTGGCCGGCCTCGGCCACGCGCGAGACCAACCGGCCGTCCACGGGCGAGCGGTTGTCGAAGAAGCGGCCCGACTGGCTGGGCAGGTGTTCGTTGGCGATGAAGTGCAGGGTCTGGGGCGTGCTCATGAAGTCCTCGGGTGACGGTGAGGTGGAGACAGGGGGCGGATGGCGGGACTCAGAAGGCGTGGCGCAGGCCGACGATCACGCCGTTCTGGTTGCCGCCGGGCACGGGCGCGCTGCCCGCGGCGCCGGAGCTCACCGACAGCGCCAACGCACCGTCGTTGCGCATGTGACCGACCGAGACGTAGGCCGCCGTGCGCCTGGAGAGGTGGTAGGTGCCGCGCAGGGCGGCCAGCGTGGCGCGGTTCGGGCTGTCCTTGAAGTCCAGGCGCAGCAGCTCGCCATCGAGCGTGAAGCGCGGGCTCAACGCATAGGCCGCGCCGGCGAACAGCAGGTCGCTGCGCGGCGTGGGGCTGCCCTCGTTGCGGCGGCGCAGAACCCCCGCGCCGAGCTTGAGGTCGCCGAGCTTGACCCAGCCGTTGAGCATGGAGCGCGTGTCCTTCAGCCCCGCGCCCAGGCCGCCGAAGGCGCCCGGGCCGCCGTGCTGTCGGTCCACCACCGCGGCCACGCCCCAGCTGGGCGCGTCGTACTTGAGCATCGCGGACCACTCGCGGCAGGTGCTGGACTTGCCGGCCGCCTCGCCGGGGCAATTGGTGCCCACGGGGCTGGGGCCGGCGTTGACGGCGTCGCGCCCGAGGCTGTAGGTCGCGCCCACGGTGAAGCCGCCGAAGTTGCCGCGGTAGGCCAGCGCATTGTCGGCACGGGCGTTGGGGATGTAGGGGTCCAGCGAAGCCGAGCCGAACACGTTGGGCCCGAGGATGTCGGCGTCCTGCATGGACCAGAACAGCATGGTGTACTGGCGCCCGAAGCTCACCGTGCCCCACGGCCCTGCCAGGCCCACAAAGGCCTGGCGGCCGAAGAGCCGGCCGCCCTGTCCCGAAAGGCCCGTGTCCATGCCCAGTCCGGCTTCCAGCGTGAAAACCGCGCGCAGTCCGCCGCCCAGATCCTCGCTGCCGCGCAGGCCCCAGCGCGACGGCAGCGAAGCCGTGTTGGAGGGCATACGGGTGAGACGCTCGCCGCTTGCGCCGACCTTGTCGATGATTTCAACGCCGGTGTCGACGAGGCCGTAGAGGGTAACGTTTGAGGGCGCTGGCGATGGGCTTTGTGCCCAGGCGGCCTGGGAGCCGGCTGCAATCGAGAATGCCGCACAGACAGCGAGTTTTTTCATGGTGCACGAGGGTCGTGGTGGTGGAAAGGCTGCTGGAAATTCTGGGCAGCCTCCCCTCGCGTGACCAATTGAGAGTCGGAATGCGGTGGATTCAGCGGCGTGATGGGTGGCGGGGCCCGTGGCGTCCCGGCCCATGCGGTCAGGGTTGAGAAGGCACACATCTGCCGGCCCGTCCCGGGCGAACCGGGAGGACCGGATCGGGCTGCCGGGGGGTGCCCGGGGCCCGCCCTCGCCGTCAGCTGGGCTGGGAATCGTCCGGGATGGAGTCGGCCGGCGCGGCCGGCGGAACGCCGGCATCTTCCGGGGGCAGCAGGTCACGCTCCGCGGGCATGACGTTGTTGGGGCCGGCCGCCGCGTACAGCCCGGCGATGAGCCGGCGCAGCCAGCGGTTGCCCGGATCCTGGTGGAAGCGCTTGTGCCAGAACTGGCTGATCTCGAAGAACGGGATCTCGAAGGGCGCCGGGAAGATGCGCACCGGCGTGAGCGCCGCGCAGGCTTGCGCCAGGCGGCTGGGCAGCGTGGTCAGCACGTCGATGGAGGCCACCACGCGCGTGAAGCCCAGGAAGTGTGCCGCGCGCAGCACGATGCGCCGCTGGATGCCGTGGCGTGCGAGCGCCGTTTCGATCGCGCGTTCCTGCACCTCGTGGCCGCCACCCTGCGGTGTGTACACCGCATGCGGCAGCCGCGCGTACTGCGCCAGGTCCAGATGCTCGCCCACCAGGCCGCTGTCGGCGCGCACCATGCACACGTAGTGCTCGCGAAACAGGCTCTGCACGTGGAACGGCCCCTGGAAGTCGTGGAAATAGCCCAGTGCCAAGTCCACGTCGCCGCTGCTCATCGCGGCCTCGCGCGGCCTGGAGCCGGTGGGAGCCACGGTGTCCAGGCTGACGTGGGGCGCTTGCCGCTGCAGCGCCTCCATCAGGCCCGGCAGCAGCACCATCTGGCCCACGTCGCTCATGTAGATGCGAAAACGCCGGTCGGACGTTTCAGCAGAGAACTCCGGGTGGTGGCCCAGGGTGCGGCGTATCTGCTCGATGGACTCACGCAGCGGCGCGCTGATCTCCTCGGCGCGCGGCGTGGGCACCATGCCGGCCGAGGTGCGGACGAACAGCGGGTCGCCCAACGAGGAGCGCAGCCGGTTGAGCGCGTTGCTCACCGCCGACTGCGTCAGGCCGAGGTTGGCCGCGGCCAGCGTGGTGCTGCGGGTTTCGAGCACGGCCTCGAACACGAGCAGCAGGTTGAGGTCGATCCGCGGTGCTGTCATGGGGACCTCCAGCATGCGGGCGCGGGACCGCCCGCTTCGCCGGGGATGCTAAGCATGGCGCCCAACGTGGCGCCAGGGGACAAGCCCCACGGCGGCCGCGCTTCGACGGCGCGCAGCCGGCACGCCGGGCCTGCACCGGGCTCGCACCGGGCCGCGCTCAGGACGCCCCTGCTGAGCGGGGAACCTTGACCACGGCATCGCCCGTGATCACCACCAGCGAGTCGTGCACCGTGCAGACGGTTTCAAGATGCGCAATGCCCTTGTCCTTTTGCACCCTGGTCACTGAGACGGTCGCGCTCACGGTGTCGCCCGGGCGCACCGGCGCGACGAAGCGCAGGTTCTGGCCCAGGTAGATGCTGCCCGGACCGGGCAGCCGATTGGCAATGGCGGCGGAGATGATGCTGGCGCTGAGCATGCCGTGGGCGATGCGCCCCTTGAACGGCGTGCGTGCCGCGAAGGCCTCGTTGGTGTGCACCGCGTTGTGGTCGCCGGAGACGCCGGCGAACAGCACGATGTCCGCATCCGTGATGGTCTTGGAGAAGCTGGCCTTCATGCCGACTTCCAGATCGTCGATGGTGTAGCCGCCAAGATCGTTCATGGGTGCTGTTCCTTGAAGCGTGGTCTCGATGGCTCGCATTCTTGGCAACGCGGGGCGGCGCGACCAATGTAGTTGCGAAATTCGACCGATTCAGCGCCGCAATCTGCCCCGGCGGCCCGGCCTTCGGAGAGACAGTGGCCATCAGGCACGCACCCAGGACGTGCCCCAGTGGTTGTACATGCG
Source organism: Azohydromonas aeria (assembly GCF_009760915.1). GTDB lineage: Bacteria > Pseudomonadota > Gammaproteobacteria > Burkholderiales > Burkholderiaceae_C > Azohydromonas > Azohydromonas aeria. The sequence continues at coordinate 77,763 of NZ_VIDQ01000014.1, forward strand.
GCGCGAGTTGGGCCACTGCCGGGGTGGCTGCACGCGCGTCATGACTTCTAGCTCGGCCGAGATCTCGATGTTGTTGCCGTCCGGGTCCTTGATCATGAAGAAGAGGTTGTGCCCCGGCCCGTGCCGGCCCGGCCCCCACCAGGGCGCGATGTCGAGATCGCCCAAGTAGTCCAGCCAGTCGCGCAGGTCGTTCCAGCAGGTGGTCTCGTAGCAATGGTGGTCATGGCGCGCGCTGGTCCCGGTGAACACGGCCAGGCTGTGGTGCTCGGGATCGGCACGGAAGAAGTGCACGTGGGCCTGCCCCGGGGGCTCGTGCTCCTGGCTCTTGAGCACCGTGTCGGAGACGGCGAAGCCCAGCACATCGGCATAGAAGGTGCGCAGCGGCTCCAGCTGCGTGGTCGCCACCACCGCGTGCTGCAGGCGTGCCGGCAACGCGGCGGCGCGGGTCGAGGCTGCAGACGCTGCAGTTCCCATCTGCACCGGCAGCCCGAACACGGCCAGCCGCCCGTCCGGGTCGCGTACCGCCACGGCGCCGGGCTCGAACAGCGGCGTCGGCGACTGCAGCAGCGGCACGCCGGCCGCCTCGAGCCGGTGCCGCAGTGCGGCAAGCTGGTCGGCATGCTCGATACGCCAGGCGCTGAAAGGATGGTGTCCGCGCTCGCCGCGGCCCAGCAGCAGCCGGCGCCCGGGACCCTGCGCCAGCACCAGGTCCTCAGACAGCACGGCAGGTGCCATGCCGAGGACGTCACGGTAGAAGCGCGCCAGCGCCTGCGGATCGGGCGAGTCCAGGCGCAGGTGGTCCAGCGTCGCTGGCCAGAGGGCGGAGTCGGTGCGGTGCATCTCAGGCCCCTTTCAGGAAATCGATGTGGACGCGGTTGAAGGTCTGCGGGTCCTCGAATTGCGGCCAGTGGCCGCAGCGTTCCATGACGACGAAGCGCGCGCCGGGGATGGCGTCGGCCAGGTTGCGGCCCACTTGCAGGCTGCTGCCGGGGTCGTGCTCCGTCCACAGCACCAGTGTGGGCTGCTCGATGCGGCCCAGCTCCCGCGGCGTCAGCAGGTTGGGCAGCCGGTACTCCGCGGTATGCAGGCACATGATGTGTTCCATGGTCCGGCCAAAGCCAGGCTGGCTGTAGATGCGGTGCCGCAGCTCCACCATCTCGTCGCTGACCTGCGACGGGTCCAGCAGCAGCCACTCCAGCCGCCGGCGCACGGACTCGCGCGTGGGAGCACGCGCCGCCTCGATGGACAGCGCGTGCACCCGCGCGCTCACCGCCGGGTCGTAGTGCACGCCGGCCGCGGTGTTGAGCACAAGGCGGGAGACGCGCTGCGGCGCGGTCGTCGCCAGCCGGGCCGCGACCCAGCCGCCCAAGGACTCGCCGGAGACATGCGCGCGTTCTATGCCCAGCGCATCCATCAGCGCCAGCAGGTGCGCCACGTAATGCCGCGGCTCGTAGGGATGGTCAGGCCGGTCGCTGTAGCCGTGCCCAAGCATGTCCGGGACGATGACGCGAAAGTGCCGCGCGTGGTCTGCGATGTTGCGCGTGTAGGCCTCCAGGTAGCCGCCGCTGCCGTGCAGCAGCAGCAGGGTCTCAGGGTGTTCGCTGCCCGCCTCCAGGTAGCGGGTGCGCACACCGCCAGCATCGGCGTAAGCGATACGGTGCGGGCATGACGCCAGGTCCAGCCACATCGACATGGGTTTCTCCGTTGGTTGCGACGGAAAGCACCTTACCGATGGCTCGCATCATGAAACAGCGCAGCGGCTGAATGCCGCCCATTCAGGCCGCGGATGAAAGCGGCGGCGGCGGGACGTCCACCCCGCCGCCGAACAGCCGCCGCAGCGTGCCGCGCAGCCAGGCGTTGGCGGGGTCCTGGTGACTGCGCTGGTGCCAGAACTGGCGCACCGTGAAGGGCGGCAGCTCGATGGGCGCCTCCAGCACGCGCAGACTGCCCAGGGCAGCGGTGGCGGCCAGCCGGCCGGGCACCAGGGCCACGAGGTCCGACCCCGCCACCAGGGGCAGCACGGGGCCGAACTCGCGCAGCTCCAGCCGCACGTGCAGCGCCTCGGCTTGCAGCCGGTCCTTGAGCTGGCCGTGGCCGGTGCCGGGAGAGGCCACCGCCACGAAGGCCTCGCCGCGCAGCGCATGCGAGCCAGCGGCCTCGCGCAGGCGCGGATGCTGCGCGCGAGCGATGGCGACGTAGCGGTCCTCGAACAGGCGCTGCTGCACGATGCCGCCCTCTAGCGCGGGCAGGTGGCCGATGGCCAGGTCCAGCTCGCCGTCAGCAAAGCGCTCGCGCACCTCGCGCGCAGGGTACTGGCCGACCTTGAGCTGTACCCGGGGCGCGATCGCGGTGAGCTCTCGCAGCAGCGTTGGCAGCAGCACCAGGGCGCCCACGTCGGTGGTGCACAGGTGGAAGCTGCGCGTGGCCTGGGCCGGCTCGAAGGCGGGCTGCATCTCGAAGGAGCGGTCCAGCAGTTCCAGCGCCTGCCGCACCAGCGGCGCCATGGCCTGCGCGCGCTCGGTGGGCTGCAGCCCGCGGCCGCAGCGAACGAACAGCGGGTCGCCGAAATGGCGGCGCAGCCGCAGCAGCGCGTTGCTCGTGGCCGGCTGCGACAGGCCCAGGCGCTCGCCGCCGCGGGTCAGGCTGCCGGCCGTGACGATGGCGTCGAAAACGCGCAGCAGGTTCAGGTCAGGCAAGGCTTGCATGGCGGCGTTGCTCCTCCAGGGGCACGCGGCACGCGGCAGCGCAGGTTTCATCCAGCGCGTGAATGTCCGGCATCCAGCGGGCGGTCTGTTCCATGGCGAGGGTGCGTTCGAGGATGGATGCCCGCTCATCCACTCTATTCAACCCCCAAGCACCATGGACATTTTCGACCTTTCCCTGCTCCTGCCGATTGCCGTTCTCGGCCTGGCGGCGGGCTTCCTGGCCGGCCTGCTGGGCATTGGCGGCGGCATGCTGCTCGTCCCCGGTTTGACCTTCATCCTGGGTCCGCGCATTGGCGACCCCGGTCTCACCGTCAAGGTCGCCATCGCCACCTCGATGGCCACCATCGTCGTGACCTCGGTGTCCAGCGTCCTGGCCCACCAGCGCCGCGGCGTGATCCGCTGGGACATCGTGGCCCGCCTGGCGCCGGGCGTGGTGCTCGGCGGCCTGATCGGCGGCATCGGTCTCTTTGCACACCTCAAGGGTCAATGGCTGGCCCTGGGCTTTGCCACCTTCGTGGCCTGGAGCGGCTGGCGCATGCTGGCTTCCGGCTCCGCCCCGCCCCGCCGCGGCCTGCCCGGCACGCCGGGCATGGCGGCCGTGGGCACCGGCATAGGCACGCTCTCCGGCCTGGTAGGCGCGGGCGGCGGTTTCCTGGCCGTGCCCTTCATGGTGGCCTGCAGCGTGCCGCTGCACGCCGCGGTGGCCACCAGCGCCGCGCTGGGCCTGCCGGTGGCGCTGTCCAACGTCGCCGGCCACGCGGCGGCCGGCTGGGATCTGCGCGCGGCCATTCCCGGCGCCTGGGGTTACTTCCACGGGATCGCACTGGTGGGCGTGGCGCTGTGCAGCGTGCCGGCGGCGCAGTTGGGCGCGCGGGCCGCGCATGCCCTGCCCGCACGGCGGTTGCGCCGCGCGTTCGCCGTGGTGCTGTGGGCCTTGGCGGCCTACATGTTCGTGCAAGGCCTGCGCGGGTAGGCCGCAGGACACGAAACAACAGGCGGCCGGCCCAACGGCCGCCGCCCGCCTGTGCAGACACAGGAGCATGCTCACATCCGCGCCAGCCAGGTGCTCAGCGCCGGAAAGGCGATCAGCAGGCCCAGCAGCGCCGCCATGGCCAGCACGAAGGGCGCGGTGCCGGCGAACACGTCGCGCGTGGTGATGCGGCGATCGTCCAGCGTGGACTTCACCGTGTACACCGAGATGCCGAAGGGCGGCGTCAGCAGGCCGATCTCCACCGCCACGATGGTGACGATGCCGAACCAGATCAGGTCCATGCCCAGCGCCGAGGCCACCGGCAGCACGATGGGCAGCAGGATCAGCATGATCGACACCGAGTCGATCAGGCAGCCCAGCAGCAGCACGATCGCCAGGTACAGCACCAGGAAGCCGTAGAAGCCCAGGTCCAGTTGCGTGATGAAGTCGGCAATGCCCGCCGGCAGGCCGCTGAGCGCGAGCATGCGGCTGTAGAGCGCGGCGGCCAGAATCAGGAACAGGATGGAGACCGTCACATGGCCGGTCTCCACCAGCACGCGCCAGAGGTTGCCGCCGCCCAGCCGCCGCTTGGCCAGCGCGATGGCCAGAGCGCCAGCCGCACCCACCGCGCCGGCCTCGGTGGTGGTGAACAGGCCGCCGTACAGGCCGCCCAGCACCAGCACGATCAGGCCGAGAATGGGCACGCCTTTCTTCAACACCGAGGACACCGGCTCGGCCAGGGTGGCCGCCAGCACCTTCGCAGCGTCAGGCGCGGCGAACATCCGCCCAGGAGCGAGCCAGGCCATGCCGATGATCAGGCCGCCGAACAGCAGCGCCAGCAGTGCGCCGGGAATGACGCCGGCCAGGAACATGCGCCCGACCGACTCCTCCGCCAGCACGCCGTAGATGATCATCAGCAGGCTGGGCGGGATCAGCATGCCCAGCACCGAGCTGCCGGCCACGACACCCACGGCGAAGCGCGGCGCGTAGCCGTGGCGCACCATCTCCGGCACCGCCACCTTGGTGAAGACGGCGGCCGAGGCGATGGAGACGCCCGTGATGGCCGCAAAGGCGGCGTTGGCCCCCACCGTGGCCACGCCCAGGCCGCCTCGGATGCGCCGGAACAGCCACTCGAACACGTCGAAGGTTTCCCGCCCGACGCCCGAGACGCTGACCAGCAGCCCCATCAGCACGAACAGCGGGACCACGCCGTAAGTGTGGTCCTGCAGCGCATCGTTGGCTGCTGCGGCGACCATGCGCGCAGCCAGGCCGCCGTCCTTGAGCAGCAGGATGCCGGCGAAGGAGGTCAGGCCCAGCGCGATGGCGATGTGCATGCCTGCGACGACGGCGCCCAGCAGCACCAGCACGGAAAACATTCCGATCTCGATGCCGCTCATGATCAGGCTCCGTAGGCGACGGAAGAGCGCTTGGCGCCGAAGGCCTGGCGCAGTTCGGCCACGGCCAGCAGCAGGAACTGCACCAGCGTGGCGGCCGAGCCGATCAGCGAGACCAGCAGCACCGGCCAGGTCGGCGCGGTGAAGACGCCCTCGACGCCGATGAAGTCGTTCTCCGTCCAGGCCTGGGCGAAGGGCTCCAGCGTGGCCATGAAGACCACGCCACAGAAGGCCGCGCCGCAGGCCAGCAGCACGGCCTGCAGCAGCGCGCCGGCGCGAGGGTGGCGCCGACGAAAGCCGTCGATGAAGATCTCGGCGCGGCTGAGACGGCCGTGGCGCAGCGCGCTGGCCAGCTGCAGGAACACGATGGCGACGATGGACAGTGCCACCAGCTCGGTGACGCCGGTGATCGGACCGTCGAACAGGTTGCGCGACGCAACGTCCGCACACACCAGCAGCATCATCGCCGCGATGAGCAGCGAACCCAGGCTGGCCAAGCCATCGACGGCCCAGCCGAAGAGGCTTGAGGGCGCGGTGCGCGCGCCGGCCTGCGTGTTGTCGTGAAGATCAGCTCCGTGGGACATGGCGGTTCTCCAAAGTCGCTGGCGGTTCGTCACTTGTCCCACTCGCGCAGAGGCGCGACGCCGAGCTGGCGCACGGCCTGCATGTAGGCCGTCAGCACCTGCGTGCCGGGTTGGCCTTTGGCGTCCAGGCCTTTGGCCCAGTCCCGACCCAGTGCGGGCAACGCCCTGATCCAGGCCTCGCGTTCGGCAGCCGGCAGCGCGCTGATGCGAACCGGCGGGTTCTGGGACTTGCCGCGCTCCACCATGACCTGCAGGGCGGCCTTGCGGCTGTCGAGCATCAGCTCTCCCAGGCGACGGCTGTAGTCCCGCGCCACGGCCTGCATCACGGACCTTACCTCGGCCGGCAGGCGGTTCCAGCTGTCCTTGTTGACCGCCAGTGCGCCGGAGAGGAAGGAGCCCAGGTCCACCTGCGTGATGTAGGGCGTGACCTCGTGCAGCTTGATGCCGATCGCGCCGGAGGCGATGGTGATGACGCCACTGACCACGCCCGTCTTGACGTCGTTGTAGTAGCTGGGCAGTGCGCTGTTGACCGGCACGATGCCCGCGCCGCCGGCCATCAGCGCCACGGCGCCGGAGGCGGCGAATTTCTTGCCCTTGAGGTCCGCGAGGCCGTTGACGGGGAAGGTGGTGTAGAGGTCCAGCGTGTCGGCGGCCGTCGCCGCCAGGAACACGGCGTTGTTGCGTTCCCACTCGGCCTTGAGCGCCGGCGTGGACGGCACCAGGCGATTGAAGATGTCGATCACCTGGCGCGGATCGCCGGTGAGCGCCGGCGCGTAGCTCGACACCTGCGACAGCGGCAGCCTGGCGCCTTCGGTGGCGGCGAAGACCCAGCCCACGTCCACCACGCCCTGTCCGAGCGAGCTGAGCGTGGCGTTGGGCTTGTAGAGCACGCCGCCATAGCCCTCGCGCCAGGCGATGCGGTAGCGGTTGCCCGCCTCGGCCAGGCGCTTGTTGACCTCGGGCTGGAAGTAGGACTGCATCAGCCCGACCCAGGGCACCACCGTGGGGTGGCTGGCGCCGATAGTCAGGTTGATGGTCTGTTGCGCCGTCGCCGGAAAGGCAGTGGCGGCGGCCGTGGCCGCGACGGCCACGGCCATGCGGCGGTGAAGGCCGCGAAGCAGCACTTGCATGACAGGTCTCCTTGGGTGGTTCGAAATCCGGCCGGGCCCGACGGGCCTTCGGTGAAGACCAGCTTAGGAAGAGCCTCCTCCTCGAACCACTCAAGAAGCGAAATGGGATCTATCAGCGGCATGAATCGGCGAGGAGCACAGCCGCCGATTCGGCCCGCCGCAGTTCGGGCAACCTGCGGCCGTGCCGCGCTGCGAGCGGGCGTCGCCTCGCCCCATCGGCCGGGCCGTGTTGAAGCACGATCACGACGTCAGACATTGCCGACGGTACGCAGGCCTCATGCGGTCCTACGGCGGAGCTTCCTGGAAGTCGTGTTTGATCACTGCCATCGGCCGGGGTATCAAAGACGACGTCCTGCAGGTGACAGCCTCGACGAACGGCGCCCGACGGCGCAAGGAGATCTCACGAGCTACAAGCCTTACCAGCGTCTGGACAGGGACAACGCCGCCGTGCTGCTGGTGGACTACCAGTCAGGCCTGCTGTCGCTGGTGCGTGACATCGAGCCCGACCGGTCCAAGAACAACGTGCTGGCGCTGGCCGATCTGGCCAAGCATTTCAAGCTGCCCACCATCCTGACCACCAGCTTCGAGGACAGCCCCAACGGCCCGCTGGTGCCTAAGCTGAAGGCCCTGTTCCCCGACGCGCCCTTCATCCGCGACCGGACCAGATCAACGCCTGGGACAACGCCGACTTCCTCAACGCCGTCAACGCCACGGGCAGGAAGCAGCTGATCATCGCCGGCGTCGTGACCGAGGTCTGCGTGGCGTTCCCGGTACTGTCGGCACTCGCCGAAGGCTACGCGGTGTTCGTCATCACCGACGCCTCAGGCACCTTCAACCAGATGACCCGCGATGCGGCGTGGCGCCGCATGAGCGAGGCCGGCGCTCAGCTCATGACTTGGTTCGGCGCGGCCTGCGAGCTCCACCGCGACTGGCGCAACGACGTGGAGGGGCTCGGCACGCTGTTCTCCAACCACATTCCCGATTACCGCAACCTCATCACCAGCTACACCACGCTCAAGGGCGGGCGCTGAGCATGACAGCCCGGGGATGGCGGCCCGCCCCGGCTCGTCTTCAGTGCGAAGACGAGGCCAGCGAGGCGGTGCCGCAGGTCGGCAGACTTTCGACACCCATGGTCCATGCCGTGTGCCTCAGTGGCCGAGGAGTGAATGCTTCAGCCTGGATTGGCATCAACACTCATGCGAGCCGGGACGAGCAGCCGCTTCTTTGAGCACGCGCCGATCGGCATGGCCCATCACGGATCACGGGCATTCATGCCTGCAGCAGATCCTCGCAGCGGCCAAGCTTCTTCGAGTTCATTCACAATCGACCGCGCCAGGCCCTCAAGATCCGGAAACAGCGTGGCCTGCGTGATGTTCATCCGATAGAGCGCATGCAATGCCTCAGCACGCAGGTGACCGGCCAGTTGCAGACGGGGGTCATGCTCGGGATGCGGCACGCCTTCTGAAGGCCGCTGATCCCGTTCTTGAGCAAGCTGCGGCGCCGTCAAGCCCGGCCCACGCACCATCCCTGGAACTGGTCGGCCGGCAGCGGCCGGCTGATGCAATAGCCCTGCGCCTGGTCGCAGGCCATGGCGGCGAGATCGTTGAAGGTTTCATCGTCCTCCACGCCTTCGGCAATGACGAGCAGGCGCAGGCTGTGCGCCAGGTCGATCGTGGAGTGCACGATCGCCGCCGAGTCGCTGTCGCGCCTCATTCTCTTGATGAACGTCTGGTCGATCTTGAGGGCGTCCACCGGCAGGCGTTGCAGGTAGGCCAGCGAGGAATATCCGGTGCCGTAGTCATCGATGGCGATGCGCAAGTCCAGCCGCTTGAGCTGGTGCAGCTTCTCCAGTGCGGCCGACGGGTCGAGCATCAGTGCGCTTTCGGTGAGCTCGAATTCGATCCAGTCCGGCTCGGCACCCCAGGTGGCCAGTGCTCCCTCGATGCGTCCGAGCAGCTTGGGGTCGTGCAGGTCGCGGGCCGACAGGTTCACCGACAAGGGCAGTGCATGACCCTGTTCGCGCCAGGCATAGCTGTGCTGCAACACCGCCTCCAGCATCCAGTAGGTCAACGGCGTGATGAGGCCGGTCTGCTCGGCCAGGGCGATGAAGTCGCCCGGGTTCACCTGTCCCAGGCGGGCATGCTGCCAGCGCACAAGCGCCTCGGCGCCGCAGACCTGTGCGGAATCGATCTTGAGCTTGGGCTGGCAGTACAGCATCAGCTCGTCGCGCTCGATGGCCTTGCGCAACTCGCCCATGAGCTCTAGGCGCTGGGCGCAGTCGCGGTCGAATCCGCTCCTGAAAAGCATAACCGGGTTGCCCGAGGCGCGTGCCTGCGCCAGAGCGATGCCGGCATGGCGCATCAGCGCCTCGGCGTCCTTGCCATGGCCTGGAAAGAGGCTGATGCCGGCATTCGAGCGCGCGTCGAGCAGCACCCCCGCGACGTCGACCGGATCGTCGAGCGCCGCCACCAGCCGCTGCGCCAGCGCCATGGCCGGCTCGGCGCCACAGCGCGGCAGCAGCACCGCGAACTCGGCGTCGGCCAGGCGGCCCAGCGTGCCGGCATCGCCCACCGTCTGCTGCAGCCGCTGGGCCACTGCCTGCACCAGCTTGTCGACTTCGGTGCCGCCCAGCGTCGCATTGAGTTCCTGCAGGTGCGCCATGCCGATGCGCACGAAGGCGAGCGCGCGCCGCTCGCCCCGTGCCGCGTCGATGGCCGTGCCGAGCAGCTGGCACAGGCGCGTCCGGTTGGGCAGCCCGGTCACGGCGTCGAAGTAAGCCATGCGCCGGATGGTTTCCTCGGCCGCCGCCGCCTTGAGGCGGTGGCGTAGCGCCCCCAGCCCGTACCCAAGGTCGTCGACCGTGGCCATGAGCAGTTGCACCTCCTGCTCGTCGAAGCCGTCGGTTTCCGCCGCCAGGATCTGCACCGACCCCACGAGCTGGCCCTCGACGCGCAGCGGCAGCGTCACGAGCGAGCCGTAGCCGCGCCGTCTCGCCTCCTCCCGAAACGGGTAGGCGGGGTTGCGGGTGACGTCGTGCATGACGAGCGGCCGCTGCGCGTCCAGGCACGCCGCCATGGTGCGGCCGATCCTAGAGGCGGCCAGGCTGCGCCGCAGCGCCAGGAAGCCGTCCTCGAAGCCGGCGTGGGCCATGGGGCGCATCGTCCGGGCCTCGTCGGCTTCGATGTAGCCCACCCACGCCAGCCGGTAGCCGCACCCCTCCACCGCCACGCGGCACAGTTCCTGCAGCAGCACCGTCTCGTCCTGCGCCTGGGTCAGCGCCCGGTTGGCGGCCGCGCGCACACGCAGCGCCCGGTTCAGGCGCAGCACCTCGGCTTCGGCCTGCTCGCGCCGTTGGCGCAGCCGCAGGAACTCTAGGCCGAAGGCAACGTCGTCCGCGACCTCGCGCAACACCTGCCGCTCGTGGCTGCCGAACGCATCCACCTCGGGGGCGCCGATGCTCAAGGCGCCGAACAGCTCGCCCTCGATGCGCAGCGGCAGCGCCAGCACCGAGCCGAGGCCGCGACGGCGCGCGAAGTCGCGCCACATGGCGGGGTAGGCCTGCGACTGCACGTCGTTGACCAGGCACTCCACTCCGGTGCGGATGGCCGTGCCGGTGGCGCTACGGCCGCGCTCGGTGTCGCTCCACCACAGCGCGTTGATCTCCGCGGCGTGATGGCCGCGCCCGGCGTGCGCCAGCGTCGTGATCGTCTGCTCCGCGTCATGCTCGGCCCGGCCGATGCGTGCCAGGCAATACCCGGCTTCATCGACCACCACGCGGCAGATCTCGTGCAGCAGCGCCGATTCCTCGGTGGCCCGCAGCAACGCGCGGTTACAACCGCTGAGCGTGCGCAGCGCGCGTTCCAGGCGTTGCTGCTTGTCCTGGACTTGAACAACGTCATCCATGGGGGCGCCTCACTGAAACGGCCGCTGGGGGCCAGTGACGCCGCTGTACTCCTTGTGTCGTCCACCGTCACTGCCAACCATGCTGGGACATCGTAACGAGAGGCCACCGTATCGATCTTGATTTATTGATAACTGCCATTATCAACAGCAAAACAAATTACCTCCGATCGGCACATTGCTTGGTTGGTCAGGTTTAAGGAATAGGCGTGACAAGGACTTGGACAAGGTCAAAGTTTCGTAGACGGCTTTTGTCCCGGCATTCGCAGGCGGTTCTCCGTTCATGCCGGGCGTGGCTGGCCGCTACTCCCTGGATGTCGAAGCTGATCCCTGGCGTCCCGCCATACTGGACACCGCGGTTTACATGAAGCCGCTGGCTCCGACCAGCCGCCCCGCCCTGCCCAGCCCGAACGGCGGCATGTTCACGTAGATGCTCTCGCAGTTGGCGGCTGAGGCGAGATAGGTCTCGTTCCAGATGCCCACCGAGCCGTCCGTGCCGACGGCGCGGTTGAACCGGCGCCAAGCCGGCAAGTGCGCTGCCGTCCTGTCGTGGGCGTAGGCCTGCAGCTGCTCGATGCCGCGCCAGTACTGCACCATGATGGCGGTGCCGCCGAGCCAGCTCTCGGCGTGCAGGCAACCCATCTGCGGATGGCGTTGCAGCCCATTGATCATGCGCGGCATGGCGCCGAGCATGGGCATCCACCTGTGCACGAGCCAGAGCTTGTTGACGCGCAGGCCGATCCGCATTGACTCACCCGGTTTGCTACCGGGCGAGATCCTGTCCGCCTGCTTGCCTCACGTAACTTGCCTCCGGTCGGAAGGTCCGGGCGGAGCAGCAGAACGTGGCGAGTCAGCATGGCAACACGCAAGGAATTGATTGAGACAGTGGGCGCACGGTATCGAACCAGCACCATCGCGGAGCGCAGCACGATCCTGGACGAGTTCGTAGCCATCACGGGCTACCGCCGCAAGCATGCAATCCGGCTGCTGTCCCGGCCTGCTGCGCAGCCCCAGAAGCGGCGGACGCGGGCGCGGTACGGCGCCGCGGTGCGCGAGGCACTGTGTGTTCTGTGGGAGGTGTTGGACCGCGTGTGCTCCAAGCGGCTCAAGGTGATGATCCCGGTGCTGCTGCCGGCCTTGATCCAGCACGGCAAGCTTGAAGACGATACTGCCTTGAAGGCCCAACTCGCGCAGGTCAGCCCGGCCACCATAGACCGGCTTCTGGCACCCGTGCGAGTGGCCGCCGCCAAGGGAAGGCGACGTGCCGCGGGCAAGAGTTCTGCGATCCGCAGATCCGTGCCAATCAGGAACTTTGGCGACTGGAACGACCCCGTGCCCGGCTATGTCGAGGTGGACTTCGTCGCTCACTGCGGACCGCACCTGTCGGGCAGCTTCGTTCAGACGCTCGTGCTGACCGATATCGCCACAGGCTGGACCGAATGCGTGCCGGTGCTCACCCGTGATGGAGCTTTGGTAATCGATGCCATTGCCAAGGCGCGCGAACTGTTCCCGTTCCCATTGCTCGGCTGGACTTCGACAACGACAGCGTCTTCATGAACGAACGCGTCGTGGGGTGGTGCCGCGGGCAAGGGCTGGAGGTCACTCGCGCACGGGCTTACCGGAAGAACGATCAAGCCTGGGTTGAGCAAAAGAACGGAGCCATCGTCCGGAGGCTGGTCGGCTATGGGCGCTTTGAAGGGCTGGAGTCCGTGCAGATGCTGACCAAGCTGTACCGGGCATCCCGGCTGCATACGAATCTCGTGCAGCCGTCCTTCAAGCTCAGGAGCAAGACGCGCGTCGGCGCCCAAGTCGTCAAGCAGTACCACCCGCCCGTACCACCGGCGCACCGGGTGCTTCTGCACGAGGCGGTTAGCGGCGAAGCCAAGCACACTCTGCAGGGGCAGCTTGCTGCAGCCGACCCGGTTCTGCTCTTCGCTGAGATCCGAGCTGCTCAGGCCGACCTGGGTCGGCGGGTGGACCGCCGTGGCCTGGACGGCTCGATCTCTGAACAAGGCCAGGTGCCGGCCGCTGTGTTGACCCCCAAGGACTTGGATGGAAAGGGCGAGCAGCGGGCTATCCATCGGCACGCCTACAACCGGCGTAAACCGGTCCTCAAGCAACCGCGCATGCTCGACAAGTATGAAGCGCAGATACGCCAGTGGCTCGCAGTGCAGCCGGGCATTACGGCAGTGGATGTACTGCAGCGCCTCCTGGACATTGCGCCTGCTGGAACCTTTGCTTCGAAGCACCTGCGAACCGTTCAACGGGCACTTGAGATCTGGCGTGCTGAAGCAGTCCGGCAATGGATCGATCAATGTCGATGGGGCGTCGATTCCCTTGACTTCCCCGTTCAAGAAGCCATCCAGGCGCCCGGTAACATTCCTTCGTGAGGCAACACGCGGGGTCAGTTCCTGGTGTCGCTTGACACCAAGTCCACAGCGGGTGCTCGCCGTGGCCGAGCGCTGCACACAGGTCGGCCAGGGTTGTCGATCTAGCGCTCGGCGGTCTGCCCGTGCCGGCCTCGCAGCGGCACCAGGTAGTCGCAGTAGACCGTGCCGGCGCCAGCGCCGGCGGCCATCGTGCAGGCGGGCCCCTGGGTAGGTTCGCCGGCGTAGCGGCTCACGCCGTCTTCTGGACTGACACCGGGCCCGCCATTTCCAGCAGGTTGAACTGCAAGGCGACCTGGATCAGCGCGCCTTGCTGCTCAAGCGCCAGATGCAGCGTACGGATGTCGCCGCGCAGTTGGCCAGTGCCGGCAGCCGGCCCTGCGCCTACACCGCGGCGCGCCGCCGCAGCTCGCAAAGCGACACGACTTCCAGCTGCCCCATGGAGAAACGCCGCCCTGTGGCGACGTTCACCAGAGTGTTGCCTTCATCCTGAAGCCGCCGCTGCGTGGCAGCGTGGTCGCCTTCATTGAATCCCGTGACGCATCCGAACCAGGCGATGACGCTCCCTCGGGCCACACGACGCGGCGTTCCCCAGTCTCGAAAATCGCCAAGTCTTTGATTTCAAAGGAATCTCTATTAGAGATCAGGCCTGCACGGCTTTTGTCGACTCCTGCACGAGTTCCGCCGCCATCTCCTTGAGCAGCGCTTCCATGCGAGCCTGAACGCGGGCCATGTCGACCTTGGCCGAGAAATTCACGCGCACTGCCGACTCGCCCACGGAGAGTTCCGCAAAGCGGAAGCGACCGGCGTTGATGCGTACCGGGCTCGATGCCGGCTTGAGAGCGCGGGGTGCCGAGCGCACATGGGCCGCGGCCTGGCGCTGCTGCAGCCGGCCTTCCATGACCAGGCGCACCGCCTCGACTGCGCGCACGACGCTGGCCGGTGTGGTGCAGACCTTGGCCAGCTCCTCGGCGCAATTGGCGCCGATGCTTTCAGGGCGCTGCTCGATCAGGGCCAGCACCTCGGCGGGCAGTCGCGCGAAGGCGAACAGCTTGGACAGCGTGGCCTCCGGTACCCCGGCCAGGCGTGCGAGCTCGGCCTGGGTGGCGCCGCTGCTGTCCTTTTCCCGAGCAAAACCCCGCCACTTCTCGAAGTCAGGCAGCGGCGCCGCCAGCAGGTTGGCGAAGAACGCCGCACGATCGACTTCCCGGTCGCCGAGTTCCAGCACCGACACGCGGATCGTCGTCCGACCCAATTCCCGGTAGACCGCCACCCGGTTCTCGCCGCTGACGATCTCGAAGCGCCCACCCGCGCGCGGCCGCACGACGACCGGATGCACCAGGGGATTGTGGCGCAGGTTCTCGCGCAACTCGGCGTATTCCTCAGCCGTGAGTCGGCGCCGGCGTCCCGGCACGCTGTCGAGCGCCTCCAGCGGCAGCTCCAGTGGGGGCCGGTCAGCCAGCTCGGCTTCGAGCTGGCGCACGCGCGCCTGGGCCGCTTCCACGCGCTGGTTGGCGCCGTGGATGAGCGTTGCCCCCGGTGCCGTGCGGGCTTGGTGCGCGGGCGCGGCCGCTGCAGTGGGAGCAGGCACGGCCGCCGGTGCCGGGGCGGGTGCATGGGCGGCTGGCGCGGCCGCGGCATGCGGCAGCGTCACGGGATTGGCGGCCTCGGACGCCGCCTTGCGCGCCATCAGGTGCTTGAAGCTCATGCTGCGGTGCTCCACACGGTCGAGAATGCCAGGGCGTCGATTAGGCGCGCGACATGGTCGGTGGCGTCGCGCAACTTGGCATAGGTCCGGGCACTGCCCTCGTATTTCGTCATGTCGTACAGCGTGCCGAACTGCAGCCCGCCCAGGGAGGTCACGGGACTGCGCGGGATCTCCACCGGCAGGATGTAGGGGCCGTAGGTCTGCAGGATGCGCTCGCGAACCATGGCGCTGGCCATGTTGGTGGCATCGACCTTGTTAAGCAGCACGCGCATGAAGGAGAAGTCCTTCTGCACGCCGTAGCCCTCGCCCAGCGTCACCATCAGGTCCTGCAGCAGCGTCCAGTAGCTCACCGAGCTGGCGTAGTCCAGGTTCTCGGCGGGCAGCGGCATCAACAGCCCATCGGCCGCCATTGCGGCGTTCACGGCCATGTAGGACAACGACGGGGCGGTGTCGATGAGGATGTAGTCGTAGCGCACGCGCAGTGGTTGCAGCGCGTCGTAGAGCAGCGCCCACCACGACACGCTGTCCTGCGTCGCCATCTGCGGCAGTAGGCCTTCGGCCGCGAACAGGTCGGGCGTGGCCGGCACGATGTCGATGCCGTCCCAGTAGCTCGGCCGCACGGCATAGCCCAGGTCCCGGGGCGCGTCGGGCTCCGGGCGGAAGATGGCCAGCGCCGTGTCCTTCTCCGTGACGTCGGTGCCCGGTAGCCAGCCCGCCAGCGCGGTGGCCGAGCCCTGGGGATCAAGGTCGAGCACCAGCACGTCGCGGCCCAGCAACGACAGACTCTGTGCCAAGTGCATCGTGGTGGTGGTTTTGCCGGAGCCGCCCTTGAAGTTGACGGTGGCAATGGTGCAGGCTGCGGCGCCCGCGGGGCGCCTGGGTACTTCCAGCAGCGCCTTGATCCAGGCGCGCGTCTCGCTGAGCGTATAGGAGCGCCGTCCGCCGGGACCGGCAGGCAATCCCTGGGGCAAGTCACGGTGCGCGCGCAGGTAGTTTTGCTGACGTACGTCGATGCCGCACAGCGCGGCTACCTGACCGCCATGAAAAACCGGTGGCTCCTTGCGCGGCTTGGGCTCCAGCATGCGCTGGCGCAAGTCGCTCAGGAGATGGGCGGCGTTGTCGGTGAGCACGCGCAACGCTTGCAAGCCGAAGACCGGTGAAGCGGCAACCGCTGTGTCTGGCATATCGATCCATGTAGTGAACAGCGGATTTTGTACGGATCGGCCCGAAAAATGCAAAACGTACGAATGAATGCGTCGCATGCCGGAAACGGTTCCAGGCACGTTACGAGGTGGAAGCCCCGTGCCAAGGTGACGGCGTTGTGCAGCTACGGCAGGTCTATTGGCGGGCTTCCTTGGCAAGGTGACGTTCTTGTGTCGCGCCAGTCGTCGGCACCCGCCATGCTGCAGTAAGGTGACGTTCTTGTGCCGGATCAGTGCAAGCGCGGTACTCGGCACGGCACCGGCAGCAGAGCTGCAGCACAAAAACGTCACCTTCGTCTCCTGAGGCGTCGTTCCCGCGTCGTTTGAGCACAAGGAAGTCACCTTTGCCCGTTCCTGGGCGAAGGCCATGCTGCAGGCGGCCCAGACGGCTTAGCACTGAGCGGTCAAGCCACGGGCGGCACACTCGCTTTTGCATTCCTGAATCTTGCCCCGCCACTGCTGGCAAGCCTTTAAGCAGTTAAAAGACCAGCAAGCATTAGAGAGGCGAAAAATGCAAGCGTGACAGGCACTTGCTGTCAGCAAGGTGACGTGCTTGTGCTTTCCACCCCGGCAAGGTGACGCCGTTGTGCTAAAGGTGACGGCTTTGTGCAGAGCAAGGTGACGTTGTTGTGCACAAAGGGGTACGGATTTGTGCCGTAGCGGTGACGGATTTGTGCAAGGTGACGGCCTTGTGCAAACGGTGCTAAGTGCCTGTCGCGTCGCGTCTTTGCTGGTCCTGGGCACGGCAAGGTGACTTTCTTGTGCCCTGGCGCGGCCAAGGTGACGCATTTGTGTTGCGCACACCGGCCGCGGCAGGGCCGCTCCGGTGATGCACAAAGGTGACGGCACATTTGACGGCTGTCACCTTTGGTCCTAGCCTTGCGACCTCGCCTCGCGCATCCATCGCCACAGAGTCCACCGTCGTGCCCAAGCCGCCCCAGCGCATCGCCACCAGCGAGCAGTACGCGCTGGAGCTGTTCCAGGAAACCGTCGGGCGTAAGGGCACCGCGGCGACGATCGCCGATGCCGACAAGGACCTCACGTTCAAAAAGAACAACGTCTTCATCGACGTGGGCGAGCTCAGCCTGCTCGGCCGCCGCAGCCTCAACGTCATGGATTTCCTGGCCTCGGGCGCCGCGCCCGATGTCACCGACTTCGACTGCGACCTGGCGCTGTTTCGCTTCCTGCTCAACTACGACAGCCGCAACTACAAGCACATGCGCGAGGCGCTGCGGGAGACGCAGAAGTCCACCGTGCTGGTGGAAGTCGAGCATGCGAGCTCGCGCCCGGGAGCCGACGTCAAGGACTTCGTCTCAATTTCGCTGGTCAACATGGTGGCCGTTACCGGCGGGCGCGTGTACTTCCAGTTCCACCCCGCCATCCGCCGGCTGCAAAGGGACCAGCGCGGCTACACCTTCCTGTCGCTGCGCACCACGTCGGCGTTCTCGTCGCAGTACGCGCACGCGCTGTACGAGCGGCTGCGCTCGGTGGCTTTCCGGGGCTCGCCCACGGAGTGGCTCACGGTCGACGAGGCACGGCGCTGGGCCGGTGCCAGCGGCGACAAGTACGCCGACGAATTCAAGGCCTTCAAGCGCCGCGTGCTGGAGATCGCCAGGACGCAGATCAACGAGCTATCGGACCTGCACGTGGAGTACGAGACGCGCTCCTCGCCCGGCTCGAAGAAGGTGACGCACGTTCGCTTCGTCTTCCGCGAGCAGGAGGGCCGCGGCATGCAGCTGTTCCACGAGTCCGAGGCGCGCAAGGATCTCTACAACACGCTGCGCGGCGAGTTCGGCCTGGGCACGCGCGAGATCGAGGACATCGCGCGCCGGCCGCAGGACTTCACGCAGGACCGCATCGAGGCGGCCGTCGCCTTCGTGCGCCACCGCATGAGGAAGGGCGGCAAGAAGGTGCATGCCCCGGGCAAGCTGCTGCTCAAAGCGCTAGAGGAGGGCTGGACCATCCCGACGGCCGAGCTGGAGGATGCGCTGCCGGCACCCGCTGCACCGGTGCCCGCGCAGGAGCAGGCCCCAGGCGCTGCTGCGGCATCCCTGCCTGGCGCAGCCGAGACAGCAACGCCCGTGGCCGATCCGGCCGCGACGCGGCTGCAGCGCGAGTACGAGCAGGGCGGCGAGCAGGGATTCGCGGCCTATCTGATGCTCGACGCCACCACGCAGGCGGGGCTGCTGGCGTCCTTCGCGCGCACCGCGCCGTTTCGTGCCCTGCAGGCCCAGATGCAGCGTGCCAAGGGTCCTGTCACGGAGGCCGAGCTGCGTGCCACCGAGCGGCTGCGCCTGGCGTTCGGTCAGCACGTGCTGGCCGCGCAGAAGAAGGCAGCGCGCGGCCATCTTGTCTCCACGCGGCCGCAGGCCAAGTTGTTCGAGCGATAGCGCGTCAGGGGTGCTCGCACGGCTTCAGTGGGACAGCTCCTGCCTTTCAAAGCACTGGCGAGAAATTGGTAAGCGCAGCTTTCTCATCATTAAGGCCTGTGCACCGTGGCCGAAGCTACAGGTCACGTTGTCTACCGAACCCGGTTCAAGGCATCACCGGCGTCATGTCCCACTGCACCAGCGCCCAGTTCACCGTCTTGTCGTCGGCGTAGTCGTCGCCGATCAGGCCGATGCTCAGTCCACCGGGGAAATAGGTCCCGGCCGGGCTCGGCTGCCTGCGCGGGGGCATGTCCTGGGTGACCTTGCCCCTGTTTCCCGCAGTTCTTAGCCGTCGTTCTATGCGGCGTTCTTGTGCTGTGCCGCCTGCCAGCGTTGCTCGAACTGCATGGGGCTCAGGTAGCCCAGCGAGGAATGCAGTCGGCGATGGTTGTGGAAGGTCATCCAGGCAACGACCTCGTCCATCGCCTGGCGCAGCGTTGCGAACTTGCGGCCGTGCAGTCTGCCAACCTTGAGGTGCCCCCACAAGCTTTCCGTCGGGGCGTTATCCCAACAGTTTCCCTTGCGGCTCATCGAGGAACGCATGCCATAGCCACGCAAGACTCTCTGGAACTCGTGACTGCAGTATTGACTGCCCCTGTCGGAGTGGAAGACGAGCCCGGGCTCGGGCTGGCGCCGGAACCAGGCCATGCGCAGCGCGTCCGTGACCAGGCTGGTTTGCATGTGGGGTTTCATGCTCCAGCCCACCAGCTGGCGGCTGTGCAGGTCCAGCACGGCAGCCAAGTACAGCCAACCTTCGTCGGTCGGGATGCAGGTGATGTCGCTGCTCCTGACCTGGTTGGGAGCCGCGGGGCTGAAGTTGCGCTGCAGCAGGTCCGGTGCCATTGGCAAGTTATGCCGACTGTCGGTGGTGACGACGAACTTGCGCTTGCCGCGAGCCCGGATGCCGTGCGGGCTCATGAGGCGGCGCACACGCTCCTTGCTCACGCGGTGACCCCGCCCCAGCAACTCCCTCCACATCCGCGGCCAGCCGTTCTCCTGACGAACCTCCGCATGGATGGCTCGCATGTGCACCAGCAGCATCTCGTCGCTGAGCCTGCCCGACCCCGGCCGGCTGGGCTTGCGTGCGTCGCGCCGGCGTCGATGTTCCAGGTACCCGCTGACGCTCATGCGCAGCACCTCGCAGGCCAGCGACAGCGGCCATTGCTGGCCCTGACGCTCTATCCAGGCGTACTTCACCCCTGCGCCTTCGCGAAGTACGCCGTCGCCTTTTCCAGGATGTCGCGCTGCATCTTCACGCGCGCAAGCGCGGCACGCAGCCGCGCGATCTCCATCTGCTCGGGCGTCACGACCTTGTCGCCAGCGCCTTGCAGCGTCCCTTTGGCCGCGTCACGCACCCAGTTGCTCAAAGTCGCCTTGGGCACCCCCAGGACCTTCGCCGTCACGCCTACCGACTGCCCGTCATGGACCAGCCTGACCGCCTCCAGCTTGGACTCCAGCGTGTACCTGGCGCGGGCCTGCTTCTATTTCATCCAGTACCTCCTTGCTCTGATTGGACCGTCAGCAAGAACTACGTTTTTCGAGGCAAGGTCACGGCACGGGCGTCGCTGTACGCGCTCGGGCAGCTGCATCCGTCGAGCCGCGCCTGACCGCCATCGTCGATCGGGTGCTCGCTGCCGCCCAGGATGCCCCGAGGGACTGGGTGCGTGTGGAGGTCTGTCTGCCGCCCGATCTGGCGCAGCGGGTGCGCGAGATGGAAGCGCAGGCGAGGGCCCGGCTTGTTGGGGATCGCGCTGAGGCAAGTCGCGAAGGCCAGGGGCAGCAACAGCCACCGGCCTGATTCCGCAGCTGAAGGGCACTGCCGCGGCGTGTCGCCGACGCGACGCGACGCGACGCGTCAACGCTGTGTAATCGGATTCGGCGTCAATTCGGGTGGCGTTGACGCAAGTTGCAGGAGCTGAGGGAGATGTCGCTGTTGAGGGTGGTTTTCAGGCGCGGCCGGGTCGTGAGGAAGTCGAAGTTCGACAACCTGGGCGAATCTTCAGTCGATGCGCTCAAGCGGGTCGAGGCCGAATGCGACTGGAGCGACGCCGTGCTGCGGTTCGCCGAGCTGGCGTCGGAGCCTCATCAGCCCAAGGAGTCGCCAGCGTACAGCGGCTGAAGTCTTCGGGCTCCTGCTGGTGAAGCGGCAGGATCAGCACCGAGCCCGGCATGCCGCGCCTTCAGGCGTGCCCCGGCGCGTACGAGAAGCCGCCGCCGTGCTCCATCTCCAGGCGGTTTTCTTCAAGCAGATCCTCCTGCACCGGGTCCGGTGCGCCGCCTTCACTGCGGTGCGCCCGGTACCAAGCCGCAATCAGCAGCACCACGAGCGGCTCCGCCCCGTCCACCATCTCATCGAGGTCCAGGGCACTGGCCTCGCAGATCGCTGCGATGGGCGCCATGGAAAAGCGCACGCGGCCATTGACCACATCACGCGACAAGCGCAGGTCCGCGAACTCGACGCCTTGCGGAATCGTCACACGCAGCTCTCTCACGGCATCCCCCCAAGTTGCCATGCCGTGATGTTCGTTCTTCGCTCGGGACTTGAGCGGCCGGGCCATGAAAATCCCTGCCCCAGGGCGCGAGTCCGGCAGGGCAGCGGGCAGGGTGGGTCAAGGCTGAGGCAGCCGTCAGGACGCGGTGGCCTCGGCGCCCGGCGTGTCCGTGGCCGGCGGTGCCTCAGGCGCGGCGGCGGATTCCCCGCCCAAAGCATGTGCTGGACCGTTTCCGCCATTGGCAGCACTTGTCTTGCGCGCGGCCTGCTTGCCCGCAGCCTTCTTCGCCGGAGCCTTCTTGACAGCAGCTTTCTTCGCGGGCGCCTTCTTCGCTGCGGGCGTCGCGGCGTCAAGCGCTTCGGCCGACTGGGCAGCATCTGCCGTCGCAGCCTGGGTGCGCGTCTTCTTCGCAGCGGCCTTCTTGGCGGCAGCCTTCTTCGCAGGCGCCGGCGCCGGAGCCGGTGCAGCAGCGGCCTTCTTGGCCGCCGGCGCAGCCGTCTTGGCGCCGCGCGGGGCACGGCCTTCCTCCATGCCGAAGCGCTTGGCAGCCTTGGCGTCGGTCGTGACGAGGTGCGCGCCCTTGGGCGTCACGGGCTGCTCCAGCCGCACGGCGCCGTTTTGGTCCATCTTCGCCAGCGTCTGCGCCAGCTTGGCCACCGCGCGGGAGAGCTGCTTGATGGTCTTGGCGCCTACTGCGAGATTGGCCAAGTCGATCTTCGTGCGGAACGTGGCTGCGGCAGCCGCTGGCTGCACGGCTTTCGACGCCGCCTTCTTGGCAATGGGCGTGGCCTTCTTTGCGGCCACCTTCTTGGTGGCAACGGTCTTCCTGGTCGGCATCGTGGGTTACTCCCTCAACGGAACGAACGGTGTTGTGACAGCCGGGATTATTGACGCGACAAGTGCCGTGCCCTTTTGACACCCCAGGCGAACGAGCGGGCTGGGCCTTGAGCGCTGCAGTGCCAAGCGCTGCAGAGATGCGGCAAGGGCGGCAGTACACGGACGTTGCTGTGCCTGTTCAGTACAGCGGGCGCGATACATTGATGCTGTGAACGCGTTTCTGAAGGAGGGTGCCCATGAACAGATCCAGCCCCGTGGGGATGATGTTGCAGTACGCGTTCGGTCCTGGTCCAGTAAGCGCCAAGCCACCCAGCGGGTCGGAATTCCAGGCCAGCAACGACACCACGTGCGAGGTGTCGCCGCAGATGCTGGCACTGGCCGCCGCTGCCAGAACTTGGTGGGAGGCCGGCCGTCCCAAGGGCTGGTCGCTGGAGCAGCACCTCGCCGATCCGGCTGCTGGCTGCAACGCTTCAGCGCGGGAGCGCGCGCTGGCTGAAGCGGTTGCGCAATGGGTGAAGCAGAGCAGGTAAGGGTGCTGCGAGTCGTGGGCCGCGGGTCCGAATGGCCTCGGCCATGAGCTGCCGTTCAGGCGTTTGCAGCGCGTACCAGTTCAGTGAACCGGGCGACCACCGGTTTTTCTTCCACATCCTTGCGCCGCCAGACCAGGCACATTTCCGACACCGCATGCGCGGGCAAGGCAATGGGGCGCATGACGGTGCCTTCCATCGACAGGCAACCGGCTGAGCGCTGCAGCAGCGCCAGCCCGATACCGCTGGCGACCAGCCCCAACATGCAGTAGGTCTGGCGCACGTACTGCACATAGCGTGGCGTCACTCCCGCGGCATGGAACACGCTGGTCAGCAACTCGTACATGCGCCCACCCTGGCCTGGCTCGTACATGACCAGGGGCTGCCCATCGAGGTGCCGCAGTTGCAGCCGCCGACGCGTGGCCAACGCATGTCCTGCGGGCAAGGCCACGACAAACGGCTCCCGTAGCAGCGTGGTGCTGTCCAGGTCCGGCAAGGCCACCGGCGGCCGCACGATGCCCACGTCGATGCGCCCGGTGCGCAGCGCTTCGAGCTGTTCCGATGAGCTCATGTCGCGCAGCACGATCTGCACGCGTGGCAGCTGCGCGGCTGCCGCTGCCACGATGCGGGGCAGCAGGGTGAAGCTGGCGCCGGCGACGTAGCCCAGCGCGATGTTGCCTTCCTCGCCCGACTCGGCGCGCCGCGCGGCCAGCGCGGCCGATTGCGCCACTTCCAGCAGCCGCTGCGCCTCGGGCAGGAAGGCCTGTCCCGCCGGCGTGAGGCGCACCACGTGCGGCCCGCGCTCCAGCAACCGCACGCCCAGTGCGTGCTCCAGCTGCTGCAGCTGCCGGCTCAGCGGCGGCTGGGTCATGTTCAGCCGCTGTGCCGCGCGGCCGAAGTGCAGCTCGGTGGCAAGCGCAACGAAGCAGCGGATCTGGCTGAACTGGAACATGGCGGGCAACATGCGGCGCCCGCGGCAGGGGCACGGCGCGCAAAGGCTGCGCAAATCGGGCCTTCAGTCTACCGGGGGCATGCCGACATCCAGCCGCTGCGCCCAGTCCGCGAGCGCATTCCAGGTCGCGGAGGGATAGGCCACGCCATGGGCGCGAGCCTGTTGCTCTCGGCGCGCCGCCTGGTCGCCGGGCATGCGCACCGGCCGCGACGCGTCGATGGGGCGGTTGGCCCTGCACTGCTGCGACAGGTGGTCGGTCTGCGCGACGAAAGCCTCGCGCCCGGCGAAGAAGGCCGGGTCGATGACCTGCAGGAACACGTTGCCGCCCCAGCGCTTGGGCGTGTCCAGTCGGCCGTGGCCGGAGAGCCCCTGCGACAGCGCCTCGATCATCAGTGCCAGTCCGAAGCCCTTGTGCCCGTACTCCTGGCCGCCGACGAGCTGCAGCGAGCCGCGCGGTTCAGCATGCTCCAGTACCGCCGGGTCGCGCGTGGGCCGCCCCTGTGCGTCCAGCAGCCAGGGATGCTCAAACTGCTCGCCCGCGGCGTGCTTCTGGCGTGTCATGGAGGTCGTGGTGATGGAAGCGCACATGTCCACCAGCACGGGATGCCCGGGGCCGGGCCAGCCGACGGCGAAGGGATTCGGGGTGAACAGCGCCTCGGTGCCGCCGTAGGGCGCCACGCGCCGCGCCGCGGGCTCGGAATTGGCGATAACCGCCACGCAGCCGCGGTCCGCAGCCTGCTTGGTCAGCGCCGCGAGGCAGCCGATGTGGTGGCTCTTGCGGATCGCCACCGTCACCACGCCCAGCTCAGCCGAGCGCTGCACGCCCATGTCAATGGCACGGCTCATCAGCCACAGCCCGGGCAGGTAGCCGCCGTCCCAAACTACAGCCGCGCCGCTGTCAGCGACCACCTCGGGCTCGCCGCGCAGGGCCATGCCGCCCCTGGTGATGTCGGCCAGGTACAGCGGCGCCATGGCCAGCCCATGGGTGCGCCGCCCCATCATGTCGGTGAGCACCAGCAGCCGTGCCACCTCGGCGGCCTTGTCCCGCTCCATGCCGGCGGCCTCGAACAGGGATTGGCCGAAGCTGGTGAGCGACTCGGCGGTGTACCGCCGCGTGCCGTGTTCGCACCCGGTGTCCTTTGATTGCGGTGCCGTCATTGCCCGCCCTCGATCTGGCCGCCGGCCTGCTTCACGACCTCGGCCCAGCGCGTGCGCTCCTTGGCGATGAAGTCGGTGGTGTCCTGCGCTCCCAGGGCGGAAACCTCCATGCCGGCTTCCGTCAGCTGCGCGCGCAAGGCGGGTGACTGCACGATGCGCGAGAGCTCGGTGCTCAGCCGCGCCACGTGCTCCTTGGGCAGCTTGGACGACACGGTCACGCCCTGCCAGGTACCGGAGACGAAGTCGCTCACCCCCTGCTCGGCCAGCGTGGGCGCGTCGGGCAACAGCGGCGAGCGGGCGGCCCTGGACACGCCGATGACCTTGAGCTTGCCGGCCTTCACCAGCGGCAGCGTGGCCGGCATGCCGTTCAGGACTGCCTGCGTGTTGTTGGCCATGGTATCGGCCACGGCCGGCGCGCCGCCCTTGTAGGGCACGTACTGCCAGCGCAGCCCGGTGAGCTGGGCCAACTGCACGGTGGCCAGGTGATTCGGGGTGCCCGACCCCGGCACCGCGACGTTGAGCCGCGAAGACCTGGACAGGGCCACGAGCTCCTTCAGGCTGGAGGCTTGCAGTGCCGTGGGCACGACCAGCAGGTGAGGCGCATAGGCCAGCATCGCCACGCCCTGCAGGTCGCGGCTCACGTCGTAGCTCATGTCCTTGTAGACCAGCGGCGCGGCGGCCAGGCCGCCCACGTCGCACAGCAGGATGGTGTGCCCGTCGGTAGCCTGCGCTACCGCAGCAGCACCGATGTTGCCGCCGGCGCCGCCGCGGTTCTCCACGATCACCAGCACGCCCAGCGCGTCGCTGAGCGGCTTGCTGATGAGCCGCGCGATGATGTCCGAGGTCCCGCCCGCCGCATTGGGCACGACGATCTTGAGCGGCCGGTTGGGCCAGGCCTGCGCCTGGACGCTGCCGGCGGCCGCCAGGGCGAGGGCTGCCAGCGCTTGCAGCGCGGTGCGACGTGATGCCATGACGCTTGTCTCCTGTGATGTCAGCGGGCCTGTGCGTCAGGCCTCGCAGTCATTGCATCACCGATGACGATGCCGGTCCAATGCGATGGCTGGATGGAATGATGCCGAATTTGAATCGCGTGCTGCAAGCAGATTCCGGTTCATGTAGCAGCTTCAGGCTGAAGCTTGCCGCTCGGCTGTTGGCTGCGTGGGCCGGCTGCCGCTGCGTCTACAAGAACCTGTCTATGACAGATTCAAGCTGGATAAAGTTGGGTGAGCAACTCCATTCAAGCAATGATGATCGCCTACTTGGCAAAGCCGTCGCACGGCAGTCGCTTGTATTGATTAAGTTGCATGAGTAACGTGATTGAAATCATGCTGCAATGCAATCGCTGGTGATAATGGTCTTTCGCACGTCTGCCAATTTTCTTCCGTGACACTACTTCGATCGGAAGACTTATCGCTATAGCGGCGTAGAACTGCCAGCTGTCAAAGGCATGACGCCTCAACTCAATACGCCGTCGACTTCAGTGTCCGGTTCTTCCACCGTGCCGGTCGCGGTCGACGTCGCGTTTTTGAACGATGCTCCCTATGCCGACGAGTGAAGCTGCCACCGCAGCTGTAGTCAGGCACTTCCAGGTGTCGTCAGCCTGGACCGCAGCCGCGTGCGGAATCTTGTGAATCACTGTCCGCGGCCGGCTTGCAGCTGGCTTCGAGGGGCGCCTGGGCCAGCGCTTGGCGCGCCAGCTGGTTCTGGATGCTTGCGCCAACTAAGAGGTGGGCTACGGCGTCTCTTGACCTTGGCGTCGTGTCAAGCCTCATGCTGGACGAGCAGCGCCGAGCTTTCGTACCACTACACGCTGCAAGCCGTAGCCGCAGTAAGCGATGGGTCAGGGCCGCCTGCGCGACGGCCCCGGGGCAGTTCGCAGGCTTAAGCGGTTTGTGGCCGGCCGGCGCGCGGGCCCGCGAGCTCGAAATGACGCGCCAGCGAATCGACGACGTGCTCGGCCATGCCGCGCCTGGCTTCCTCGGTAGCCGAGCCGATGTGCGGCGTCAGCACCAGCCGGCGGTCGTTCAGCAGCGCGGCGGGCACCTCCGGCTCGTGCTCGAAGACGTCGAGCGCCGCACCCGCGATCCGGTCGGCGGCAAGGGCAGCAATCAGGGCCTGCTCGTCCACGACCGGGCCGCGCGAGATGTTGACCAGGAAACCCTTTGGTCCCAATGCATCGAGAACGCGTGCATCCACCAGGTGGTGCGTCGCGCTCGACAGCGGACACGTCAGGATCAGCAGGTCGCTGTCCGCGGCAAGCGCGGCGACGTCGCCGAAGTACTCGAGGTCCACGGGCTTGCGCGTCGGGCCGAAGTACGCCACGCGCGAGCCGAAGGCGGCGAGCCGGCGTGCAATCGCCAGGCCGATGGTGCCCAGGCCGACGATGCCCACGCGCATGCGCGAGATCGAGCGGCCCAGCGGGTACTGCTTGCGTTGCGGCCACTGCCCCGAGCGGACGAAGGTGTCTGCATTGACGATGTCTCGCGTGAGCGCCAGCGCGAGTCCGAGCGCGGTGTTGGCGACGTCCTCGGCCAGCACGTGCGAGGTGTTCTCCAGCACGATGCCGCGCGCCTTGACGGCCTGCACGTCCACGTTGTCGAGTCCGGCGCTGTAGCTGGAGATGATCTCCAGCGCGGGCAGCGCGTCGAGCAGCCGAGCGTCCACCCGGGTCTTGCGCAGAGCCATGCCGCGAATGGCGGGCCCATGTTGCGCCAGGAACGAGGCCGCGTCCGTCGCGTGGCTGGGCAACTCGAGCACGGTGAACAGCGAGCGCAGTTCGGCGTTGGTCCAGTCGGGCAGGTCGGCAGCCTGCAGCAGGGTGGGTTTGGCCATGGGAGAACGTGCTTCCGGTGGGTGTAAGTCAGGGAGGACCGGGTGTCGGCCGGTCCCCGTGCGATCGGTGTGGCCGCGTCAGCGGCCCTGCGCCTGGCGCCAGGCGGCGAAATCGTCGAGCGTGGCAGGATCGGTGGGCGGATACAGGCCGACGATCGAGCGGCCTTCCATCACGCGCTGCGTCACGAAGTCCTCGAAGACGGTCATCTCGGTGGCCTCGGCGGCGACCTCGTCGGCCAGGTGGGCCGGGATCACGACCACGCCTTCGCCGTCGCCGACGACGATGTCGCCGGGGAACACCGGTGCGTCGCCGCAGCCGATGGGCACGTCGATGTCGATGGCCTGGTGCAGCGTCAGGTTGGTGGGCGCGGACGGCCGCTGGTGGTAGGCGGGGAAGGGCAGCTGCGCGATGTCGGGCGAGTCGCGCAAGCCGCCGTCGGTGACGATGCCGGCGGCGCCGCGCATCATCAGCCGCGAGACCAGGATGCCGCCGGCCGATGCGGCACGTGCGTCCTTGCGGCTGTCGATGACGAGCACCGCGCCGGGCGGGCACTGTTCGATGGCGACGCGCTGCGGATGCGCGCGGTCCTGGAACACCGAGATCGGGTTGAGATCCTCGCGCGCCGGGATGTAGCGCAGCGTGAATGCCGGGCCCACCATGTTGGGCCGGCCCGCGGCCAGCGGGCGCACGTCCTGGATGAACTGGTGGCGCAGTCCGCGCTTGAACAGCGCGGTGCACAGCGTTGCCGTGCTGACGCGGCGAAGGCGCTCCAGCGTTTCGGATTTCATGGTCATTCGGGCTGGATGCCCGCGCGCTGCGCGACCTGGGCCCAGCGCTGCATCTCGGTCTGGATGAAGGCGCCGAACTGCGCCGGCGTGCCGCCGGCGGGCTCGATGCCGGCGGCCATCAGCTTCTCGCGCACCTCGGGTGCCGCCAGGGCCTTGTTGGCCTCGGCGTTGAGCTTGGCCACCACTTCCCGGGGCGTGCCCGCGGGCGCCAGCAACCCGCCCCAGGTGCTCGTGTCATAGCCCTTGATGCCGGCCTCGGCCATGGTCGGCACCTCGGGCAGCACGCTGGAACGCCTGGACGTGGTCACGGCCAGTGCGCGCAGCTTGCCACCCTTGACCTGCGGCGCCACGGCGGCCACGGTGTCGAACATCAGCGCGGTGCGCCCGGCAATCAGGTCCGGATGCGCGGCCGTGCTGCCCTTGTAGGGCACGTGCGCGATGTCCACGCCGGCCATGGTCCTGAACAGCTCGGCCGACATGTGCGGCGCGCCGCCATTGCCGCTGGAGGCGTAGCTGAACTCGCCCGGATGGGCCTTGAGGTGGCCCACCAGCTCCGTGACGCTCTTCGCCGGCAGCTCCTTGTTGACCACCAGCACTAGCGGCACCACGTGCGTCTGCACCACGGGTTCGAAGCCCTTGACCGTGTCGAAGGGCAGCTTCCGGTACATGCTCGGATTGATGGCGTGGCTGCTGGCCACCAGCGCCAGCGTGTGGCCGTCGGGCGCGGCCTTGGCCACGAAGTCGGAGCCCAGCACGCCGGCGGCGCCGCCCTTGTTCTCGATGTTGACCGGCTGGCCCCAGGCCGCCGTGAAACGCGCGCCGATGAGCCGCGCCGCCATGTCGATGGCCCCGCCCGGCGAGGCCGGCACGACGATGGTGATGGGCTTGGCTGGCCAGGCCTGCTGAGCCTGGGCGCCGGCGGCCAGGGCGAGCATGCCCATCGCCGCCACGCCGCGCAGCGTGGTGCTGATCTTCATGGGAAATCTCCTCGGGCTACGAAAAGGGAGGCGGGGCTTACTCGACCGTGACCTTGCGGTCCTGGATGATCTGCGCGTAGCGTTTGCGGTCGTCGTCGATGAGCCTGGCGAAGGCCGCGGGCGTGCCGGCCGCGGGGATGGCGCCCAGGTCGGAGAATTTCCTTCTCACCTCGTCCTGCGACATCACGGCGCGCACGTCGGCGGCGGCCTTGTCCGTGATCTCCTGCGGCGTGCCCGCCGGCGCGAGCAGCCCGATCCAGGAGATGCTGTTGAAGCCCGGCACGCCGGCTTCGGACAGCGTGGGCACGTCGGGCAGCGCGGGCACGCGCTTGTCGCTGGTCACGGCCAGTGCGCGCAGCTTGCCGGCCTTGAGGTGGCCGCTGGCCTCGAACGCCGTCATGAACGAGAGCTGCACGTGGCCGGCGATGAGGTCCGACACCGCCGGGCCGCCGCCGCGGTAGGGCACGTGCAGGATGAAGCTGCCGGTGCTGTCCTTGAACATCTCCGCCGCCAGGTGCGGCCCGCCGCCGGCGCCGGAGCTGCTGTAGCTGAGCTGCCCGGGTCGGGACTTGGCGTAGGCGATGAACTCCTTGACCGTCTTCGCCGGCACCGAGGGATTGACCATCATCGCCAGCGGCAGCTCGGCCACCAGCGTGATGGGCGCGAAGGCCTTGTCGGGGTCGTAGGGCAGCTTCTTGTAGAGCGCCGGGTTGATGGACTGGGTGCCGACGTTGCCCATGAGCAGCGTGTACCCGTCGGGCTTGGCCTTGGCCACCATGTCCGCGCCGATCTGGCCCGCGGCGCCGCCCTTGTTCTCGACCACCACGGTCTGGCCCCAGCGCCGCGTCAGCTGCTCGGCCAGGATGCGCGCGCCGGTGTCCGTGCCGCCGCCTGGCGGGAACGGCACCACGATCGTCACCGGCTTGGACGGCCAGGGGCCGGACTGCGCCAGGGCCGGAGCAGCCATGGCCAGCATGGATGCCATGGCGGCGAGGACGGGGAATGCGAACGGGGTCCGGGGCATGTCGTCTCCTGTGGCGAGCGCCTTCTGCGCTCTTGTGAGGGGTGCCGCCTGCGGGCGGCCCCTGGTGTCTGAAAGGCAGTGTAGGAAGACGATCGATAAAGATCCAAGGTTAAATTTGGATCGGCCAATACAACTTATGGATTGATCATGGACCTGTTCCAGCTGCGCTGCTTCGTGGCGGTGTGCGAGGAGCTCCACTTCGGAAAAGCTGCCGTGCGGTTGCACATGACGCAGCCGCCTCTGAGCCGCCAGATCCAGCTGCTCGAGGACTCGGTGGGCGCACGGCTGCTCGAGCGCACCAGTCGCAGCGTGGCACTGACCGCGGCCGGGACCGTGCTCTACAAGGACGCCCTCAAGCTGCTGAAGCTGGCCGACGCCGCGGTGGCCAACGCGCGGCTCACCGCCAGCGGCGATTCGGGCCGGGTCACCGTCGGCTACACGGCGGTGTCCGGCTACGTGCTGATACCGCAGCTGCTGCTGCAGGCGCAGCAGGCGCTGCCGGGCATCGAGATCGTCCTGGAGGAAATGGTCTCGTCGCAGCAGCTGCGCGCGCTGGCCGACGAGGCGCTGGACCTGGCCTTCGTGCGGCCCCTGGCCTCCGAGGCCGACCTGCTCTATCACCGCGTCGTGCGCGAGCCGATGCAGCTGGCGCTGCCGGCCTCGCATGCGCTGGCGGGCAAGCGCCGCATCACCCTGGCCGACCTCGCCGGGCAGCCGCTCATCATGTATTCCCAGAAGGAAGGCCAGTACTTCCACGACAAGATCAAGAACCTGTTCGCGGCCACCGGCGTGCAGCCGCGCTACGTCCACCACATGGGTCAAACGCACGCGATCGTGGCGCTGGTGCAGGCCGGCATCGGAGTTGCCATCGTGCCGGCATCGGCCAGGCACCTGTACTTCGAGCAGGTCGAGTTCCGTGACCTGTGGCGCCGGGACGTGGTGGCGGAGATCTACCTGGCCTGGCGCCGCGCCGAGCGCAACCCGGCACAGCGGCGCCTGCGCGAGTTCATCCTCAAGACGCTGGGCGCGGGAAGCGCACCGGGCACAGAGCCTGAAGGCTGACGGCGCAGCTGGAGGCTTCTCGAGAGCCCCCTGGGCCGCCATCAGCGCAGCGCCCGCCGTTCCAGCCTCAAGCCGAAAGCGCAGGCAAGGATTCGGTGCGCAAGGCAGCCGAGCGCTCTTCCAGTTCCAGTCGAAGCTTCTTGCGCACCAGCGCGGCAGCATGGCGCCGCCGCTCGTCCGGGGAGAACGGGCGCAGCGGGGGCACGGGCACCGGCTTGCGCTCGTCGTCCACGGCCACCATGGTGAAGAAGCAGCTGTTGACGTGCCGCACTTCCTGGGTGCGGATGTCTTCGGCAATGACGCGGATGCCGATTTCCATCGATGACGTGCCGGTGTGGTTCACCGACGCCAGGAACGTCACCAGATCGCCGACATGGACCGGCTGGCGAAACATCACCTGGTCCACGCTGAGCGTGACGACGTAGCGCCCCGCGTAACGGCTGGCGCAGGCATAGGCGACCTGGTCGAGCAGCTTGAGGATGGTGCCGCCATGCACGTTGCCCGCGAAGTTGGCCGTGTCGGGCGTCATCAGGACGGTCATGGTGAGCTGGTGTGGGGGCAAATTCATCGCAGTTGTCCCATGAGTCGAGCTTTCAAGACCAAGCCAGGGTGGACTGCGCAATCGCAGGCTCCGTGACTTGCAAGGTTCCCAGGGCAAGAAACGCCGATTCCTGACAAAAAACGCATCCTTGTTGTATGTCGTCAGTCATCGTACAACTATCATTATTCAATGTATGGTGGGTGTCAATTCATGGCACACCGCAAAGGCAGCTAATCATGGACAAGGTCATGGCACCACCGCGGCGTTCGCGCACGCTGGAACTGGTGGACGAACTGGGTCACCGCATCCGCGCAGGACAATTGCCGGTGGGCCGGAAACTGCCTCCAGAGGCTGCTGTCATGGCGGAGTTCGGCGTGAGCCGCACTGTGGTGCGCGAGGCCATCTCAAGGCTGCAGGCCGCAGGCTGGATCACCACAAGGCATGGGGTGGGCTCATTTGTCTCCAGCCCGGCGGAAGCGGCGTTTTGCGTCACTGCGCAACAGTTGCGGACCCTGCGCGAGGCGGTCGCTCTGCTGGAGTTGCGCATCGGCATCGAAACTGAAGCCGCTGCTCTGGCAGCCCAGCGCCGGTCAAGGGTGAACCTTGAAGAAATGGCAACTGCCATTGAGGAATTCGACGGTGCCATCAACGAGGGCGGCGATGCCGTGGAGCCGGACTGTCGCTTCCACGTTGCCGTCGCACGGGCGACGGGCAACGCACATTTCGTCAGCCTGCTGAGCTCTTTGAGCTTGGGGATGATTCCCCGTGCCCGCCTGGGCAGCGAGGGTGGTGCGGCATCTCGCGACGAGTTGCGACAGGTCAACGCGGAGCACCGCGCCGTCTTCGACGCCATCGCTGCGCAGGACGCGAGTACGGCCCGGGCAGCGATGCGCGTGCACCTGACCAACAGCCTGCAGCGCAAGCGCCAGGCGATGAACTGAGGGCAGCAGACCGCTTCCAACGCGCCCGGGCCTTCAGTGGCCAGTGACTACCGCACGGGGCCGTCCTACGTGTTCTCCACATCCCTGAATTCTTGAATACAGAAATCCTTGGTTGTACGATGACTGGGTCGGCGCATGAGGCGGTTGTCTGATGTTGTCGCATCACTGAATCACATCCCGGAGAACGAACATGTCCCCTCAAGAACTGAAGTCCGCCCTGCAGTCTGGTCTGCTGTCCTTTCCGCTGACCGACTTCGACAGCGAGCTGCGCTTCAACGCACGCAGCTATGCCGAGCGCCTGGAGTGGCTGATGCCCTATGGCGCCACGGTGCTGTTTGCTGCGGGTGGCACGGGCGAGTTCTTCTCGCTGGAGCCGGGTGAGTTCTTCGACGTGGTCAAGGTTGCGTCCGACACCTGCCGCGGTCGCGTGCCCATCATCGCGGGCGCTGGTGGCGGCACCACGCTGGCCATCCAGTACGCGCAGGCTGCCGAGCGCGCCGGCGCGCAGGGCATCCTGCTGCTGCCGCATTACCTGACCGAGGCCACGCAGGAAGGCCTGGTGCGCCACGTCGAGGCGGTGTGCAAGAGCGTCAAGATCGGCGTGGTGGTCTACAACCGCGGCTCCTGCCGCTACAGCCACCAGACGCTGCTCAAGCTGGCCGAGCGCTGCCCGAACCTGATCGGCTTCAAGGACGGCGTCGGCGACATCGAGGCCTTCGTGAACGTGCGCCAGCATCTGGGCGACCGCTTCGCCTACCTGGGCGGTCTGCCCACGGCGGAAGTGTTCGCCGGCGCCTACAAGGCCATGGGTTGCCCGGTGTACTCCTCGGCAGTGTTCAACTTCATCCCGCGCACCGCCATCGAGTTCTACAACGCGCATGCCGCGGGCGACGCGGCCACCACCGGCCGCCTGATCAACGAGTTCTTCCTGCCCCTGGTGGAGCTGCGCAACCGCGGCCAGGGTTACGCCGTCAGCCTGGTCAAGGCAGGTGCCACGATCGTCGGCCATGGCGCCGGCCCGGTGCGCCCGCCGCTGTCCGAGCTCAGCGCCGCCGAGTACGAGCACCTGAGCGAACTCATTGGCCGCCTCGGCCCGCAGTAAGCGAAGCGGGCCCGCCGCGGTGGTGCCCACAACTGCCGCGGCGGGCCCGACGAGAAGACCTGATCAGACCCAAGGAGACACTTCCATGCATCGTCGCATCCTCTTGAGTGCAGTCGCCACCGTGGCGGCGCTGTCCGTGGCCGGGCCCGTCCTGGCGCAAGCCTGGCCGGCCAAGCCGGTGACGATGGTGGTGCCGTTCCCGCCCGGGGGCTCCACCGACATGATCGCCCGCACCCTGGCCTCCGGGCTGCAGGCCAAGCTGGGCCAGACCTTCGTCGTGGACAACAAGGCCGGCGCCACCGGCACCATCGGCGCCGCGCAAGTGAAACGCGCGCCGGCCGACGGCTACACGCTGCTGGTGGCCTCGCTGGGCCCGTACGTGATCGCGCCGCACCTGATCAAGAACATCCCCTACGACGCCACCAAGGACTTCGACTACATCACCGTGGCGGTGCAGGCGCCCAACGTCCTGGTGGTGCCGGCGGCCTCGCCCTACAAGACCGTGGCCGACGTCATCGCGGCGCAGAAGAAGTCGCCCGGCAAGCTGACCTTTGCCTCCTCGGGCAACGGCTCCTCGGACCACCTCACGGCCGAGCTGTTCTGGGCCCAGACCGGCACCGAGGCCGTGCACGTGCCCTACAAGGGCGGCGCCCCGGCCATCACCGACCTGCTCGGCGCGGTGGTGGACGCCTCGTTCCAGAACATCAACGCCGTGCAGCAGCACATCGCCGCGGGCAAGCTGCGCGCGCTGGCGGTCACGGGCAGCAAGCGCGCCGCGCTGCTGCCGCAGGTGCCCACGCTGGACGAGTCCGGCGTCAAGGGCGTGGACGTGTACTCCTGGCAGGCCGTGGCCGCGCCCAAGGGGCTGCCCGCCGACGTCAAGGCCAAGCTCGCCACGAACATCGCCGCGGTGCTCAATGAGCCGGCGGTGAAGTCCAAGCTGGTCGAGCAGGGCTTCGAGATCGTCGCCAACTCGCCCGAGCAGTTCGCCAGGTTCCAGGCCACCGAGTTCGCGCGCTGGAAGGGCGTGATCGAGAGCCGGAAGATCACCGCGGACTGAGCCCCGCCGTTGCCCGCGGCCCTTGCCGGCCCCTGCGGCCTTCCCCCGGCCGGCTTCAGCCCTCGCCCGCGCACGGCGGGGAGGGCGCTCCAACCCCATTTCCCCGCCATGCCCAGCACCACCCCCACCGTCGTCTCCCTGCGCGCCATTCCCGTTGCC
>NZ_VIDQ01000140.1 GCF_009760915.1 Azohydromonas aeria
CGCCGCGCGCGGCGCCGGGCTGGTCGGCGCTGCT
This sequence comes from Azohydromonas aeria, assembly GCF_009760915.1. Lineage (GTDB taxonomy): Bacteria > Pseudomonadota > Gammaproteobacteria > Burkholderiales > Burkholderiaceae_C > Azohydromonas > Azohydromonas aeria. Next base: position 35 of record NZ_VIDQ01000140.1, read on the forward strand.
GCCCGCGGCGCTGGCGCTGCTGCTCGGCGGGGTGCTGGCCGCCGCCGACGATGCGGCCTCGCCGCGGCCGCCGGCGCGGGCCAGCGCGGTGCTGCCGGCCGACGCGCGCCCGACGCTGGACTTCGCCCTGGCCGACTGGCTGCTGGGCCTGTGCCATCCCGACCCCGGCGGCCGCGCCGCGGGCGGCGCCTGCCGGCCCGCGCTGGCACCGGACGCCCAGGGCGGGCTGCGCGTGACGCTGGTCGCGGCCGAGGGCGCCGGCATGGGCGGCGCGGCCTGGACCGCCTTCGCGCTGCAGCAGCTGGCGCAGCGCGACCCGGCGCTGCCGCGGCGCACCTTCGCCGTCACCGGCGTTTCCGGCGCCGCGCTGGGCGCGGCGCTGCTGCGCGGCTGCACGGCCGAGGGGCGCATCGACGAGGACTGCCTGGAGCGGCTGGCGCGCGCCGACCTGGTGTCGCCGCTGCTGTCGGCCGGGCTGTTCGAGGACGTGCTCGCGGCGCTGCTGCCCACGCGCTGGTGCACGCTGCCGGGCTGCGGCTTCCTGACGCGCGCGGCCTGGTTCGAGCAGGCGCTGGAGTCGGGCGCGCCCGCGCTGCGGCAGGGCCTGATGGCGTCGCGGCTGCGCCAGCTCGAAGCCGCGCCGGGCGGCACGCACGTGCCCTGGCTGCTGCTGCAGGCGCGCTGGGCCGACAGCGGCGAGCGCGCCATCGCCAGCGACCTGCGCATCGACTGGCGCCAGTTCCCCGGCGCGCGCGACCAGCTCGGCCTGACCGGGCGCGACCTGCCGCTGGGCACCGCCGCGCACAACGCCGCGCGCGTGCCGCTGCTGCACCCGGCGGGCGCGCTGCAGGCGCCGCGCGCGCGCTGCCTGGAGCGCGGCGACGAGGCGCGCACGCCGGGCCAGCGCCTGGACGCCAGCCCGCTGCAGACCTGCGGCCACCTCGACGACGGCGCGCTGGCCGACCCCGGCGCGACGCAGACCACGCTGGACCTGCTGCACGCCCTGGGCCGCTGCCTGGCCGCGGCCCCGAGCGCGGCCGACCGCGCCCTCTTCCCGCGCTGCGCCGCGCTGGACGGGGCGCAGCGCGCCTGGTTGCGCGAGCACCTGGTGCCGCAGGTGCTGGTGCTGCGCCCGGCCGTGCCGGCGCAGCCGGGGGAGGACTGGTGCCCGGCGCTGGACCAGCGTCCGCCCACGGCCGCGGAGCTGGCGCTGCAGCAGCCGCAGGCCGGCTGCGCCTCGCCGGAGCGCGCGCCGCGCGTGGCCGAGCGGCCCAGCTGTCCGGCGCGGGACGGGGCGGCGTGGTTCGAGGCGCTGCTGCCGGCGGGCGTGCCCTCGCCCGCGCAGAGCGCGGCCGCGGCGCTGGCCGAGGCGCGGCTGGCGCAGGGCGCGGCCGCGCTGCGCGCCAGCCTGGGCAGCGCGGCCCAGGCCAGCGCGGAGCCGCCGGTGCGCACCCTGGAGCTGCTGCCCGACGGCACGCGCTGGGCGCGCAGCTGGCAGCTCTCGGCGCTGGGCGTGGAGCGCATGTGGCGCCAGGCGCGGGGGTGCGTGGGGCAGGTGCAGGGGCGGGATGGGGGGTAGTGAGGGGTGGGGTTGGGCTGGGGGAGGTTGAGGGCGCATCGGCTGAGTGCTGCAACAGTGTGCCCATCACTTCGCCGTCTTCTCGCAGGTGAATTGCTGCGCGGGGAGATCCGGACGTGTGGCATCCCGTCAGCCACGAGGCCTCGTACCCCGATCCGTCATTCCGGCGAAAGCCGGAATCCACGCGCACCGTGGCGGTGGAACGGCTGACGTCGGCATGTGCCGGCGCCAGCCAGCGAGGCACCCCGGCATTCGTGGATTCCGGCTTTCGCCGGAATGACGAAGTAGCAGGCGGGAGCCCGTGCTGTCGGGATGCCGGTCGTTTTCCACGTTCCCCGGACAGCAGTGGGCGAAAGCCGGAATGACGTGGCAGCGGGCGGGGCGCCCGTGCTGTCGTAATGCCATGGGCCGGCTCAACGCTCGCCGGTCCCCAGGATCGAAGGCCACAGGTCCTTCCATTCCGGATTGCTTGTCTCGATCAGTTCGATCTTCCAGGCCCTGCGCCACCACTTGATCTGCTTTTCCCGCGTGATGGCCGCTCCCATGGTGGCGTGCTGTTCGTAGTACACCAGCCTGCGAACGCCGTAGCGGGACGCAAAGCCATCGACCAGTTTCTGCCGGTGGTGCCACGCGCGCTGGATCAGGTCGGACGTGACGCCGACATACAGCGTTCCCATGCGGCGGCTGGCGACGATGTAGACGGCGGGATGGCGCTCGCGCGACATGTCTCACCTCGTTGTCTGATGGAAGACGGCGCAACTGTCCATCGAAGCCAGAGCATCGGCTACCCATCAGCCACGACGCTTCGCGCCCTGCCCCGATCCGTCATCTGGCGAAAGTCCGCTGCTGTCCGCGGAAAGTGGAGAACGACCCGGCGTCCCGACAGCAGCGCAAGCGGCATGCGCCGTCCCGCCCCCGCCCCAACTGTGTCGAAATTGTGGAAATCGCCCCTTCCCCCCTACACCGCCCGCGCCGCCGCGCCGATGAGCGAAGGACCACCTGCCGCGCCCGGCGGGTCCACTGCAGGCTCACCGCCCCACACTCCCCGTGCAAGCGCGCGCAGACAAGATCCTTTTCGTCGATGACGACACCGGCATGATCCAGGCGCTGAGCCGGATCCTGTCGGAATATCCCAACCGCCGCTTCGCGCGCTCCGGCCACGACGCGCTGCGCCGCGCCGCCGAGGAGCCGCCGGACCTGATCCTGCTCGACGCCGAGATGCCCGACATGAGCGGCTTCGAGGTCTGCAAGGCGCTCAAGAACGACGCCCGCTTCGCCGCCACGCCCATCATCTTCATCACCTCCCACGACGATCCGCAGGTCGAGGCCTCGGTGTTCGACCTGGGCGCGGCCGACTTCATCGCCAAGCCGGTGAACCCGGCCGTGGTGCGCGCGCGCGTGGACATGCAGCTGCGCCTGCGCCGCATGACCGCCGAGCTCGAAGCCCTGGCGCGCAGCGACGCCCTCACCGGGCTGGCCAATCGCCGCGTCTTCGACGAGCGGCTGGAGCGCGAGTGCGCGCGCACGCTGCGCCGCGGCGGGCCGCTGTCGCTGCTGCTGGTCGATGTCGATCACTTCAAGGCCTACAACGACCACTACGGCCACGCCGCGGGCGACGCCTGCCTGCGCGAGGTGGCCGCGGCGCTGCGCGCCAGCGTGCACCGCCCCGACGACCTGGCCGCGCGCTACGGCGGCGAGGAGTTCGCGCTGCTGCTGCCCGAGACCGACGCCACCGGCGCCGACACCGTCGCCGCGCGCGTGCTCGACGCGCTGGCCGTGCGCGGGCTGCCGCACGCCGCCTCGCGCAGCGCCGCGCACGTCAGCGCCAGCATCGGCGTGGCCTGCCTGCGCCCCGAGGACGAGGTGCTCGACCGCGCCGCGGCCGCCGCGGCGCTGCTGGAGCAGGCCGACCAGGCCCTCTACGCCGCCAAGGCCGCCGGCCGTGCCCGGGCCTGGCATTTCAATCCCGCGCTGGCCCGCGCCGGCCTGGCGCAAACCGCCTGACGCAAGGCGGCACGCGCCATGTCCGCCACTGGTCTGCTGCAGACGCTGCCCACCCGGCTGCCGCGGCGCTGGCTGCCGGCGCTGTGGCTGCTCGCCCTGGCCCTGAGCGCGCTGGCCGGCTGGCACGTGCACGTGCAGGACCTGGCCGTGCGCGAGGCCCGGCTGCAGGCGCTGGTGGACGAGAAGCTGGAGTTCATCCGCGCCCGCGTCATGCGCCACGAGAGCGGGCTGCGCGGCGCCCGCGGCGCGATCCTGGCCGCCGGCGGCGACAGCCTCACGCGGCTCCAGTTCGAGGCCGTGTACGGCAGCCGCGACCCGGAGCGCGAGTTCCCCGGCGCGCTGGGCCTGGGCTTCATCCGCCGCGTGGCGCCGGGCGAGGAAGCGGCCTTCGAGCGCTGGATGCGCGCGCAGGGGCGCCCGGGCTTCCGCATCGCCGACCACCGCAGCCATGGCGGCGACCACTTCATCGTGCAGTACCTCTACCCCCTCAGCGCCAACGAGGGCGTGGAAGGGCTGGACATCACGGGCGACCCGGACCGCAGCCAGGCCGCCCGCGCCGCCGCGCGCAGCGGCGAGCCGCGCCTGACGGCGCCGGTGGCGCTGATGCAGCTGCGCCAGCGCGAGCCGGGCGGGCTGGTGCTGATGCTGCCCGTCTACCGCGGCAACGCCGTGCCGGACACGCCGGACGCGCGCGAGGCCGCGCTGCTGGGCTGGACCTCCACGCCGCTGGTGGTGGCCGACATCCTGGCCGACCGCGGCGTGACCCGCGACGAGTTCGCCTACGCGCTCAGCGACGACGCCCAGGGCCGGGTCTTCCACGCCTCGCCGGGCTGGCGCGCCGCCGAGCCGGGCGAGGCCGAGCCGCGCCGGCACGCGCAGCTGCAGCTCTACGGCCGCACCTGGACGCTGGAGGCGCACGCCCTGCCAGGCCTGGCCGCCAGCGAGCGCCTGGCCGACGGCGCCCTGGTGGCCGCCGCGCTGGCGGCGCTGAGCACGCTGCTGGCCGGGGTCGGCGCGCAGCTGCTGCAGCTGCGCCGGCGCCGCGCCGAGCTGCAGCGCGAGGCCGAGCGCTTCACCGCCGCCATCGTCGAGGCCTCGCCGCAGGCGCTGCTCGTCGCCGACGAAGGGGGCCGCATCGTGCGCGCCAACGCCGCGGCCGCGGCGCTGTTCGGCTATCCCATGGACGAGCTCGTGGGCCTGAACGTGGACCGGCTGGTGGGCCGGGCGCACCAGGCCGGGCATGCCGCGATGCGCGCCGGCTACGACGGGCGCGCGCGCAGCATCGGGGTGCAGGCCGGGCTGCCCGCGCGCCGGCGCGACGGCAGCGAGTTCACGGCCGCGCTGCGGCTGAGCCCGCTGCCGTTCCACGGCCAGCGCTACGTGGTGGCCAGCCTCTCCGACGTCACGGCCGAGGAGGCGGCGTTCAAGGACCTGGCGCGCAGCGAGCGGCAGTGGCAGGACATGGCGCACCGGCTGCCCAACCTGGTGTGGGGCTGCGACGCCGCGGGCGCGGTGGACTTCCTCAACCAGCGCTGGGCCGACTTCACCGGCGAGCCGCCGTCGGCGCTGCTGAGCCGGCGCAGCGTGCTGGCCTTCGTGCACCCGGACGACCGCGCGGGCTTCGCCGCGGCCTGGCGCGAGTCGGTGGCCACGGGCGCGCCCTTCCGCAGCGAGCACCGGCTGCGCCGCCAGGACGGCTGCTGGCGCTGGTTCCACGCCAGCGCCGTGCCCGTGCTCGACGACGCCGGGCGGGTGCGGCGCTGGATCGGCGCCAGCCACGACATCGACGAGCTGCGCCAGGCCGAGGCGCGGCTGCGCGAGCTGCTGCAGCACGAGGAGGGGCGCGTGGCCGAGCGCACCGCCGCGCTGGAGCAGAGCCGGCTGTTCCTGGACCGCGTCGGGCGCGTGGCCGGCGTGGGCGGCTGGCAGCTCGACCTGCACAGCGGCGTCTACAAGTGGACCGACGAGCTGCGCCGCATCGCCGGCGCTGAGGACGGCTACGCGCCGGTGCTGGAGGAGGCGCTGGCCTGCTACCCCGGCGCGGCGCGCGACCGCGTCGAGGCCGCCATCTGGGCCGCCATGGAGGAAGGCAAGCCCTACGACATGGAGGTGCCCTTCACCACGCGCGACGGGCGCTCGATCTGGGTGCGCATCGTCGGCGAGCCCGAGTACGACGCCGACGACCCGCAGGGGCCGCCGGTGCGGCTGGTGGGCGCGCTGCAGGACATCACCGAGCGCCACGCCGTGGCCGCGGCGCTGCGCGAGGCCAAGCTCGCCGCGGAGTCGGCCAACGCCGCCAAGAGCGAGTTCCTGGCGCACATGAGCCACGAGATCCGCACGCCGCTCAATGCCGTCATCGGGCTGGCGTACCTGCTGGAGCAGTCGCCGCTGCAGGCGCAGCAGCGCGAGTCGGTGGCGCGCATCCAGGTCGCCGGGCGCGCGCTGCTGGCCGTGGTCAACGACGTGCTGGACCTGGCCAAGATCGAGGCGCGGCAGATGGCGCTGGAGCCGCGCCCCTTCGACCTGCGCGCGCTCTTGCAGGAGATGCGCGACCTGTTCGGCCCGCAGGCGCAGCGCAAGGGGCTGGAACTGCGCGTGGACGCGGACGGCGCCGCCGCGGCGCTGGCGCCGGTGCTGGTGGGCGACGACACGCGGCTGCGCCAGGTGCTGGTCAACCTGCTGTCCAACGCGCTGAAGTTCACCGAGGCCGGCAGCGTGGCGCTGGCGCTGCGGGCGCAGCCGGCCGGGCCGGGCCGGGTGCGGGTGCGCTTCGAGGTGCGCGACAGCGGCATCGGCATTCCGGCCGAGGCGCTGAAGAAGCTGTTCTCGCCCTTCACGCAGGCCGAGGCCGGCACCACGCGGCGCTACGGCGGCACGGGGCTGGGCCTGTCCATCGTGCGCCGCCTGGCCGAGCTGATGGAGGGCACGGCCGAGGCCGAGAGCGTGGCCGGCGAAGGCAGCGTGTTCCGCGTGGAGGTGGTGCTGGGCGTGGCCGAGGCCGGCGCCGGTGCCGGCGCGCCGCGCGGCGCTGCGGCCGAGCCCGCTGCGGTGGCGCAGGCGCTGGCCGGCGTGCGCGTGCTGGTGGTGGACGACAGCGAGATCAACCGCGACGTGGCGCGGCGGGTGCTGGAGCTGCAGGGCGCGGCCGTGAGCACGGCCGCCGACGGGCTGCAGGCGCTGCGGCAGCTGCGCGCCGACCCCGGCGCCTGCGACGTGGTGCTGATGGACATGCAGATGCCGGTGCTCGACGGCCTGGAAGCGACGCGGCAACTGCGCAACGAGCCGGCGCTGCGCGACCTGCCGGTGCTGGCGCTGTCGGCCAGCGCGCTGGTGAGCGAGCGCGAGCGCGCCCGCGAGGCCGGCATGAACGACTACCTCACGAAACCGCTGGAGCCGCAGGTGCTGGCGGCGGCGATCCGGCGCCATGCCGGGACGCGGCCGGCGGCGCGCGCGGCGCGGGCCGCGCTGTCGGCCCCGGTCCCGGCCCGGGTAGCGTCGGCGCCGGCAGCCGCAGCCGCAGCTTCGGCCGGGGCATCCACGCCCTGGCCTCACATCGAGGGCATCGACACCGCCGCCGCAGCACTGCGCCTGGCGCACGACCTGGGGCTGTTCCGCAAGCTGCTGGCGCGGCTGCTGCCCGAGTACGGCGACCTGGACGACGCGCAGGCGGCGCGGCAGCGGCTGCACGCCGACGCCGCGGGCTTCGCGGCGCGCATGCACCGGCTGCGCGGCGGCGCGGCGCAGCTGGGCGCCACGGTGCTGCAAGCCGCGGCCGGGCAGATCGAGACGGCGCTGCGCGCCGCCGAGCCGGACCTGGCCGAAGCCGAGGCCGGCGTGCAGCGGCTGGCCGACGCGCTGTGCGCGCTGCGCGTGGCCGCGGCGCCGCTGCTGGCGGACGCGGCGGCGCCGGCCGGTGGCGCGTCCGCACCGACCGCAGCGCCCGCCGCGCTGGCGCGCGCCGAAGTGGCCGAGCTGCTGGAGCGGCTGTCGCGCCAGGACCTGGGCGCCGAGGCGGCCTTCCAGGCGCTGGCGCCGCGGCTGCGGCAGGCGCTGGACACGGCCGCCTTCGAGCGGCTGCGCGAGGCGGTGGAGGGGCTGGAGTTCGAGAAGGCGCACGCCGAGCTGGACGCCGGGGTGCCGGCATGAGGGGCCCGGCACCGTCCCTGGACACCGTCGAGGCGCGGCGGTTGCTCGACGCCATCGACACCGGCACGCCCGCAGGGCTGCGCGACCGCGCCCTCATCGGCGTGATGAGCGTGAGCGGCTGCAGCGCCCGGGCCGCGCTGCGGCTGCGGGTGGGCGACGTGGCGTTCGAGCCCCGGGGCGGGGCGCGCTTCAGCGTGCAGGAGGAGGACGGCCCCGCGCCGCTTCAATTGGGGCTGAACCGCGAGGTGACGGCCTGGCTGCTGGCCTACGTGCGCCAGAGCGGGCTGGCCGGCACCCCGCTCGCCTTCGTGTGGCGCGCCAACGCGGCGGGACAGCCCGGGCAGCTGCTGGCGCGGGCGATGACGCAGCAGGAGGTGTTCGACATGGTCCTGGCGCGGGCCGGGGCCGCGGGCATCCGCACCCGGCTGGGCTTCGGCGCCTTTCGCAGGCATGGGCTGGCGGGGTACTTCTCGCAGGCCGAATGGCTGGCGCAGGACAAGGCGGAGACGCCGGCACCCCGGGCACGCGAGCCGGCGCCGGGATGGCGCGAGGAAGAGCACGGGGCGCGGCGTGCCGCGGTGCCGGGGTTGGGGCAGCGGCTGTAGGAGCTGGGCGGGTTCAAATGAATGGTCGGCGGCCACTGGAATCCCGCTGTCCATCGGCGGCCCCGCCAGGGGGCGGCATATACTGCTGCCATATCCCATCTGGAGGTCCGTGATGAGCATTTCGTCCGTCTTCACCAACAACCGATCCCAGGCCGTGCGTTTGCCAGCGGACGTACGTCTGCCGGAAGGCGTCAAGAAAGTGCAGGTACGCGCCCGTGGCGTGGACCGCATCATCTCGCCGGTGGGTCACACCTGGGACGAGTTCTTCCTGAGCGGGCCGCAAGTGTCCGAGGACTTCATGGCTGAGCGTGCTGCCCAGCAGCAGGCCGACCGCGAAGGCTTCTGACTGGTATCGACGCCCCGAAATGCTGAAGTACCTGCTCGACACCAACATCGCCATTTACGTCATCAAGCGGCGTCCGATCGAATTGATGGGCGTATTCAACGAAAACGCCGGCCGCATGGCCCTCTCGTCCATCACACTGAGCGAGCTCTACCACGGTGCCGAGAAGAGCGCCAAGGTCGCGCAAAACCTCGCCGTGGTGGAAGAGTTCGCCAGCTTGCTTGAAATACTGCCCTACTCTGCCAAGGCCTCGGCCCACTATGGCGCCATCCGCGCTGCGCTGCAAAAGGCGGGGCGGCCGATTGGCGTCAACGATCTGCACATCGCGGCCCATGCCCGCAGTGAAGGGTTGACCCTGGTCACCAACAACCTTGGTGAATTCGAACGGGTGCCCGGGCTGTTGTTGGAGAACTGGGTGGACGGCCTGGCCTGATTCAAGTTTTCGGCTGAAGCTGGAATATTTTCCCGTCATGCCCGCGCAGGCGGGCATCCACGCCTGCCGGGATGCCGCCCGGTATTTGTGGAGACGCGCCTGCACGTTGGTGGCGTCTCGCCTTTTGCCTCCCCGTGGAAACAATAAAAGTCAGGGGCAAAGGGCAAGATTTGACACCGTCACCCGGGATGGCGCGAGGAAGAGCGCGGGGTGCGGCAGTCTGCGGTGCCGGGGTTGGGGCAGCGGCTGTAGGGGCTGGGCGGGTCCCAAGCCGGCCCCCCTGTCACAGCGTCATCGATCCAAACGTCTTGTGGGCCAGGGAGGCCATGTCGGCCCCCACAACTCCTTTCACTCAAGGAACCTCGACCCATGGATCGCGCTGTTTGGTACCACGCCTCTCCCGAGGGCGGCAAGGCGATGACCGGCCTGCACCATTTCGTCACCAAAGGCACCGCACTGCCCAGCTCGTTGACGCACCTCGTTTTCCTCCGCGTCTCGCAAATCAACGGCTGCGCGCACTGCATCGACATCCACACCCGCGACCTCATCGCCGAAGGGATGTCCGTCGAAAAGCTGGCGCTGATCCCGGTATGGCGCGAAGCGGAATATCTGTTCTCCGAGCAGGAGCGCGCAGCGCTGGCCTGGTCCGAGGAAGTGACGCGAGTCAGCGAAACACACGCCTCCGATGCGGCCTATGCGGCCGCGCTGACCATGTTCGGCGAAAAGGACCTGGTGGACCTGACGCTAACCATCGCCGCCATGAATGCGATCAACCGCATGGGCATCAGCTTCCGCATGAAGCCGCGGGCCAGGGCTTGAGAATGGGCATTTTTGCGGGCGTGCGGATGAAACTCTGACGCCGGAAGGCGGCATAGCAAACGGGGTTGATCGCCGGGCGCTTTTTTCCGTTTGCCTTGGGCTTGCCGAAAGGCTCAGCTCGAACAGGTCTTTCTGACCGGCGGCGCTGTGCGGTCCGAATTCGCAGAGTCTTCAGGGCGTGGTGGCATGAAGGGGTTTGCCCTTTGCCTCCGTGACACTTTCAAAGTGAAGGGGCGAAAGACAAAAACTGCCACTCCTAGGAAACACGGGCCGTGGCCGGGCGGCCGGTAGAAGGCCCGCTTGCGGACCGAACCCTGCCCGGGCCACGGATTCGGCCCGCAAGCGGGCTACAGGGACTTCTCCCGAGGTCAATGGCCCGGTGTTGGTATTCGACTTCTCTGGTGTTGGCGACGCGTCGTGGTGACAGTGCACGACGAAGGATCAGATTGCACATCTACAGACGGCCTTGTTGCA
>NZ_VIDQ01000141.1 GCF_009760915.1 Azohydromonas aeria
GGACGCTGCCGGCCAGCACCACGGGCACGGCCACGATCCTGGCGCGCGCGGTGGATGACAGCGGCAACCTGCAGGGCACGCCCGCGAGCCGCAGCTTCACGGTCGGGGCGGCTTCGTGCCCGTGCACGTTGTGGCCGCCGTCCGCGACGCCGGCGGTGGCTGCCGACCCGGAAACGCGCACGGTCAACCTGGGCGTGAAGTTCAGGGCCAACCGCAACGGCTACATCACCGGCATCCGCTTCTTCAAGGGCGCGGGCAACACCGGCACGCACGTGGGCGCGCTGTGGACGGCCACCGGCACGTTGCTGGGCAGCACCACCTTCGTCAACGAGACGGCCACGGGCTGGCAGCAGCAGAACTTCGACACGCCCATCCCCGTGACGGCGGGCACGGTGTACGTGGCCTCGTACCGCGCGCCCAACGGCCGCTATGCGTTCAACGGCGGCTACTTCACCAACGCCGGCGTGACGTCCGGCCCGCTCACGGCGCTGCGAAACGGCGAGAGCGGCGGCAACGGCGTGTACGTCTACGGCGGCACCTCGGTGCTCTTCCCGACGTCGAGCTACCAGTCGGCGAACTACTGGGTGGACGTGGTGTTCCAGCCCGAGCCCTGAAGCGCCCGGTGCCGGAATCCGTGCCGGGCCAGCCCGGTGCGGTATCCGCGCCCCGGTCCGCGCCGTCGGCGCAAGCGGTGTCCGCAGGGACGCTGCTTGCGCCGATGCCATTTTCCGGCCGCGCCGACGCCAGGCGCGCGCCTGCCGCGGGACTCACTGGAAGGTGCGCAGGTAGGCCAGCAGGTCGTCGATCTGCCGCTCGTTGCCCAGGCCCCAGAAGCGCATCTTCGTGCCCGGCACCACGTCGCCGGGCGACTTCACGAAGGCACGCAGCGTGGCCTCGGTCCAGACGACGTTCGAGGCCTTCATGGCCGCCGAGTAGGCGTAGTCCGGCGTGCCGCCGGCGCGGCGGCCGAAGAGGGCGTTGAGGTGCGGGCCGAAGGTGCCGCGTGCCGAGGGGCCGACCTGGTGACACGCGGCGCAGCGTGCGAACACCGCCTTGCCCGCGGCCGCGTCCCCGCCGGCAGCACGGGCCGGTGCCGCGCCGGCCAGGAACAACGGGACGCAGGAGACGAGCAGGGCGGCCGGGGCCGGCAGGAGCGATCGGAGGGATCGGAGCGGGCGGAGCAGTCGGACAGGGCGCATGCGAAGGGGCCCGGGCCATGCCGTGCCCGGAAAAGGGGTGAAGTTTGCGAAAACTAGAATCCCCGCAAATGAATATCGGAGTTGTCTACGCGGCCCTGGCCTATGGGGTCTGGGGCGTTTTCCCCTTGTACTTCCACCAGGTCGCCGCGGTGCCGCCGCTGGAGATCGTGCTGCACCGCACGGTGTGGTCGCTGGTGTTCCTGCTGCTGATCCTGGCCGCGCTGCGGCGTTTCAACGTGCTGGCCCCCGTGCTGCGCCGTCCGCGCCAGCTGCTGCTGTTCGGCTTGAGCGCGCTGCTGCTGTCGGGCAACTGGCTGGTCTACGTCTGGGCCGTCAACAACGGCCACGTCATCGACGCGAGCCTGGGTTACTTCATCAACCCGCTGGTGTACGTGCTGCTGGGCTTCGCCTTCCTGCACGAGCGGCCGCGCCCGGTGCAGTGGGGCGCCGTGGCGCTGGCGGGCCTGGGCGTGCTGTGGCTGACCTGGCAGGCCGGCGCGCTGCCGTGGATCGCGCTGCTGCTGGCCGGCAGCTTCGGCCTGTACGGGCTGATGCGCAAGACGGCGGTGCTGGGCGCGCTCGAGGGCCTGGCGCTGGAGACGCTGCTGCTGGCGCCGCTGGCGCTGCCGGCGCTGGCGCTGGTGACGCTGCAGGACCACGGCACGCTGGCGCAGGCCGATGCCTCGACCTGGGGCTGGCTGCTGCTGGCCGGGCCGGTGACCGCCGTGCCGCTGCTGCTCTTTGCCGCGGGCGCGCGGCGCATTCCGCTGGCCACGCTGGGGCTGCTGCAGTACATCGGCCCGACGCTGCAGATGGCCATCGGGCTGTGGGTGTTCCACGAGCCCTTCCACCGAGAGCAGTTGCTGGGCTTCGTGCTGATCTGGCTGGCGCTGGCGCTCTACAGCGCCGAGGGGCTGTGGGCGTCGCGGCGGCGCGTGCCGGCCGCGGCCTGAGCTGTTGACGCGAGCGGCTCCATGACCGTTGCCTCCTCAACCGCGCCCGGGTCCGAGCGCGCCTGGCCCGGGCTGCTGCTGGCCGCTGGCGGCGCCACGGCCTTCTCCGGCAAGGCCATCATCGTCAAGCTCGCCTACCGCCACGGCGCCGACGCGGTGACGGTGATCATGCTGCGCATGCTCTTTGCGCTGCCGCTGTTCCTGCTGCTGGCCTGGTGGGCCGGGCGCGGCAAGCCGCGGCTCACGGCGCGCGACTGGCGCGCCGTGGCGCTGCTGGGCTTCAGCGGCTACTACCTGGCGAGCTACCTGGACTTTCTGGGCCTGCAGTACGTCAGCGCCAGCCTGGAGCGGCTGGTGCTCTACCTCAACCCGACGCTGGTGCTGCTGCTGGGCTGGGCGCTGTTCGGGCGCCGCGCCACGGCGCGGCAGTGGATCGCCATGGGCGTGAGCTATGCCGGCGTGCTGCTGGCCTTCGGCCAGGAGGCGCGCTTCGCCGGCGAGCAGGCCGTGCTGGGGACGCTGCTTGTGCTGGGCAGCGCGCTGAGCTATGCCCTCTACCTGACCTGGTCGGGCGAGGAGGTTCGGCGCCTGGGCGCCATGCGCCTGACCGGGCTGGCCACCAGCGTGGCCTGCGTGCTGTGCATCGCGCAGTTCCTGCTGCTGCGGCCGCTGGACAGTCTGGCGCAGCTGGCGCCGCCGGTGTGGTGGCTGTCGCTGCTCAACGCCACGGCCTGCACCTTCGCGCCGGTGCTGATGGTGATGCTGGCCATCGCGCGCATCGGCCCGGCCGCGGCGGCGCAGACTGGGATGATCGGCCCGATGAGCACCATCGCCATGGGCGTGCTGATCCTGGGCGAGCCCTTCACGCCGGGCGTGGGCGCCGGCACGGTGCTGGTGCTGGCGGGCGTGGCGCTGCTCAACCGCTGGCGCTAGCACATCGAAGGCCGGCGCCGGCCTTCAGCGCGACAGCGCCGCGCGCGTGCGCTGCACGCAGGCGAAGGCGCCGGCGCCGGCGTCGAAGTCCCAGCGCTCGACGGCGCAGTGCCCGGGATCGGTGCCGGCGTCGTGGCGCAGCACGTTGACGGAGTTGGGCTGGCCGCCGCGCACGCGCTGTGACAGCGCGGTGCCGGCCTGCACGATCCAGACGGCGCGCGTGCCGGCATCCACGCGCTCGCAGCGCGGGTGGTGGGTGTGCCCGCCCAGGATGAGGTCCGCGCCCGCGGCGGCCCAGGTCGCCAGCGCCTGGCGCGGGCAGCGCAGCCGGTGCGCCAGGTCGCAGGCTTCGAACGCGTGCAGCGGCTGGTGCGTGGCCACCACGCGCAGCTGGCGCGGCGCGGCGCGGCGCAGCCGCTGCGCCACGCGCTCGACCTGCGCGGCGGAGAGCTCGCCGTGCTTGTGGCGCCAGCGCCGCGTGGTCTTGACCAGCAGCAGCAGCAGGTCGTCGCTCTCCATCTCGGGCTCGAGCTCCGCGCCGAAGGCCCGGGCGTAGCGGGCGTAGGGGTGCAGCAGCCGTTGCGCCAGGTTCCACAGCGGGATGTCGTGGTTGCCCGGCATGGCCAGGCTGCGCGCGCCGGTCAGCGAGTCGGCGAAGCGCCGCGCCGCGGCGAACTGCTCCTGGCGCGCGCGCTGCGTGAGGTCGCCGGTCCAGACCACCACGTCCGGGCGCTCCTGCAGCGCCAGCGCCCGCAGCGCGTCGCGCACCGCGGGGACCTCGGTGCCGAAATGCGCGTCCGAGACCTGCAGCAGCACGCTCACCGGCGCTTCCCGTTCACCGCGGCGGAGGCGGCGCCTGGGCCGCGCCCCCGGCGCCGTCCGCGGGCGGCAGCAGCAGCTGCAGCGGCGTGGGCGAGATGGCGAAGGTCAGCGGCGTGCGCAGGCGCAGCACCTCGCCGTCCACGGCCACCTTCAGGCTGCGCTCGCGGTGGCCGGGGCCCGGCGTGACGGTGAGGCGGCGCAGCGCGAAGTCCACCGCGTTGGCGGCGTCGGCGAGGCGGCCCAGCGCGCCGCGCAGCGCCAGGCCGAGCATGCCCAGCCGGCCCACGGGCTTGACCATCACCGCCGTGAGCATGCCCGCGCCCGTGGCCTGCGCTTCGGGCAGGCCCAGCTGCTCGACCTGCAGCCGGTTGTTGGTCACGAACAGCGTGGCGGTGCGCACCGTGGCGCTGCGCCCGCCCAGGTCCAGCTCCAGCGTCCACTGGCGGTGGTGGCGCAGGATGGTGCCCAGCGCCGCCAGCGCGGCGTTGAAGCGGTTGCGCCCGAACTGCTGCTTGAAGGCCTCGCGGTCCTGCAGCAGCTGCGGGTACAGGCCCAGGCTGGCGTTGACGAGGAAGACGCGGTCATTGAGCAGGCCCACCTGCACCGGCTGCACGCGCGCCCGGAGCAGGGCGCGCGCGGCATCCTCGGTGACCAGCGGCAGGCCGTGGGAGCGCGCGAAGTAGTTGAAGGTGCCCTGCGCCACCACGCCCATGGGCCGGCCGCTGGGCAGCACCGCCTGGGCCACGGCGTTGATGGTGCCGTCGCCCCCGGCGGCCACGACCGCGCCCTGGTGCGCCACGGCCCAGGCCACGGCGCGCGCGGCCACGGCCGGCGGCGGCTGCGAGCCGTCGATGCACAGGATCTCGTGGCGGCGCCCGGCCTCTTCCATGACGCGGCGCAGCGAGTCGATGCGCTCGCGCGCCTCCTGCGCGCCCGAGCCGCAGTTGACGACGAAGGCCAGCGGCGGCGTGGCCGTGCCGCCGCTGCCGCCATCGGAAGGGGAAGGGACAGCGGAGCGGGCAGGGTCCGCGGTGGAGTGCATGGTGGCCGCCTTTGGCAAGGTACATACCCAGCCGGGACCCGCTTTCACAGTCCTGTGACGCATTGGCCCCGGCGCGATTCCAAGATGGCTGCGAGCCTACAAAAAACGCGATCGCGTCGCCCCGCCCCGGAGGATTCCCATGAGCCGCACCGCCCCCCTTCTCGTCATCGACGACACCGCCTGGAACCGCAGCCTGCTGCAGGAGGTCCTGGGCCCGGCGCATGCGCTGGAATTCGCCGCCGGGCTGGACGAGGCCCGCGCCGCGGCGCAGCAGCGGCGTCCGGCGCTGATCCTGCTGGACGTGGAGCGCCCGCTGGCCGACGGCCTGGCGCTGTGCCGCGCGCTGCAGTCCGAGCCGGCCACGGCCGGCGTGCCGGTGCTGCTGCTGGCCGCGCGCTGCGGCGCCGGCGGCCGCGCCGCGGCCTTCGAGGCCGGGGTGGCCGACTGCCTGGTCAAGCCGCTGTCGCCGCAGGCGCTGCAGGCGCGGGTGCGGCTGCAACTGTCGCTGGCGGCGCCCGACGGCGCCTCGCCCAGCTACCGCGAGGCCCTGGCGCTGCTGGCGCGCGGCGCCAGCGGCCAGGGCGACGCCGAAGGCCGTCTGCACCCCTGGCGCATGGCGGCCTACGCCGCGGCGCTGGCGCAGGCCGCCGGCTGGGGAGCCGACGACTGCGCGCTGCTGGAGGCGGCCGCGCCGCTGCACGATATCGGCGAGCTCGAAGTCCCGGGCGCGATCCTGAACAAGCCGCTCAAGCTCGACGCCGCCGAGTGGGAAATCATGCGCACCCATTGCAGCGTCGGCCACGCGCTGCTGTCGCGCAACGGCGCGCCGCTGTTCCAGCTGGCCGCGGCCATCGCGCTCAACCACCACGAGAAGTGGGACGGCAGCAGCTACCCCGGCGGCCTGACGGGCAGCGCCATCCCGGAGGCCGCCCGCATCGTGGCGGTGGTGGACGCCTTCGACGCGCTGACCACGCCGCGCCCCTACCGCGGCGCGTGGTCGGTGGAGGCGGCCATGAACACGCTGCGCCTGGATGCCGGGCGGCACTTCGATCCGCGCCTGGTCACGCTGTTCGAGCAGGTGCTGCCGCGCATCGTCGAGATCCGCGCGCAGTGGGAGCCGCAGGCGCAGGCCGCGCCGCTGGCCTGGGCCGCCTGATCCGGCCGCCCGGGAATCTCGAATTTGGCCAACGAAGGATTGATTGCCGCCGGGAATCGCAAGAGGTATTTACCAAGCATTGCCGAGGATACAGACCGGCACAACTGGACGTTAAGGCGTGGGGTATTTACGGCATTTGATCATGCGCAGAGTGCAGTAATGCCGCGGCCCTGGACAGGGGCCGCATTGGTGTTCACGACACGGGTCTGCAGTGCATGGAAACGCCTGAGTATTTTTCACTTCCCGGAAAATCCGTTCCTCCCCACCGACGAGCTTTTCGGGGTGCCTGGTGCGCGGTGCTAGCCGCGGTGCTGGCGGGCTGCGGCGGCGGAGAATCCCCGTCCGCGGTTTCGGGCGATGAAACCGCGATGGATTTGCCGGAGGACGACCACCAGGCGCCGGTGGATTACGGCAGCGGTCCGGTGGCCTCGGCCGGCGCGCTGACCGAAACCCTCAAGGAACTTTCCGCCGCCGGCATGCTGGCCCCGTCGTACCGGCCGGCGAGCCCCACGCGCGCAGCCTACCGGGCCGGCGCCTTCGGGCCGGTGTTCGGCTGGCCCGTCATTCCCATCCACATGGTGCAGCTGCCCGATGGCCGGGTGCTGGCCTACGGCAGCGACGACAAGGGCAACCAGGGCGCGCAGCTGCACTACTCGGTCTGGGACCCGAACTGGGACCCGGCGGCGCCGGGCGCGGCCCCGTCCCCGTTCCAGCTGCTGCAGCACACGACCGGCACGGACCTGTTCTGCAACACGCAGCTGGTGCTGCCCAGCACCGGGCAGGTGTTCATGGCCGGCGGCGACCGCACCATCAACGGCATCCGCAACTACGCGGTGGCCGACACCAACTTCTTCAACCCGGCCGACAACTCGTTGCGCCTGGAACCGACGCCGATGGCGTTCCGGCGCTGGTACGGCACGGCCATCACCAACGCGCGCGGCGAGGTGGTGGTGATGGGCGGGCGCGACGACCGCTACTACGCCGGCACCAGCACCAAGCCGGCCACCGAGGACACCTATGCACCCACGCCGGAGGTGTACGTCCCGGGCTCGGGCTGGCGCACCCTGACGGGGGCCCGCAGCGAAGCGGCCTTCGGCGAAATCAAGGGCAACTGGTGGTACCCGAAGTCGTGGCTGCTGCCCAACGGCCGCATCCTGACCATCACCAACGACGGCTACTTCTACTCGCTGGACCACAACGGCAGCGGCGGCATCGTGCAGCTCAACGGCAAGATCCAGGGCACCAACTGGAACACGACCTCGGTGATGTACGCGCCGGGCAAGATCCTGTCGGTGCGCGGCACGACCACGGTGTCGCTGATCGATGTCAACGGCCCGCAGCCCGTGATCAGCCGCGGCGCGCCCATCAGCACCGGCCGCAAGTGGGGCTTCTCCACCGTGCTGCCCGACGGCACGGTGTGGGTCAACGGCGGCTCCGTCAACGAGAACACGCTGGCCGACGCGGTCTACACCACCGAGCTGTGGAACCCGGCCACCAACACCTGGACCATGACGGCCAACGCCGCCAAGCCGCGCCTCTACCACGGCAACACCATGCTGCTGCCCAATGGCGCGGTGGTGGTCGGCGGCGGCGGCGCGCCCGGGCCGGTGCGCGGGCTCAATGCCGAGATGTATTTCCCGCCGTATTTCTTCAATCCCAACGGCACCTGGGCCACGCAGCCGGTCATCAATACCGTCTCGCCCCAGGTCTTCAGCTGGAGCGACAGCTTCACGCTGCAAATGGGCAGCTGGGGCGCCATCGAGAAGGTCGTGATGATCCGCACCGGCTCCTCGACCCATTCCTTCAGCAACGAGCAGCGCCGCATGGAACTGGACTTCACCCAGGCCGGGCGCACCCTGACCGTGAAGGCCCCGGCCCGCGCCACCGAAATGCCGCCGGGCTATTACATGGTGTTCGCGCTGCGCAAGAACCCGCAGGCGCCGGCCGGCGAAACCCGCCTGGTGCCCTCGGAAGCGAAAATCGTCAAGCTGTCCTGAGCGCGGAGTGCCCCGGGCCGGGGCCCGGGGCTGATCGAGGCCCGATTCAGGCCTGGCAACCCGGGCCGCCGGCTTGCGCGGCCTCCACGCCGCCGGCTTGCATGCGCGCCACCAGGTCGCGGATCAAGTGGCCGGCGATGCTGAAACGTGGCGGAATGTCGGGCAGCGCGTCAAGCGCATACCAGGCGGCATGCTCGATCTCCCCGGGCTGCGGCACGATCTCGCCGCCGTCCCACTGCGCCGTGAAGGCCAGCATCAGGCTGTGCGGAAACGGCCAGCTCTGGCTGCCGTAGTACTGCAGGTTCGTGACGCGCACGCCCACCTCCTCGGCAACCTCGCGCGCCACGCAGTCCTCCAGCGACTCGCCCGGCTCGACGAAGCCGGCCAGCGCGCTGTACATGCCGGGCGCGAAATGCGGCCCGCGCGCCAGCAGCAACTCGCCCGGGCGCCAGACCAGCGCCATCATGGCCGGGCTCACGCGCGGGTAGGCCGCGTGGCCGCACGCGGGGCACAGCCGCGAGCGCTCCTGCGGCTGCAACAGCGTGGCCGAGCCGCACACGCCGCAGAAGCGGTGCGAACGGTCCCACTCCAGCACCTGCGCCGCCCGCGCGGCCAGCGCCGACTGCGCCGGCGGCAACTGCATCATGGCCGCACGCAGGGGCAGCGCCTGCCAGCCGGCCGGCACCGCCGGCAGCAGCAGGGCCCAGCAGTCCAGCCCGTCGAGCTGGCCCAGGTAGTGCCGGCCCGACGCCGCGTCACCGAAGCCGGGCGTGGCCGCCAGCAGCGGTGGCGCCTCCCGCAGCGGCAGCAGCAGGTCCTTGCCGACGAAAGCGAAATGCCAGCCCAACCGGGTCGGCTCCGGTGGCAACTGGTGTGCGGGAACGAAGGGCATGGGCGACAGGATGGAGCAGGAGGGCAGGGGAACATCTGAGCCTGACAGCCGCCTCGGCGCCGAGGGACGAATCAAAAAGATCAATTATGTGTCAGAGGTATCCGTGAACAAGACATTGTTCACGCTCTTGCGCAGTGCAGCAATTCATATTTATCATCCCGCGCTTGCAATCTCAGCAGCTCGGATTTCACTTCGCAGCGGCGGCAGTTTGATTTTTCATTTCAATCATTTTTTGTACGCAGGAGTATGAAAATGTCAATCGAGTAACCATTTAAATGGAAGCCCTGCTTTTTCCCGCGCTTCGGTGGCGTCGGCATGCCTGTTGGAAAAGACAGCCGCGATGCCTTGACGGCGGTGTGCCCGATGGCCGGCATGACGCCGGGACGTGATGCGTGTCACGTCCGACACAGGAAGCGCGAAGGTTCCTGAATGGAAACTGACACGGCGTCTCACCGTATCGCCCCGGCCGCCCGAGCCGGCGTGCCGCACACGCGGTAACAACCGCGTCTCAGCCATGCCGGCACCGCACCGAAATCCCGGCATCCCGATGCATCACCGGCCCGGCCGGTTGTTCGGGATACGGTGTTGAAGTAGCGCCAGACGCCCAATGCTGTACCGGCCCCGATATTTCGGGGGCTGCGACACCAATAACGTTTCCATGCAGATTCTTTTTGAATCCGCAGGGTGGCCTTTTGTCTGTTTTTTATTGACGCCATGCAACTTCATACCCGGCACAAAAGAATCGCGGCCCTGTCGTCGCTGATGACGACGGTTTTCCTTGCCGCCTGCGGCGGCGGCGAATCGGAACTGGCTGCGCAAGCAGCCCAGATTGGCACGCAAGGCGCCACGGAAATCGCCACCGAAGTGACGCCCGCTTCGGCCGGTACCTGGACGACGGTGGCTAACGAATGGGGCTATTTCGAGCTGGGCAGCAGCCGCTACGTGCGCTTCGGCACCGGATCGCAATGGGTGGGCAAGTACATCAGCGGCACGGCACAGTGCGTGAGCGGCACCTTCGGCATGGACCCGGCACCGGGCCTGACCAAGCGGTGCGACGTCTACACCGAGCCGGCCCCCGCGCCGGCTCCGGCGCCCGCGCCCGCGCCTGCGCCTGCGCCTGCGCCTGCGCCCGCCCCGGCCACCACCGGCACAGCGCTGCTGAACTGGAGCGCCCCGGCGGGCAGCGTCGCCGGCTACCGCGTGTACTTCGGCACCACCTCGCAGTCCTACGACCAGGTCAAGGGCAGCGGGCTGTACGTGACCAACACCACCTACACCGTGCCGTCGCTGCCCAGCGGCAAGACCTACTACTTCGCCGTCACGGCCGTCGATGCCTCCGGCAAGGAAAGCGCGTACTC
>NZ_VIDQ01000142.1 GCF_009760915.1 Azohydromonas aeria
ACCAGCGCGCCCGCCGGGCCCGGCACGCCCGCGCCGGCACCCGTGCCGCGCTGGCCGCGCCAGTCCGGCCGATCCGGCCGATCCGGACGATCTGGCCGGTCCGGGCGCTCGGGCCGCTCCGGCCGCGGCAGCGACGGCTGCTGCGTCGGCAGCGCCGTGCTCCAGCGCGGCTCCACGCGCGGCAGCACGCGGTCGGCCACGCGGCGGCGGTCGTGCAGCGTGTTCACGGGCACCACCGTCACGGCGCCGCGCACGCCGCGGTTGTCCCAGTGCCGCGGCGCGGCGCCGGGCGGCGGCAGCCACGCGCCCACCGGCGCGTTGACGCCCCAGATGTGGCGCGGCGTGGCGTTGAAGCGCGGCACGTAGGCGTCGCGCGGGCCCAGCGGCACCCAGCCGATGAGCGGCGGCGGCGCGGGCCGGCCGCTGACGATGTTGACGTTCACGTTGAAGCTGCTGCCACCGATCCAGCCCACCAGCGCCGGCGCGTACACCGGGCGGGCGACGTAGCGCCCGGGCACCCAGCACCAGCGCCCGTTCCAGGAGGCCCAGCGCCCGTAGTGGAACGGCGCGAAGCCCCAGGGCGCGTCGTCCACCCAGGTCCAGCCCCAGGGCGCGACCCAGGCCCAGTGCCCGTAGCGGTAAGGCGCCCAGGTGGTGGACACGCCCACCGGGAACCAGACCGCGCCGAACTCGGGGTGGCTGTCCCAGCGGCCGTGGCGGTCGAGGTCGAGCGCGCCGGTCATCTCCGGCGAGACGTAGCGGGTGGAGGCGCTGCGGTCCTCGCGCAGGTCCTGCGCCAGCACCCAGGCGCCGAAGGCGTCGTCGCCGGTGGCGGCGGCCATGTCGTAGTGGGTGCGGTCGTCCTGCACCCAGAAGCTGTAGCGCGTGCCCGGCTCCAGCAGCAGCGTGCTGTCGGAGGCCTGGAAGCGCAGCTGGCCGCTCCAGGCCTGGGCCGTGGCGACGTTTTCGCGCACGTCCACGCGGTACTGGCCGGCGCGCGTGGGCTGGAAGCGCGCGTCGTTGGCGACGATCTCGAAATCGTCCGCGCCGTCGGCGGCGCGCACGCGCAGCGCGGCGCTGCCGCGCTCCAGCTGCAGGCTCACGCGCTGGTCGTCGAGCTGCTGCACGACCAGCTCGGTGGCGCCGTCCAGCCGCAGCGAGGCCGAGCCGACCTGGATGTCGGCGCGCGCGCCGTTGTCGGTGGCCAGGCGGTCGCCGGTGGTGACCGGCCGGTTCACGGCCACCGCCGTCCACTCGCCGGCCTGCGTGTCGTACATCCACACCGTGCCGCCGGCCTGCGCCAGCCGGCCCACGCGCCCGGGCGGATCGGCCCAGGCCGCGCCACCGGCCGCCAGCAGCGCCAGCGCCAGGAACAGGCGCGCGGCGCGCTGCAAATCAAGCAATCCCATGTCGTCTCCCTGGACCGCCTTGACGGCGGCCCTGTGGGAAAGGCAACGCGCGTGCGCCCTCCCCCGAGGACAGGGATTGCCCGGCGTTACAAGGGGGCGTCCAGGCGTCGCGCGGCGCCCTTCATCAACGCTCGACCGCTGACACGGCCAGTTTCAGCCCCAGCGCGCCCATGACGGCACCGGCGCAGCGGTCCACCCATTTCTTGCAGCGCAGGTACGTGTTTCGCGGCGCCTGCGCCGACAGCACCGTGGCGACGAAGGCATACCAGCCCGCCTCGATGATGAAAATCACCACGGCCACCGCCATGTCGAATTGCAGGCTGGGCGCCGCGGGCAGGAAGGCGGCAAATACGCTGGAATAGACGACCGCCGCCTTCGGGTTGCTCACCTGCGTGGTGAAACCCAGCAGCAGGTGGTTTTTGTTTCGCGCCGGGGTATCGGCAGCGCCGGAATCGGACACGTCCAGCGGCTGCCGCGCGCCGCGCCAGATGCGAAAACCCAGATAAGCCAGGTAAAGGCCCCCGACCACCTTCAGGACGATGAACAGCGCCGGCACCGCCGCGAAAGCGGCATTGAGGCCAGCCAAGGCGGCGATGGCGAGCAGCAGGCCGCCGAGGCCCATGCCCAGGGCGGCGCTCAAGCCCTGGGCCCGGCCGCAAGCGACGGCCGTACGCGCCACCATCACGAAGCTGGGGCCGGGGCTGGCGGCGCCGACGCAGATGGCGGCGGCGATGCCGAGAAGCGCGGTGATTTCGGTCATGGCGATGGGCAAATGAAATGGATGGTCGAGGCCGCGCCTGACGGCGGCATGAATGCGGCTCCGGAATTCGTGAACGAATTCACGTCAGCGCTTGAAGCCTTCCAGCTCGCGCGCCCGTGCCGCGGTGGCCGACATGAGGCAGTCGCTGGCATTCACCGTGGCAATCGTGCCGCCCTCCGGGTCGGCATAGAAGCGGCAATTGGCCTCGCGGAACTTGAGCCAGGCGCGCTGGGCGTCGCGCAATTCCTTCTGGCGCGCCTCGGAGAGTTGGGCCATCACCGCCTTGTAGGCCTGATTGAGGCGGGCATCCTGGCGGCGGGTCTCGGCGCTCATGCAGGCCAGCATGGTGGCGGTGACGCCGTTGGATTGGTCCATGCAGGCCGAGAATTCCGGGCTCAGGCCGGCGTCGCGGGCGCAGGCGGGCCCGGCGGCGCAAAGCAGGGCGAGAACCAGCAAACCATGTTTCATCAATAACTCCTCAAATCTTTATCGGGAGGCGCCGGATTGCGAGTCGGCCACCCGTTTCTGCCATTCCCACACCTCGCCGTCCTCGGGGTGGTGGACCGGCCCCACCAGTGTAAATCCCAGCTTTTCCAGGATGCGCGTGGAAGCATTTTTCTCAGGCAGCGTCTGGGCGCGGACGCAGGCCACGCCGTTTTCCGCCGCCAATTCCACCAGGTGTCGCGCCATGCGGGTCGCGCTGCCCTGCCCTTCGTGGCCGGGAAAAGTGAAATAGGCGATCTCGACCGCGCCCAACACCGGCGGGGATTTGTAGGCGCAAGTGCCGATGAAGGCCTTATTTTCCTCCACTAGGTAGCCGGCCCAAGGCATGACGGGAGTGCCTTCGGGATAGATGTTCACCACGGAGGCACAAAGGCCCTTCAGGAAATCCGAGCCCTGGACGGCTGGGCTGGCGCAAAGATCCTTGGTGATGGGTATGAAATCCATGGAAGGCTCCTTGGAGATATTTGTCCGTGGCTTGAATATTTTGGGTGTCGTGCCGGACACGGCATTTTAATGCCGCCATGTCGTTCCTACTAAAGTCCACGGCTGTCCGGAGAGGGTATATGAGAGCCAGTAGCCCGCAGATACGGGCAGCCCGCACCCCGCGTCGTCATTCCCGCGCAGGCGGGAATCCAGGCGGCCCCCAAGTTGGCCGTGAGCCGATTGCGCAACGCTGACCATGTCCTGGGCATCAATCGGCCGACCAATCGGCTGCCGGCTGCTTAGGGACCGCCTGGATCCCCGCCTGCGCGGGGATGACGAAGTAATTGGCGAGGCGTGTCGGCTTGCGGCTGGCGACTTTTCAAATTTCACTGTATAGCAGCGAAGCCTTTGAAACAGCCAAACTTGGATACCCGCGCAGGAAACTGAACTTATTCTCTCCTTTACGCAGACCATAATATGGTAGATGACAAAGCCAAGCCCCTCTTTTTGCCCCTACGCCGAAAGTTTTGCAGCGGCAACCATAGAGATAGAACACACAATTTAGATCTTTGATGAGGAGCAAAAGGCAAGACCCCATGAACATGCCACATAAACCCCACGCGCACCCCGAACTCCGCCTACTTTAGCACCATCCTCTTACCTGAATTTCCTTACTTTTCTTTATATTCAAGACTTTCACCTTTTTCTTCTTCAATCAGCACAAGCTTCGAATTCTCATTACGCCTTGGTTCGAGCCCTTCGAGCGCGAATTCCGAAAGACGCTTCTTATACTCCATCGATATCGGCGCACGCTCGATATCCTCCAATTGTTTTAGTATGACATTTGTTTCCTGAACACGATCTTGTCGTTGCGCTTTTTTATAATGCAACACCGTTACAATGGATTTATAGACAAACATGCCTCCAGTCATTGCCGCTGGAATCCAAAGCAATCCACCCCCTACAAAACCAATAACCATTGAGCCACTGGCTGCCGCGACCAAGGCGGCCCCAGGAAGTTTATCCAAATCCTCCGCTTCTTTCCGAATACGTGCACTGAGACCGATAATTTGTTTAATAACGTCCTTATCCATAATCAATACACCTTCCGCCACAACGAATTGACTTCACGCAGATGAGCAACGGATACCATGATATGCCCAAGAGACCACAATAAATACAGAGTCGCGCACAATGCAATTGACCATCGAGAAATCAAAATCAAAGTCTGACCAGCAACAGACAGTGAGCCAGCGAAAGCAAGACTATTTAAAAAACCAGAATCCACCATCACCGCTAGATTCAAAATGCCGAAAGCAATAATAGCATTCGACAACGCACGCGCAAGGTTTCTGCGCGCCAGATCATGCGCTGCACGAAGTTCCGCGAGGATTTCCCCATCATCTATATTTTTCTCAATATTTACCATGACAACGCACCCCTTTCATTGATTCCCAAGTTGATGACGATTTAAAACTCACCTTCACAGACAGCCCATACAAAAATGGACCAATAAAATTCATTGCTGTGCCCAGAGAAACTTAATCCACCTCAAAACAACATCATGGATCATCTTTCTAATTTCAGACACACCACCCCCTCAAACCCAAACTTGGTCAAATCCCGAATCCTCGTTGGATACAGCCGTCCAATCAAATGATCACACTCATGCTGCACCACCCGCGCATGAAACCCTTCCACCGTGCGGTCGATGGGATTACCCTCCAGGTCAAACCCGCGATACCGGATTTTCGAGAACCGCGGCACCAGCCCGCGCAGCCCCGGCACGGATAAACACCCTTCCCAACCGTCCTCTTCCTCATTCGACAACGGCTCGATCACGGGATTCAGCAGCACCGTCTCCGGCACCGGCGGCGCGTCCGGGTAGCGCTCGCTGCGCTCGAAGCCGAACAGCACGACCTGCAGATCGACGCCAATTTGAGGCGCCGCCAGCCCCACGCCACCGGCGGCCTCCATGGTGTCGCGCATGTCCTGCAGCAGTGCGCGCAGTTCCTGCGTGCCGAATTCGCGCACCGGCTGCGCCACGCGCAGCAGCCGCTCGTCGCCCATTTTCAGAAGCTCGCGCACCGCCATTTCGATTACTCCTTCACGTCGCCGGTTTCGACTAGCGCCTTGAGTTCGTCTTCATTGAGCACGGGAATATTCAGCTCCTGAGCCTTCATGAGTTTCGAGCCGGCCTCGGCGCCGGCCACGACATAAGCCGTCTTTTTCGACACCGATTTACCCGCCTTGCCGCCCGCGCCCTCGATCAGCGCCTCGGCCTGCTCGCGCGTCAGCGTCGGCAGCGTGCCGGTGACGACCACGGTCTTGCCCGCTAGCGGCCCGGGCGGCGCCTCCTGCCGGCCTTCGTGCTCTTCCCAGGTGACGCCCGCGGCGCGCAACTGCTCGACCACCTCCACGTTGTGCGGCTGGTCGAAGAAGGTGCGGATGCTCTGCGCCACCACCGGCCCCACGTCGTGCACCTGCAGCAGCGCTTCCTCGCTGGCGGCAATGAGACGGTCCATCGAGCCGAAATGCGCCGCCAAGTCGCGCGCCGTGCGCTCGCCCACGTGCCGGATGCCCAGGCCGTAGATGAAGCGCGAAAGGGTCGTCTTCTTGCTGTCCTCCAGCGCCTTGAGCAGGTTTTGCGCGCTCTTCTCGGCCATGCGCTCCAGCACCACCAGCGACGTGAAGCCCAGCTTGTAGAGGTCGGGCAGTGTGCGCACCAGCGGCGGGGCGTCGCCCTCGCCCACCAGCTGCTCGACGATGCGGTCGCCCAGCCCCTCGATGTCCATCGCGCGCCGGCTGGCGAAGTGCAGCACCGCCTCCTTGCGCTGCGCCGGGCAGAACAGGCCGCCCGAGCAGCGCCAGTTCACCTCGCCCTCCTCGCGCACGATGTCGCTGCCGCAGGCCGGGCAGCGGCCGCCCAGCTTCTTGTAGAGGTCGAAGGGCTCCGGGCGGCCGGGGTAGTCGTTAGGGTTGACGGCGGGCACGGCCTCCACCGCCGTGCCTTCGGCCACCGCCGCCGGGTCGGGCTGCGCCTCCAGCACGTCCAGCGCCGCCTCGCGCACGGCGTCGGCACCCGCGGCGCCGGCCTGGTCCGCCGCCAGCGCGGCACGCGGCACCACGCCCACGATCTCCGGGATCACGTCGCCGGCGCGGCGCACGATCACCCGGTCCCCCACGCGCACGTCCTTGCGCCGCGTCTCGTCCTCGTTGTGCAGCGTGGCGTTGGTGACGGTCGTCCCGCCCACGAACACCGGCTCCAGCCGCGCCACCGGCGTCAGCTTGCCGGTGCGGCCCACCTGCACGTCGATGTCGCGCAGCGTCGTCACCTGCTCCTGCGCCGGGTATTTATGGGCCACCGCCCAGCGCGGCTCGCGCGTCACGTAGCCCAGCCGCTGCTGCAGCGCCAGGTCGTTGACCTTGTAGACCACGCCGTCGATGTCGAATGGCAAGGTGTCCCGCGCCGCCGCGATGCGGGCATGGAATTCGATCAGCCCGTCCGCGCCCTGCGCCACCACGCGCTCGGCGCTCACCGGCAGGCCGAAGCGCTGGAGCGCGTCCAGCACGCCGGACTGCGTTGGCGGCATGTCCTCCCAGCCGGCAACCTCGCCCCAACCGTAGGCGAAGAAGCTCAGCGGGCGCCTGGCGGCAATCGCCGGGTCCAGCTGCCGCACCGCGCCGGCGGCGGCGTTGCGCGGGTTCACGAAGGTCTTCTCGCCCGCCTCGCGCTGGCGCTCGTTGAGCCGCTCGAAGGCGTCGCGGCGCATGTAGACCTCACCGCGCACCTCCAGCACCGGCGGCGCGTCGCCCGTCAGCCGCAGAGGGATCTGGCCGATGGTGCGGATGTTCTGCGTCACGTCCTCGCCGGTCTCGCCGTCGCCGCGCGTGGCGGCCTGCACCAGCACGCCCGCCTCGTAGCGCAGGCTCAGCGCCAGGCCGTCGAACTTCAGCTCGGCGACGTAGGCCACGGGCGGGTCGGCCTCGGTCAGCGCCAGCTCGCGGCGCACGCGCGCGTCGAAGGCACGCGCGCCCTCGGCGGTGGTGTCGGTCTCGGTGCGGATGCTCAGCATCGGCACCCGGTGCCGCACCGGCACGAAGCCCGGCAGCACCTGGCCGATGACGCGCTGCGTGGGCGAGTCGGGCGTGCGCAGGCCCGGGTCGGCTTCTTCCAGCGCCTGCAGCTCAGCAAACAGCCGGTCGTACTCGGCATCGGGAATCTCGGGGGCATCCAGCACGTAGTACCGGTGCGCGTGGTGGTGCAGCAAGGCGCGCAGCTCGGCGGCGCGCACGGCGGGATCGGTCTTCTTGGAGGAGCTCGTGGGCATAGGGCGCCAGTGTAGGCAAGCCCGACCTTCGTTCCGGGGGTCACCCGCGGCAAGAGGATTGCCGCCTCCTCCCGCCCCGGCCACGAGCCGGCACGGCAACCCGCGCCGCCTGTCGCGGCGTGCGGCAAACCTGAGGAGTACCGATGAAATCCCTGGACAAATCGCATCGCGCGGCGCCGGCCCGGCTGCCGGGCTGGTGGTCGGTGGCAGTGGCGGCGGGACTGCTGAGCGCCTGCGGCGGCGGCGGCGACGCCGGCCCGGGCGAGGGAGCCCTGTCGGCGTCCGCCTCGGCGGCGACGGCCACCCAGGCCGTCGCGGCAGCCGACGGCGACGTGGTCTTCAATGCCGCGCCAGAAGCCGCGCTGCCCGCGGCCTGCACCGAGCCAGGGCGCATCAACAACACCATTCCGAAGCTGCTGGAGTGCGTCACCTACAGCGAGGTGCGCAAGCACCAGAAGGCGCTGCAGGACATCGCCGACGCCAACGGCGGCAACCGCGCCTCGGGCACCGAGGGCTACAACGCCTCGGCCCGCTACGCGGTGCAGGTGCTGCGCCAAGCCGGCTACGACGTGCGGCGCCAGTACTTCCGCTTCCGCACGTTCGAGGAGCTGTCGCCGGCGGAGCTGCAGGTCACGGCGCCCGAGGCGCGCACGGTCGAGAACAAGGTCCTGAGCTACTCGCCCAGCGGCAACGTGACGGCCCCGGTGACGGCGCTGCCCTTCCAGCCCACCGACGCCACGCCCGGCTGCGAGCCCGAGGATTTCAACGGCTTCCCGAGCGGCCACATCGCGCTGGTGGGCCGGGGCAGCTGCACCTTCGCCGAGAAGGCCACCAACGCGCTGGCCGCGGGCGCCCGCGGCGTGATCATCGCCAACAACCAGGAAGGCGAGATCAACGGCACGCTGGGCGCGGACTTCCGCGCCCGCATCCCCGTCACGTCCGTGACGCAGGCCGAGGGCAACGCGCTGGCCGCCGTCTCCGGGCTGCGCGTGCGCATCAAGACCGACACCCGCATCGAGGCCACCGGCACCAGCAACGTGATCGCCGAGTCCCGCACCGGCGACCCGTCGCAGGTGGTGATGGTCGGCGCGCACCTGGACTCCGTGGCCGAGGGCCCCGGCATCAACGACAACGGCTCGGGCGTCGCCGCGCTGCTGGAAACCGCCAAGCAGATGGCCAAGTACCAGCCGCGCAACCGCGTGCGCTTCGCGCTGTGGGGCGCCGAGGAGTCGGGGCTGCTGGGCTCGACCTACTACGTGGGCACGCTGCCCGAGGAGCAGGCGCGCAACATCGCGCTGTACCTGAACTTCGACATGATCGGATCGCCCAACGCGGGCTACTTCGTCTACGACGGCGACAACTCCGACGGCACCGGCGCCGGCGAGGGCCCCCCGGGCTCGGCCGAGATCGAGCAGGCCTTCGAGGGCTTCTTCTCGCGGCGCGGCGTGCCCACCCAGGGCACCGACTTCGACGGCCGCAGCGACTACGGCCCGTTCATCGCGGTGGGCATCCCGGCCGGCGGCCTGTTCACCGGCGCCGAGGGGATCAAGACGCCCGAGCAGGCGGCACTGTGGGGCGGCACCGCCGGCGTGGCCTACGACCCGTGCTACCACGAGGCCTGCGACACCTTCCGCAACGTCGATGCCCGCGCCTTCAACCTGAACCTGCACGCGGTGGCGGCCGTGACGATGCTGTTCGCCAGGGACGCCACGCCGCCGGGCGCGGGCCGTCCGGAAGCCGCGGGCCTGCGCGCGGCCTCGGCGGGCTACCAGTTCCAGCGCCAGGGCGACAAGTTCATCCGCTGATGCGCTTGCAATTCACGGCCTGAACGAAAGAGGCGGCCCCGCGGGGCCGCCTGCTTGCCGTCTCGAACGGCGCGCCCGACATGCCAGGCGCGCCGTTTCCTCATCAACTGAACAGCCGTCTCGCCGCCGCCGACCCCGCCGCCAAATCGCGGGCCTCCATGGCGCGGTACAGCCCGTCGAGGTCCTTCTTGATCGGCTCGAAGGCCTGGGGCGCCACCGGGCGGCCGTCCTCGTCCACCAGCGCGGCGTCGAGCTCCTCGGCCAGCGTGGACATGGCCCGCAGCCAGGTCGCGAAGGGATCGTCGCCCTCGGCCGTCTGCGGGATGTCCAGGCTCAGGCTCACCACCTTCACGGCCGCAGCGTTCGGGTCCTCGGCCAGCGCGGCCTGCGGGTCGAAGGCCAGCACCAGCACCGGCGGCGCGCCCTCCTCGGCACCCGGCAGCACCAGCCGCCCCGGCACCGAGCCCGGCACGAAGCCGTGCTTGAGCGTGGCCTGCTGCAGGTAGGCCACCGACCACGGCGCGGTGCGCGCCACCAGCTGCACCGCCAGCTGCGCGTCGTGCTGGTTGGCGAAGTGGTCCAGCTCCTTGGCCCGGCCCACCGCTTCCATCATGTCGGGGAACTCGGCCGCGGCGCCGACGCTGTCGGCGAAGCTCTGCAGCTTCTGCACGAACTCGCTGTACTCGATCTCGTTGAGCGCGCCGTGCCGGTTGGCCAGCTGCACGCCGGCCTGCAGCTGCCGGTACTGCTGCCCGGGCTGCGGCGGCTCCCACGCGGCGGTGGCGGCGTTCAGGCCCTCGATCAGGAACGGCTTGTTGCCCGCGCGCCGCGTGGTGGGCAGGTGCGCCAGCACGAAGTCGCCGCTCAGGCGCGTGTCCAGTGCCAGGTTGGCGATCACGTCGATGAGCGCGTCGATGCGCGGCCCGCGCGGCACCGCCAGGGCCGCCGCCGAGGTCGCGGCCACCACCGCCGCGGCGTCGCCCGGCATGACGCCGGCCACGGGCGAGGACGGCTCCGCGGCCGGGTCCACGCCCGGGGCCACGGCCTCGGCCGCCAGGCCCACGGCCACGCCGGCGGCGGCCGGCGCGGCG
>NZ_VIDQ01000143.1 GCF_009760915.1 Azohydromonas aeria
AGCGGCGCGGGGCTCTCGGGCGGCCAGCAGCAGCGGCTGTGCATCGCGCGCGGCATCGCCATCCGCCCGGAGGTGCTGCTGCTCGACGAGCCGTGCTCGGCGCTGGACCCGATCTCCACAGGCAAGATCGAGGAGCTCATCCACGAGCTCAAGAGCGACTACACGGTCGTGATCGTGACGCACAACATGCAGCAGGCCGCGCGCTGCTCGGACTACACGGCCTACATGTACCTGGGCGACCTGGTGGAGTTCGGCCCGACTTCGGAGCTGTTCATGAAGCCGCGCAAGAAGGACACCGAGGACTACATCACCGGGCGCTTCGGCTGAAGCCGGCCCATCCGTTGCTGCCGCTGCCCGAACCCGCCTACAAGGAGACTTCCGCCATGCCCGACAAGCATCTCTCCACCCAATTCGACGCCGAGCTCAGCGGCATCTCCAACCGCGTGCTGGAGATGGGCGGGCTGGTCGAGTCGCAGCTTTCGCAGGCCATGTCTGCGCTTTCGGCCTTCAGCCCGGAGACGGCGGCCCAGGTGATCGAGCGCGAAGCGCAGGTCAACCGCATGGAGCTGGAGATCGATCGCGAACTCTCCGGCGTCATCGCGCGGCGCCAGCCCACTGCGCGAGACCTGCGCCTGCTCATCGCCGTGAGCAAGACCATCGCCAACCTGGAGCGCGTCGGTGACGAGGCCGCGCGCATTGCCCGCACCGTGGACAAGCTCATCAATGCAGGCGTGTCCACGCGGCTGCGCCAGCCGGTGGCCGACCTGGCCTACGAGGCCGAGCTCGCCACGGCCAGCCTGCGCAAGGCGCTGGACGCCTTCGCGCGGCTGGACACGGCGCGCGCGCTGGAAGTGCTCAAGCAGGACGACCAGATCGACCAGGAATTCGACGGGCTGCTGCGCAAGCTCATCACCTACATGATGGAAGACCCGCGCACCATCTCCGCCAGCATCGACCTGGTGTTCGTGGCCAAGGCCATCGAGCGCGTGGGCGACCATGCCAAGAACCTGGCCGAGGTCATCATCTACGTCGTCAAGGGCACGGACGTCCGCCACGCCTCGATGGAGGCGGTCGAGGATGCCATTCGTTGACGGTGGTGCGTCGGGCGGGCAGGAGGTACGGCCGTGAGCCAGGTGCTGGTGGTGGAGGACGAGTCGGCGATTGCCGAGGTCGTCGCGATGAACCTGCGCCACGCCGGCCACGAGGTGACCGTGGTCGGCGACGCGGAAGGGGCCAGTGCGGCAGTGGACCGCGTGCTGCCCGACCTCGTGCTGCTGGACTGGATGCTGCCTGGGCGCTCCGGCGTGGCGCTGGCGCGGCAGTGGCGCGCCGACGCGCGCACGCGCAGCCTGCCCATCATCATGCTCACGGCCCGCTCCGAGGAGTCGGACCGCGTCGGCGGGCTCGATGCCGGGGCGGACGACTATCTCGTCAAGCCCTTCTCGATGCAGGAGCTGCTGGCGCGCATCCGGGCGGTGCTGCGCCGCCGCGCGCCCGAGGCGCTGGAAGCGGTGCTGGAAGTGCCCTGGGCCGGGTTGCGGCTGGACCCGGCGGCGCGGCGCGTCACGCGCGAGGCGGGCGGGGCCCTGCGCGAGGTCCGGCTCGGCCCCACGGAGTTCCGGCTGCTGCATTTCCTGATGGCGCATCCGCAGCGCGTGCACTCGCGCGCGCAGCTGCTCGACCGCGTCTGGGGCGACCATGTCTTCATCGAGGAGCGCACGGTGGACGTGCACGTGAAGCGGCTGCGCGAGGCGCTGTCCGGCGTGGATTGCGCCAGGCTGATCGAGACCGTGCGCGGCTCCGGCTACCGCCTGGCGCAGTCGCCGGAATCGACACCGGCGGATTGAGGCGGCCATGCGCTACCTGATCGGGCGCCCGCTGGGTGCGGTGGCGGCCTGGGCGGCCGGCACGGCCACGGGTGCGCTCGTGGGCTCCCTGGCCGGTGAAACCTGGCCCGCGCTCGTGGCCGGCGGCGGCGCGGGCGTGCTGTTGCACGTGGGCGTGGACGCGGTGCGCGGGCACCGGCTCATGCGCTGGCTGCGCGGCGGCCAGGACAGCGGCGCGCCGCGCGACAGCGGTTTCTGGGGCGAGCTGGCTTACCGCATCGAGCGCGCGCTGCGCCTGCGCGAGCACCAGCTGGCGCAGGAGCGGGCACAGCACGCGCAGTTCCTCAGTGCCATCGAGGCCTCGCCCAACGGCGTGCTGCTGCTGGACGCCGGCGACGCGATGCTGTGGTGCAACCCCGCCGCGGCCGACCACTTCGGCCTGGACCCGGAGCGCGACCGGCTGCAGCGCATCACGAACCTGGTGCGCGCTCCCGGCTTCGTGTCGCTGCTGCAGCTGGCCGAGCCGCCGCCGCAGCCCACGCTGCTGTCGGACATGCGGCACGCGGGCACGCTGTCGCTGCTGCTGCGCCGCTGCGGGCCGGGGCTGAAGCTGGTGCTGTCGCAGGACGTCACCGAGCGCGAGCGCCACGACGCCATGCGCCGCGACTTCGTGGCCAACGTCTCCCACGAGATCCGCACGCCGCTGACGGCGCTGTCAGGCTTCGTCGAGACGATGCAGACGCTACCGCTGTCGCCGCCCGAGCGCGAGCGTGTGCTGATGCTCATGTCGCAACAGACCGACCGCATGCGCACGCTGGTGGAAGACCTGCTGACCCTGGCACGCCTGGAGGGCAGCCCACGTCCGGCGCCTGACCGCTGGTTCGCGCTGGAGCCGCTGCTGGCGCAGGTTGAAGCGCGCGCCCGGGCGCTGTCGGCGAGCCGGCATGAGATGAGTTTCCCCGAGGCGCAGGGCATCGAGCTGGCCGGTGCGGAAGGCGAGATCGACAGTGCGCTGACCAACCTGCTGAGCAACGCCGTGCGCTACACGCCCGAAGGCGGAAGCATTGCCTTGTCGCTGCGACGGCTGGAAGACGGGCGCCTGGAAGCGAGCGTGAGCGACAGCGGCATCGGCATCGCGCGCGAGCACCTGCCGAGGCTGGCCGAGCGCTTCTACCGCGTGGACGGCAGCCGTTCGCGCGAGACCGGCGGCACGGGGCTGGGCCTGTCCATCGTCAAGCACGTGGCGCAGCGCCATGGCGGCGAGCTGGTCATCGACAGCACGCCGGGCCGGGGCTCAACCTTCAGCCTGCGCCTGCCGCCGGCTCGGGTGCGCCAGGCGGCAACCGAGGCCGCCGCGGCGGCTCAGCGCGACGCCGCGGCGCGGCGGTAGATCAGCACGCTTTCATCGCGGTCGGTGGGCCGGCGCTCGCGCGCCACGAAACGCCAGCCCGGCATGCTGGGCACGGCCCGGGTGGGCTCACGCTCGGGCAGCAGCAGCACCGGACAGTTCGCCGTTTCGGGGCGGGCATCGACGCGCCAGCCGCCGAAGTACTCCAGCCCGGCCGCCGCGGCGCGCTGCAGGCCCGGCGCGGCAATGCAGGCCGGATCGGGCCCGACGTGGCGCGCGATGCGCTGCACCCAGGGGCGATAGCTGCGCGCGTAGTCCAGTGCCGGCAGCCACAGCGTCATCACCAGCAGCCAGGCCAGTGCCACGCCGCCGGCCGGCAGCACCAGGCTTTTCCACAGGGCTTGCGGATGGCGCGCGGTGCGCCAGCGCACCAGGGCCAGCCAGGCCAGCGTGCCGGCGACGGCCGCGATCAGCCGTACCGGCGAGAACTCGGCCGTAAAGCCGGGCGCCAGGCGCGCGATGTTGGCGGCCGTGCGCGCCGGCGTGCCCGTCTGCATGGCTGCGTACACGACCCAGATCACGAGCGCGCCGGCGCTGAAGAAGAAAACCGAGAACCAGTCCATGGCCGCGCTGGTACCGCGCTGCAGCGTGGGCAGGGCGAAGGCGGCCAGCACCGCCAGCGCGGGCAGCGCCAGCAGCAGGGCTCGGTCGGAGCCGCCCAGCGCGATGCAGGCGCCCAGGCCGACCAGCGCCAGGCCCAGTGGCAAGGCAATGTGCCGCTTCAGCAGGTGACGGCGCCAGTGCCACAGCGTCCAGGGCACGAGCAGCCATACCGGCCACAGGAACCAGGACAGCAGCCGCGACAGCTGAAGCAACTGCTCGGCGTCGAACTCGAAGCGCCAGTGCCAGCGCGCGTGCTGCAGCACCAGCGTCATGGCCAGCGACAGCAGCGTGCCGGCCGCGGCCCATGCTGCGAAGCGGCGCACCGGCGCGTCCACCGAGCGGGCACATACCACCGTGCCGACGATGCCGGCGGCCAGTGCGATGTTGGGCGCGTCGCAGGCCGACAGCAGCACCAGCGACACCACCACTGCGGCCCGCGGCACCACGGTGCGGTGTGCCGCGGCCGCGAGGCTCCACATCAGCAGCGCCATGGCGAAGAGCTGGGCCAGCTCGGGCGTGGTCTCGTGGCCGAGCTGCAGCAGGCCCAGCGTGGCCATCAGGGCAAGCAGCGCGCCATCGGCAATCGCGCGGGCGTAATCGACCACGTGGGCCTCGCCGCCGAAGGCCAGCGCCACCGGCTGCGCGGCCTGCGTGCGCGCGAGGTGAAAGGCGCTGTACCAGGTCAGCGCCAATGTCAGCGCCAGCAGCAGGGCGTAAGGCAGCCGTGCCGCCAAGGCAGGTTCCAACGCCGGTGACAGCAGCGCAATGAAGGCGGCGCCCAGCCAGTGGGGCAGCAACATGCTTTCGGGCGGCAGCATGCCCACCAGCGGCGCCAGCCAGGGGCTGCGTCCTTCGCCGATGGCGGCCATGTAGCCGAAGGCCGTGATGTCAGCGCTTTTCCAGGGGTCGCGCCCGAAGAGGCCGGGCAGCAGGTAGGCTGCGCACAGCAGCAGCAGCGGCAGCCGCGGCAGCCGCTGCGCCGCGCGCTGGGTCACCAGGGCAGGAGAGGGAATGTTCACGCCGAGATCATGCCGTCAACGCGTGAAAGGACCGGCGGCCGGCGCAGGGCGGGCCCTTCGGTCGCCCGGCAGCGCCTGGGCCGCGGGCAGAAAAAAAGGCAGCCGAGGCTGCCTTGGGTGTCGCCGTAGCGCAGGCTCACTTCTTGAGGCCGACGCGCGCGAACTTGTTGCGGAACTTCTCGACGCGACCGCCGAGGCTGTCCACGCTCTTTTGCGTGCCGGTGTAGAAGGGGTGGGTTTCGCTGGTCGTTTCCAGCTTCACCAGCGGCAGCTCACGGCCGTCGTCGAGCTTGATGGTTTCCTTGCTCTGCACGCACGAACGCGTGACGAACTTGAAACCGTTGGACAGGTCCACGAAGCAGACTTCGCGGTAGTTCGGGTGAATGCCTTCTTTCATCGGAAACCTCGCTGCGTTGCCGCCAGCCACGCCACCCCATGCGGCGCACTTGGCGAAAGCGGTAAAGCCCGCGATTGTAGCCCAAGCGGGGTGCCTCGGGCCAGGCGCCGCTGCTGCGGCGCTCATGATGCACTGCACGCCCGGAGCGGGCGCGCCATCAGGCCGTGCGCGGACAC
Organism: Azohydromonas aeria; assembly: GCF_009760915.1. Lineage (GTDB taxonomy): Bacteria > Pseudomonadota > Gammaproteobacteria > Burkholderiales > Burkholderiaceae_C > Azohydromonas > Azohydromonas aeria. The sequence continues at coordinate 5,430 of NZ_VIDQ01000143.1, forward strand.
GACTTGGTGGCGGCGGCTGTGTCAGCCGCCGCGGCGCATCATGTCGAAGAAGTCCAGGTTGTTCTTGGTGGACTTCATCTTGTCGAGGATGAACTCCATCGCTTCGATCTCGTCCATCGGATAGAGCAGCTTGCGCAGGATCCAGCTCTTTTGCAGGATCTCGGGCTTGAGCAGCAGTTCCTCGCGCCGCGTGCCGCTCTTGTTGAGCAGGATCGACGGGTAGACGCGCTTCTCGGCCATGCGGCGGTCGAGATGGATCTCGCAGTTGCCCGTGCCCTTGAACTCCTCGTAGATCACCTCGTCCATGCGGCTGCCGGTGTCGATGAGCGCGGTGCCGATGATGGTGAGCGAGCCACCTTCCTCGACGTTGCGCGCGGCGCCGAAGAAGCGCTTGGGGCGCTGCAGCGCGTTGGCGTCCACGCCGCCGGTGAGCACCTTGCCGGAGGAGGGCAGCACGTTGTTGTAGGCACGCGCCAGCCGGGTGATGGAGTCCAGCAGGATGACCACGTCCTTGCGCAGCTCGACCAGGCGCTTGGCACGCTCGATCACCATCTCGGCGACCTGCACGTGGCGCGCTGCGGGCTCGTCGAAGGTGGAGCTGATGACCTCGCCGCGCACCGTGCGCTGCATCTCCGTGACTTCCTCGGGACGCTCGTCGACCAGCAGCACGATCAGGTGCACGTCGGGATGGTTGGCGACGATGGCATGTGCCAGGTGCTGCATCATGACCGTCTTGCCGCTCTTGGGCGGCGCCACCAGCAGCGCACGCTGGCCTTTGCCCAGCGGTGCGATGAGGTCGATGATGCGGCTGGTGATGTTCTCGTCGTTGTTCTTGATGTCGCGTTCGAGCCTGAACTGTTCCTTGGGGAACAGCGGGGTCAGGTTCTCGAACATGATCTTGTGCTTGTTCTCCTCGGGGGTGAGGCCGTTGACACGGTCAACCTTCACCAGCGCGAAGTAGCGCTCGCCGTCCTTGGGCACGCGCACCTCACCCTCGATCATGTCTCCGGTGTGCAGGTTAAAGCGGCGGATCTGGCTGGGGCTGAGGTAGATGTCGTCGGTCGACGCCATGTAGCTGGTGTCGATGGAGCGCAGGAAGCCGAAGCCGTCGGGCAACACCTCCAGCACGCCGTCACCGAAGACCTGCTCGCCGGCCTTGGCGCGCTTTTTCATGATCGCGAACATCAGCTCCTGCTTGCGCATGCGAGCGACGTTGTCAATCTCCAGCGCCTCGCCCATCTTGATGAGCTCGGACACGTGCAGCGCTTTCAGTTCTGACAGATGCATGGAAGGCAGACCCTGGGAGGGGAGGGCGCGCGTCCTTGCCACGGAAGCGCGCCGGATCGTTGCGGCTCGAAATGCCCTTGTAGGGCAGCACCAACCCGCGAGACGCGGCGGAAAATCGAACAGATGCGCGGGGGTTGGGAGCCGGACTCACGCGCCGCAAGCCGCCGCAGCGGCCGAGGGCGTGATGGCAAGTTTGGGGTTGTGGCAGCCGCCCGAAGCCGGCATCAAGGCTGCCGGTAGATTCTCAGGCCGCGACGGCCACAACGTTGGAAGAATTATAGGTTAGCGGCCAGGAAAGCTTCCAGCTGAGACTTAGACAGCGCGCCGACCTTGGTGGCGGCCACTTGCCCGTCCTTGAACAGCATCAGCGTCGGGATGCCGCGGATGCCGTACTTGGCGGCCACGGTACGGTTCTCGTCGACGTTGAGCTTGGCGACCTGCAGTTGGTCGCCATACTTGTGGGCCATCTCGTCCAGAAGCGGCGCGATCATCTTGCACGGGCCACACCATTCGGCCCAGTAATCGACCAGCACCGGCTTGTCGGACTTCAGGACGTCACCTTCAAACGACGCGTCGGAAACTTTCTTGATCAGTTCGCTGCTCATGATGGATTCGCATGCGTCCACCGGAACAGCCAGCGGCGCGGTGCGTGAAAAGCGGGAGGGCTGATGATTTTGACACAAAGCCCCGCAACTGCCGGGACAGGGCCCAAGGCCCCGAAACTGCGGAGCAAGCCATGAGCCCATGACGGCGCCGGTGCTGCATCGGCGCGGTACGGATTCAAATGCGGGAAATTCGGCCGCAGGGCCTGGGCGCCGGACGGCGCGTGCCGGCCACCAGCCCATCAACAGGAGAAATAAGGGGGGTTGACGAGCCTTACCCCCGGCACTGGTCACAACGGTTGGGGCTGCTTCGTTCCCGACCTGACCCGGTTCGCCGCGCTTCCATGCGGGGAGGCCCGTCAGCGCGCATTGTAGCCCACGCGTTGAGCCACCCCTGGCACGGCCGCCGCCCCGGGCCGCTGAACAGGTCAGCGCAGCTGCAGATCGTCGTCGCCGAAGCGGATGGACAGCGGCTCGATCAGCAACTGCTTCTCGCCCTCCTCGACGCGGCCGGCCACCAGCGCGTCGATGCCCAGCGACTGCGCGATCTCCACCGTGCGCTGCGCGTCCTCGGCGCGCACGAACAGCGCGAAGCCCGCGCCCATGTTGAGCGTGCTGTAGGCCTCGCGGTCGTCGTGGCCGGCCTGCCGCGCGATGAATTCCAGCACCTCCGGCACCGCCGGCACGGTGTCGATGCGGTAGGTGAAGCGCGCCGGGTGGCGCAACAGCTTGCGCCAGCCATGGCCGGTGATGTTGGCGCAGTAATGCGGCGCGATGCCGGCCTTCCACAGTGCCTCGGTCACCGGCGAGTACAGCGTGGTGGGCGCCAGCAGCGCCTCGCCGTAGCTCTGGCCGCTGGTCAGCGGCGTGAGATAGCCCTGCGGCAGCCGCTCGGTGAGCTTGCGCGCCAGGCTCAGGCCGTTGGCATGGATGCCGCTGGACGCCAGCAGCACGATGGCGTCGCCCGCGGCGAGCTTGTCGCCCACCGAGAGCCGCTCCTTCGGATTGATCAGCCCGGTGCACGACGCCGCCAGGTCGATGCGCCCGGCCTCGACGATGCCCGCGAGCGCCGGCGTCTCGCCGCCGCCCCAGGCCACGCCGCAGGTGTCGCATGCCGCCTTCCAGCCCGCCACCAGCGCCTGCGCGCGCTCGGCGTCGCCGAACCAGTCGCTGCCGCCGGCGGCCCAGTAGGCCTGCACCACCAGCGGCGTGGCGCCGACGGTGATGAGGTCGTTCACCGCCATGGCGATGGTGTCCTGGGCGATGCCCTGGTAGTAGCTGCGCCCGGTGAGCCGGGCCATCTCGTCGGCCACCAGCGCCTTGGAGCCCAGGCACTCGACGATGCTGGCGATGTAGAACGGACCGACATCGACCACGTAGGCCGACTCGCCGCGCGAGGCCGCGACCTCCTTGAAGCCGTGCGCGGCCACGTGCTGCGCGGTGGCGGCAGCGGCGCGCTGGGCGCTGACCTTGAGCGGGTCGATCAGGTCGTAGTTCACGCCCGCCTGTTCATAGCTCAGGGGTGCGGCGGTGTTGTCGGAGGAAGGGGGCGTTTGCGCATTCATGGGCGCGGATTATCGGCCAGCGCCCGGGCCGGCCCGCGCCGGGGGCGCTGCCGGTGGGGCTGCCGGGGCGGCGTGGCGCGGCCCGTAGAATCGCCGGATGTCTTACGTGGTCCTTGCCCGCAAATACCGCCCGCGCAGCTTCGATCAGATGGTCGGCCAGGCGCACGTGGTGCAGGCGCTGACCAACGCGCTGCAGCAGCAGCGCCTGCATCACGCCTACCTCTTCACCGGCACGCGCGGCGTGGGCAAGACCACGGTCTCGCGCATCCTTGCCAAAAGCCTCAACTGCACCGGCCCTGACGGCACGGGCGGCATCACCGCGCACCCGTGCGGCGTGTGCACCGCCTGCCGCGAGATCGACGCCGACCGCTACATCGACTACGTCGAGCTCGACGCCGCCAGCAACCGCAGCATCGACGAGATCCGCGACCTGATCGAGCGCGCCGCCTACAAGCCCAGCGTCGGCCGCTTCAAGGTCTTCATGATCGACGAGGCGCACCAGCTCACGCGCGATGCCTTCAACGCGCTGCTCAAGACGCTGGAAGAGCCGCCGGAGTACTTGAAGTTCGTCCTGGCCACGACCGACCCGGACAAGATGCTGCCCACGGTGCTCAGCCGCTGCCTGCAGTTCAACCTGCGGCCCATGGCGCCCGAGACCGTGCACGAGCACCTGCTGGGCGTGCTGCAGAACGAGGGCGTGGCCTTTGACGCGAGCGCGCTGCGGCTGCTGTCGCGCGCGGCGCGCGGCTCCATGCGCGACGCGCTCTCGCTCACCGACCAGGCCATTGCCTATGGCGGCGGCGCGCTCTCGGAAGAGACGGTGCGCGCCATGCTCGGCAGCGTGGACCGCGGCCATGCCGCGGGCCTGGTGCGCGCGCTGGCGCAGCGTGACGGCGCCGCGGTGCTCTCCCTCGTGCAGGGCCTGCGCGAGCGCGGCCTGTCGGCCGCCGCCACGCTCGAGGAGATCGCCACGCTGCTGCAGCAGGTGGCGGTGGCGCAGATGGTGCCCGGCGCGCTCGACGAGACCGATCCCGACACGGCCGGCGCGGTGGAACTGGCCGCGCTGATGGCGCCCGACGAGACGCAGTTGCTCTACAGCATCGCGCTGCACGGCCGCGCCGAGCTCAGCCTGGCACCCGACGAGTACGCCGGGCTGACCATGGTGCTGCTGCGGCTGCTGGCCTTCCCGGGTACGGGCGGCGCGCCGCAAGGCCGCGCCCGGCCGGAAGCGGCGCGTGCGCCGGTGGCCTCCACGGCCGCGCCGGCACCCGCCGGGGCCCTGTCCGGCGCCGCCGCGGCTGCCGCAGCCATGGTGCGGCAGCCGCCGGTGCCGGCAACGCGCCCGGCGGCGCAGTTGCGGGTGCTTCCGGCTCCAGCCTCGCGGCCGCAGCCG
>NZ_VIDQ01000144.1 GCF_009760915.1 Azohydromonas aeria
CCAGCACGGCGGTGCCCTGCGCGCCGGCCGACGCCTCGGCCACAGCCACGCCCATGCCGCCGCTGCCGCCCGGCCGGGCGGTTGCGCCGGCAGCCGCGGCTGGCGCGCCGGTAGGCGCGGGCAGCGGCGCGGACACCGCGGCGGCCCTGCCGTCGGGCACTGGCGCCGCCGCCCGGCGCGCCAGGGCCAGGATCAGCGCCACCGCGGCATCGACCTCGAACGGCTTGGCGATGAAGCCGTCCATGCCGGCGGCGGTGGCGGCCTCGCGCTGGGCCGGCAGCGCGCCGGCGGACAGCGCCACCACCGGCAGCCGCGCCAGCGCCGGGTCGCGGCGGATCTCGCGCACCGCCTCGTAGCCGTCCATGCCGGGCATCTGCACGTCCATCAGCACCAGGTCCACCGCGTCGGGCCGCGCGCGCAGCCGGCGCAGCGCGTCCTCGGCGTCGGCGGCCAGCGCCACCTGTGCTCCCAGGCCGCCGAAGACGCCCTGCGCGACCTCGCGGTTGATGGCGCTGTCGTCCACCACCAGCAGGCGCAGTCCGCGCAGCCGCGTGCCGTCCGCCGAGGCCGGCGCCGCCGCGGCGGTGGTCGTGGCAGTGGCAGCCGGATTCGGCGGCGGCGCGGCCGCGGGCTGCACGCCGGCCAGCAGCATGGCCGGCGTCACCGGCTTGGTCAGGATCGCGTCGGCCACGGCGCCGGTGCCGTCCAGCAGCACCTCGCGCAGCGCCGCCACCGCGGCGGCGCGCGCCAGCAGCACCAGCGCGGGAGCGCGGCCGGTGACGGTGGCGGCATCGGCCGCCGCCTCGTGCAGCCGGCGCACCGCGGCCAGGCCCTCCGGGCCGGGCGCCGGGACGTCGAGCAGCACCAGGTCGAAGCCGCGGTCCGCGGCACGCGGCCGGGCCACGGCCAGCGCGGCCTGTGCGGCGTCGTCCACGGCATGCGCCTTCCAGCCCAGCAGCGCCGCGCTGCGCAGCATCGCCTCACGCAGCGCGCCGGGCGCCGCCGCCACCAGCACCCGGCGCGTGGCGGCGCCGTCGCGCGCGACGGGGGCGGTGGCCCGGGACCCGCGCACCAGGCGCACGGTGAACCAGAACTCGCTGCCCCGGCCGGGCGTGCTGTCCACGCCCATGTCGCCGCCCATGAGCCGAACCAGGCGGCGGCTGATGCTCAGCCCCAGCCCGGTGCCGCCGAAGCGGCGCGTGGTGCCGGCATCGGCCTGCGCGAAGGGCGCGAAGATGGCCTCGCGCTGCGCCGCGTCGATGCCGATGCCGGTGTCGCGCACCGAGAAGCGCAGCAGCACGCGGTCGGCTTCCTCGACCTCCAGGCGCAGCGCCACCTCCACCAGGCCGCGCTCGGTGAACTTCACGGCGTTGCCCACCAGGTTGACAAGCACCTGCTCCAGCCGCAGCGCGTCGCCGCGCAGCTGCTCCAGGCCCGGGGGCGGCGGCTGGATCACCGGCTCAATGTCCTTGCCCGCGGCCATGGTGCCCAGCACGGTGGCCACGCGGTCGAGCACCTCGCCCAGCGCGAAGGGCACGTCCTCGAGCTCCAGGCGCCCGGCCTCGACCTTGGAGTAGTCCAGGATGTCGTTGATGAGCCCCAGCAGCGAGCGCCCGGCGCTGTGCAGCTTGCGCACCAGCTCGCGCGGCTCCGGGCCCAGCTCGGACTTCTCCAGCAGGTAGGCCAGGCCCAGCACGGCATGCAGCGGCGTGCGGATCTCGTGGCTCATGCTGGCCAGGAAGCGGCCCTTGGCCTGGTTGGCCGACTCGGCCTCGCGCACCCGCAGCGCCAGCTCCGCATTGAGCCGCGTGCGTTCCAGCAGCAGCGCCTCGACGGCACTGGCGGCGCGCTCGCGCCCGGCGATGGCCGCGCGCTGGCGCCGCGCCGCACGCCAGATCAGCCCCGTGGCGATGGCCGTGACCAGCACCACCAGCAGGCCCAGCCCGGCCACGGTCCAGGCCGTGTCGTGCCAGGCGCCCAGGTAGTCGGCGGTGGCCAGGCCGACGATCACGTAGAACGGGTACTTCTGCAGCCGTCGGTAGGCGTTGCTGCGCTCGACGCCGTCGAACGGCGTGACGGCGATGTAGCTGCCGCCTTCCGGGCGCTCCTGCAGCGCCGCGCGCAGTTCCGCGGAGGTGTTGCGGGTGCCCACGCCGTCCTTGGGCGGGGGCACCCGGTGCACCAGCGCCAGGTCGGCGGTGCGCAGCGTGGCCGCGCCGTTGGGGCCCAGCTCGATGGCCATGGCCTTGCCGAACTCGCTCGTCGCCACGTTCGCGTACACCACGCCCGCGAAGCTGCCGTCGCTGGCCTGCAGCCGCCGCGCCAGCACGATCACCGACTGCTGCGAGATGCGCGCGAACACCGGACCGGACACGATCAGCGCGGAATTGCGGCTGTCGCGGGCGAGGCGGAAGTAGTCGCGGTCCGCGATGCTGACCGGCGCTTCCCGCGGCACGCCGGAACCCCAGCGCACCACGCCGTCGGCGCCGGCCGCGCGCAGGCTCAGCGCCTCGGGCAGCAGCGCCTGCTCCTCGGCCAGCAGGCGGTTGAAGCGGTCGGCGTGCACCGGGCCCTGTGCCGCCTGCTGCGCGTACTGCGACGCCGCGGTGCGCAGCACGATGTCGGCCTTGTCGAACACGGCGCTGACCTGACGCTCCAGCAGCGCCGCGAAGTTCTGCGTCGCCGCGGTGGCGCGGGCGCGCACCTGCTGCCGGTCCTGCCACAGCGTCAGCGCCACCAGCAGGCTCACCAGCACGGTGATCGTGACCAGGAAGCCCAGGTACGGCAGCCACGACACCGGCACGGGCTCCGACGCCCGAGCCGCCGCCCCGGAAGGCGGCGCAGCGGCCGGCAAGTCGGCCTGAGCGGCGGGTGGGTGGGAAAGAGCCAATGGAGTCCCTCGACTTCGCGACAAAGTGTAAGTCGAGGCCCCTGGACGGGGGGCTGCGCAATTGCAACAGCGGCGCGCGGGCCGGCGCGCGGGCCGGCCCGCGCGCCGGCGGGAGGATCAGTCGTCGCGCAGCGGGTCGTGGCCCCAGTTCATAAGCGACCAGCGCCAGCGCGTGTCGCGCACGTCGCCTTGCGGGCGCTGCGCCAGGTGGCGGTGCACGTAGCCGACGACCTTGCGCATGTGGTCGAGGTCGTCGTCGTCGAGCTGCGCGTGCTTCTTGCGCAGCAGCGCGACGATGCGCCGGCCCGAGTGATGGCCCACCGACTCCTGCTCGCCCTCGTGGGTGAAGCCGACCTGGCTGGACTCTTGTGTCTGGAGCCAGCGCTCCAGCGTCGAGGGCGACATGTTCACCGCCTCCTGGAAGGCCCGGATGGTGGCGGCGCGGTCCTGGGTGGCGTGTTCGTGCGCCATGGTCAGACCTTCTTCAGCGCATCGGCCTTGTGAATGGCCTTGTGGCCGGTCTTGGCGCTTTGCACCTCGTACTGCGGCTCGTCCTTCGAGGCCTTGGCCGTGTGCCCGCCGGCGTGGGCCTCGCCGGTGACCTTGCGCGTCACGGTGCCGCGGGTGGTGCCCTGCGAGGTGTTCCATTCCACCTCGTCGCCTTTCTTGAACTCGGACATGGCGCTGCTCCTTTGCTCTTGGCCGGCGACGTTGCCGGCGGTCCATGGCGCGAACAGAGCAACGGCCGTGCCTTGGACCCGGGACAAGCCCGGGTTCCGACCGCGGGCGCGGCGCGCGGCGTCAGGGCCGTGGCGGCACCCCGGCGCGCTGCTGCGCGGCGCGCGCGATGTGCGGAGGCAGCCGGTCGAGCAGGAAGCGGATGGCCAGCGGCACCAGCACCAGGTCGTCCACCACGCCCAGGATGGGAATCGTGTCGGGCAGCAGATCCACCGGCGACAGCAGGTACAGCGCCACCAGCGCCGTGCCCCATTTCAGCCAGGCCGGCGCCTCGGGATGGCGCAACGCGAACCACAGGCGCCGCGCATCGCCGCGCACCAGGCTCCACAGCAGGGTCACTCGCTTCCACATGTCGGGTCTCCGTCAGGGCTGGAATGGCCGCCCAGGCCCTCCAGGTGGGGCATGTGACGGGCCGGGCAAGGGGACGCGAACCAGCCGTAACAACGGCGCCGCCCGCGCTCCCGGGATTGGAGCGGCGAGCGGCGTGCCGGTTCAACGCCGCCGCGAAAGCTTGCCCTCGGCCGCCGCCGCCGCGCGTACGGCGCTTGCCGCGCAGGCCGTGTCGCCGCTGACGCAAGGAGCCCGCCATGGGACTGCTCGACCAGATGCTCGCCGGCCAGGCTGCTGGCATCACGCCAGCGCAGGAGACGGACGGCGAGGGCGCCGCCACCGGGCCCGACGCCGTGCTGCAGGCGCTGCTGCCGGTGGTGCTGGGCATGCTCGCCGACCGGCGCGGGCCGGGTGCGGCTGCCGCCGTGCCGCAGGAGGCCGCGCGCCAGGCGCCGGCGGCGTCCGCGGCGCTGGGCGGCGTGGGCGGCCTGGCCGGGCTGCTGGCGCGCTGCTCGCGCCATGGCCAGGGCGCGCTGGCCAGTTCCTGGGTGCTCAACGGCGCCAACACGGCGCTGACGCCCGAAGCCGTGTCGGCGCTGTTCACGGCGCAGGAGCTGGGCGAGATCGCGGCGCGCGCCGGCGTCAGCGAGGACGAGGCGCGGCGCGGCCTGGCCCGGCTGCTGCCCGAGGTGGTGGACTACTTCACGCCCACGGGCGAGCTGCCCGAGCGCGGGCAGCTGCTGGAGCGCATCACCGACTACGAGAAGCGGCTGCCGCACTGACGCGTCCGGGGCGCGCCCGCGCCGCGGCATCGGAACCGGTGATGGCAAGGGGCTTGCTGGTTGGATTCCCATAGCCCATCGGCAAGCCGGGAGACCGCATGTACATCGTTCCCACCATCCGCCTGGCGCGGGCGCAGGACGCGCTGCGCATCGCCTGCATGTCGCGCGACTTCATCGAGGAGGGCCTGGGCTGGAGCTGGCGGCGCGAGCGCGTGCTGCGCGCCATGGGCGATGCGGCCACCAACGTCGCCGTGGCGCAGGGCGACGCCGGCGTGCTGGGCTTCGGGATCATGGAATACGGCGAGCAGCAGGCGCACCTGTCGCTGCTGGCGGTGCTGCCGTCGCGACGCCGCCAGGGCGCGGGCACGCGGCTGATGCAGTGGCTGGAGCAGCCGGCGCGCGTGGCCGGGCTGGAGAAGATCCGGCTGGAGGCGCGGGCCGACAACCCGGACGCGCTGGCCTTCTACCGGCGCCTGGGCTTCGAAGTCACCGGCCGCGCGGTCGGCTACTACGGCGGCGTGGTGGACGCCGTGCGCCTGGAGAAGTCGCTGCGCGGCGGCTGAGCGCTCCCGGGCCGTCGCGCCGGCCGGGCCGCCGGGAAGGCCGCGACGGCCGGCGCGCGCGGCGGCGTCAAGGTCGCTGGTCGGAGCGCGCGGCCAGGTGGACGGCCAGCGCGAAGCCGTTCATGGCGATGCCCAGCACGCCCAGCACGACGAAGAAGTCCCGCAACGGCAGCGACGAGCGGTACAGCAACAGGACGCCGATCAGGTTGAGCCCCAGGCCGATGATGGCCATGGCGATCGGGTGCTTCAGATGCAGTTTTTTGCTGGACAGCAGCATGTTGCGCCCCTTCAAAACAGAGCCCGGCGCCGCGTGGCCGGCGCCGTCGATTCACCGCGCCCCGAACCCTGCCGCGACGGCGCGCCGCCGCGGCTGGAACTTCGAGTGCCGGACCCACGATGCCAGTGGGAATTCCATCTCTCCAAGCCCGAAAAATGGGGGTTTTGAAGCAGGCAGCGTGCCGGCGGATAAATCCGCAAGACTGGCTTCAGGGTTATTGCAAGAAAACAGGCCAATATCCAAAAGGCGCGTAAATACTCAGGAGTTTGAGTGAAACCCGGGCGCCGCCGCGGCGGTCGGCGCGACAGCGTGCGGCCGGCGCGGTGACAGCAGCAAAGCCCGCGCGACAGGCGGTTCACGGCTTTACATAAGCTGCATTGGTTGACTTTTGCGCGCGGCAGTGCGGTGTCGGCTTGCCCGGGCGGCGCGTCGCGCGCCGCCTGCCGCGGCGGTCTGGCGCGGGCAACGGCCCGGCGCCTGCCACGGGTTAGCCATCTAAAGATAATCGGGGCCGCTTCCATCTGCCTGCGGCATGGCGGCATCATGGTGCACTCGCTGGCCGCCCCCGCTTTCCTGCCGACACGAAACCCATGCCCGATCAGCACCGAGACCGCCCGCCCGCAAATTCGGCCGGTGCTCCTCAATATACGGAGGAACGTTTCCGCCTCCTCGTGGACAGTGTCCAGGACTACGCGATATTCATGCTCGACGAGCAGGGCCGCGTGCAGACCTGGAACGCCGGCGCGCAGCGACTCAAGGGGTACGAGGCCGCCGAGATCATCGGGCGGCCGCTGGAGACCTTCTATCCGCCCGAGGTGGCGGCGCGCGGCTGGCCGCGCGAGGAGCTGGAGCGCGCCGCGGAAGCCGGCCGCTTCGAGGACGAGGGCTGGCGCGTGCGCAAGGACGGCAGCCGCTTCTGGGCCAGCGTCGTCATCACCGCGCTGCGCGAGGCCGACGGCCGGCTCAGCGGCTTCGCCAAGGTCACGCGCGACCTCACCGAGCGCAAGCGCCACGAGGAGGCGCTGCGCCGCAGCGAGGAGCAGTTCCGGCTGTTGATGGAGGCGGTGCAGGACTACGCCATCTTCATGCTCGACCCTGCCGGCCACGTGCTGACCTGGAACGCCGGCGCCCGCGCCATCAAGGGCTACGCCGCCGAGGACGTGGTCGGGCGGCACTTCTCGATGTTCTTCACCGCGCAGGACGTCGCCGCCGGCGCCCCGCAGCGCGAGCTGGAGGCCGCGCGGCTGCAGGGCCGCGCCGAGGCCGAGGGCTGGCGCGTGCGCAAGGACGGCACGCCGTTCTGGGCCAACGTCGTCATCACGCCGGTGCGCGACAAGGACGGCGTGCTGCGCGGCTTCGCCAAGGTCACGCGCGACCTCACCGAGCAGCGCCGCATGGCCGAGCTGGAGCAGTCGAGCCGGCGCATGCAGGAGTTCCTGGCCATGCTCGCGCACGAGCTGCGCAACCCGCTGGCGCCCATCCGCCATGCCAGCGACATCCTGCAGATGTACTCGCCGCTGCCCGCGCCGCTGGTGCGCGCGCGCCAGATCATCGACCGCCAGCTCACGCACCTGACCCGGCTCATCGACGATCTGCTCGACGTGGCGCGCGTGGTCAACGGCAAGATCGTGCTGCAGAGCGCGCGGCTCGACCTGCGCGACGTGGTGACCGCCGGCGCCGAGGCCCTGCGCCCGGTCATATCCGCGCGCACGCAGCACCTGGCGCTGAACCTGCCCGACACGGCCGTGCCGGTGCTGGGTGACGAGACCCGGCTGGCGCAGGCGCTGCAGAACCTGCTCAGCAACGCCTCGCGCTACACGCCGTCCGGCGGCGACATCGCCGTGGCGCTGCGCATCGACGGCGAGGACGCCGTGGTCACGGTCAGCGACACCGGCCACGGCATCGAGCCGCAGGCGCTGGAGCGCATCTTCGGCCTGTTCGAGCAGGGCGACACGCCGCGCGAGCACGGCGACAGCGGCCTGGGCATCGGCCTGGGCCTGGCGCGGCGCCTGGTGGAGCTGCATGGCGGCGCCCTGGGCGCCAGCAGCGAGGGCGTGGGCCGCGGCAGCGTCTTTACCTTGCGGCTGCCGCTGGCCGAGGCGGACGGCGCGGCGGCGTCACCGCAGCCGCCGGCGAAGGCGGCCGGCGTGGCGCCGGCCGATGCCTGCCGCGTGCTGGTCATCGACGACAACCGCGACTCGGCCGACACCATGGTGTCGCTGCTGGAGCTGCTGGGACACCCGGCGCGTGCCGTCTACGGCGCGGTGCCGGCGCTGGCGGCGGCGCGGGAATTCGGCCCGCACCTGGTGCTGCTGGACCTGAACATGCCCGACGGCAGCGGCTTCGAGGTGCTGGACCGGCTGCGCTCGCTGCCCGGCGCCCGCCCGGTGGTCGCGGCCATGACCGGCTACGGCCAGCACGCCGACCGGGCGCGCACGCAGGCCGCGGGTTTCGCCTTGCACCTCACCAAGCCCGTGGGCCTGGACGATCTGCGCAAGGCGCTGGCACTGGCGCTGGTCCAGCCGCGGTCGGTGGCCGACTGAGCCGGCCGCGCTGAAAGCCGCGCGGCCGCCGAGGGTTCATCAGGCCGCGGGCTTGGCCGGCGCCTGCTCGCTCCACAGCACGCCGCCGGTGGCCCAGTCGTGGCGCGCCACGTCGTAGAAGACGACGTCCACGCCGCCGGCGCTGCCGCCGAGCACGCGCACGCAGGCTTCGGTGAGCTCCTTGGCCAGCGCGGCCTTCTGCTCGGGGGTGCGGCCTTCGAAAAGTTCGACTCGCAGGGTCGGCATCGATGTACTCCTTGTTGGTTGATGCACGGGAAAGAAAGAGGGGAGAGCGTGACCGCTCAGTCGCGGAAGCCCGGCGTCAGCCGATCGGCGCGGCGCAGCAGCGCGGGCCACTCGACGTCGCCGTCGCGTTCGCTGCCGTCGCCCACCCATTGCCGGTAGGTGCGCTCGGCCAGCTCGTGCGGGGCGGCGCGGATGCGCCCTGCCCCGGCGGCCATGGCGCGCAGCTGCGCCTGCGCCGCGCGCTCCAGGATGTGCATGAGCATGAAGGCCTCGGCCACGCTGCGGCCCACGGTGAGCGTGCCGTGGTTCTCCAGGATCAGCCCGTCGAGCGGGCCCAGCGCCGCGACCATGCGCTGCCGCTCCTGCTCGCCCAGCGCTAGGCCCTCGTAGCCATGGCGGCCGAGCCGCCCGTACAGCCGCATGGCCCATTGCGAGGTCGGCTGCAGCCCCTCGGGCAGCATCGACAGCGCCACGCCCCAGGGCGCGTGCAGGTGCACCACGCACTCCACGTCGGCACGCGCGGCATGCACCGCGCCGTGGATGGCGAAGCCGCTGGGGTTGACGCGGCGGCCGCTGCCGTCCACGACGCGTCCCTTCACGTCCACCTTGACCAGGTCCGAGGCGCGCACCTCGTCGAAGGCCAGGCCGAACTCGTTGAGCAGGTACACGCCCGGCTCGCCCGGCACGGCCGCGGAGATGTGGGTGTAGACGGTGTCGTCCCAGCCGGCCAGCGCGGCCAGGCGGTAGGCGGCGGCCAGGTCGATGCGCACGTCGCGCTCGGTGCGCGGCGCGCGCGCGGCGGAGCCGGCCCCGGGGGCGGGCGTGGCGGCGGTCGTGGCGGCGGTCGTGGCGGATGCAACGGTCATGGCTTGACGAACTTGAGCACGAACTGGTCCTTGGGCTGCAGCGGCACGGGCGTGTTGCGGTCGCGCGGGTCGTTGGGGTTGCGCAGGAAGTCGCCCTGCGCCGCGAGCCTGAAGCCGGCGGCCTCGACCTCGGCGCGCAGGAACGCCTCCTCGATGCGGTGCAGCGTGCCGGACTCGGAGATGCCCGTGCCCGGCCGCCCGGCATGGTCGGCGATGACGTACAGGCCGCCGGGCTTGAGGGCACGCAGTATGGCGCGGTTCATGCGCGCGCGGTCCACGCCCAGGAAGCCCAGGTCGTGGTAGTTGAACATCAGCGTGACCAGGTCGAGCCCGCCCTCGGCGACCTCGGCCGGCACGGGCTCCTCGAAGTTGCGCACCACCGGCACGATGGGTGCGGCCGCAACGCCGGCGGCCTGCAGCCGCTGCCCGCGCTGGGCCAGCGCCTCGGGCGAGGGCAGGCGCGGCGCCGGCGCGCT
>NZ_VIDQ01000145.1 GCF_009760915.1 Azohydromonas aeria
GCCCGATCCAGTCGGTACGATCGCCCGATGAACTCCAATGGCTGCCCGTTCTGCACCCTGCCCCGCGCGCGCATCCTCGGCGGGAACGAGCACGCGCTGTGGATCCGCGACGGCTTTCCTGTCTCGCCCGGCCACAGCCTCGTGATCCCGAAGCGCCACACCGGCTCCTTCTTCGACACGAGCGATGCCGAGCGCCAGGCGCTGCTGGCGCTGCTCGACGAGGCCAGGGCTGCTGCCATCGCCGAGTTCGCGCCGGCCGGCTTCAACATTGGCATCAACGACGGGCCGGCCGCCGGGCAGACGGTGCCGCACCTGCACCTCCACCTCATCCCGCGCTACGAGGGCGACCAGGCCGACCCGCGGGGTGGCGTGCGCTGGGTGATTCCCGAGAAGGCCGACTACTGGAGCGGGCGCTGAGCGTGGCTGCCTTGCCGCCGCCTTCGGCCGAGGCGCAGCTCGCGTTCCTGGCCAAGCTGCAGCGGCTCTTCGCCGAAGGCGACTTCACCGCGACCTACAAGTTCGCGCTGCTGATCGCGCTGGCCGACCTGGCGGTGGAGCTCGGTGCCGACGACGGCCAGGCGCTGGAGCTGTCCACGCGCCGCATCGGCCAGCGCTTCATCGGCCTGTACTGGCAGCAGGCGCTGGCGTACGGCACGGGCCGCCCCGGCACTGCCGCCGGCATCCTGGTGCAGAACCTGGGCGAGCAGGCGGCGGTGCTGCGCGCCATCGCCGAGTTCCGCGCCAGGAGCCGGGCTGCCACGCAGCAGCAGGCGGCCTTGGACCCGGCCTACCCCGCGCTGCTCTCCAGCGTCAGCGCCACGGTGTCGGCCCAGCCGCTGCAGTACCTGCAGAACTTCGGTGGCGCGACCGACGCGTTCCTCTACGAGCGCCCGGGCCCGGGGCGCGTGCGGCTGCTGCCCGGCGTGGCGTACTGCCTGCGGCGCTTCCACCCGCTGGTGCTGCAGCTCGCGCGGTCGCACTGGGTGTCGCACATCAAGTCCAACCGGCGCAACCACGCCATCCTGGGCGACGCGGGCGATTTGGAAGATTTCCTGTTCTCGACCTCGCGGCAGTCGCTGGAAGCCATCGGCGCGGGCCTGCGCAAGCTCGACGGCGAGCGCTGCTTCTACTGTGGCCTGGCGCTGGGCACGGCCGCCGACGTGGACCACTACGTGCCGTTCTCGCTGTACCCACGAGACCTGGCGCACAACTTCGTGCTCGCGCACCCGGCGTGCAACCGCAGCAAGGCCGACTCGCTCGCGGGCCGGGACCACCTCGAGCGGTGGCTGCAGCGCGTGGTCCAGCAAGCGGACGCCTTGTCCGAGATCGGGCTGTCGGCGGGCATTGCCGCGGATGCGGCAACGAGCCACCGGGTGGCCGCCTGGAGTTACGCCAGCGCGGCCGCCAGCGGTGGACACGCCTGGCTGGCACGCTCACTTTACGAGGCCATCGACCAGCAGCATGTGGAACTGCTCACGGCAGCGCCCGTGCAATGCTGAAGCCGGCAAGGGTGGTTCGCCGCGAAGGGGTGCCTACCGCCTGCGTGATGCAGCCGCGTGGCGCCCCCGCCACCAGCCCGGCCCCAGCACCGGACGCGCCAGTGCGGCGCCGGTGAGACCCAGCAGCAGCGTTCCCTCCAGCCAGGACAGCGGGCTCGCCGCAACGCACGCGCTGCCTGCCAGCCACAGCGTCGAGGCCGTGAAGCAGCCCGCGGTCTTGAGTAGCGACTTCAACGAATGGGGCATGGACTTGGGCGGCGGGGCTGCTTGCGTGGGACGAACGCCGCACCGGCATGGCAGCGTCCATGGCACCTGACGGCGCCCTGGCCACATGCACCAGGCCTTGGCACGCGGGCGCCTTGGCGTTGCCTTGTCAACCGCTGTGGCCGCTCCGGAGGTGTTTCTCTGCCTGTGCCCAAAGCGGCCCGGCTTCCGTGTCGGCCTCGCCGCTCGGTGCGTCCGGGCGCAGGGTCAGGCACTGCCTTCGCCATGGGCCGTTTTCCTTGTCCAGTGGGCGGTACGCCCGCCCAGGCAGGCCCTGGAGTTGGACGGATGCGGCGATGGCCTCAACCAGGGACTGCGGCGACACGAGCTGTGTGAACGGGTTCAACTGCTTCCTCCAGTTGCCGTGGTTTGCGAATGTATCCACAGCCTGGAGCCCGTGCCGGTACTGCCCAGTCTGATGCGGGGGTGGCTTTTCCCCCACTCCGATGCCGCGGGCCTTTCACCACTGCAACGGTGCGCGTCGTCGGCGCGTCACCGCAGCCCGACCGCCAGCATTGCCGCGTGGTCCAGCATGGCGCTGTCAGGGCCGGCTCGGGGGGTGACCCCTGGGAGCGGCTACTGCTGCCGGAACTCCTTGCGCCAGAGCTTCTCGACTTCCGCGGCCAGCGCCGGCGCCGGGGATCCGATCAGCGTGCTGCGGTCCTTCTCGTGGAGCATGCCGACCACCGTGCCGCTGGCCGGGGCGTACATCACCAGCATGTTGTTGTCGGCACAGTCGTGCGGCTTGCAGGGCGTGGCCACCTGGTAGGCAACGCCGCCCACCGTCACGGTGCGCACCAGCGCGCTGTTGCCGAGCCTCGCCAGCCAAGCCGTCTTCGCCTTGGGTCCGAGGGCCGCCGAGTAGGCCGCGGGAAACCGGGCGTCGCGCAGCAGGTCTTCCGGCGTCACCATGGCCTCGGCGGCCCATGCAGCGGAGCCGCACAGGGCCAGTCCCGCCACGGCCACCAGGTTGGACAGTCGAATCAGTTGCATGAGCGAACCTCCACGGCGGTTGCATCGACGAATCCGACCCTGCGGCCAGGACGCTTCAAGGCCTGTCCATCACGGGGGTGCCGGCGATCCGAGAGCCGCGACGGCATCCACCCGCAACGCGGCAAGGCCGTGGCGGCCGGACCGGCGGCGACACGGTGAAGGCCGCTGCTGCCAAGCGTTGCCCATGCGCCGGCCACCCGGCCAGTGCCGGCTCCGGTGTCGGTCGGCCATAGACGGAAACGGGTCGGGAGCGGCGGGTACAGCCCGGCCCGTGCTGCTGCTGCACCTCACCGGTGCGCAACTGCTGGCAGTTGCCACGGCCAGCGAACCGCCACAAGGCTCACCTGCCAGGACCTCGGCTGCGCGCTTATCCCCTGCGGCTGTGGATAACGCTGTGGTGTACCGGCCCGTGCGGCAGCCAAGTCGTTGATGCCGAAAGGATTGGGACGAATGCCCAAAAATGAGGCAGCAGAGCCCCGGTCTTCCGCAGCCGCGGCCCGAACCGTTGCCCCGCCATGCCATCCCCGGTCAGGGCAGCAGCGCCTGCGTGGCCGAGGCCGCCGCAAGCGCCAGGTGGTCCTCGGCCGGTGAGGCGGTGGCTGCCAGCCCCACGGCCGACAGAACAGCCAGCGCCAGAGTCGCTGCAGCCACCGCGCCTTGCATCCTGTCGTTCATCCACGGCCCCCCTTGGGCGTTGTCGTCTCGTGCCGACCCAACACATGCACAGCCGTGGGCCAGGAAACGTGCGGTCCACGATTCCTCGGGCTGCACGGACCCTGCCGCTTGCGCTGCCATGCCTTCACCTCATGGTGGCTCGGCAGGGATGGACAGCATTCGCTTCACCGGCCGCTGTCGATTGCGGCCCAAGTTACCGTTGCAGGCTCAACGCAACAGGGCACCGCCGCGTTGACGCGGGCCGGTCCCAGGCCGGAACGGCATCGGTATCAGTGATGCCGGCGGGCAGGCAACAGAGCGATCGGCCGCCCGCCGGTGCAGCGCTGGCGCAGTGTGTGAACCTCGTGACGCCACTGCGCCAGCGTGAACTCGCCCCGTGCGGCCCGGCGCTCCAGGTCGGCAAAGGCGGTTGCGTATTCGGGATAGCTGTCGTCAGGGCCAGCCTGGATGGCGAATGGCGTGTTCATGTCGTCGCTGTCGGTGCATTCGGATGGGCGCGGTTGAACTCAGCCGCGGCGGTGGGGGTCGCCTAACCGCTGAACTGCCCGGCTGTCTTGACGCCATCGTAGGCAACCAGACCGGCGGTGTCGTTGCGGTTTCCACGACCGTGAAAACCCCTTCCCTGCGCCCTGCCGGCCGCGGCAGCGCTGATGTCGTGACCTGCGCAGAGCCTGTTTCGCCGCCGCGGTCCCTGGGGCTGGCCGTCTGCGCAAACGATGCGCCCATTCTCCTTCGCCGGAGTTGCTGCCGAGCCAGACCAGCCGCAGGCCCGGACCCCGTGCTTTCCCGCGTTCCGGCTTGCCCAGGCACTGGCTGCCGCGGCGTGCGTGGCGGTCTCCGCATGGCAGGCAGTGGGTGGTCGGTTTCGACAACACGCTGGCGGGCTTGCACACGTTCGGGATGGCGGCGCTCCTGGCAGTCCTCTCCTGCGCGCTGGCCGGGCGCTTCCTGCTCGTGTTCGCGCTGGCCATGGCGCTGGGGCTGGTGCTGCTCGCACACTGGTTGCCCTGACCCTCGCCGTCGCCAGAGGCCCGCGTATAACCTGCCTCGACTGCGCTGCACAACGGCGTGCGCTCAACACGGGCCTGTCCTGCTGGCTGGCAGCGGCTGGCGTTGTCTCACAGTGAATGCTGCGAGCGGGCGGGCCTCACCAGCCGTGCGCGAGGTTGGCGAACCCGAGGGCGACGAAGACGACGAACAACGCCCGCTGGAACGTGGCGGCGCCGATGCGCAGGCGAACGCGCTCGCCGAGCCGCAGCCCCGCGATGGCGGCACCCAGCGCCAGCGCCGTGCCCGGCGTGAGCAGTGCGTGGCTGCCCGAGACCTGCAGACGCAGCGCCAGCGCCAGCGCCAGCGTGGCCACCGTGAAGGACAGCCCCAGCGCCTGCACCATCGCGTCCTTGTCCAGGCGCAGCGCCTGCAGGTAGGGCACCAGCGGGACGACGAACACCGCCGTGGCCGCCGTCACGGCGCCGGTCACCCCACCCGCGGCCAGGCCCGCCCAGCGTGAGCGCCGCGACACCAGAGGCAGCCGCGGGCGCCACAGGCCCCACAGGCCGTAGAGCACCAGCACCGCGCCCAGCAGCCGGTGGGCATCGCCCGACACCGCGCCTGCCGACGCCGGCACGGGCAGCAGCACGGTGACGACGGCCAGTGCCAGCCAGGCGGGCCACAACGTCTTGGCCAGCTCGTCCAAATGAGTACCGCGACACTGCGCGACGTTGGTGGCCAGTGCGGGGACCACCAGCAGCGCGGCGGCCTCGGCTGGCGTCATCCACAGGCCCAGCAGGCTCACGGCCACGGTGGGTAGCCCCATGCCCGTGATGCCCTTGACGGCACCTGCCGCAACGAAGACGGCCCCCACTGCCAATGCCTGCCATGCATCCATGCCGGCATGCTGGTGCGCGCGGCTGCCG
The DNA here is from genome assembly GCF_009760915.1 of Azohydromonas aeria. Lineage (GTDB taxonomy): Bacteria > Pseudomonadota > Gammaproteobacteria > Burkholderiales > Burkholderiaceae_C > Azohydromonas > Azohydromonas aeria. The sequence continues at coordinate 5,348 of NZ_VIDQ01000145.1, forward strand.
CGGTCCATCTCAAAATCCGCTGCCTATCCTTCGCCATCGCCGAAGGAAAAGCATGTCATGCCAACTCCACGCCGCACCACGGACTACCGCGTCGATCCTTTCGACCTGCGGCTTTTCGCCAGCGTGCTGGAGCTGGGCACCATCACCGCGGCGGCCGAGGCGATGAGCCTGTCGCTGGCCGCGGCCAGCGCGCGGCTCAAGGGCCTGGAGGCGCTGGTCGGCGCGCGACTGCTGGATCGCTCCAAGGCGGGTGCTGCGCCAACGGCCGCCGGGCGGGCGCTGGCGCGGCACGCGCACCGCGTGCTGGCCGAGCTGGAGTCGCTGCACGTGGAGATGGCAGGCTTTGGCCGCGGCCTGCGCGGCACGGTGCGCATCGCGTGCAACACCGCGGCCATGTCCGAAGCGCTGCCGCCGCGGTTGGGACCCTTCCTCGTCCGCCACCCGGACATCGACCTTGAGATCCAGGAACTCTCCAGCGACGCGGTGCTGCAGGCGCTGCGCCAGGACGCGGCGGACGTCGGCGTCGTGGCAGACCATGTGGACACCTCGGGCCTGCAGGCGAGACCCTGGTTGCGCGACGAACTGGTGGCGCTGCTGCCCTTGCGTCGCGCCAGGGTGTCGGCGCCGAGGCCGCTGCGATTCGCGCAACTGCTGGAGCGCCCCTTCGTGGGCCTGCCCGCCGAGCGCGGACTCAGCCGCTTCCTGCTGCAGCAGGCACTGCGCGGCGGCCGGGTGCCGCATCACCGCGTGCGTGTGGACAGCTTCGACGCAATGGCGCGCATCGTGGCCGCCGGCGTGGGCGTGGCCGTGAAGCCCCGCAGCGCCGCAAGCCGCTGGCAGGACGCGGGCGTGCGCGTCGTGCCGCTGGCCGATGCCTGGGCCCGGCGCCATCTGCTGCTGTGCACCAGCGCGGCCGGCGCCGAGCTGCCCGCCGTGGGGCTGCTCACCGATGCGTTGCTCGATGACCTGGCCGCACCCGGTGCTGCGGCGCGCAGGTCCCAGGGGCGCTGAGTCCCTCAAGCCTGCACCCCCGGGCTGTGCAGGCAAGGCCATGGGCGCGTGCTCGGCACGCCCGCTATCGTTGCTGCTGCCGGCGCACAGGCGCCGATGCAGGAGCCAGCGTGAACGAGCATGACTACTGGACGGACCAGGCCAAGGTCGTTCGCGAGCTCATCCGCAGCGAGGACAGCGTCCTGACGAGCCGCATGGGCTGGATGGGGGTGCTCGAAGGGCTGCTCATGACCGCCTTCGGCGCGGCGTGGAAGGACGGCCCTGTCGTCTTCCTGATGCTGGTGGCCATCACGGGCCTCTTCGTCGCGCTGTCCACCCTGAACGCCGCGACCACCGCCGTGGCCACGATGGGCCGCCTCACGGCGTGGTGGGATGGCAACCGGCCCTCACGCTATTGCGGCGCCGACGTGATCGGCCACCGGGGCGAGCAGTGGAAGATCGCGTGGCTGCGGCCTTCGTACCTGCTGCCCACCGTATTCGCCCTGAGCTGGCTGCTGGTCCTGGCCTACACCGAGCACAAGCGCCTCGTCGTCGGCTCGGTGTTCTGAAACAGCCTGTGCCGCAGCGGTGCCAGGGGTGATGCCGGCGCAGGCTCTGCGGTGAGCCGCTGCGCTGCCGTCACGGTCAAGGAGCCCTGGAGCGAGGACGCCCCAGGTCGCGCAGTTGCGAATGGCGCTCTTGCACGAGCCCTCATGCCGGCCACACGGCTGGTGACCTTTGGCTGATTGCGGGGCCGGCCTGCGCGCCTACAGTGCATCACCAAGGCACCGTGAGGAGACGGCGATGGAGTTGTCGCGCCGTGCGACGGAGCTGCTCGGCACGGCCGCGCTGTCGGCTGTGCTGGGCTGGACAGTGCATGCCTGGCAAGCACCGCAGCCTGCCGCCGCGCCGGTGGCGCGCGATACCGGTGCCAAGGCTGCACAGGCCCTGACACCCACCATCGTCGTGTCGAGCGACGGCTTGGCAAGCCTGCATGTGGAGCGCATGCCCGTGGAATGGGTACTGGCCCAGATCGCAAGGCAACACCCGAAGGGCGCCCTGCTGCCAAGTCTCGCCGGCAGTCGGCCTGCGCCAGCGGCCACGGCCGGCACGAGGGCACAGCCGGCTTTCGTGCCGGAATGCGCCGCCACGGCTCATACATCGCCGGCACAGGCCGAGCGGCTGCTGCAGCGCATCCGCCTGGGCACCGAGGAAGAGCGTGCGCAAGGCCTGCTGCAGGCCCGGGACCTGGGTCTCACGGTGCCGGCCGCCACGCTGAAAACACTGTTCGAGACCGACGCCTCGGAGCAGGTGCGGCTGCTGGCGTTCGAGCAGTACCTGGAAACCACGACAGGCGACACGGCCTCCGTACGCGAGGCCTTGCAGGCAGCGCTCTACGTGCCCAGCGCGGCCATCCAGCGCGAGGCTCAGCGGCGCCTGGACGAGCTCTCGCAGGGCGAGCGCATCGACGCTGCCTCGCCCCAAGTCGCGGGCCGCTGAGGCGGCCGCGGCCTGTTCCGTCCGGCAGCTTCGCGCCGGACTCCTTCTTCCGCGCTGGCGCGGACCTTCAGGGCGGGGTCCGTGTCGGCCTGTCGTCACCGCCCTGGACACGAAAGCCACGCCATGAGCCACCGCTTCACCCCTCGCCTCGCCGTTGCCGCCCTTGCGCTCATGGGCGCCGGCGTGGTCCACGGCCAGACCGTCTCGGCCGTGACCAACCCGAACAACTGGACCTTCTCCAACGCGGGGCAGATCGCCGTGCCCGGCATGACCTCGGCCTCCTTCTTCAATGCCGCGGGCCGGCGCTTCATCGTCACCTTCGCCGCGGAGTGCGCCGTCGATGCCCCGGCGGGCAACACCATCGCCTGGACCGACGTGGACATCGTCGTGCTGCGCCCCAACGACACGACGGCCGCCACGCTGGCTCCTACCAATGGCTCTGGTGATGCGTTCTGCGCGGCCAACGGCACGGCGGGTTACGACGGCTGGGAGAGCAACAGCATCACGGCCGTGGGCGGCACCAACCTGCCCGCAGGCACCTACCGCATCCTGGTGCGCGCGCGCCTCAACGGCGGCGCCACCGGAGGCTGGTTCGGTGAGCGGGCACTGGTCGTGGCACGCTGAAGGCGGCCGCGCTGGTGCACACGACAAAGGCACGGCGCCAGTGCAGCGGAAGCAGCCCGGGCTGAGCACCTCAGCGCCCGTGTGGCCGGCATGCCTGCCGCGGCGTGCCGCGAGTCCATACTGGCGTCAGCCCATCCCTCCGTGACGCCCCATGTGCGCGAACTACGAGCCCCCGACGCCACGCCACCTGCGCCTTTCCCTTCAGACGCTGGAGCCCACGTTCTCCTATGCCGGCGAGGCCTACCCGGGCTCCAAGGCGGTGTTCGTGACGGCGGGCGAAACCGAGACGGCCGACTTCTCGCCCTGGCCGGGCGTCTTCGGGCTGCTGCCGGCCTGGGCCAGGGACGACAAGCTCGCACGCGCCACCTACAACGCCAGAAGCGAAACCGTGGCCGAGAAGCCGAGCTTTCGCCAGGCGTGGAAGGCCAGGCGCTTCTGCCTGATCCCGGTGCAGTCCATCTTCGAGCCCAGCTACGAGTCGGGGCACGCGGTGCGCTGGCGCATCGCGCACCGCGACGCAGAGCCGTTTTTCCTCGCCGGCATCTGGGAAGAAGCGCAGCGCCAGGAGCGGCCGCTGTGGTCGTTCTCGATGCTCACCATCAACGCCGACTCTCACCCGCTGATGCGGCGCTTTCACAAGCCCGGCGACGAGAAGCGCTCGGTGGTGGTGGTGCCCCAGGAGCGGTGGCGGGACTGGCTCTACGCCGACGAGCGAGAGGCCCGGGCGCTGCTGCAGCCCTTCGACCCGGAAGCGTTCACGGCGAGCCCGGCACCGCGGCCAGCGCGCAAGTCGGCCGGCGTCGAGGTGGCGAAGGACGATCCGGCGGCTTGACCGGCAGGGTGCCAGGTGCCGCGGCGTCCAGGCCTCGTCGTCTTGTCAAGGCCATGGCCCTGCCAACAACGGCACGGAGGGATTCCATGGGCGAAGTCGCGTCCAGGGGACCGCCGCGCATCAGCCTGCCGGTCAGCGGCGCTTCTTGCGCCGCGGCTTCGGCGCGGCGAACGGCGCCAGCCAGGCACTCACCGCGGCGCCAGCGGCCTGACGCGTGGCCGTGGCAGCGCTTTTCTTCGCGGTGCTCCTCGCGCGACCCCGTGCCGCACCGGCGACGGCGTTGGCGCCGCTGAGCCACATGCTCAGGATGGGG
>NZ_VIDQ01000146.1 GCF_009760915.1 Azohydromonas aeria
CGCGCGATGGCGCGGGCGGCGCGCCGGCGGCGCCCACGCCCGCCGCGGGCGGTGCGCGCGGGGTGGTGGACCTGTACGCCTGATGTGCAGGTAAACCGGGTCCCGGAGCAGCGGACGCCCGGGAGCGGCATCCGCGTTGCGGCGACCGGGCCCGCGGTCCGCCTGGGGACCGCCTGGGCCCCGGCCTGTGGCCGGGGTGACGACGCTGCATGCGCAGCGCCATGGGTGCCGCCGCGCCTGTAACGGTCCGTACACTATTGCCGCAGCCGGCGTGGGCACACTGCCGGGCAGCCGGGCGCATGCCGGCGCGGCCGCGGGTGCGAGCGCTCCCGCCCAAGCGTTAGCCGCCGTTTTGCCCCGCTATTCCCCCCTTCGCCGCGGGGCGCGGACTCCAGAATTCGTGCCACGCACTTGCCGGGCCCCTGCCCGGAAATCTGCCGTTGACTGGAGCCCGAATGTCGTCCGCCGCCGCCGCTGCCCCCACCGCTTCGCCGAAGAAGGGCCGCAAGAAGATCATCATCATCGCCGTGGCCGTCGTGCTGCTGCTGGTGGGCGGCATCGCGGCCTTCATCGCGCTGAAGTCCGGGCATGCCGCGGACGAGGAGGAGGAGGTCGAGGTCGCGCAGGTGCACAAGAAGAAGGACACCAAGCGCGTGGCCGCGCCCGAGCCCTACGACCCCAAGAACGCGCCGACCTTCGTGCAGCTCGAAGTGTTCACCGTCAACCTCGCCGACCATGACGCCGACCGCTATGCGCAGGTGGGCATCACGCTCGAAGTCGAGGACGGCAAGGCCGGCGAGCAGATCAAGGCCTTCATGCCCGCGATCCGCAACAACATCCTGCTGGTGCTGGCCAGGAAGACCTCGGCCGACGTGCGCAGCCAGGAAGGCAAGCGGCTGCTGGCGGCCGAGCTGCACGCGCAGGCGCTGCGCCCGCTGGGCTACGACCTCGAGACCGAGGACCTGATGGAAGACGGCGACGCCGAGCCCAAGCCCGGCGCGCCCAAGCGCAAGAAGCGCAAGCTCCCGCCGCTGCCGATCAAGGCGGTGCACTTCGCCAACTTCATCGTCCAGTGACGATGCCCCTTCGATGAACCAGCAGTTCCTCTCCCAGGACGAGGTCGATGCCCTGTTGCAGGGCATCACCGGCGAGAGCCAGAAGCTCGAAGCCGAGGAGACGCCGCAGGGCGCGGTGCGCACCTACGACATCGCCAGCCAGGAGCGGATCGTGCGTGGGCGCATGCCCACGATGGAGATCATCAACGAGCGTTTCGCGCGCAACGTGCGCGTGGGGCTGTTCAACTTCATCCGCAAGAGCCCCGAGGTGGCCATCGGCGGCATCAAGGTGCAGAAGTACAGCGCCTTCCTGCGCGAGATCGTGGTGCCCACCAACATCAACATCGTCTCGGTGCGGCCGCTGCGCGGCTCGGGGCTGATCGTGTGCGAGCCCAACCTGGTGTTCGCCGTGATCGACGCGCTCTTCGGCGGCTCCGGGCGCTTCCACACCCGCATCGAGGGCCGCGACTTCAGCCCCACCGAGCACCGCGTCATCACGCGGCTGGTGGAGGTCATCATCACCGAGTACAAGAAGGCGTGGGCGGGCATCTACCCGCTGGAGCTGGAGTACCAGCGCTCGGAGATGCAGCCGCAGTTCGCCAACATCGCCACGCCCAGCGAGATCGTGGTGGCCACGAGCTTCACGATGGAGATCGGCACCACGGCCGGCTCGGTGCACTTCTGCATCCCCTACTCCACGCTGGAGCCCATCCGCGACGTGCTCTATTCGTCGGTGCAGGGCGACTCCACCGAGCCCGACCGGCGCTGGGTGAACCTGCTCAAGACGCAGCTGCAGGCCGCGGAGGTGGAGCTCGTGGCCGAGCTCGCGCACGCGCCGGCCACCGTGGAGCAGCTGCTCTCGCTCAAGCCGGGCGACTTCATCGAGCTCGACCGGCTGCCCCTCATCCAGGCCAAGGTGGACGGCGTGCCCGTACTCGAAGCCCAGTGCGGCACGAAAAACGGCAAGTACGCCATCAAGGTCGAACGACTGATCTCCAGCTCCACCGTGAGCTGGATTGGAGCCCAGCATCATGGCAGTTGAAGACAACGCGGCCCCGACGATGTCCGAAGAGGACCGCATGGCCGCCGAATGGGAAGCCGCGCTGGCCGAGGCGCGCTCCGACACCGCGGCGGTGGCCGCCGCCGAGGAGGTGCCGCCGCTGCAGCAGTCGCGCGCCGCGGCCTTCACCGACTTCGGCGCGGCCGAGACGGCGAATCCGGCGGGGATCAACGACATCAACATGATCCTCGACATCCCGGTGCAGCTCACCGTGGAGCTCGGCCGCACGCGCATTCCCATCAAGCACATCCTGCAGCTGGCGCAGGGCTCGGTCGTCGAGCTCGAGGCCATGGCCGGCGAGCCCATGGACGTGCTGGTCAACGGCTACCTCATCGCCCAGGGCGAGGTCGTGGTCGTCAACGACAAGTTCGGCATCCGCCTCACCGACATCGTCACGCCCAGCGAGCGCGTGCGCCGGCTCAGCCGGACTTGAGGCCTTTTGGCGGGGCTTATTGCCCGATCCCGTCTCCGGGGCGGCGCCACAATGGCGACTGTCATGCCCGACGCGGCATGGCCGCACAGGAAGCAACGACCCTACCGTGATGCGCGCCCGACCCTGTCGGCCGCAAGCCAAAGCGCCGTCATTCCGGCGAAAGCCGGAATCCACGATCGCTGCGATGCTGCGCCAGCCGGCGCCGGCATGTGCGCACGGCAGCCATGGCACCGCTTCGGCGCGCGTGGATCCCGGCTTTCGCCGGGATGACGACGTTTCCTCTGCGGCCGCCACGTTCACCAACGGCACGGCGCTGCCCGCCCCGCCCCTCGCACGATGCCGCGCCGTTCCTCCGGCCCCGCTGCGGCCCCAACCCAACCGGAGAGCTCATGAACACCACCTGGCTGTCGCTGCTGTGGTTCCTGGCCGTGCTGGCGCTCATTCCCGCGGCGCTGTGGCTGCTCAAGCGCACGCCGCTGGCGCAGGGCGCGGGCACGGCCGGCGTGATGCGCACCGTGGCCGTGCTGCCGCTGGCCCCGGGCCAGCGCCTGGTGACGGTGGAAGTCGGCAGCGGAGACGACCGGCGCTGGCTGGTGCTGGGCGTGACGGCGCAGCAGATCAGCACGCTGCACACCATGGCCCCGGGCGCTGAGGCGCCGGCGCCGGGCACGCCGGGCGCACCTGCCGTTGCGGCGTCCTTCGCCCAGGTGCTGCGCCAGCTGCGCGGCCGCCGCGACTGACACTCCCCGACGCATCTCGCCACCATGAACCACCCCCCTCATTCCCGAAGCCCGCGGCGCGCGGCCGCCGCCGCGGCCGGGCTGCTGTTGCTGCTGGGCGCGGCGCTGCCGGCGCTGGCGCAGCAGCAGGGCCCGGCGGCGACGCTGCCGCTGGTCATCGGCCAGGGCGCGGGCGGCACCAGCTACTCGGTGCCGATCCAGACGCTGCTGTTCTTCACCGCGCTGAGCTTCCTGCCCGCGGTGCTGCTGCTGATGACGGGCTTCACCCGCATCGTCATCGTGCTGGGCCTGCTGCGGCAGGCGCTGGGCACGCAGGCCACGCCGCCCAACCAGGTCATCGTCGGCCTGAGCCTGTTCCTGACCTTCTTCGTGATGGGGCCGACCCTGGACCGCATCTACGAGCAGGCCTGGCAGCCCTACAGCGCCGGGCAGATCACGGCCGAGCAGGCCATCGAGCGCGGGCAGCAGCCGCTGCGCGCGTTCATGCTCAAGCAGACGCGCCAGAGCGACGTGCAGCTGTTCACGCGCATGGCGCGGCTGCCGCAGACGGCGCCGGAGCAGCTGCCGATGAAGGTGCTGGTGCCGGCCTTCGTCACCAGCGAGCTCAAGAGCGCGTTCCAGATCGGCTTCCTGATCTTCATCCCCTTCCTGATCATCGACATGGTCGTGGCCAGCGTGCTCATGAGCCTGGGGATGATGATGCTGTCGCCCGTGCTCGTGGCGCTGCCCTTCAAGCTCATGCTGTTCGTGCTGGCCGACGGCTGGAACCTGCTGCTGGGCTCGCTGGCGGCGTCGTTCGCGCAGTGACGGCGCGATTGCGCGCGCAACCTCTCAACCCAGGACAAGGCAGGACAAGGAATTCCGATGGACGCTTCGCAGGTCTTCACCGTGGGGCAGCAGGCGCTCTACACGCTGCTGGTGGTGTGCGCGCCGCTGCTGCTGGTGATACTGGCCGTGGGGGTGGTGGTGAGCGTGCTGCAGGCGGCCACGCAGATCAACGAGTCCACCCTCTCCTTCGTGCCCAAGGTCCTCGCGGCGGTGGCGGTGCTGGCCATCGCGGGACCGTGGATGATGACGACGCTGGTGGAGTTCCTGCAGCGCACGCTGCAGTCCATTCCCGGCGCGGTGGGCTGACCTCCGGGCGGGTCGCGGCTTGGTCACCTTCACCGAAGCCCAGCTGCTGGCCTGGATCACGCCGCTGATCTGGCCGCTGCTGCGCGCGCTGGCGCTGCTGTCGGCCATGCCGGTGCTGGGCACGCGCATGGTGCCCGCGCGCGTGCGCGTGGGGCTGGCGCTGCTGCTGGTGCTGGCGGCCCAGGGGCTGCTGCCGCCCATCGCGCCGGTGCCGCTGGACTCGCCGGTGGCCTTCGCGCTGGTGGCGCAGCAGGTGCTCGTGGGCGTCGCGCTCGGGTTCGCGGTGCGCATCGTCTTCGCCGCGGTGGAGTTCGCCGGCGAGGTCGCGGGGCTGCAGATGGGTCTGAACTTCGCGGGCTTCTTCGACCCGGCCACCGCCAGCCAGGGCACGGTGGCCGGGCGGTTCTTCGGCACGCTCGTGGCGTGGCTGTTCATCGTCGTCAACGGCCACCTGGTGGTGCTGGCCGCGCTGGTGCGCAGCTTCGAGGCCTTCCCGGTGAGCGCGCAACCGTTCGCGTTCCTGCAGAAGCTCCAGCCCCACACCTGGGGCGCGGAGATCTTCACGCTGGGGCTGTGGATGGCGCTGCCGCTGATCACGATGCTGCTCTTCGTCAACCTGGTGCTGGGCGTGATCTCGCGCGTGGCTTCGCAGATGAACGTGTTCTCGGTGGGGTTCCCCATCACGCTGGGCGTGGGGCTGCTGGGCATGCTCGTGACGCTGCCGCTGCTGGAGCAGCCCTTCACGCAGGCGCTGGAGCGCATGCTGGCGCACTTCCAGTAGCGCGGCGGCAGCGGCGGCGGCGGGCGCGCCGGACCGCGGCCCTTGGCAAGGCGCGTTCCCACCTGCCCCCCGGCGCCCTCCCCCATGCCGGCCGTCCCGAGGGGGGACGCGCGGCGCGCTGTCAATCCCTAACCTTCTCGGCAGTTCGGCACACAACCCAAGTCAAGGGTCCCGAACCTTCCAGCGCCACCCCACAGACCGAGGAGACCTTCCATGAACCAAGCCCAAGCCGCCGCCCTGACCGTCGCCCTGGCCGCCGCCTTCGCCGCCCAGGCGGCGCAGGCCCAATCCGTGTCGATCAGCGCCCCGGCGACCGCCACGCACGCCGCGGCGCCGTTCAGCGACGCCGAGATGCTGTCGGCGAAGTCGCCGATGCCCAAGGTGCAGCACCTGCCGGCCTCGGCCTTCGACTTCAACGCCGCCGTGGCCGAGGCGCAGGGCCGCGGCGTGGCGGAGAACAAGGCCGGCAAGCGGCCGACGGCCTCGGCCGAGGGCCTGATGGTGCGGCGCCAGATCAGCGCCGCGGCGCTGGCCGCGGCCCGGGCCGCGGGCGCGGGCGCGGCGGCCGACGACGAGGTCACGCCGCAGGCCGTGGGCACGGGCGGCATCCACTTCACCTCGACGCGCACCTACCCGCGCGCCCAAGACTGGAGCTACCCGAGCAGCACCGTGGGCAAGCTCTTCTTCAGGGACCAGGCGGGCTACTCCTACATCTGCTCCGGGGCGATGATCAAGCCCGGCGTCGTGGCCACGGCCGGCCACTGCGTGCACAGCGGCAAGCCCGGCGGCTGGTACAACAGCTTCGTGTTCGTGCCCGGCTACAGCCGCGTCGGCAGCACCGAGACGCGTCCCTTCGGCACCTGGAGCAACTGGGTCAACGTGCGCACCAGCTCGTCCTGGGCCAACGGCGGCGGCACGGTGCCCAACGTCGGCGACTGGGCGCTCATCGTCTTCGGCACCAACGCTTCGGGCTACCGCATCGGCGACTACACCGGCACCATGGGCTACCAGTACCCGGCCATGATCGGGCGCCACGTGTCGGTGCTGGGCTACCCGGCCAACCTCGACAGCGGCACGCAGATGCACCGCGTGGAGAGCATGGCCAACAACGGCGGCAGCAACAACGGCGTCTACGGCTCGGACATGACCGGCGGCTCCAGCGGCGGCCCGGTGGTGCTCAACTTCCGCCAGGACTACGCGGGCCTGACCGGCTCCACGCAGGACAACGGCGCGGTGCGGCTGGTGAGCAACGTGTCCTGGGGCTACACCAACCCCGCGGTGCAGGTGCAGGGCGGCTCGCAGTTCAACAGCACCTGGGGCTCGATGCTCAGCGCCACCTGCAGCGCCTACGCCTGGGCCTGCTGAAGGCCCCGGCTTCGGCTTCAAGAGACATCACGGAGGGGAGTAGGCGGCCGCGAGGCCGCCTTTTTTTGCGCCCTGCGCGTGCGCGCTACTGGTCGCCCACGAGCCCGTTGCGGATGGCGTAGACGGTGAGCTCGGCGTTGTTGGTCAGGCCCAGCTTCTCCAGCACCCGCGCGCGGTACACGCTCACGGTCTTGGGGCTGAGCATGAGCTCCTCGGCGATGTCGGACAGGCGCTTGCCCGAGGCGATCATCACCAGCGTTTGCAGCTCGCGGTCGGAGAGCTTCTCGTGCGCGAGCTCGGCCGCCGGCGTGGTCAGGCTCTCGATGAGCATGTGCGCGATCTCGGGCGTGACGTTCTTGCGCCCCTGCGCCACGGTGCGCACGGCCTGCACGATCTGCTGCGGATCGCCCCCCTTGTTGACGTAGCCGTAGGCGCCGGCGCGCAGCGCGCGGATGGCGTACTGGTCCTCGGGATACATGCTCACGATGAGCACGCGTACCGGGCTGCCCTCGTCCTTGAGCGCGTGCAGCACGTCCAGGCCGCTGCGGCCCGGCATGTTGATGTCGAGCACCAGCACGTCGCAGGGCGTGCTGCGCATGAGCGCGCGCAGCTCGCCGTACTCGCCGGCCTCGCCCACGACCTCGATGTCGGGCGCATCGGAGAGCGTGTCGCGGATGCCACGGCGGATGAGCGCGTGGTCGTCGCAGAGAATCACCTTGATCATGAGCTTCCCCAGGCCGCGGCTTCGCCCGCGGCGTCGTCTTCGTCGGCGGCGCCGCCCGCGGCGCCCAGCGGAATGGAGAGGATGAGCGTGGTGCCCACGCCGGGGCGGCTGCTGAGGTCGATCCAGCCGCCCACGGTGCCGGCGCGCTCATGCAGCCCGCGGATGCCGAAGCTCTGCGCCTTGGCCAGGTCCTCCTTCGAGAGGCCGCGCCCGTCGTCGCGCACCTCCAGCGACAGCACGCCCGCGCCCAGCGACAGGTCCACCAGGACGTGGCGCGCGCGCGCGTGCTTGTGGATGTTGGTCAGCGCCTCCTGCGCCGTGCGGTAGGCCACCAGCGGCACGCCCGCGGGCAGCTGCAGCGTCTCGTGGCTGGTGCGCAGCGTGCACTCGATGCCGCTGCGCCGGGTGAAGCCCTGCACCATCCACTGCAGCGCCGCCACCAGGCCCTGCTCCAGGATGGCCGGGCGCAGGTTCTGCATGATGCGCTTGCTGGCCTCGATGGCGTGGGTGAGGCTCTCGCGCGCGCTGGCCAGGTGCGCCTGGGTCTCGGCGTCGGGGCTGCGCCGCTCCAGCCAGGCCAGCTCGAAGCGCAGCGCCGTGAGCGAGCCGCCCACGTCGTCGTGGATCTCGCGCGCGATGGCCGCGCGCTCGGCCTCGACGCTGGTCTGCAGGTGCTGCGCCAGCTCGCGCAGCTGGCGCTGCGAGCGCGCCAGCCGCGCGTCGGCCTCCATCTTGGCGCGGCGCATCTCGGCGGCCTGGATGGCGTTGGCCACCGCCGGCGCCAGCCGCGCCAGCCGGCTCTTGAGCAGGTAGTCGCTGGCGCCGTTGCGCATGGCCTCCACGGCCATGTCCTCGCCGATGGCCCCGGAGATCAGGATGAAGGGCAGCACCCGGCCGCTGGCCCTAAGGATCTCCAGCGCCTGCAGCCCGGTGAAGCCGTGGGGCAGGTTGTAGTCCGACAGCACCACGTCCCAGGGCTCGCGCAGCGCGCTGCGGTAGTCGGGCTCGGTCTCCACGCGCAGCGTGTCCACGTCGAGCCCGCCACGGCGCAGGTGCGCCAGCGCCAGCTCGTGGTCGAGCTCGGCGTCTTCCAGGTGCAGCACGCGCAGTCGGCGGGAAGTCATCGACCGAGTATCGCAAAGCCCGCAACGCCGGAATTGGACCGGCTTGGGCCCCGTGATCGCAGCACCGCGCGTGCCGCCCCGGCCCAAGAATGCACCACGCCGTACCCGGGTCGAACCCGGGCGCGCCGTGACAAAGGACGCGCCCGCGGCGCCGGCGAGGCCGGGCCGGGCGCCGCGGCGGGGCCCGGCACTCAAGTCGGCGCGCGCAAAGCCGATAGACCGGCGAGCCTGCCCTGGAGAAATAACGAATGCCTTCGATTCTTGCCGTCGACGACTCGGCCTCGATGCGCCAGATGGTGTCCTTCACGCTGAAGAACGCCGGCTTCACCGTGGTTGAAGCGGTGGACGGCCTCGACGCCTGGGACAAGGCCGACAGCCGCGACTTCGACCTTGTCCTGACCGACCAGAACATGCCGCGCATGGACGGCATCACGCTCACGCAGAAGCTGCGCGGGCACCCGAAATTCGCGCGCACCCCGATCCTGATCCTGACCACCGAATCCGGCGACGAGATGAAGCGCGCCGGCCGCGCCGCCGGCGCCACCGGCTGGCTGGTGAAGCCCTTTGACCCCGCCAAGCTGATCGAGGTGATCGGCAAGGTCATCCGCTGACGCGCGAGCGCGCGATCAACAGGAAAGCCCCGCAATGGCCGATACCTACTCCGACGCCGGCAGCCAGGCCGTCGGCATCGATCTCAGCCAGTTCTACCAGGTCTTCTTCGAGGAAGCCCTGGAGAACCTGGAGCGCATGGAGCAGATGCTCCTGGAAGTGGACCTCACGGCCGCCGACGACGAGGCGCTCAACGCCATCTTCCGCTGTGCCCACTCCGTCAAGGGCGGCGCCGCCACCTTCGGCTTCAGCGACGTGGCCGAGCTCACGCACCAGATGGAGACGCTGCTGGACCGGCTGCGCCGCCACGAGCTGCAGCCTGACCGCGCCATGGTGGACGTGCTGCTGGAGTCCGGCGACGCGCTGCGCGCGCAGCTCGCGCGCCACGAGGCCGGCGGCGCCGGCGACCCGGTGGACACCACGCACCTGATCCAGCACATCCGCGCCTTCGCCGACGGCCGCCCCGCCCCGGAGCGCCCCGCCGCCGCCGCGCCGGCGCCCGTGGCCGCGCCGGCCCCGGCGCCGGTGCCCACCCCCGCGCCC
>NZ_VIDQ01000147.1 GCF_009760915.1 Azohydromonas aeria
GAGACCGGCGCGCACGAGGCGCGCGAGGCCGGACGCACCATCGAGGGCGTGGTGGGCAGCGTGCACCGGGTCTCGGACATCGTGGCGCGCATCACCACGGCGGCCAACGAGCAGTCCCAAGGCATTGCCGAGATCAACGCGGCCGTGTCGCAGCTGGACACCGCCACGCAGCAGAACGCGGCGCTGGTGGAGGAGTCCGCCGCCGCCGCGGCCAGCCTCAACGACCAGGCCCAGGCGCTGGCGCGCTCGGTGCAGCGCTTCCGGGTGGCTTGAAGCTGTTTGCCACGAGCACAACCCCGGGGTAGGGCTTGCCGTCCCCTGGCATGACGCTGTACCTCCTACATGGTCGGGTTGTCTCACGCCGGCGACGGCCGCGGCCTCGGATGATCAACCTGCAAAGACAACACGTTCAACGCGACGTTCTGCTTGCGACTGCTGTAAACCCCTGGCCGCCCAAAGCGGTTGCGCATTGAGAACAAAAGTGCACTGCACAGTGCAGCCGTTGAAGGAAGGGCAGCCGATAGCGCTGGGTTGAAGGGGTCGAAGCATCGGTTGACTGCTCTATCAACGTCGACACCAGGACACAATCATTTCACAAGCGTCGCAGCCCCGGTTCTCAACACCAGGCACGGCTGACCGATAAGGTCCATGGACAAGACCGGATTCAAAGCCGGGTCCAGCGGCCAGCGCAGCCATCGTCGCAAACCCGTGATCGTAATGCCTGTTCAGCGGCCCTTGTGAAGTGCCGCTTCCGACAGCATCGGATGAAGTTGAAGGTGTTGTGGTGAACAACAAGAAGAGGATCTGGCTGGAGGGCTTCCATGCCGGTCAAGCCCTGGACAACAAGCTCCCCTATTCCGACGGCACCCCGGAAGCGATGGCTTGGCTGGAGGGATGGGTACAGGGCATTCATGCAAACGGCCATTCACCGGGCAAACACGAAAGCTCAACCTTTGACGACAGTGAATTTGAGGACAGCGTCGACACCAAAGAGGCTGCCAAACCTCATTCAAGTCGATGGAAGCAGTTCATCAAAAATCTGCTGGGTTGAGGGCCCGCATTGTGACCAGTTCCAAAGCCAGGGCAGTTCTGCCTCGCTGCTGTAGTGCTGCGTCGAACTGATCCCGGCATGCGCACTGATCCGCACGACCCCAGCGGGCAGCATCCGCGTTCCGGGCAGCCTGCTCTTTCACCCATGCTTCGGCTTCAGCAGTGCGGCGCATTGCCGTTGACCGCATAGATGTTTTCGCATCCATTTTCTTGTTTCTCTCAGAGCCTCATGATGTCGGCAAGCCGTCGTCCGCTGATGTCGCGCGGATAATCCGAAGTCCAGGCATCACGGCTAGGTCAGGTCAAGCAGCTACGGTCTCGTGGTCGCAATCTGCCAAAATCCGGAACACACCGCGTTTGCGGACAACAAGAGATCTGGTGAGAGAGGGAATTTCATGGAATCCATCGCAGCACTGCTTGCGCTCGCGGTCCTGGCCGTGCCTGTCGCAACGGCTGGCGTCGGCATGCTTGACCAACGTCCCAAGGCCGGACCCGCGTTAATGTGGACCGGCATTGGCACCATCGTCGCGGCGGAGTGCGCCTTCGTGCTTATGCTGCTGCTGTAGTAGGTTCTTCAACGCCGGCTCAATCCTCGCTCTGGACCAGCGTCACTCAGCTCTGAGACACGGAGTTTGGCTTCCGGCTTGGGGTTCAGACTTGTGGATAAAAGCAAGCTTCCCCAGCCGCCTTCGGAGCATTCGCAGACCATCCGTTGCCTCGTCATCGAGAAGAGAAGTCTGTCTCTGAACTGCGCAGTTGCTTCGACGGCCGTCAGAGCCGCGGTTGCAATGCCCCGGAGCAACGGGCGGAGGAACATTTCAATCGGCTGAAATACGTCAAGCGCGGTAAACGCGCCTGCGGGATCCCGCTGGGTCAAGGCGCAGGCCCATCCGGTGTTGGGCGACGATGGCCAAGTGCGGGAGGTGATGCTCATCCACGAGGACGTGACCGAGCAGATGCAGGCCTGCGGCCGCCCATGCCGTAGCACGTGCGCCGCAGGTGCCTCGTGCCCGGCAGCTCAGGCCTGATCTGGCAGTGCCTGCAGCGCCAGCGTGACGCTGAAGGTGCTGCCCACACCCGGCGTGCTGACAAGCTCGATGTGTCCGTCCATGAGCTCTACCAGGCGCCGTACGATGGCCAGCCCCAGGCCTGTGCCGCCATAGCGCCTCGTGGTCGAGTCGTCGGCCTGCGTGAACGGCTCGAAGATGGCCTCCTGCTTGTCCGTCGGGATGCCGATGCCCGTGTCCGTGACCTCGAACCGCAAGAGGATGCGCAACGCGGTGCTGTCCTGCAGGGCAGGCACCGCAGTTGCGCGCAACGTGACGCTGCCCTCGGACGTGAACTTCACCGCGTTGCTCAACAGGTTCGTGAGAATCTGGCGAATGCGCACGGCGTCGCCGCGCACTTGGCGCGGCACGTCGTCGGCCAGGTTCAAGTGCAGTTGCAAGCCCTTTTGCGCCGCCTGTACCTGCGTGAGCTGCAACACCTGCTGCAGCAGCTGATCCAGCTCCAGCGGCTGCAGCTCCAGCCGCATTTCGCCGGCCTCGATCTTGGAGAGGTCCAGAATGTCGTTGAGCAGGCCCAGCAGCTGCTCGCCGGCGGCGTTGATGCCCAGGGCGAAGCGCTGCTGGCGCTCGTCGAGCACCGTGGTCTGCAGCAGGTGGGACAGCCCGATAACGGCGTTGAGTGGCGTGCGGATCTCGTGGCTCATGTTGGCGAGAAACGCGGTCTTGGCCGCGTTGGCACTCTCGGCCTGGCGCGTTCGCTCGCGCAGCTGCTCCTCCAGCGCGCGGCGCTCGGTGATGTCGGTGATGACGGCCAGGAACCCCGTGGGCCGGCGTGCCGCGTCGCGTGTGAGGCTGATGCTGACCAGCGCCGGCACGCGCGAGCCGTCGGCGCGCACGTAGGTCCACTCGCTGCGCGGGCTGCCGTCGTGCAGGCGCGGCCTGGCCAGCGCCTCGCGCGCGGCCTGTGCCAGCCATCCGGGCAATTCGGCGGCACGCTGGAGCACTTCACGCGGGTACAGATGCAGCCGCCGCTGCATTTCCTCATGGTCGCGAAAGTCCAGTTCCAGGCGCCCGATTGCCTGCGCGGCCGGAATGCGCAGCAGTGCCTCGGCGGCCCGATTAAAGACCGTGATACGGCCGGCCAGGTCGGTGGCGATGATGGCCGTGCCCGCGCTGTCCACAACTGCCTGCTCTCGCTGGCGCAGCGCCAGCAGCTCAGCCGAGCGCTGGCGCAGTTCGTTTTCCAGCCGTACGCGCTCGGACAGGTCCGTGATGACGGCCAGGAAGCCGATGGCCTCTTCGCCTTCGCTGCGCAGCACGCTCAGGCCCAGCAGTCCCGGAAACCGCGTGCCGTCGGCGCGCAGGTAGGTCCACTCGTTGCGCTGGGCGCCCGGATGTGCCGCATCGGGTGAGGCGTCCAGCCCCTGGCGCAGGGCGTGGGGCAGCTGACCCGCGTTGTCCTTGACGTCCTGCGGGAAGTAGCGTGCCTTGTAGCGCAGCTCATCGGGGTCGCAGAACTCGGCCACCGAGCGACCCAGCGCCTGACTCTCGGAGAGGCGAAACATCGTGCACGCTGCCGGGTTGAAGTTGATGACACGCCCTTGCAGGTCCAGCCCGATGATGGCGCTGGCAGCGCTGGCCAGGATCGCGCGCTCGCGCGCGGCCAACGCCTTTTCTGCTGCCGCGTGACGCTGCACCTCCTGCAGTTGCTGGTGCAGCGCCTCGTTGAGCTGCTGCACCTGCTCGCGCGCCGCCTGGCTGTTGCGGATGTCGCGCACCGTGGTGGCCGAGCCGATGACGCGGCACTGCGCGTCGCGCACGGGTACCAGGGACAGCGCCACGGCCACCGGCTGCCCGTGGCGGTCGAGCCGCACGGTCTCAAACGGCGGCACGTCCTCGCCGCGCTGGACGCGATCCATGATTTCGCTGGCTTGCTGGCGCAGTTGTGCCGGCACGGTCAGCTCCGTGAGTGGCCGGCCCCGCACCTCGTCCAGCCGCCAGCCCAGCAGCCGCTCGGCGGCGACGTTCCAGTCCAGGATGAGGTCCTGCAGCGTGTGGCGAATGATGGCGTCGTGCGCGCTGCCTACCAAGGCCGCCGCCTGGGCTCGTTCGTACTCCAGTGCGCGGCGTCGCACCGCCTGCTGGGTCCACAGGTACACGAGCACGGCCAGCAGCGCGCCCAGGCCTGCCACGCCGGCGGCAACCTGGTATGGCCCAAGCAGGTCCAGTCTGGCTTCGAAGCCGGGCAATGCCTGCAATTGAACCTGCCACGTGCGGCCGAAGAGCTCGACGGCTGTCTGTTGCGTCGGCAGCGCCTGATCAGGCAACCAACTGCCGGAGGCGAACAGTGGGTAGGCCGCCCCGCTGTACTGGGCATCCACCACGGTCAACGCCAGTGCGTCGCCCTCGGCGTAGATGCCCTTCAGTACTTCATCCATAACCAGCGCCGCATGGACCCAACCTTGGAGCTGCAGTGCACGCTCAGCCTCCTCGGGCACCGTGATTCCGTGGTAAACGGGTAGCATGAGCAGCACTGCCTGCTCCTGCTTGGCGCTGCGCTGCAACAGCGTTATGGGCGCCGTCAGCCGGGCCTGGGCGCTGTGCATGGATGCCAACGCGGCATTGCGCCGCCCGGGCTCCGAGGCATTGTCCATGCCTATCGCCTGCGCATTGGTCTGCAGCGGCTCGACCAACTCGACGACGAAATGGTCACCGGCATGGGGTGCCAGTTCCAGGATGCGAAACGCCAGGGCGCCTGCCTGTCGTTGCCGCTCGACATAGGCTTGCTCCTGCCCAGGCGGCACCCGGCGGGTGAAGCCAAGTCCATGCACGCCCGCAAACTCGTGCCGCAGGTTCAGTGCCTTCACGTAGCGGCTGAACTGCTCGCGCGTAACGGCCACGTCGCCGTCACCCGCAGCCAGCAGGTGGGCACGCAGCCCCAGCAGCGCGCGCTCGTAGGCGAACATCGAGCGGCGCAGGCGGTCCGCGGTGTGCGCGGCCTCGTGGGCGAGGTTCGCAGCAATGCGCTCGCCGTTGGAGTGGTGCTGCCACAGACCCGCCACGACGGCGGCCAGCAGGCCGCCCGCCAGGGTCGCCAGCGGCCAGCGCAGCTGCGGCGCGGACGTTGGAGCGTCGAGAGCCATACAGACAGCCCTTCGACCCTGCATGGTGCAGGGATGAAACTCACGCAGGATGGCAGCTTTCATCGCACCGGTCCAGGCATGACCGACTGCGCTCGCGAGATGTCAGGGGTGGCATGCGCACTGCCCCAATACCTAGTGACGCCGACTGTGCCGTCGTCTTCGCCACCAGCAACCCGACGCTGCTGGAGAGGGCGGCACGGCGACTACTTGATTGACTTCCTGTCCCGGGACAGGGCAGTCCATCGCGTTGGCAAGCTGTTCGAAGCTTTCACGAGCACCAATGAGTCAATGCGTGGACTTGCGCAGTTGCGACCGACGACGATGATGCGAAGAGTTGAACGCAAGCGGATATGGCGCGAAGGGTTCGAAGCCGCACGGCACTTGAGGGCGCCGTGTCCTTACCTAAAGGATTACAGGCATGCGCAAATCTGGCAAAGCGGCTGGGCCGAAGGCGTGATGCGACGCAGTGGTGCCCCGCATCTCAGTGAACCGCCCGTCGTAGGGTGGTGCCGCCTGGTCAAGTTGATGCTGGGCCAGTCGTAGTAGGCCTGCGACAACGCACGAGGCGCCGGGGCGGCGCCTTACTGCATGTCCGCCGCCCAGTGGGCCGCCAGGGCAGGCTCGACGGCGAAGCGATCCCGCACCGTGAAAACCTCCCGGCGGGCCTGAGCCAAGGAGAGTTCGCCACGCAGCGCGCGGCGCTCGATATCAGCCATGGCGGCGATATGCCCTGCCGGCGGTGTCTGGGCAACGGGGAACGGGAAAAACTGGAGTTCATGGTGTTGGCCTAGCCTGTGGCAGGCGCCCGAAGGCATGGAGACCAGCAGAAAAGCCTTTCGGACACGCTGGTGGCGTTATGCTGCACTGCAATAACCATCGTTCTTCGCCAGCCAGCCAGCCAGCCAGCCAGCCAGCCAGCCAGCCAGCCAGCCAGCCAGCCATTGAGAATATTGCGTAAGGTCTGGCCGTGAACGTTGTGGGCCAGCAGTCGAGGGCCTTATTGCGCTGTCCCGTCTTGGTTGGCGTTGCTGTGGTTCGGTTCCAGTACGTGTCACGCAACGCCTGAAGACAAGCTCCACTCAGAGCGGCAGCTGCAGCACCACAGCCGAGAAGTGGTACTGGTCGGCGCAAGCCTGCAGCGTCTGCAGAAGTCCCGGACTGCATCATCCGGATGCTCTTTCCACAGGTAATGAGAAGAACAACTTGTGTGCCTCACGGGTTGGACTTGGCGCATGCGTGCAGCGGCCCACCGCTGGGCACAAGCCAGTCGGATCTCGCATTACGTGCGGTATTACCGGTGCGTTGACAGCCATGGCTTCATGCACTGCATCTGGCAGCCGACAAGAAGACATTGACCACTGCCGCCCGGGCACATGACACCGCGGGCTGACCGTTTCGCGATGTCAAAGGATTCCAACCGCCTGCCCGGCACAGCATTGATGCGCTGGCCGCGCTGGCGCGTACTGGCGCTGACCGCCTTGGCCTGCCTGGCGCTGCTGGCCACGCTGGCCGGCTTCGAGTGGCGCTCGCGCGCGGCGGCGCTGGCCGACGTGCAGCAGCAAAGCGACAACTTGGCGGCCGCGGTGCTCCAGCAAAGCGCCGAAGTCGTGCGCCAGGCGGACTTCGCCATCGGGATGGTGCGCCGTGCGCAGCAGCTCGACGGCCGCAGTCCCGCTGTCGCGGTCAGCGTGCGCGAAGTCGTCGCCGCCGAAGTGGAGCTGCAGCCCACCGTGATTGGCATCGCGATCTACGACGCCGAGGGCCGTTTGACCAGCAGCTCCCTGGAGCCCGACGCCGCGCCCCCTTCGGGCACAGATCTCGACTTCTTTCGTGAGGCATGCAGCGTGGCGGCAGATCACTTGCATGTTGGTGCGCCACTGCGCGTGTCCCTGGCCGGCGAATGGTTCCTGCCCGTCGCCCGGCGTTTGAGCGAGCGTGACGGCAGCTTCGCCGGCGTCGTAATGGTGGCAGTCCGGCTGCAGGCGCTGCAGGACCAGTTCGCCCGCCTGGCCCTCTCTGACAATGGACTGGTCACGCTGATGTCGCGCGGCGGCACGGTGCTGGTGCGCCGACCCTTCGTGCTGCAGGCCATGGGCTTGTCGATGGCACAGATTTCATTCTGGCAGCAGCACGTGGTGGCGCGCAGCGCCGGGTCGTTCACCAACACGTCGCCGGTGGACGGCATCGAGCGGCACATGAGCTTCGTGCACCACCCGGAGTTCCCGCTGCTGGCGATCGTCGGCGTGCCGCCAACGCTGGCACTGGCCCACTGGCGTGAACAGGCCCTGCGCCATGCCGCTGTGACGGGGTTGTTCATGCTGCTGCTGGTGCTGGCCGGCTGGCGTATCCAGCGCGACATGACGCGCCAGCAACGGCTGGCAGCCGAGCTCCAGCGCTCCATGACGCACCTGCACGATCTCCAGCACGCCATCGACGAGCACGCCGCGGTGGACGTCACGGACGGGGAGGGCACCATCCTGCGTGTCAACGACCGGCTGTGCCGCCTGACCCAGTACGGCCCCGACGAGCTGCGCGGGCGCAACCTGACAGTGCTCGACTCTGGCCGCCATCCGGATGCCTTCCACCGCGCCATGCGGCAGACCTTGATTGCCGGACAGGTGTGGAAGGGCGAGATGCGCTGTCGCGCCAAGGACGGCAGCCACCTCTGGCTGGACACGACCATCGTGCCCTTCCAGACGGACGTGAAGCAGCCGGCGCACTTCATCGCCATCCGCACCGACGTCACCGCGCGCAAGCAGGCCGATCAGGCCATCCGCCAGGCGCACCAGGAGGCGGCCGCGGCCAACGAGCAGCTGGCCCGGCTGGCGGCCTTCGACGAGCTCACCGGGCTGCCCAACCGGCGCCATTTCAACGACACCATGGCCGCGGAGCTCAAGCGCGCGCAGCGCGTGCACCAGCCCCTGGCGGTGCTCATGGTGGACGTGGACCACTTCAAGCCCTTCAACGACACCTATGGCCATGGCGCCGGGGACGAGTGCCTGCGTCACGTGGCCACGGCGGCGCGCAAGGTGCAGCGCCGCCCGAGCGACCTGGCCGCACGCTGGGGCGGCGAGGAGTTCGTGCTGCTGCTGCCCTCGACCGGTGCCGAGGGCGCTCTGGCCGTGGCCCGGCTGCTGTGCAGCAGCATCGAGGCGATGGCCCTAGCCCACAGTAGCAGCCCGCGCGGCCACGTGACCGTGAGCATCGGCGTGTACGCCGCGATTCCGGCGCTGCAGACCCGTCCCGAGGAACTGCTGGAGATGGCGGACCGCGCGCTGTACCAGGCCAAGCAAGGCGGGCGCAACCGAGCCTGCCTGTACGAACGTGAGCTGCCGGTGTCTACCGAGCTCGACGGCGTGGCCGCCTGACCACCGAGCACCTCGGCAACCCTACAACGAAGCCCCCAGGAGACACCCCACCATGCAGCCGGCGCCCATTGCGGACGACGAGGACGAGCGCCTGAAGGCACTGCGTGCGCTGCAGTTGCTCGACACGCCGCCTGAGCAGCGTTTCGACTGGCTGGTGCAGTACGCCGCACGCGAGCTGGGCATGCCCATCGCGGCGGTGTCGCTGGTCGATGGGCACCGCCAGTGGTTCAAGGCCTGCGTCGGGCTGGACGCCACCGAGACGCCGCGCGACGTCTCGTTCTGCGGCCATGCCATCGCCAGCGACGACATCTTCATTGTCGAGGACGCGACACAGGACCTGCGCTTCGCGGACAACCCACTGGTCACGGATGGCCCAGGCATTCGCTTCTATGCCGGCGCGCCGATCAAGAGCCCGGACGGCCACCGGGTGGGCACGCTGTGCGTGATCGACACCGAGCCGCGCCGGCTCGATGCGGTGGAGCTGCAGATGCTCGATGCGCTGCGCGACATGTTCAATGCCGATGTGAATTCAGCGGAGCTCGGTATCCAGGCCCAGGGCATGCCCGCCACCGAGCCGGACTGAAGCCGGGCGGAAAACCGGTTCGAGGCGCAGCGGCGCATGGCAGCCGCTGCGGCATCAGGTACGGGCTCTGCAGTCCACAGCGCAGACCTTGGCGTTGCGCCCCAGGATCTTCTTCGTCGCCAGATCGGCCAGCAGCTTGTGCGCGCCGCACCTGAAGCAGGACATCGTCTTGTTGGAGAAGCTGGCCTGTCCCGGCTTGTTGAACACCGAGCCGGCAGCCTTGGCGC
>NZ_VIDQ01000148.1 GCF_009760915.1 Azohydromonas aeria
CCATCAGGCGCACGCTGCCGTTGATGGAGGTGACCACGCCCAGCGGCAGGTTCAGCGCGTCGAGCACCGGGCCCTGCTCGATGTGGACCTCGACGAAGCCGAGATACCGCGCGGGATCGCGCTTCAGTGCGGGGATGTCCTCGATGCGCAGCCCCGCGTCCTGCATGGCCTGGCGCAGCGAGACGCCCTGTGCATCGACCTGGTCGAGCCACGCCATGTCGAACTGCCCGATGAGCGCCCCAGAGCCCAGGAAGGTGGCCTTGTAGCGCTGGCCTTCCTCTTCGGAGAAGCCGACGACCTCGATGCCGAAGGGCAGCCGCTTTCCACTGCGATGCAGCTGCCGCACCACCGCCATGGGCACGAGGATGCCCAGGCGCCCGTCGTACTTGCCGCCGTTGCGCACGGTGTCGTAGTGGCTGCCGGTCAGCAGCCGCTTCGAGTCCGGGTCGCTGCCATGGTAGACGCCCACCACGTTGCCCACGGCGTCGATGCTCACCTCGTCGAAGCCGCAGCCCTCACGCATCCATTCGGCCAGGCGCTGCGCGCAGGCGCGGTGCGGCCCGGTCAGGTACGTCACGGTGAGCGCGTCGGGCTGCTCGCTGAACTCGGCCAGCGCCTCGGCCCAGTCCCACACCAGGTTGCCCAGCTCGGGCGTGAAGCCGAACTTGTCGTTGAGCCGGATCTCGGCGATGCGGTGGATGTTGCGCACGCACTCGGCCAGCTCGAAGTCCGGGTGGTTCGCCAGCCGCCGCTCGAAGGCCTCGATGATCTGGCGCCGGTCCAGCCCCGCGCCGCGCGGCCCGCGCACGGCCAGGATGAAGGGCCAGCCGAACTTCGCGTTGTAGTCGGCGTTCAGGCGCTGCAGCTTCTCGAACTCTTCCGGCGAGCAATCGGTCAGGCCGGCCTTGCCCTGCTCGTTGGTGGACTCGGCCGTGAGCGATTTGGCGACCATGGCCTTGCCGGCGAGCTCGGGGTGGGCGCGGATGAGCGCGAGCTGCGCCTCGCGCCCGGCCTGCGCCAGCACCTCCACCAGCGCGCGCTTCAGGTGCGCCAGGCTCCTGAACGGGCGCTGCGCCCAGGCGGCCTCGGCGATCCAGGGCGAGTGCTCGTAGGTGCCGTCGAGCAGCGCGGTGAACTCTTCCTTCGAGGCGGCGTTGAGGATGTCGAGGGTCAGCATGGCCTTCACTCCCAGACGAAGGCGGTGGCCGCGTCGAAGGGGTGGTAGGCCTTCCAGTGGCGCGCGATGTCGAGGCGCCGCGCGACCCAGACCCGGTCGTGCTGCTGCACGTGGTCCAGGAAGCGCTGCAGCGCGCGCATGCGCCCGGGGCGTCCCAGCAGCCGGCAGTGCATGCCGATGCTCATCATCGAGGGCCGCTCGTCGCCTTCGGCGTAATGCACGTCGAAGGCATCGCGCAGGTACTCGAAGAACTCGTCGCCGTGGCTGAAGCCCTGCGGCAGCGCGAAGCGCATGTCGTTGCAGTCGAGCGTGTAGGGCACCACCAGCTGCGGCGCCAGGCTGCCGTCGCTCTTCCTGACCTGCAGCCAGAAAGGTAAATCGTCGCCGTAGTAGTCGCTGTCGTACTCGAAGCCGCCGTAGTCGGCCACCAGGCGCCGCGTGTTGGGGCTGTCGCGCCCGGTGTACCAGCCCAGGGCGCGCTGCCCGGTCAGCTTCTCGATGGCTTCCATGCCCAGGCGTAGATGTTCGCGCTCGGTGGCCTCGTCGAGGTTCTGGTAGTGGATCCAGCGCCAGCCGTGGCAGGCGATCTCGTGGCCGAGCTCGACGAAGGCCTGCGTCACCTCGGGGCAGCGCTGCAGCGCCATGCCCACGCCGAAGACGGTCAGCGGCAGGCCGCGGCGCTCGAACTCGCGCAGGATGCGCCACACGCCCACGCGCGAGCCGTACTCGTAGATGCCCTCCATCGACAGGTGCCGCGCCGGGTAGGCCGCCGGGTTGAACATCTCGGAGAGGAACTGCTCGCTGCCGGCGTCGCCGTGCAGCACCGAGTTCTCGCCGCCTTCCTCGTAATTGAGCACGAACTGCACCGCCACCCGGGCATTGCCGGGCCAGCGGGCATCGGGGACGTTGCGGCCGTAACCGGCCAGGTCGCGGGGGTAGCGGTCAGCTTGGGTCATGCATTGCTCCTCGTGCCGCGGCGCGCGAAGGCCGCGGGCGTTGTGCGCCGTGGCAGTCTCGCGCGGGCGAGAGTCCACGGCCGGTCCGGGGTCGGGGTCCTATTCCACCGGCTGCAGCGCCAGCGCCAGGTCGCTGGCGCGCGGGTTCAGGCGCAGGTTGCGCTCGACGTTGCCCAGGTGCTGCTCGACGAGCTTGACGGCGGCGCGCGCGTCGCGCTTCTCCAGCGCATCGACGATGGCCACGTGCTCGGCCTGCGAGTGCTCGGCCGAGTGCGAGCTCTGGTACATCAGGCTGATGAGCGAGCTGCGCGAGAGCAGGTCGGTGAGCATCTGCGCCAGCACCTCGTTGCCCAGCATGCGCGCCAGCACCACGTGAAAGTCGGCCAGCAGCCGCGTGCGCCCGGGCACGTCGGTGCGCGTCACCGCCGCGCGCTCGGCCTTGAGGTGCGCGCGCAGCTCGGCCACCTGGCCCTCGGTGATGCGCGCGCACAGCTGCCGGATCATGGCGCCTTCGAGCATCTTGCGCACCTCGAACACCTGGCGCGCCTCGTCCACGCTGGGCTGCGCCACGAAGGCGCCGCGCGCGGGCTCCAGCGTCACCAGGCGGTCGCGGCTGAGCTGGTTGAGCGCCTGGCGCACCAGCGTGCGCGAGACCTTGAAGATGTCGGCGATCTGCTGCTCCGCCAGCTTGGTGCCGGGCATGAGCCGGCGCTCGACGATGGCCGTGGTGATCGCCTCGGCAATGCGCTGCGTGGCGCTGCCCTCGCTGATGCCGTTGCCGTTGCCGCTGCTGCCGCCGCCGCGGGCGGCGGCACTGGCCGAGGGCGCCTTGGCCGATGCGGCGGGGGCGACGAGCTGGAGCGGGCTGCGGCTGCGGGGCATGGCGGCGCTGACGGTTGGGAGTAAGGGTTTGAGTGTAGGCGGCTGCAGGCCGTCGGGGCTTGGAGTCGCATGCCAAAGTGTATACAGTTTGGCGTGCATCAACGGCGTGCAAACCCGCATGCGCTGGCTGTGCACCATTTGCGGCGGCGCCGCGCGCCAGCGCGGTGCATGGCGCACCAGGGCGGGCCGCCGCGCGGCCGCCCGCCGGATCAACCTTCAGGAATCAAGGACCATGGGAAAACTCAGCACCCACGTGCTCGACACCGCCAACGGCTGCCCGGCCGCGGGGATGCAGGTCACGCTGCTGCGCCTGCTGCCCGGCGGCGCCACGCAGGAACTGCGCCGGCTGGCGCTGGACGACGACGGCCGCGCCGGCGGCCCGCTGCTCGAAGGCGAGGCGCTGCAGCGCGGGCGCTACCGTCTGGTGTTCTCGGTGGCGCCGTACTTCCGCGCGCGCGGCACGGCGCTGCCCGAGGTGCCCTTCGTCGACGAGGTGCCGCTGGACTTCGGCATCGACGACCCGGCGGCGCACTACCACGTGCCGCTGCTGGTGAGCCCCTGGAGCTACAGCACCTACCGCGGCTCCTGAGCCGGCCGCGCGCCGTGCGCCGCCCCGGCGCTGGCGCGGGCCTTGCGTCGCGGGGCGCTTTCACCGAGGAAGGATCAGGCCATGCCGTTCAAGCCGGGTCACGTCGCGCTGGGCTGCGCGCTGTCGTTGGGATTGCAGGCGGGCGTCGCGCACGCCGCCTGGCCGGAGAAGCCGCTGCGCATCGTCGTCACCTTTGCCGCCGGCGGCGCCAGCGACATCGTGGCGCGCGCCATCGCCGACCCGCTGGCGCGCGCGCTGGGCCAGCCGGTGGTCGTGGACAACAAGCCCGGCGCCGGCGGCACGCTCGGCGGCTCCGAGGTCGCGCGCGCCGCGCCCGACGGCTACACGCTCATGCTCTCCAACTCCACGCCGTTGTCCATCGGGCCGTGGACCGTGCCCCGCCAGCCCTACGACCCGGTCAGGCAGTTCACGCACGTGTCGCTGCTGGGCGTGGCGCCGGTGCTGTTCATGGCCAACCCCAAGAGCGGGCCGGCCTCGCTCAAGGACCTGCCCAAGGCCGCCGCGGCCACGCCGGGCTACGCCTTCGGCAGCGGCGGCCCCGGCTCCATTGGTCACATCGTGGGCGAGATGACCAAGAGCGCGCTGCACCTGCAGATGACGCACGTGCCCTACCGCGGCGGCTCGCCCATGGCCACCGACCTGATCGCCGGCACGATTCCCATGGGCATCGACGTCATCACCGCCTTCGTGCCCATGGTCAAGGCCGGGCAGATCCGCGGCCTGGCCGTGACCACGCGCGAGCGCTCGCCGCTGCTGCCCGAGGTGCCCACCGTGGTCGAGCTGGGCCTGCCGCAGCTGGTGGTGGAGAACTACTTCGGCGTCTCCGGCCCGGCCGGGCTGCCCAGGGACGTCACCGACAAGCTCTCGAAGGCGCTGGCCGACATCGTGGCCGACCCGGCCACGGTCAAGCGCTTCGCCGAGCTGGGCATCACCCCGGCCCGGCCCGGCGGCGAGGCCTTCCCGGCGGTCGTGGCGCGCCAGGTCGAGCAATGGGCGCCCGCCATCAAGGCCGCCGACCTGAGGCCCTGAATCCGAAGCCACCAGAGCCGCCAAAGCCGCTTCACGCACCACCAATGCGCCGGGTGTGCCGAGTTGCACACACCGGTGCATGCAATCCGTGAATTAAGTCCCTGAACCTGCACCTTGAAGCGCGACCGATGGCGCGTGCACAACATGGTGCGTCGCACAAGAGGACATGCACTGAGAAAATTTGGCACGTAACCTGCATTCGCAGGCGCCGGTTTCCGGCCGGGCCCCGTGGTCCGGCAACAACACCATCACTCCACCAACCCCCGAGGGATCCCCATGAAGAAGTCTTTCCCCATCCGCGGCCTGGCCCTGGCCGCCGTGCTGGCCTGCGCCGGTGCCGCGCAGGCGCAGAGCAGCGTGCAACTGGCCGGCCTGGTCGACATGTCGGTCGGCAGTTTCAAGGCGCCGGGCGATGCCAGCGCAACCACGCGCGCCGAGAACGGCTCGATGACGACCAGCTACTGGCTGATGCGCGGCAAGGAAGACCTGGGCAGCGGCCTGTCGGCGATCTTCTCGCTGGAGAGCTTCTTCCGCGCCGACACCGGCGCGTCCGGCCGTTTCACCGGGGACACGCTGTTCTCGCGCAGCGCCTACGTGGGCCTGGACAGCGCGACGCTGGGCACGCTGCGCCTGGGCCGCATCACCACGCCGCTGTTCGTGGCGACCGTCACCTTCAATGCCTTCGGTGACTCCTACGGCTTCTCGCCGACGGTGCGCCATGTCTTCACCAGCGGCACCGTCACCGGCGACAGCGGCTGGAGCGACGCCGTGGCCTACAGCACGCCGTCCTTCGGCGGCCTCAAGGTCAACGTCGTGGGTGCCCTGGGCGAGCGCGTGGGCGGCAACAACGCCAGCGCCAGCGCCGTCTTCGAGCGCGGCGCCTTCGCCGCCACCGCGGTGTTCCAGAACGTGAAGAAGGACGGTGCCACCGGCGCGGTTGCCGACACCCGCACCTGGCAGGCCGGCCTGGCTTACGACTTTGGCTTCGCCAAGGTCTTTGCCCAGCACACCGATGTCGACAACCGCACGGCGAACCTGGACTACAAGCTCACCGCCGTCAGCGCCGCCATTCCCGTGACCGCCACGGGCAAGGTGCTGGTGGCCTACGGCCTGCTCAACCGCGTGGACGACGCGGACCGCAAGACCTTCAGCGTGGGCTACGACCACTTCCTGTCCAAGCGCACCGACGTCTATGCCGTGGCCATGCGCGACAAGGACGAGCGCGCCACTTCGGAGCAGACCGGCCGCAGCTTCGCCGTGGGCATCCGCCACCGCTTTTGATCGAAGCGCCTGCTCCCACAGCGAAAAGGCCCGCCCCGCGCGGGCTTTTTTTCGTGCGCCAGCCCCAAGCCGCGCCCGGCGCCTGCGGCACACTGACCCGCACCGGCATCGAAGGGCGAGGAGGGCACCATGGTTCCCGGACTGAAGGCAATCGTGTTCGACGTGTTCGGCACGGTGGTGGACTGGCGCGGCAGCATCGCCGCCGACCTGGGCGCCTGGGGCGCGGCGCGCGGCATCGAGGCCGACTGGGCCGCGCTGGCCGACGCCTGGCGCGCGCGCTACCAGCCGCAGCTGCAGCGCGTGCGCAGCGGCGAAGTCGGCTGGACCGTGCTCGACGCGCTGCACCGCCAGGCGCTGGAGGAGCTGCTGCCGCGCTTCGGGCTACAGGCTTTGAGCGAGGAGGACCGGCGCCACGTCAACCGCGTCTGGCACCGCCTCAATCCTTGGCCCGACGTGCTGCCTGGTCTGGCGCGGCTGAAGGCGAAGGTCGTCATCGGCACGCTGTCCAACGGCAACGTGGCACTGCTGGTGAACATGGCCCGTCATGCCGGGCTGCCGTGGGACGTGGTGTTCTCCGCCGAAACCTTCCAGGCCTACAAGCCGCTGCCCGCGACCTACCTGGGCGCGGCGCGCATGCTCGACCTGGCGCCGGGCGAGCTGATGCTGTGCGCCGCGCACAACGACGACCTGGCCGCCGCGCACGCACTGGGCCTGCGCACCGGCTTCGTGGCCCGGCCCACCGAGTACGGCCCCGGGCAGGAGAGGGACCTCGCCGCCGAGCAGGACTGGGACGTGGTGGCGTCGGATTTCAGCGACCTGGCGCAGCGGCTGGGCGCCTGAGCGGCGCGCGGCGCGTTGCGGGCGCAACCGGCCGCGCCGCCCTCAGCGTCCCGGCACCCCGAACAGCCGCGCCACCGGCTCGCTGCCCGTGACGCCGTCGCAGTGCATGTAGCGCAGCACCTCGCCCATGCGCTGCCACTGCCGGAACTGCGCCTGGTACAGGTTCTGCGCCCGGTAGGCCTGCGCCTCGCCGGCCAGGGTGCTCTGGCAGGTGGCGAACAGCGCCTCGCCGCGCTGCAGGAACTGCAGGTGGTGCACCAGCTCGTGGACGATGAAGGACTGGTCCGTCGGGTCGCGCATGTCGAGCGTGTCGCGGTAGAGGATGCGGCGCCGGTCGGTGTCGTACACCGCCACCAGCCCGGCGCAGCCGCCGTGCTGCGGACCGCACACCGTTTTCGCGATCTCGCGCTGGCTCATCGGGATGAGCTTGGGCAGGGGCTCGCCCGGCGGAATCGGCAGCCCGGAGAGCCGGCTGGCCCAGCCCAGCAGGTCCGCCGCCAGCGCGGCGTCGATGACGGCATGGCGATGCGGATGCGGCGCCTTGGCCTTGGCCGCCGCGGCCGGCGCCGTGGCCGCCAGCGCGGGCCGGTGCCCCGCCGTGTCCCCGGCGCCGGCCAGCGCGGGTGCCAGCAGCCCGGCCAGGCCGAGCAGCAAGGACGTCAGCCGCTGGCGCCGCGGTGGCGGAGTGAGGGCGGGCGGGTGGTTCACGGCGCAGCTCCTTGCTGTCCGCTGTGGGCAATCGCGCGGCCCAAACCGGCTCAGCAGGCATCTGTGCCCGTCTGTCCCGGGGGAAGGCCCGGGTACTGAGCAGGCGAGGCAATGCCTGCGGCTTCAGCGCCCGACGCGAAAGCCCACCCGCTGCCAGCGACCGGCCTCGTCCAGCACCGTGAGCGTGTGCGCCCCGGGCTGCTCCAGGCGCAGCGCCACGGCCTCGCCGACGCGGCTGCGCGCCGCCTGCACGCCGTCGAGCAGCCAGTACAGCCGCGCCCCGCGCGGCGCGTCGCCCAGTGCCGACACGGTCAGCTCCACCGCGCCGCGCCCGGGCACGGCCCGCAGCAGCGTGCCCTCGTCCACGCCGCTGATGCGCAGCGCGCCGTCGGCACCGCCTTCGTCGCCGCAGCCCGGCGCCGCGCCCACCCAGGGCGCCAGCGCCAGCGGCCAGCGCGCCACCGGCGCCGCGCCG
>NZ_VIDQ01000149.1 GCF_009760915.1 Azohydromonas aeria
CACCCACGCCGGTCTTGTCCAGCAGCGCCTTGATCACGGTGGCGCCCAGCTCGGGCGCGGAAACCTTGGCCAGCGAACCGCCGAACTTGCCCACGGCGGTGCGGGCGGCGGCGACGATGACGATGTCGGTCATGCTTGTTATCTCCTCGTTCTCGAACTTCGGTACTTTAGGGGGCAGTCAGGCGCGAGTTGCGCGGCTCAGGCCTTCTGCTTCACGTAGCGCCCGGGAGCGGGCTCGATGGGCTTGTAGGTCTTGTTGCCCGGGGTCTTCGGCGCGGTGATTTCCTTGCCGGCATGCTGCTTGAGCCAGTCGCTCCAGTCCGTCCACCAGCTGCCCGGGTGCTCGGTGGAGGTTTCCAGCCACTGGTTGGGGTCGGCATCGAGCTGGTCGTTGGTCCAGTAGCTGCGCTTCTTCTTCTGCGGCGGGTTGATCACGCCGGCGATGTGCCCCGAGGCGCCCAGCACGTAGCGCTTGGGGCCGGAGAGGATCTGCGTGCTGGTGTAGGCCGACTCCCAGGGCACGATGTGGTCCTCGCGCGAGCCGTACAGGTACACCGGCGCCTCGATGCGCGAGAGGTCCACCTTCTCGCCGCACACGGTCAGCGCATTGGGCACGCGCAGCTTGTTCTCCAGGTACGTGTAGCGCAGGTACCAGCAGAACATCGGGCCCGGCAGGTTGGTGCTGTCGGAGTTCCAGTACAGCAGGTCGAAGGGCGGGGGCGCCTCGCCCTTGAGATAGTTGCCCACCACGTAGTTCCAGACCAGGTCGTTCGGGCGCAGGAAGCTGAACGTGGTGGCCAGCTCCTTGCCGTTGAGCAGGCCCGGGCCGTTGGGCGCCTTCTCGCCGATGGTCAGCTCGCGCAGCCGCACCGCGGCCTCGTCGATGAACAGGTCCAGCACGCCGGTGTTGCTGAAGTCCAGCAGCGTGGTCAGCAGCGTCAGGCTCGCCGCGGGCTGCTGGCCGCGCGCGGCCAGCACCGCCAGCGCCGTGCTCAGGATGGTGCCGCCCACGCAGAAGCCCAGCATGTTGAGCTTGTCCTTGCCCGTGATCTGCTGCACCACGCTGATGGCGCGGATCGGGCCCTGCTCGACGTAGTCGTCCCAGGTCTTGTGCGCCAGCGAGGCGTCGGGGTTGCGCCAGCTCAGCACGAAAACGCGGTGGCCCTGCGCGACGGTGTAGCGGATGACGCTGTTGTCGGGCTGCAGGTCCAGGATGTAGAACTTGTTGATGCACGGCGGCACGAACAGGAACGGCACCTCGTGCACCTTGGCCGTCAGCGGCTTGTACTCGATGAGCTGGAACAGCTCGTTCTCGTACACCACGGTGCCCTCGGTGGTGGCGACGTTCTTGCCCACCTCGAACACGCTCTCGTCGGTCTGCGAGACATGGCCCTGCTGGATGTCGTGCCACAGCTGCTGCAGGCCCTGGCTGATGCTCTCGCCCTTGGTCTCCAGCGCCTTGCGCTGCGCCTCGGGATTGGTGGCCAGGAAGTTGCTCGGTGCGGCGGCATCGATCCACTGCTGCACGGCGAAGCGCACGCGCGCCTTGGCCTTGGCGTCACCCTCGATCGACTCGGCCATCTGCATCAGCGTGCGCGCGTTGAGCAGGTACACCTGCGCCAAGTAGGCGGCAGCCGGGTTCTTGGCCCAGTCGGCGGC
Organism: Azohydromonas aeria; assembly: GCF_009760915.1. Taxonomy (GTDB): domain Bacteria; phylum Pseudomonadota; class Gammaproteobacteria; order Burkholderiales; family Burkholderiaceae_C; genus Azohydromonas; species Azohydromonas aeria. The sequence goes on from NZ_VIDQ01000149.1 coordinate 1,660, forward strand.
GGCGAAGCGGCGATCGCCCAGCTTGGCCGGCTCGGTGGCGGCGGCGTCGGGCTGCAGCCGGGTCAGCGTCTGGTTCCACAGCGCCGTGGCCTCGTTCAGGTACTCGCCTTGCAGCTTGGCCATGGCCTGCATGGGCAGGTTCAGGTTCGACATGCTGCGCAGCGCGTCGGAAATGGCCGCACTCAGGGCGGTGGCGTTGTCGCCGAGTTGCTGAAGCGCCGGAAAGGGCTGGAGGGTCACGCTGGTCTCCTGAGACTTATTCACGAAATCCGTTGCAAGGTGCCGTTGTAGGCCCCATGACTTACCGCATCATGACAACTGGTTTCATTGCACGAAATACGTCATTCTGCTTAATGGCGGGGTTGTTCTGATGTACCTGGTTGCCCTGGGATGGTTGTACGTGGTGCTGATGATGGCCGTGGCCGAGGCCATGGCGCCCAACGGCACGGTGCTCGGCGCCTTCTTCACCTTCCTGCTCTACGGCGCGCTGCCCCTGTCCATCGTGCTGTACCTGCTCGGCACCCCGGCCCGCCGCCAGGCGCGCCGGCGCGCCGAAGAGCGCGAGGCGGCCTCAGCGCAGCCAGACGGCGGCGGCCTGCCGCCCTGTGACCCCGTCGCGCCGAAACGAGAAGAACCGTGAGCGATCCTGCACCGTGCACCACTGTCCGCCTCTGATCTGACGCAGACCTGCCAAATTCAGCCGTCGGTGCGCGAGCGCGGGCAAGTCCGCCAGCCAGCGCGCGCTGCCGTCGGGACGGGGAGCGGGCACGAAGGCCGGGTCGGTGCCGGCGGCGTCCGGATCGGCGCCGAAGCCGCGCAGCACGTCGGCGCCCACCTCGAACGATCGCGGCCCGATGCACGGGCCGAGCCAGGCCAGCACGGCGTCCGGCGCGCAATCGGCCAGGGCGCACACCTCGGCCAGCGTGCTCTCCAGCACCCCGCCGGCCAGGCCGCGCCAGCCCGCATGCGCCGCGCCGACGGCCCGGCCATTGAGGGCGGCAAACAGCACGGGCAAGCAGTCCGCCACCTGCACCACGCAGGCCACGCCGCGCTCGGCGGTCACGGCGGCATCGGCCTCGGGCGGATCGGCCGGCGCGGGTGACACGTCGTCCACGCGCAGCCGCAGCACGCGGCTGCCGTGCACCTGGCGCAGCCACAGCGGCATGGCACCGCCCGTGGCCGCGGCGAAGCGGGCACGGTTCCCGGCCACGGCGGCCGGGTCGTCGCCCACGGCGGTGCCGAGGTTCAGGCTGTCCCAGGGCGCGGCGCTGACGCCGCCGGCGCGCGTGCTCATCAGCGCGCCCACGCCGGGCGGTGCGGGCCAGTCAGGGATCATCGCGCCCTGCAGCGGCGCGTCATTCCGCATCGGGACAGGCCGAGGGCTGCGTCTTGTCGAAGGCGTCGAGCTGCATGCAGGCCTCGAACACGCGCATCACGGTGGGCACGTGGTCGAGGCGGCAGTCGAAGCGCTGGGCGTTGAAGATCTGCGGCACCAGCACGCAATCGGCCAGGCCTGGCGTGTCGCCGTGGCAGAAGCGGCCGGTGGCCGGATGGTCCGCGATCTGGCGCTCGACCACTTCCAGCCCGGTCTCGACCCAGTGGCGGTACCAGCGGTTCTTGTCGTCCTCGCCGAGTTTGAGGTCGTGCACCAGGTAGCGCAGCACGCGCAGGTTGTTGAGCGGGTGGATCTCGCAGGCCACGTCCTGCGCCAGCGCGCGCACGCGGGCGCGGCCCAGCGCGTCGGCGGGCAGCAGCGGCGGCTGCGGGTGCGTCTCGTCGAGGTACTCGATGATGGCCATCGACTGCGTCAGCGACGCGTCGCCGTCGCGCAGCAGCGGCACCAGGCGCGAGGCCGACACGGCCGCGTAGGACTCGGCCTGGTGCTCGCGCTTGACCAGGTGCACCGGCATGTAGTCGTAGGCCAGGCCCTTGAGCGCCAGCGCGATGCGCACGCGGTAGGACGCCGAGGAGCGGAAATAGTTGTAGAGCTGCATGGGGGTTGACGCGGGACCACGGGATTGACGCGGGCCAGCATAACCGCCGTACCGGACTCACGAAAAGCGCGGGAACCCGCTGCCGCCGCCGGGGCGGCCCGGGGGGGCGCGCTAAACTCGGCCCATGCTTCTGACCGAGCGCAGCAGGATCCAGCACTGCCCTGCCTGTGGCAGCCACGTGCACTACCGCATCCCGCCCGACGACAACCGCGAGCGCGCGGTCTGTTCCGCGTGCGGGCGCATCCACTACGAGAACCCGCTCAATGTCGTCGGCACGCTGCCCACCTGGAACGACCAGGTGCTGCTGTGCCTGCGCAACATCGAGCCGCGGCGCGGCTTCTGGACGTTGCCGGCGGGCTTCATGGAACTCGGCGAGACCACCGCGCAGGGCGCGGCGCGCGAGACCGACGAGGAGGCCGGCGCGCAGATCGAGCTGGGACAGTTGTTCAGCGTCATGAACGTGCGCCAGGTCGGCCAGGTCCACCTCTACTACCTGGCCCGGCTCACCGACACGGCCTTCCATCCCGGCCCGGAGACCATCGAGGCCCGGCTCTTCACCGAGGCCGAGGTGCCCTGGGACCAGATCGCCTTCCGCACCGTGCGCGAGACGCTCAGGCGCTACTTCGAGGACCGCAAGCGCGGCCAGTTCGGGCTGCACACCGCCGACATCGAGTAAGGCGCCGGATCCGCCCCGGGCACGCGCCCTGCCCCCATGCAAAACGCGCCGCAATTGCGGCGCGTTCGTCTTTTGAGGGAGGGTGTTGGCGGCGAGGCGCGCCCCGCCGCCGTGGTCCCGTCAGCGCTTCTGCGGCGGCAGGTCGGTGCAGGTGCCGTGCGCCACTTCCGCGGCCATGCCGATGCTCTCGCCCAGCGTCGGGTGCGGGTGGATGGTCTTGCCGATGTCCACCTCGTCGGCGCCCATCTCGATGGCCAGCGCGATCTCGCCGATCATGTCGCCGGCGTGGGTGCCCACGATGCCGCCGCCCAGGATGCGGTGCGTCTCCGCGTCGAACAGCAGCTTGGTGAAGCCCTCGTCGCGGCCGTTGGCGATGGCGCGGCCCGAGGCGGTCCAGGGGAACAGGCCCTTCTTGACCTTGATGCCGCGCTGCTTGGCCTCGTCCTCGGTCAGGCCCACCCAGGCCACCTCGGGGTCGGTGTAGGCGACGCTGGGGATCACGCGCGCGTCGAAGCGCGCGTGCTCGTCGCCGGCGGCCACTTCGGCTGCCACGTGCGCCTCGTGCACCGCCTTGTGCGCCAGCATCGGCTGGCCGACGATGTCGCCGATGGCGAAGATGTGCGGCACGTTGGTGCGCATCTGCACGTCCACCGGGATGAAGCCGCGGTCGCTGACGATGACGCCGGCGTTCTCCGCGCCGATCTTCTTGCCGTTGGGCGTGCGGCCCACGGCCTGCAGCACCAGGTCGTAGGTGCCCTCGCTCTTGGTGCCGTCCAGGCCCTCGAACTGCACCTTGATGCCTTCGGGCGTGGCCTCGGCGCCCACCGTCTTCGTCTTCAACATGATGTTGTCGAAGCGCTTGGCGTTCATCTTCTGCCAGACCTTGACGAGGTCGCGGTCCGCGCCCTGCATCAGGCCGTCGAGCATCTCCACCACGTCCAGGCGCGCGCCCAGCGTGGAGTAGACGGTGCCCATCTCCAGGCCGATGATGCCGCCGCCGATGACGAGCATCTTCTTCGGTTGCTGGCGCAACTGCAGCGCGCCGGTGGAGTCCACGATGCGCGGATCGTCGGGCAGGAACGGCAGGCGCACGGCCTGCGAGCCCGCGGCGATGATGGCGTTCTTGAAGCGGATGACCTTCTCGCCGCCGCTGCGCTCCTGGCCTTCGCCCGTGGTCTCCAGCACCTTGACGTGGTGCGGGTCCACGAAGTTGCCGTAGCCGCGCACGATGGTGACCTTGCGCATCTTGGCCATGGCGCCCAGGCCGCCGGTGAGCTTGCCCACGACCTTGGACTTGTGGGCGCGCATCTTGTCGATGTCCACCGTCGGCTCGGCGTAGGTCACGCCCAGGTCGGCGAAGTGCTTGACCTCGTCCATCACCGCGGCCACGTGCAGCAGGGCCTTGGACGGGATGCAGCCCACGTTCAGGCAAACGCCGCCCAGCGTCGCGTAGCGCTCGACCAGCACCACCTTCAGCCCCAAGTCGGCGGCGCGGAAGGCCGCGGAGTAGCCGCCCGGGCCGGCGCCGAGCACGAGCATGTCGCACTCGATGTCGGCCGTGCCGGAGAAGGTCGCGGCATTCGGCGCGGGCGCCACAGGAGCGGCGACCGGGAACTTGCCTTCCTGGCCCTTGGAGTAGGACTCGGGGGCGGTGGGCTGCTCCAGCGCGCCGGCCGTGGCCGGGGCCGGCGCCGGGGCGGCGGCGGCCGCGCCGGCGGCCTCCAGCACCAGGATCAGCGAGCCTTCGCTGACCTTGTCGCCGAGGTTGAGCTTGAGTTCCTTGACGGTGCCGGCGTGCGAGGACGGGATCTCCATGGAGGCCTTGTCCGACTCCACGGTGATGAGGCTCTGCTCCTCCTTGACCGTGTCGCCGGGCTTGACCAGCAGCTCGATGACCGCGACGTCCTTGAAGTCGCCGATGTCCGGGACCTTGACTTCGATCTGTGCCATTTGATGGGTCCCTTCCCTTACAGCATCACCCGGCGGAAGTCCGCGAGGATCTGGCACAGGTAGGCGTTGAAGCGGGCGGCCGCGGCGCCGTCCACGGCGCGGTGGTCCCACGACAGCGACAGCGGCAGCGTCAGGCGCGGCACGAACTGCTTGCCGTCCCACTTGGGCTCCATGGTGCTCTTGCACACGCCCAGGATCGCGACTTCCGGCGCGTTGATGATGGGCGTGAAGTAGCGCCCGCCGATGCCGCCCAGCGACGAGATGCTGAAGCAGCCGCCGGTCATCTCGGCGGGGCCGAGCTTGCCGTCGCGGGCCTTCTTGGCCAGCTCGCTCATCTCCTGGCTGATCTGGAAGATGCCCTTCTTGTCGGCATCCTTGATCACCGGGACCATCAGCCCGTTGGGCGTGTCGGCGGCAAAGCCGATGTGGAAGTACTGCTTGAGCACGACCTGGTCGCCGTCGAGGCTCGCATTGAACTCGGGGAACTTCTTGAGCGCGGCCACGGCGGCCTTGATCAGGAAGGCCAGCATCGTCACCTTGACGCCGGACTTCTCGTTCTCCTTGTTGAGCTGCACCCGGAAGTTCTCCAGCTCGGTGATGTCCGCGTCGTCATGGTTGGTGACGTGCGGGATCACGACCCAGTTGCGGTGCAGGTTGGCGCCGCTGATCTTCTTGATGCGCGAGAGGTCCTTGCGCTCGACCGGGCCGAACTTGGCGAAGTCCACCTGCGGCCAGGGCAGCAGGCCGGGGAAGGCGCCGCCCGCGGCAGCACCGGCCGGCGCCGCGGTCGGGGCCTTGGCGGCGGCGGCCTTGGTCTGCGCCGTGCCGGCCATCACGGCCTTGACGAAGTTCTGCAGGTCGTCCTGGGTGATGCGGCCCTTGGGACCGCTGCCCTTGACTTCCTCCAGCGGCACGCCGAGCTGGCGCGCCTGGAGACGGATCGAGGGCGAGGCGTGCGGCAGGCTGCCCTTCGGGGCGCCGGGATCGTGCGCGGGCAGCGCCGCCGTCGGCGGCGTGCGCGTCGCGGCCGGCGCCAGGTCCGGCGCCGTCACGGTGGCGGCCGGAGCCGGCGCGGCGGGAGCAGGCGCCGGGGCCGCGGCGGCCGGGGCAGGCGCGGGGGCGGGGGCGCCGCCGGCCGCTTCGAGCAGCACCAGCACCGAGCCCTCGTTGACCTTGTCGCCGAGCTGCACGCGCACTTCCTTGACCGTGCCGGCATGCGACGACGGGATCTCCATGGAGGCCTTGTCGGACTCCACGGTGATCAGGCTCTGCTCGACCTTGACCTGGTCGCCGGGCTTGACGAACACCTCGATCACGGCGACGTCCTTGAAGTC
>NZ_VIDQ01000015.1 GCF_009760915.1 Azohydromonas aeria
CGCACACGATTTCATGAAGGTTTTGCAAGGCATGCCGCAACGAATCATGAACTACTTTCGAGGTTCACATCTCGCGTACGCCGGCGAACAAATCGGTGCATGCACTGTTTGATTGCCGGGTTAATAACCTGATTCTGGCTTGCTTCAGCCGGAGAAGTAACCCAGCCTTTCGCTATTTTACCGGCTGACGTGAATTGGTATCGCTTCCAAGAGCAGTAACCTTGGTAAAATGAAAGGACCGCTGAATGCGGTCTTCCATTCCAACTCCGGCTTTTCTGTGAAATGACCCGTTCGCCCTGATGCTTCGATACCTCAGCACAGGGCGCGCCCTATGGGCGCGTCGAAGGGTGAAGCCGTCAGGCTGGTATGGAGGCCGGGAATTGCAAGCGCCTTGAACCGTTCGGACTGAGGTATCGAAGGCCGAATCCAACCGGCTCGGATGCCCGCACACCGTGCGGGCCGTCCACCCTTCGATACCTCAGGGCGAACGGAATACTTCACTGTCTATTGCAAGTTGGAATCAATGGGTATGGGTCAGCCATTCCTTAATCGAATGCCGCCAACTGGTCATCCCGCCACCGGCAACCTCATGAACCCCCGATAAAGCGGACTCTGCGTCCGTATCGCAATCCCCGCCAGATCCAGCTCCGGGCGCCGGCGCAGCAGCGTCGCAAGAACCGTCTGGGTTTCCAGCTGCGTCAGCGACGCGCCCAGGCACACGTGCGGCCCGGTGCCGAAGGCGAGGGCACCCGGGTTGGCCCGCGCCACGTCCAGCTGCTCCGGAAACTCGTGCCGCGCCGGGTCGCGATTCGCAGAGCCGATCAGCGCCAGCACCAGGTCGCCCCGGCGCACGCGCTGGCCGCACAGCGTGAAATCGGCCATCGCGCGCCGCCCGCTCCATTGCACCGGCGTGTCGTGGCGCAGCAGCTCGCGCACGGCGTTCGGCAGCAACTCGGGTTCGGCCCGCAGCCGCTCCCACTGCTCCCGCTCCGTCAGCAGCGCGTGCACCGCGTTGCCCAGCAGGTGGCGCGTCGTCTCGTAGCCGGCAAAGAGCAGCATCGCGCACTGCGCCAGCAGCTCCGCGCCGTCTTCAACGCTGCCGTCGGCCTGCGCCGCCAGCAGCCCGCTCAGCAGGTCGTCGCCCGGCTCGCGCCGGCGCCGCGGCAGCAGCTCGCGCTCGAAGTAGCCGGCCAGCGCCACCACGCTGCGCTGCGCGGCGCGCACCTCGGCCTGCGTGGGGTTCACCGAGCCCAGGAAGGCGGCGATGTCCTCGCTCCAGGCCGTGAAGTCGCCGTACACCGACGCGTCCACGTCCATCAGCTTCGCGATCACGCGCGCCGGCAGCGGGCGCGCGAGCTTGTCCATGAAGTCGAAGTGTGGCCCGGCCTCGTCCAGCAGCTCGTCGATGAGCGCCTGCGTCACGGGCTTCAGCGCCTGGATACGGTCCGGCCGGAACGCGGGCTGCAGCACCTTGCGCAGCCGGGTGTGGTCCGGCGCGTCCAGGAAGGGCAGGCAGCGCGTGAAGAGCCGCTGCATCGGCGTGAGCTCGGCCCGCCCATCGGGCTCGGCCGCGCGCATCACCCAGCCGCCCGTGCGCCGTGCCGACAGGCGCGGGTCGCGCAGCGCGGCCTCCACGTCGGCATGGCGCGTCAGCAGCCAGGCGCCGCCGAAGAACTCCTCGCTCCAGTGGATCGGCCCGGCCTCGCGCAGCTCGCGGTACGCCGGATACGGGTCCTGCAGGAACTCCAGGTCCACGAACGGGGCCACCGACGCCCGCGGCGCCAGCACCGCGCTCATTTGGCGACCGCGCCCGACACGTCCAGGTGCGCCTGCACCTCCGGGCGCTGGCCCTGCGGGCGCAGCTGCAGCCGCTCGAAAAGGCGGCGGTCCTTCTCGGCCTGCGGATTCGTCGTGGTCAGCAGGCGATCGCCGTAGAAGATCGAGTTGGCCCCGGCCATGAAGCACAGCGCCTGCAGCGCGTCGTCCATCTGCTCGCGGCCGGCGGACAGCCGCACCATCGTGGTCGGCATCGTGATGCGCGCCACGGCGATCGTGCGCACGAACTCGAAGGGGTCGATCGGCTCGCTGTCGGCCAGCGGCGTGCCGGGCACGGGCACCAGGTTGTTGATGGGCACCGACTCGGGGAAGGGGTCGAGGTTGGCCAGCTGCGCGATCAGCCCGGCGCGCTGCGCGCGCGTCTCGCCCATGCCCACGATGCCGCCGCAGCACACGTTGATGCCGGCGTCGCGCACGTTGTGCAGCGTGTCCAGCCGGTCTTGATACGTGCGGGTGTGGATCACGTTGCCGTAGTGGTCGGGCGAGGTGTCGAGGTTGTGGTTGTAGTAGTCCAGGCCCGCGTCCTTGAGCTGCGCGGCCTGCTCCTTGTCGAGCATGCCCAGCGTCATGCAGGTCTCCAGGCCCAGCGCGCGCACCTCGCGCACCATCTCGGTCACGCGCTCCATGTCGCGCTCCTTGGGGCTGCGCCAGGCCGCGCCCATGCAGAAGCGCGAGGCGCCCTGTTCCTTGGCCGCCTGCGCCGCGCCCAGCACCTCGGAGATGGACATGATCTTGGAGGCCTCGACGCCGGTGTCGAAGTGCGCCGACTGCGGGCAGTAGCCGCAGTCCTCGGCGCAGCCGCCGGTCTTGATCGACAGCAGCGTGGAGAGCTGCACCTCGCTGGCGTCGAAGTGCTCGCGGTGCACCTGCTGGGCCTTGAACATCAGGTCCATGAACGGCAGGTCGTAGAGCGCCTGCACCTCGGCCACGGACCAGCGGCCCGGTTTAGCTTCGACAGGAGCCGTGCGGCGCAGGGATTCGACGGAAATGGTGGCAACGGTGCTCATGCGAACTGCTCTTCTTGATGAACCGGGAATCCGGAAAAGTTGGAATTGTCACTCCAGGCCGAACAGGCCTTGGAGCGCGAAAGCGTCGAGAAATCCCGCCACCGCCGCCGGCGCGGGCTGCGCCAGGTGCGGCACCACGCCCAGGCAGGGCGCCTGGTGGCGGCGGGAGAGCTCGTGGCGCAGCGTCTCGACGTTGCGCTGCAGGTGCGGCATGGCCGGGTCGATCTGGTTGCCGACCCAGCCCACCAGCCGCAGGCGGCGCTGCGCGAGGCCGTCCGCGGTGAGCAGGGCGTGGTTGATGCAGCCCAGGCGCAGGCCCACCACCATCACCACCGGCAGGCCCAGCGCGCTCATCAGCTGGGTGCTGTCCCAGTCCTCGCCCAGCGGGATGACCAGCCCGCCCGCGCCCTCGGCCACGATGAAGTCGGCGCGGCGCGCCACCTCCTGCGCGCCGCGCAGCAGCGCCACGCGGTCGATGCGCACGCCCTCCAGCTCCGCGGCGATGTGCGGCGCGCAGGCTTCCTTGAGCTGGCACGGGCCGATCAGCGACCCGGGCAGCGGCACGCTGCCGGCGGTGCGCAGCGCCTCCACGTCCTCGTTGACAAGGCGGCCGTCGGCGCCGGGCTCCAGGCCCGAGGCCACGGGCTTGTAGCCGGCGGCACGGTGCCCGCGCCGGCCCAGCCAGTGCAGCAGCGCCGCGCTGATGCGCGACTTGCCCACGCCCGTGTCGGTGCCGGTGACGAAGCAGCCGCGCAGCTCGACGGGGCTCGCGGGACTCGATGGTGCCGTCATGGCGTCTCTCCCATGGCCTGCGCCAGCGCCTGCAGCAGCCGCTGCACCTGCGCCGGCGTGTGCGCGGCGCTGAGCGTGATGCGCAGCCGCGCCGTGCCCGGCGGCACGGTGGGCGGGCGCATGGCGGGCACGTACAGGCCCTGGCGGCGCAGCGCGGCAGACAGGTTCAGGGCGGTCTCGTTGTCGCCCACGATCAGCGGCTGGATGGCCGTGGCGCTCTCGCCCAGCTTCCAGCCCGGCTGCACCGACACCAGCGTGCGCAGCCCCGTGCGCAGCTGCTCGATCAGCCCCAGCAGCCGCGCGCGGCGCACCCGGCCCTCGTTGCCCCCGATCAGCTTCAAACTGGCCACCAGCACGTGCGCCAGCGCCGGCGGCATGGCGGTGGTGTAGATGTAGCTGCGCGCCTTCTGCACCAGCCATTCGATGACGGCCGGGTGCGCCGCCACGAAGGCGCCCGACACGCCCGCGGCCTTGCCCAGCGTGCCCATGCAGATGAAGCGCTCGCTGCGCAGCTCGAAATGCTCCAGCGCGCCGTGCCCGTGCAGGCCCAGCACGCCCAGGCCGTGCGCGTCGTCGAGCACGATCCAGGCATCGAACTTCTCGGCCAGCTTCAGCAGCGCCGGCAGGTCGGCGATGTCGCCGTCCATGCTGAACACCGCATCCGTGACGATCAGCTTTATCGGCGTGGTGCAGGCCGCGAGCTGCGACTCCAGCACGTCCAGGCGGCCATGCGCGTAGCGCTTGACCTCGCCCTCGGCCAGCCGCGCGCCGTCGATGAGCGAGGCGTGGTTGAGCTTGTCGCAGAAGAGCGTGGCGCTGCCGTCGCCCAGCGCCGTCATCAGCGCCAGGTTGGCCATGTAGCCGCTGCACATCAGCAGCGCGCGCGCATGCGGTATGTGCGGCTCGAACCAGCGTGCCAGCAGCTCTTCCACCTGCGCATGCGGGCGCAGGTGGCCGCTGACCAGGTGCGAGGCGCCGCTGCCGGTGCCCCACAGCCGCGCACCCTCGGCCAGCACGGTGGCCAGGCCCGGGTGGTGGGCCAGGCCCAGGTAGTCGTTGCTGCAGAAGGCCAGCAGCGGCTCGCCGCCGTGCTCGCCCTCGAAGGCCTGCAGCGGCTCGCAGGGCGACTCGGCCACGCGCAGGCGCCGGCGCAGCGCCGCGGCGTCGAGCTCAAGCAGTCGGCGGTTGAGGTGTTCGATCAGCATCGGGATGGTCCAGCACGTCCGTCAGCGTGGCGTGCAGCCGCTGCGCCAGCCAGGGCGACAGCGTCTCGTCCAGCACGTACGGCGGCATGAGGTACACCGTGCGGCCGATGGGCCGGATCAGCAGCCCGTGCCGCCGCCCCGCCAGGTGGAAGCGCTCGGCGAAGTTGCCGCCGGCATGCTCGGTGCGCACGTCGAAGGCCCAGATCATGCCGCAGCGCCGCGCGTGCTCGATGCGCGGGTCGTCGAAGACCGGTTGCAGCGCGCGGCTCAGGCCTTCGGCCTGCGCGGCGTTGCGCCCAAGCACGTCCTCGGTGTCGAAGCGCTCCAGCACCGCCAGCGCGGCGCGGCAGGCCAGGGCGTTGCCGGTGTAGGAGTGCGAATGCAGGAAGCCGCGTGCCACGTCCTCGCTCAGGAAGGCGGCATAGACGGCATCCGTGCTCAGCACCAGCGACAGCGGCAGGAAGCCGCCGCTGATGCCCTTGGACAGCGTCACGAAGTCGGGCCAAGCGGCGCGGCGCGCGGCGTCGGGCGCGCCCGCCGGCAGTGCCTGCTCCCAGGCGAAGAAGGTGCCGGTGCGCCCGCAGCCCACGGCGATCTCGTCGGCGATCAAGTGCACCTCGTGCCTCGTGCACAGCGCGCGCAGGCCTTTCAGGTAGGACACATCGTGCATCGCCATGCCCGCGGCGCCCTGCACCAGCGGCTCGACGATGACGGCGGCGATGCGATCCGCGCGCTGCTCGAACAGCGCCTGCACCTCGGCCAGGGCGCGCGCGGCGACATCCGCGGCCGTCTCGCCGGGCGCGGCCTGGCGCGCGTCGGGCGACATGACTTGGTGCGCGCGCAGCAGCAGCGGGTCGTAGGCGTCGCGGAACACCTTCACGTCCGTCACCGCCAGCGCGCCCAGCGTCTCGCCGTGGTAGCCCTGCTTCAGGCAGACGAACTCCTGCTTGCGCTCGCGGCCAGTGTTGCGCCAGAAGTGAAAACTCATCTTCAGCGCGATCTCGACGGCCGAGGCGCCGTCGCTGGCGAAGAAGGCATGGCCCAGCGCGCCGCCGGTGCGCGCCGAGAGCTGCTCGGCCAGCTCGACCGCCGGCGCGTGGGTGCAGCCGGCCAGCATGACGTGGGGCAGGGTGTCGAGCTGGTCCTTGACCGCCGCGACGATGCGCGCGTCGGCATGGCCGAAGAGGTTGACCCACCAGCTGCTCAGCGCGTCGAAGTAGCGCTGGCCTTCGGCATCGAACAGCCACGGCCCCTGGCCGCGCACCATCGGCAGCGGCGGCACGCTGGCCGCGCGCTGCATCTGCGTGCACGGATGCCACAGGGCCGCGAGGCTGCGGCGCTGCCAGTCGGCGTTGGTGGTCATGGGAACTGCTTTCTTCCAGGCATTGAGAAGGGAGGCGGACGCCGTATTCCGTTCGTCCCGAGCTATCCAAATCCCGTTCGTCCTGAGGTATCGAAGGATGAACGGCCCCGGCCGGGGCGCCGCCATTGCAGCCTGTCGGATTCGCCTTTCGAGACCTCGGGGCGAACGGGCTGGTCCCTATTGTCTCAACCCAGCGCCTGCACCACCTCCGGCGGCGCCTGCACGAGCTCGATCAGCACGCCTTCACCGCCCACCGGGAACTCGTCGTTGCCCTTCGGGTGGATGAAGCAGATGTCGTAGCCCGCGGCGCCCTTGCGGATGCCGCCCGGCGCGAAGCGCACGCCGTTGGCCGTCATCCACTCCACGGCCTTGGGCAGGTCGTCCACCCACAGCCCGACGTGGTTGAGCGGCGTGGCGTGCACGGCCGGCTTCTTCTCGATGTCCAGCGGCTGCATCAGGTCCACCTCGACGGCGGTCGGGCCGCTGCCCAGGGCGCAGATGTCCTCGTCCACGTTCTCGCGCTCGGAGACGAAGGTGCTCTTGACCTGCAGGCCCAGCATGTCCACCCACAGCGACTTCAGCCGCTGCTTGTCCGGGCCGCCGATGGCGATCTGCTGGATGCCGAGGATGCGGAAGGGCTTCACGTTGGTCGCGCTCATCACTGGAACCTCAGGATCGGCTGGTCCACGGCCAGGCTCTCGCCCTTGTTGGCCAGCACGGCCTCCACGATGCCGTCCTGCGCGGCCACGAGGATGTTCTCCATCTTCATGGCCTCGATCACGGCCAGGCGCTCACCGGCGAGCACCTTCTGCCCGGGCTGCACCAGCAGGTCCGCCAGCAGGCCCGGCATGGGCGAGAGCAGGAACTTGGAGGTGTCGGGCGGCGCCTTGTAGGGCATGAGCCTGGCCAGCTCCGCGCTCTTGGGCGACAGCACCAGGGCCTCGATCACCAGGCCGTTGTGCGCCACGCGCAGCCACACGCCCTTGCGCTCGACCTGCGCGGTGAAGGGCTCGCCGTTGCAGGTGCCCGAGGCGCGGATGCTGCCGATGCGCCAGTCCTTGGCCAGCTCGTAGCGCTTGCCCTCGACCCTCACGTCCACCACGCCGTTGGCCTTGACCGTCACGCCGCGGTACTGGTTGTTGCCTTCCGGGCCCTTGACGATGACGGTGAATTCCTCGCCGATGCCCACTTCCATGCCCTTGAGCTGGCCGCTGATGCCGGCCGAGCGCTCCAGGAAGCGGCGGTTGGCCGCGGCGGCCAGCGCCACCAGGAAGTCCGGATCATCGTGCGGCACGTCCGAGGCGTTGAAGCCCTTCGGGTAGTTCTCCGCGATGAAGCCGGTGTTGAAGTCGCCGGAGACGAACCTCGGGTGCGCCAGCAGCGCCGACTGGAACGGGATGTTGCTGGAGATGCCGCGGATCACGAAGCCGTTGAGCGCCTCGCGCATCTTGTGGATGGCGTCGTTGCGGTCCTTCCCGTGCACGATGAGCTTGGCGATCATCGAGTCGTAGAACATCGGGATCTCGCCGCCCTCGACCACGCCGGTGTCCACGCGCACGCCGCCCTCGGCCGTCATCGGCCTGGAGGCTTCCAGGTTCTGTTGCGGCGGCTGGAAGCGCACCAGGCGGCCGGTGGAGGGCAGGAAGTTGCGGAACGGGTCCTCGGCGTTGATGCGGCACTCGATGGCCCAGCCGTCGCGCCTGACGTCGGCCTGCGTGAAGGAGAGCGCCTCGCCCGCCGCGACGCGGATCATCTGCTCGACCAGGTCCAGCCCGGTGATGCACTCGGTGACCGGGTGCTCCACCTGCAGGCGCGTGTTCATCTCCAGGAAGTAGAAGCTCTGGTCCTTGCCGACCACGAACTCCACCGTGCCCGCGCTCTGGTACTTCACGGCCTTGGCCAGGGCCACGGCCTGCTCGCCCATGGCCTTGCGGGTCTCGTCGCTGATGAAGGGCGAGGGCGCTTCCTCGATCACCTTCTGGTGGCGGCGCTGGATCGAGCACTCGCGCTCGTTGAGGTACACGACGTTGCCGTGCGCGTCGCCCAGGATCTGGATCTCGATGTGGCGCGGCTCCTCGACGAACTTCTCGATGAAGACGCGGTCGTCGCCGAAGCTGTTGCGCGCCTCGTTGCGGCACGAGGAGAAGCCCTCGAAGGCTTCCTTGTCGTTGAAGGCCACGCGCAGGCCCTTGCCGCCGCCGCCGGCGCTGGCCTTGATCATCACCGGGTAGCCGATGTCCTTGGCGATGGCCACGGCCTGCTCGGGCGTCTCGATGGCGTCGTTCCAGCCCGGGATGGTGTTGACCTGGGCTTCCTTGGCCAGCTTCTTGGAGGCGATCTTGTCGCCCATGGCCGCGATCGAGTAGTGCTTCGGGCCGATGAAGGTGATGCCTTCCTCTTCCACGCGGCGCGCGAAGTCCTCGTTCTCGGACAGGAAGCCGTAGCCGGGATGCACGGCCTCGGCGCCGGTGCGCTTGCACGCGGCGATGATCTTGTCGGCCACCAGGTACGACTCGCGCGAGGGCGCCGGGCCCAGCAGCACGGCCTCGTCGGCCAGCTCCACGTGCAGCGCGTCCTTGTCGGCCTCGGAGTACACCGCCACCGTCAGGATGCCCATCTTCTTGGCGGCCTTGATGACGCGGCAGGCGATTTCGCCCCGGTTGGCGATGAGAATTTTCTTGAACATATGAAATTCCGTTCGGGCTGAGGTATCGAAGCCCCTCTCGCCCGTTCGTCCTGAGGTATCGAAGGATGAACGGGCGATGGTCACGTTAGAGCGGGATGTTGCCGTGCTTGCGCCACGGGTTGTCGAGCTGCTTGTCCTTGAGCATCACCAGCGAGCGGCAGATGCGCTTGCGCGTCTCGTGGGGCTGGATCACGTCGTCGATGAAGCCGCGCGCGCCGGCCACGAAGGGATTGGCGAAGCGGGACTTGTATTCCGCTTCCTTGGCCGCGAGCTTGGCCGGGTCGCCCTTCTCCTCGCGGAAGATGATCTCCACCGCGCCCTTGGCGCCCATGACCGCGATCTCGGCGTTGGGCCAGGCGAAGTTGACGTCGCCGCGCAGGTGCTTGGAGCTCATCACGTCGTAGGCGCCGCCGTAGGCCTTGCGGGTGATGACGGTGATCTTCGGGACCGTGCACTCGGCGTAGGCGTAGAGCAGCTTGGCGCCGTGCTTGATGATGCCGCCGTACTCCTGCGCGGTGCCGGGCATGAAGCCGGGCACGTCCACGAAGGTCACGACGGGGATGTTGAAGGCGTCGCAGAAGCGCACGAAGCGCGCGGCCTTGATGGAGCTCTTGATGTCCAGGCAGCCGGCGAGCACCTGCGGGTTGTTGGCGACGATGCCCACGCTCTGGCCGTCCATGCGCGCAAAGCCGACCACGATGTTGGCGGCGTAGTCGGGCTGCAGCTCGAAGAAGTCGCCGTCATCGACCACCTTGGCGATGAGCTCCTTCATGTCGTAGGCCTTGTTGGGGTTGTCCGGCACCAGGGTGTCGAGCGAGAAATCCAGGCGCTGCGCCGGGTCGCCGGAGGGGCGCACCGGGGGCTTTTCCTTGTTGTTGAGCGGCAGGTAGTTGAAGAAGCGCCGCAGCATCAGGATGGCCTCGACGTCGTTCTCGAAGGCCAGGTCGCACACGCCGCTCTTGGTGGTGTGGGCCGAGGCGCCGCCCAGGTCCTCGGCGGTCACGTCCTCGTGCGTCACGGTCTTCACCACCTCGGGGCCGGTGACGAACATGTAGGAGCTGTCCTTCACCATGAAGATGAAGTCGGTCATGGCCGGCGAGTAGACGGCACCGCCGGCGCAGGGGCCCATGATCATGCTGATCTGCGGGATCACGCCCGAGGCCATGACGTTGCGCTGGAACACTTCGGCGTAGCCGCCGAGCGAGGCCACGCCTTCCTGGATGCGCGCGCCGCCGGAGTCGTTGAGGCCGATGACCGGGGCGCCGACCTTCATGGCCTGGTCCATGATCTTGCAGATCTTCTCGGCATGGGCCTCGGAGAGCGCGCCGCCGAAGACAGTGAAGTCCTGGCTGAAGACGAAGACCAGGCGGCCGTTGATCATGCCGTAGCCGGTGACGACGCCGTCGCCGGGGACCTTGTTGTCCGCCATGCCGAAGTCCGTGCAGCGGTGCTCCACGAACATGTCCCATTCCTCGAAGGTGCCCTCGTCGAGCAGCATCTCGATGCGCTCGCGCGCGGTGAGCTTGCCCTTCTTGTGCTGGGAGTCGATGCGGCGCTGGCCGCCGCCCAGACGGGCCTTGGCGCGCTTTTCCTCGAGCATCTGCTGGATGTCGTGCATGGGATTTTCCTCTTTTCGCGTACTGCGGTCGGTCGGCTTGTCGGGTGGGATCGGGTCAGTTGAACAGTTCCAGCAGCCGGCGCGCGGCCACCGAGGCGGCGACCTCGCCGGCGCGCACCTGTTGCGTGAGCATCGGCAGCGCCGCCTGCACCGCGGGGTGCTGGCGGAAGCGCTGCTTGAGTCCGGCGTCGATGCGCTCCCACATCCACGCCTGGTCCTGGCTGTTGCGCCGCGCGGCGAAGCGGCCGTTGGCCGTCTGCAGCTCGCGGTAGCGGCTCACCGCGGCCCAGAACTCGGGCAGCCCCTGTGCCTTGAGCGCCGAGAGCTGCAGCACCTGGGGCTGCCACAGGGTCTGGTCGTGGGCGGCATGGTGCGGGTCGCCGTGCTGGCCGAAGAGCCGCAGCGCGCTGGTGATCTGGGCGCGGGCGCGCGTGGCGGCGTGGGGGTCGATGTCGGCCTTGTTGATGCACACCAGGTCGGCCAGCTCCATCACGCCTTTCTTGATGGCTTGCAGGTCGTCGCCGGCGTTGGGCAGCTGCAGCAGCACGAACATGTCGGTCATGTTGGCCACGGCCGTCTCGCTCTGGCCCACGCCCACGGTCTCGACGATGACGATGTCGTAGCCCGCGGCCTCGCACACCAGCAGCGCCTCGCGCGTCTTCTCGGCCACGCCGCCCAGGGTGCCGCTCGACGGCGTCGGGCGGATGTAGGCACGCTCGTCGGCCGAGAGCCGCTCCATGCGCGTCTTGTCGCCCAGGATCGAGCCGCCGGAGACGCTGGAGGAGGGGTCCACCGCCAGCACGGCCACGCGATGGCCCTGCTCGATGAGGAAGAGTCCCAGCGCCTCGATGAAGGTGCTCTTGCCCACGCCGGGCACGCCCGAGATGCCCAGGCGCAGCGAGCGGCCGCTGTGCGGCAGCAGGCCATTGAGCAGATCGTCGGCGCGCAGGCGGTGGTCGGCGCGCGTCGATTCGAGCAGCGTGATGGTCTTGGCGATGGCGCGGCGCTGCGCGGGGCCGGGGGCGCCGAGGATGGCGCCGGCCAGGGCTTGGTCGGACAGCGCTCCGGATGAACGGCCTGGCGCCACCGTATCGGCCCGCTCACCCTTCGATACCTCAGGGCGAACGGGAAGGGGCGTGTCGGCATGGGGACGAATGCCCGCGGAGTCATCGGCCCGCTCACCCTTCGATACCTCAGGGCGAACGGGAAGGGGCGTGTCGGCATGGGGACGAATGCCCGCGGAGTCACCAGCCCGCTCACCCTTCGATACCTCAGGGCGAACGGGAAGGGGCATGTCGGCATGAGGACGAATGCCCGCGGAGTCATCGGCCCGCTCACCCTTCGATACCTCAGGGCGAACGGGAAAAGGGGTGGTGGTCTGGCTGAGTTCGGACGCGGGCTCGCCAGCCCCATCTACCGGGCCATTACCAGCCCGTTCGTCCTGAGGTATCGAAGGATGGACGGGCTCAGATGCAACTGCGCGGAGATGCCCGAGTGAGGCCTCATCACCAGCCCGTTCGCCCTGAGGTATCGAAGGGTGGACGGGCTCCGACACGCCGCCCGGAAGCTGGACGACCGGAACAACGCCCCCAGCCCGTTCGTCCTGAGGTATCGAAGGATGAACAGGCTCTGGCATGTCGGCTTGAAGTCGTTCAGGCATTGGATTCCTCGTGCCCCAGGCGTGGCGTTCGATGGCGCCCCAGTCGTCCCGGATCAGTGCTTCTTTCTTGGCTCGTGCCCAGCCCTTGATTTGCCGCTCCGCCGTCAGGGCTTCGTCTCGCGTGGCGGCTTCCTGCGCCCACACCAGCAGCACCGGCCGCCTGTCGTGCGTGTAGCCCGGTATCTCGCCCGCCTCATGTTGAGCCACGCGACGCTCCAGCTCGTCGGTATGCCCAACGTAATAGGAGTCATCCGCGCAGCGCAGCATGTAGACGAAGAACGGCTTCATGGAAGGGCGGCGTCCTGCTTTGCCGGCCCGTTCCCCCTTCGAGACCGCAGGGCGAACGGGAACTGCTGCAGCTCAGCTGTTATGGAGTGCGTCAACGCTCAGCGCTGCGCCGCCTTGATCTGCTCCAGCACGTCCTTGGCGCTGGCCGGGATCGGCGTGCCCGGGCCGTACACGCCCTTGACGCCGGCGTCGAACAGGAAGCCGTAGTCCTGCTGCGGAATCACGCCGCCAACGAAGACGATGATGTCGTCCGCGCCCTGCTTCTTGAGCTCGGCAATGATGGCCGGCACCAGCGTCTTGTGGCCCGCGGCCAGCGTGGAGATGCCCACCGCGTGCACGTCGTTCTCGATGGCCTGGCGCGCGCACTCTTCCGGCGTCTGGAACAGCGGGCCCATGTCCACGTCGTAGCCCAGGTCGGCAAATGCCGTGGCCACCACCTTGGCGCCGCGGTCGTGGCCGTCCTGGCCCAGCTTGGCGATCATCACGCGCGGCCGGCGGCCGGCTTCCTGCGCGAAGGCCTCGATCTCGCCGCGCAGCTTGTCCCAGCCCTCGGCCGAGTCGTAGGCCGCGGCATAAACGCCGGTGACCTTCTGGATGTCGGCGCGGTGGCGGCCGAACACCACTTCCAGCGCATCGCTGACCTCGCCCACGGTGGCGCGGGCGCGGATGGCGTCGATGGCCAGGCCCAGCAGGTTGCCGCTGCCTTCACGCGCGGCGGCGGTCAGCGCCTCCAGCGCGGCCTGCACCTTCTGGCCGTCGCGCGTGGCCTTGATCTGCTGCAGCCGCGCGATCTGGGCCTCGCGCACCTTGACGTTGTCCACCTCCAGGATCTCGACCGGGTCTTCCTTGGCCAGCTTGTACTTGTTGACGCCGACGATCACGTCCTTGCCCGAGTCGATGCGCGCCTGCTTCTCCGCGGCGCTGGCCTCGATCTTGAGCTTGGCCCAGCCCGAGTCCACCGCCTTGGTCATGCCGCCCATGGCCTCGACCTCCTCGATGATGGCCCAGGCCTTGTCGGCCATTTCCTGGGTGAGCTTCTCCATCATGTAGGAGCCGGCCCAGGGGTCCACCACGCTGGTGATGTGCGTCTCTTCCTGGATGATGAGCTGCGTGTTGCGGGCGATGCGCGAGCTGAACTCGGTGGGCAGCGCGATGGCCTCGTCCAGCGAGTTGGTGTGCAGGCTCTGCGTGCCGCCGAAGACCGCGGCCATGGCCTCGATGGTCGTGCGCACCACGTTGTTGTACGGGTCCTGCTCGGTCAGGCTCCAGCCCGAGGTCTGGCAGTGCGTGCGCAGCATCAGGCTCTTGGGCTTCTTGGCGTTGAAGCCCTTCATGATCCGGCACCACAGCAGACGCGCCGCGCGCATCTTGGCGATCTCCAGGTAGAAGTTCATGCCGATGGCCCAGAAGAACGACAGCCGCCCGGCGAAGTCGTCCACGTCCAGGCCCTTGGCCATGGCGGTCTTCACGTACTCCTTGCCGTCGGCCAGCGTGAAGGCCAGCTCCAGCGCCTGGTTCGCGCCGGCTTCCTGCATGTGGTAGCCGGAGATCGAGATCGAGTTGAACTTCGGCATGTGCTTCGCCGTGTACTCGATGATGTCGCCGATGATCCGCATGCTCGGCTCGGGCGGATAGATGTACGTGTTGCGGACCATGAACTCCTTGAGGATGTCGTTCTGGATGGTCCCGGACAGCTTGTCCTGGCTCACGCCCTGTTCCTCGGCCGCCACCACGTAGCCGGCAAGCACCGGCAGCACGGCGCCGTTCATCGTCATGGACACGCTAACCTTGTCGAGCGGGATGCCGTCGAACAGGATCTTCATGTCCTCGACCGAGTCGATGGCCACGCCGGCCTTGCCCACGTCGCCGGTGACGCGCGGATGGTCGCTGTCGTAACCGCGGTGCGTGGCCAGGTCAAAGGCCACCGACACGCCCTGGCCGCCGGCGGCCAGCGCCTTGCGGTAGAACGCGTTGGACTCTTCAGCGGTGGAGAAGCCCGCGTACTGTCGGATGGTCCACGGCCGCACCGCGTACATCGTGGCCTGCGGGCCGCGGATGAAGGGCTCGAAGCCCGGCAGCGTGTCCGTATAGGGCAGGCCCCCCAGGTCGCCGGCGGTGTAGAGCGGCTTGACGGCGATTCCTTCCGGCGTGGTCCAGGTCAGCGCGTTCACGTCGCCGCCGGGCGCCGACTTGGCGGCGGCCTGGGTCCATTGCTGCAGCGTGGCTCGGTTGAACTCGGGGGCGGACGACATGTTCGGGACTCCTCGCACTCGGGCGGTGTTCTAAGCTTGTCATCAATCATACAAGATGCATAATTCAAAATTCAACGCGCTTGAACAAAAATGGCCGAATCCGCACCTGACACCGCTTCCGCCGCTGCTGCCGTCGTAGCGGCGCCCCGCCCCGTGGCGGCGCCGCTGGCCCAGCGGCCGCTCTACCAGGAGGTGGCGGAGCGCCTGCGCGAGCAGATCTTCAACCGCGAGCTGGAGCCCGGGAGCTGGATCGACGAGCAGAAGCTCACGGCGGCGCTGGGCATCAGCCGCACGCCGCTGCGCGAGGCGCTGAAGGTGCTGGCGGTGGAGGGGCTGGTGACGATGAAGCTGCGCCGCGGTGCCTACGTCACCGAGATGTCGCGCGACGACGTGTCGCAGGTGTACCACCTGCTGGGCGTGCTGGAGAGCGATGCCGCGGCCGACGTGGCGCGCCGCGCCAGCGACGCGGAGCTGGCCGAGCTGGGCAAGTTGCACGAGCAACTGGAGGCGCAGGTGCAGCAGCGCGACGCGTTCTTCGCCACCAACGAGGAGTTCCATGCGCGGCTACTGCAGATCTCGGGCAACCGTTGGCGCAGCCAGATCGTGGTCGACCTGCGCAAGGTCATGAAGCTCAACCGGCACCACTCGCTGTTCCGCCAGGGCCGGGTGGAGGAGTCGCTGGCCGAGCACCGCGCGCTGGTGCGCGCGCTGCAGGCGCGCGACGCCGAGAAGGCGCAGGCTTTGATGCGCCAGCACTTCGACAACGGGCTGGCGGCGGCGTCAGGGGGGTAGGGCGCGGGGCGCCCCTGGTGAAAGTCGAAGACGTGCCAGCGGGTAGCTGACGCGTTTCGCCTGCTGCTTCGTCATCCCCGCGCAGGCGGGGATCCCGGCGGTCCCCAAGCAGCCGATGGCTGACGCGGCTGCATGCCCAGGTTTGGACATTGGTGCGCCTGCATCATTGCTTGCGCTGGAGTTGGGGCCGCCTGGATTCCCGCCTTCGCGGGAATGACGGCATTGGTGGATGGAGCAGGCCAGTCTCCGGCTGGCCGCCCCAACTGTCTTCAGATCAAGCCAGCTTCCCCACCGCCCGCTCCAGGATCGCCCAGGCCTCGTCGCCGAACTTGCCCTTCCACTCGCCGTAGAAGTTGGCCTTGCGCAGCTGCTCGCGGAAGGTGTCCACCTTGGGGCTGTTGAAGGCCAGGCCGCGGTCGGCCAGGTTCTTCTGCAGCGAGGCGTTGAGCGCGGCCACGTCGGCGCGCTGGTTCATGCCCGCGGCGTTGATGTGCTTGGCCACGATGGCGCGCAGGTCCGCCGGCAGCCGCTCCCAGGCGCGGCGGTTGGCCAGGAACCAGTAGCCGTCCCACATGTGGTTGGTCATCGAGCAGTACTTCTGCACCTCGTAGAGCTTGGCCGTCTCGATCACGGCCAGCGGGTTCTCCTGGCCTTCCACCACCTTGGTCTGCAGCGCCGAGTAGGTCTCGGCGAAGTTGATCGACGTGGGCGCCGCGCCGAAGGCCTTGAACAGCGAGGTCCACATCGGCGACACCGGCACGCGGATCTTGAAGTTGGCCAGGTCGGCGGCCGTGTTGATCGGCTTGGTCGAGGTCGTGATCTGGCGGAAGCCGTTGTCCCAGATGCGCTCCATCGGCACCAGGCCCGCCTTCTCGATCTGCGCGCGCACGTGGGCGCCGAGCTCGCCGTCCAGGGCCTTCCACACCGAGGCGTAGTCGGGGAAGGCGAAGCCCACGCCGGTGATGGCCGCGCCCGGCACCAGCGTCGAGAGGATCAGCCCCGAGAGCGTGAAGAACTCGACGCCGCCCGAGCGCAGCTGGCTGAGCACGTCGGTGTCGCTGCCGAGCTGGTTGAAGGGGAAGACCTGGATCTCGACCCGGCCCTTGGTCTCTTCCAGGATCGCCGCGGCCATCTCGCGCGCGCGCGCGTTCATCGGATGCGTGGCCGGCAGGTTGTTGGCGTACTTGTAGGTGAACTCGGCCTTGGCGTAGGCCGGGCGCAGCGCGCCGGCGCCCAGCACGGAAGCAGCGGCGGCGCTGCGCAGCACGGTACGGCGGGAAAGGGTCATTGCTTGTCTCTGGTGCAGGTTGCGGATCGGGAGTCTGTGCTCCCTGGTGGAAGGGCGGCCGCGCGCCTTGCGCGCCTCGGCCGCCGGGAACTGTACAGGCCCGGCGGACGCCTTCGCCTCAGCCTTGCTGCTGGCCTTCCTCGGCCAGGCGCCGGCGCAGCGTGGGGATGCCCACGCCCGAGGCGTCGAAGCCGCCGTCCACCGCCAGGTACTGGCCGTTGACGAAGCTGGCCTGCGCGCTGCACAGGAAGCCCACCGCGTCGGCGATCTCCTCGACCGTGCCGTAGCGGCCCTGCGGGATGGTGTCGTAGTAGTCGCTGCGGATGGCCACGCTGTGCACGAGCTTGGCCATCTCGGTCTCGACCGGGCCGGGGCACACGGCGTTGACGCGGATGCCCACGTTGCCCAGCTCCACCGCGAGCTGCTTGGTGAAGTGCACCAGCGCGGCCTTGCTGGTGCCGTAGGCCACGCGCAGCGTGCTGGCGCGCAGCGCGGAGATGGAGGCGATGTTGACGATGGCGCCGCCCTGCTGCCGCGACATCAGCGGCACGAAGGCCTGCGCGCACAGGAAGGCGCCGTCGAGGTTGGTGGACATCACCTCGCGCCACTCGGCGAACGAGGTCTGCAGCACCGGCTTGAACACGGCCACGCCGGCATTGTTGACCAGCGCATCGACCCGGCCGAAGCGCGCCTGCACGGCCGCCGCTGCCGTGGCGACCTGCTCGGGCACCGACACGTCGGCATGCACGGCCAGCACGTCCCCGGGGCGGCCGATGGTGGCCACGGCGGCGTCGAGCGTGGCGGCGTCGCGGTCGATCAGGGCGACCCGGTAACCATGGGCCAGGAACCACTGGCCGATGCCCAGGCCGATCCCGCGCGCGCCGCCGGTGACCACGGCCACGGGCAGGTTCCTGTTGTCGTTCGACATCCTCGTCTCCATGAAAAGTGAAGGGCGCCCATGACTTCGGGCGCCCGTTGTTGTTGCCTGGAGATTGTCGGACAGCGGCGGTGGCGCGCCGGCGGCCCGGGCCGCCGGCATGTCCAAGGCGTGGGCCGGATGCGGCGTCACGCGGGCGCGCAGGCTCAATCCAAGAAGTGCACGTCTACCACGTCCTCCATGGACTTGCCGAATTGGCGCGTGGCCAGGGCCAGCCAGCGGCCATTGTTGGCGCGTAGCGTTTTCAGCAGCGGCGCCAGGGACGCCGCGTCCACGCCGGCGCCGTCACGCAGCGAGTGCATGACGCCCAGCCACTCGGTGGTCATGGCATCGATGTCGCCATGGCGGCTGCGGTCGAACAGGCGGTAGAACGCGTCCACGCCGCCCAGGTCGGTCTGCGACAGCTCCTTCTGCAGCCGCTCGTAGTAGGCGACGAGTTCCTGGGAGATCGCCACGCAGCGCTCAGCCGTCGGGAACCGGAACAGCACCTCCTGGAAGCGCGGCTCGATGAACTCCCAGCGCGCCTGGAACAGCGAGCGCATGAGGACGACCAGCGACTGCAGCTCCTTGGGCATGTTGAGTGGCAGCGGCCAGTTCAGCACCGGGCGCAGCCAGTTCTCCTGCATCGTCACGAAGATCAGCACGATCTGGCGCAGCACGCCGTCCACGCTCTCGGTGCGCGTGATGACGGGCAGGTACATGCCCGCGTGGGCGCGAAACGGCGACAGCGACGGCGGCAGCACGCCGTTGGCCAGCTTGTACAGCGCGGCCTCCAGTTCCAGCGGCCACTCGACGTTGGGGCCCAGCGCCTGGCGCAGCATCGACCAGCGGATCTGCGTGCTGTCGTCCAGCCCCAGCAGGCTCAGTCCATCGGCATTGCCCTGCACTTCCGTCCTCTCGGCGTCGAGCTTGTCGCCGTCCTGGCGCACGGAGATGACGATGCGCCGCTCGTAGAGCTGCTCGCGTACCCGCGCGTCCGCGAAGGCCTTGGCCAGGCTCGCGGCCACACCGCGAGCCTTGGCATGGATTGCGCTGTCGAGCGCCCCGATCTCCGGGTTCAGGGGTTCGCTGTTGCTGAACTGGCCGGTGACGAAGAGCTCTTCCAGGAACTTCATCAGCTCCGTCTCGTCAGCCCTGTACGCCTGGTAAGGCCGAAACGCCGGCGGCGGCTGCTCGATGTTGGTGTTCTTGATGCACACGACGTGATGACCCGAGCCGTAGAAGCGGCCCAGCTCGTAGTTGCACCAGCCCAGGTCCATGCCGGCGTGCGGGTACAACAACACGAACACGTCCGAAGAGCGTGCGTTCTCGTCGATCCACTTGCGCCAGTCCACGGCCCCGGCCATGCCCTTGCTGAAGCTGATCTCAAGCCGCTTGTCCCGGTCCAGCGATTGCAACGCATTCGTCAAGCGGCTGGCGATGTCTGCGTACTTGGAGCTGTGGCTGATGAAGAGCTTGAGCTTGTCGGCCATGGCGAACTCCTTCATGCCTGCGTCATGCGGCGAAAAGTCTAGGTCGCCCGTTGTGCGACCGACAGGGCCACGCAAGTGACTTTTGTGGCTGGCGCTCAGGCCAGCTCCACCGGGGCGGCCAGGATGCGCCGGTAGCGCTCCATCATGGCCGGGTCGCTCAGGCCCAGCCAGCGCGCCACCTCCACCGCCGGCTTGCCGCGGCGCAGCTGGCGCAGCGCGAAGGTGTGGCGCAGCCGGTAGCTGCCGCCCTCGACGTCCTCGATGCCTGCGGCCAGCAGCACCCCACGCGCGGCCGTGTACTGCGCCACCTTGCCCCAGGGCTTGCCGGCAGACTTGGTGGAGGGAAAGCACATCGGCCCGGGGATACGCTGTTGCGCGCGCACCTGCAGCCACGCCGCCAGCAGCCGCGCCGCCCATGGGGCGATGGGCGTCTCGCGCGCGGGCGAGTTGCCGTTGCCCGGCAGCCGCAGCTTCCAGGGCAAGCCGGCGACGTGTCCGCCCTCGGCGACGACGCCGTCGAGCGTGAGCGCGCGCACGTCGCCGGGCGTGAGCCCGGCGCCCAGCATCAAGGCGACGGAGGCGCGGTTGCGCAGCTCCTGCCAGTAGCCGGCCGCGCCCGGGCGCGGGCGGCTGTCGCACAGGTGCACGACCAGCCGCCGGGCCTCGGTCGCCGAGAGCACGTCGGGCAGCGGGTCGCGGCCGTGCGAGCCGGCGAAGCGCACCTCGGCGCGCGAGGCGATGAGCTGCGTCGCGGCCCGGTTGGCCGGCAGCCCGTGCGCCAGGCGGCGGTGCTCCATCACGCGCTCGACCAGGCGCAGCAGGCGCAGCGCGTAGCGCGAGGTCAGCTCGTCGAAGCCGCCGCGCGAGGCGATGTAGGCCTCCAGGTCCGGGGCCGTGATGTCGTCGAGCGCGATGCCGCGGCCCACGCACCACTGCGCCAGCGCCGACCACATGTGCTCGTACACGGAGGCCGAGGAGTCGCGCCGCACCTGGCCGGCCTGCGCGCTGGCGCGCAGCCAGTCGTCCAGGGCGCGCTGGAAGGCCAGCGGGCCGGCGGCTTGGGGGCTGTCCTCGAACAGGTCCAGGTTCATGGCGGTGGGATCGTGGGAGCGGGCACGCGGTGCCGTCGGGATTCGGGCGGGCGCCGATTCTAGGCAGCGCCGCCAAGGCCCCGGGCGCCGTCAGCCGGGCGGCATGGTCACGGTGGCAGACTGGCGGCCACGACAAGGCGCGAGGCGCGCAAGAGACCATGGAGCTGCTCTACCTGACCTTCGATTTCAGCGAGGCCGACGACGGCAGCGGCAGCTTCGATGCCATGGCCTCGGTGCCGCCGCGCGCGCTGCCGGCGCTGGAGGCGGAGATCGCGCGGGTGCTGGACTGGGCCTATGCGACCTTTCCCGACGCGGGCCCCGGCCCGCTCGAAGACGGTTGCCTGTGGGACGTGGACCTGCAGGCCACCAGCGAGAGCAGCACCCAGCAGCGCGTGCGCTACTACCCCGGCGCGCACCGCTTCGAGCGCGAGAGCCTGGGCAGCCAGACGCTGCGCCACACCCTCACGCTCACGCTGGCCGGCCATGCCGACTTCTGCGCCGCGTTCCGCGAGGAGTTCCTGGCTTCGGATGAGTGAGCAGCCGGCGCCGCCGGCGCTTCAGTCCGCGCCGCCGGCCGGCGACCTGAACTGCTGCAGCGCCTGGCGGATCTCGGCCACGTTCTGCGGACGCACCAGGCGGGCGATCTCCTGCCCGTCCTGCAGCAGCACCAGCGTCGGCCACAGTTTTACTTTGTAGGACCGCCCGAGCGGGCGGCCCTTGCCGTCTTCCACGCGCAGGTGGCGCACCTCGGGCACGGCGTCCAGCGCCTGCGCGATGTCGGGCGTGGCCGCCACGCAGAAGCCGCACCAGTTCGTGCCGAATTCCAGCACCGTGGCGCCGGGCAGCGCGTCGACGTCGGCACGGGCGGGTTCGACGGCTGCGTAGTGGGGATTGAAGGCCATGTCCGGGCGTGTGCAAGCGATGTACCTGTGCGCCAGTGTGCCGCGCCGCCGCCATCCACAATGGCCGGCCCGACCGTTCGCCGCCGTCCGATGAAGACCCTGCTGATCGCCTACGCCTCCTTCACCGGCGGCACGCGCCAGATGGCCGAGGCGGCGGCCGAGGGCGCGCGCGAGGAAGGCGGCGTCGCGGTGCGGCTGCTGCCGGCGCCGCAGGCCACCCCGGAGGACCTGCTCGCCGCCGATGGCTTCGTGTTCGCCACGCCCGAGATGCTCGGCTCGATGGCCGGGCTCATGAAGGACCTGTTCGACCGCTGCTACTACCCGCTGCTGGAGCGGCTGCAGGGCCGGCCCTACGCGGCGCTGGTGTGCGCCGGCAGCGACGGCCAGGGTGCGGCGCGGCAGCTGGAGCGCATCGCCACCGGCTGGCGGCTGAAAGCGGTGGCGCCGCCGTTCATTGCCTGCGTGCACGCGCAGACGCCTGACGCGATCCAGGCGCCGAAGCAGCTGGCATCGGCCGACCTGGACGCCTGCCGCGAGTTGGGTGCCGCGCTGGCCGCGGGGCTGGCGCTGGGCGTGTTCTAGCTTCCCGAGAGCGCCTGCAGCGCCGCCATCACCTGCGCCGTGTCGGCACGCGGCGCGTTGGCCTTGAGCGCGTCCAGCGCCAGCAGCGTGAGCTCGTACAGATCGCCGGCGGCCACCGGCACGGCGCAGCCGCGCCGGCCCTGGCCCACGCGCACCAGCACGCCGCCGGCCTGCCGGCGCAGCTCGAACCACTTGTCGTTGACCGGGCCGTGTCCCTGCGCCGCGAGTTGCGGCAGCAGGTTCAGCAGCACCGCGGCGAAACCCGGCAGCTCACGCGCGGTGAGCTGCACCGCGATCTTGTGCTCCCAGTCGTAGCGGCGCTCGCCCAGCGCCTGCGCCACTTCCAGGCGCAGCGTGTGGCAGCGCACCGGATCGTCGGTGCGCCAGCGGTCCTCCTCGACGCGCAGCGCGGCCTTGGCGCCATAGACGTGGTGGCCGCGCGGCAGCACGCGCGCGGGCTGCCCGGCGGCGGCTCCGGCGGCTCCGGCGGCGGGCGGCGGCGCGGGCGCGGGTGCTGGGGCAGGAGGCGGCGGCAGCGCATCGAAGGCCTCGTCCGGCGGCGGCCAGTCATCCTCATCGGGAATCGCGTCCTCGGGCGGCCATTCCGGCTCCCCTTCAGCGCGGCTGAAACGTTCACGCGGCGCCACGGCGACGGGCACGGGCGCCGGTTCATCTGCCGATGCCGCGCCCAGGTGCGGGCGCAGCACCTCGACCACCGCCGCGTCGGGCAGGGCGCGCAGCGCGGCCAGCAGCGCGGGCGTGCCCATCGCCGCCTGCGCCGCCAGCAGCGCACCCACGTCGTCGCTCAGGCCCGCGGCGCGCAGCGCGGCGCGATGCTCCGGTCGGGCGCAGCGCACGAAGTCGGCCACCCGGTCCATCTGCGCCATGGTGTCGGTGCCCGACTGCAGCGCCATGCAGGCCTGGCGCAGCGCCTCGGCCTGCTCCGGGCGCAGCTGCGCCGCGGCCTCGCGCAGCGTCTCCACCGGCAGCAGCGGCAGCCCGCGCGCGCGCAGCACGCTGTGCAGCCAGCCGGGATTGAGCAGGGCGGCCCCGCCGCCCTGGACCACGTTCACGGCCCCGCCGCCGGCTCCACCGGCGGGTGCGGCACGCCGGCTGCGTCCTCCGCGCGGTGGGTGGCGAAGAGCGCGTCACGGGTGCGGTCGTCGAGCATGGGCGCGAGCCGATCGAGCGCGTCCAGGCGCTGCAGCCCGGCGCGGCGCAGGATCTCGGCATGCGGCACGCCCTCGCTGAGCCAGGCCACGATGGCGCTGTTGCGCAGCGCCGCCGGGCCGGTGTCGCCGGGCAGGCGGCGCAGCACGCCGTCCTGCAGCGCCTGCTGCAGGAAGGCCTGCACGGCGCGGAACGAGGGTTGCCGGCTCAGCGGCACGCGCATGCCGGGCAATGCCGGGATCAGCGGCGTCTCCGGCTTGGGCAGCCGCGGCAGCCAGGCCGCCAGGGCGTCGGCCGTGAGCGCGCTGAGCTGCATCGTGCGCCACTGGCTGCGGCGCGGGCCGCCGATCTCCAGCGACCAGACGCCGTCCTCGTCGCGCCCCAAATGCTCGACACGCGCCGCCGCGGTTTCGGACAACGTAAAACCGTCGGCCAGCAGCAGGCAGATCAGCAGCCGGTCGCGCTGCGGCTGCACCTCCAGCGGATGCCAGCCCTCCAGCCGGCGCAGCAGCTGCGCGCGCTCCGGCGGCGTGAAGGCCACCGAGCGCGGCTGCTCGCGGCGCGGGACCTCGTTGCCCAGGTCGTCGAACGGGTTGCCCGGCGGCAGCGCGCCGCACACCACGCCGCCGGCGTGGACCCGGCCGAGCACGCGGCGGTAGCGCGCCTGCGTGGTGGGATTCAGGCGCTCGCCGGCGAGGAAGGCCACCGCCTCGATCGGCGTGGCCGCTTCCACCGGCACCTCGCGCCCGGCCAGGAAACGGCGCCAGGCCAGCCAGTAGTGGGTGTAGAGCTGGCGCGACTTGGGCGACAGCCGCGGCAGGCTGGCGCCGACCGGGTCGGCATGCCAGCGCTGGGCGTCAGCGTCAGCGGCGTCAGGCGGGGTGGGGAGGGTGTGTTCTTTCACAGTACCCACAACATACAACACGCCGGGCCGATTGGGTACGGCAGGCTGCGTCAAAGTCAAGTTGCCGGGGCGGGAGCGCCGTGGCTTGCAGCCCGCGGCTCGGCGGTGCCTGCGGGTCAGGGAATCAGCACGTCGCGCAGCGCATGCCCGGCCGCCATGCGGTCCAGCGCGACATGGATGTCCCGCAGCGCCAGCCGCTCGCCCATGAGTCGGTTCACCGGCAGCTTGCCCTGCTGGTAGAGCGCGATGTAGCGCGGGATGTCGCGCACCGGCACGGCCGAGCCGATGTAGCTGCCGCGCAGCGTGCGCTCCTCGGCCACCAGCTGCACCGGCGGCAGCGCCAGGCGCCGGTCCGGATGCGGCAGCCCGGCGCTGACGGTGCTGCCGCCGCGGCGCGTGATGCGCCAGGCCAGCTCCAGCGCCGGCACGGCGCCGGCCATCTCGAAGGCCACCTCCACGCCGCCGCGCGTGTGCGCGCGCACCTTCTCGGCCGCCTCGGGGTCGGCGGCGTTGACGGTGAAGGTCGCGCCCAGCTCGCGCGCCAGCGCCAGCTTGTCCTCGTGCAGGTCGACGGCCACCACCTCGCGCGCGCCCGCCGCCACCGCCGCCAGCAGCGAGCTGAAGCCCACGCCGCCCAGGCCCAGCACGGCCGCGCTGCTGCCCGCGGCCAGCCGCGCGGTGTTGAACACCGCGCCCACGCCGGTGAGCACGGCGCAGCCGAACAGCGCCGCCTCCTCGAAGCTGATGTCGGCCTCGACCTTGACACAGGAGCGGCGCGACACCACCGCGTGGTCGGCGAAGCACGACACGCCCAGGTGGTGGTGCACCGGCTCGCCGTCCATGCGCAATCGCCGTTCGCCCGACAGCAGCGTGCCCGCGCCGTTGGCCGCGGCGCCGGGCTCGCACAGCGCGGGGCGCCCTTCGGCGCAGGGCAGGCAGCAGCCGCAGCTCGGCATGAACACCATCACCACGCGGTCGCCCGGGCGCAGGTCGGTGACGCCGGGGCCGCATTCCACGACCTCGCCCGCCGACTCGTGGCCCAGCGCCATCGGCACCGGCCGCGGCCGGTCGCCGTTGACCACGGACAGGTCCGAGTGGCACAGCCCCGCCGCGCGCACGCGTACCAGCAGCTCGCCCGGGCCGGGCGGATCGAGCTCCAGCTCGCGCAGCCGCAGCGGCTGCGATTGCACGTAGGGAGCCGGGGCTCCGAGGCGGGTCAGCACGGCGGCATGGATCTTCATGGGCGGGTCCTGGGCTCGGGTGGAGGCCGCCTCAGTCTAGGGCCCGCCCGCGGCCCGGCACGGACCACGGCAGCCGGCAGCAAGAAAACGGCCATCGCGCCACCCGGTCACGACGCCGTCATGGGAAATGCCGCGGCGGGTTTACCATCGTGTCCGCAACACGGGGCCGAGGGATTTGCGCCAGCCGCGAAAGGAGCCCCGCAACGGTTGCTGATCCGGGTATCAAAATACGATTGCGCCATGCCTTCCAACGAAGCTGTTGCTCTTTACTGGGATTTCGAGAACCTCCACGCCAGCCTGCTCGACCAGCAACAAGGATTCGGTGCCTACCGCGCCAGTTGTTTCCGCCCGCAGGAGGAATTGATCGACGTCGCGGCCATCCTGGAATTCGCGCTGTCGCTGGGCCCGGTGGCCATCAACCGGGCCTTCGCCAATTGGGTATCGTTCACGCGATACCGCTTCGCGCTGCTGCGTTCGGCCGTCGAGCTCATCCAGGTGTTTTCGCCGGGCTCCAATGCCAAGAACGGCGCCGACATCAAGCTCTGTCTCGACGTGATGGACGACATGGCCCGCTTTCCCCACGTGCGCACCGTCATCGTCGTGGGCGGCGACAGCGACTACATGCCGCTGTCCTACAAGGTCAAGGCCGCCGGCCGAACCCTCGTCGGTATTGGCAGCCGTGTCAGCACCAATCAGCACTGGGCCCGCAGCTGCCACGAGTTCAAATATTACGAGTCGTTGCTGCCGGTTAACGTTGAAGAATCCCGCCTGCCGATGGCGCCGGGTTATCCAGGGGTTTTGCCCAATACCCCATCGGCGGAGGCGGCGGGTATGCCGGCCTCGATTGACGCAGCCGAGATGGAGGCGGCGCAAGCCGAGGAATTGCGCCTGTTGCTCGACCGCGCCGCGGAAGCCGAAAAGCGCCGCCAGGAAATGGCGGACATGGTCTGCCGCGCCATTGCACTGCTCTCGGAACGCCGCGGCGAACCCTGGGTGCAAAAGGCCGGGTTACGCCCCTTCATCCAGCGCATGGATCCGACGTTTCATGAATCGAATTTCGGTTTTGATACGTTTTCGGACTTGCTGGAGTCGCTGCACGACGTGATCGAGATGCGCCGCGGCGAGCACGATCACGAGATCCGCATCGCGCAGCGCCAGCCGTCCTCCAGCGAGGCCTGAAGCCCATGCCCGGCCGCGGCCGCCGCATCGTCCGGGTCCTGCCTGCGCGGCGGGGGTGGGCGCCGGCCGCGGCCATCGCCATGGCTGCCCTGGCCGCCGCCCTGGCCGGGCTGCCGGGTGCCCGTGCCGCGCCGGCCGACGACCTGGCCGCGCTGCTCAACGAGGCACGCCGGCAGCCGCAGCGCTGCGGCGAGCGCACGCTGCCGCCCGCGCCGGCGCTGGCGCGGCGAGATGCCCTGGAACGCGCCGAGGGCGACGATGCCGCGGCGCTGCGCCGCGCGCTCGGCGCCGCCGGCTTCCCGGCGGCGCGCGTGCAGGTGTTCACGGCCTCGGGCCCGCGCGACGCGGCGCGGGTGCTGGCGCTGCTGCGCGGCGATGCCGGGACCTGCGCGGCGCTGGCCGATCCGGAGCTTACGGCCGTGGGCGTGCGCCAGCAGGGTACGCGCTGGCGCATCGTGCTGGCGCAGCCGCTGCTGGCGGCCGACCTGGGCGACTGGCGCCAGGCCGGCCGGCAGGTCCTGGCGCTGGCCAACGCCGCGCGCGCCACGCCGCGGCGCTGCGGCGGCGAGCCGATGGCCGCGGCTCCGCCCCTGCGCTGGAACGAGGCCCTGGGCACCGCAGCGCTGGCGCACAGCGCCGACATGGCGCGGCGCCGCTACTTCGAGCACCGCAGCCCGGAGGGCGCCGCGGTGGACGAGCGCGCCCGGCGCGCCGGCTACGACTGGCGCCGCGTCGGCGAGAATATCGCCTTCGGCACCGGGTCGGCGCGGCACACGGTGCAGGGCTGGATCGACAGCCCCGGCCACTGCCGCAACCTCATGGACCCCGCCTTTGCCGAGATGGGCGCGGCCTACGCGCTCAGTCCGGGCAGCGACGCGGCGATCTACTGGACCCAGGTGTTCGGCACGGCGCGCTGAGGCCGCCGCCCGGGCGAGGGTTGCGCAAAGCCGACGCCGCGGGCTTGCACCCGTCGCCATTCGGCTGCTTCTGTTCGAGAATGTTACTGTTTGACGCACGCTTGGCGCTTTTGCCGGGTGGGTGCCGCCGGACCCGCTGCCACGCCATGAAGTTCGATCCCTTGATGTCCTCCGCCCCGGTGCCGCGCGCCGCGTCCGCCGCGATCCTGATCGTGGAGGATGACGCCGTGATCGCGCTGGACCTGCAGCTGCAGCTGGAGGACATGGGCTATCGCGTGGCCGGCATTGCCGACAGCGGCGCCAAGGCGCTGGCACTGGCGGGGCGCGAGCGGGCCGAGCTGGTGCTGATGGACATCAACATCCGCGGCCCGATCAACGGCGTGCAGACCGCCGAGGAGCTCAAGCGCGCGGGCCATGCCATGCCGGTGATCTTCCTGACCTCGCATACCGATCTCGGCACGGTGGCGCAGGCGGTGGGCACGGCGCCGCATGGTTACCTGGGCAAGCCGTTCCAGCCCGGGGAGCTGCGCGCCAGCATCGAGGTGGCGCTGGCGCGCGCGCAGATGGAGCGGCGCCTCTCCGACAGCGAGCAGCGCTGGCGCCACGTCTTCGACGACGCGCCGCTGGGCATGGCGCTGGTGTCGCTGCAGGGCGAGGTGCTGCAGGCCAACGCCACGCTGGCGCGGTGGCTCGGCCTGGACGGGGCGCAGCTGCAGGGCCGGCCGCACGGGGCGCTGACGCACCCGGACGACGTGGCCGCGGAAAGCCTGCATCTGGCCGCGCTGCGCGACGCGCGCGCCGGCGCGGCGCAGTTCGAGAAGCGCTACCTGAGCGCCGACGGCAGCGTGCTGTGGGCGCAGGTCAGCGTGTCGCTGCTGGAGCCCCACGACGCCTCGGCGCGGCTGCTCTACCAGGTGCAGGACCTCAGTGCCCAGCGCCTGGCGCAGCAGCAGCGCGCCGAGCTCGAGGCCGAGCGCGTGGCGCTGGAACTGCGCCGCGCGCAGCAGGAGGCGCAGGAGCAGTTGCTGTCGCGCGTCAGCCACGAGATGCGCACCCCGCTCAACGCGGTGCTGGGCTTCTCGCAGCTGCTGCGCCTGGGCGGGCGCTGTGGCGCCGGCGAGGGCTGCGGCAAGGGCGGCGAGTACCTGGGACACATCGAGGCCGCCGGCCGCCACCTGCTGGCCATGGTCGACGACCTGCTGGTGCTGCAGCGCGCCAATGCCGGGCAGCTCGACGTGGCGCTGGAGGCGGTGCCGCTGGCGCACAGCGTGCAGCAGGCGCTGCTGCTGCTGCTGCCGCAGGCGCGCGCGCAGCAGGTCAGCCTGGTGGAGGAGGTACCGCCGCAGCTGCGGGTGCGCGCCGACCCGACGCGGCTGCAGCAGATCCTCTCCAACCTCGCCTCCAATGCCGTCAAGTACAACCGCCCGGGCGGCTCGCTGCGCGTGAGGGCGCGCTGCGAGTCCGGGCGGGTGCGCGTCGAGTTCATCGACGACGGCCTGGGCATGAGCGCCCGGCAGCTGGAGCAGGTGTTCCAGCCTTTCGCGCGCGCCGGGCGCGAGCGCTCGGGCATTCCCGGCACCGGCCTGGGGCTGGTGATCTCGCGCCGCCTGGCCGAGGTCATGGACGGTTCGCTGCACCTCGACAGCCGCGACGGCGCGGGCACCACGGCGACGCTGGAGCTGGCCCAGGGCTGAGCCAGGCTGCGGCGCGGACGGGCGCGTGGCCTGCTCCTGGCGCGGCATCGCCCCGTGTGCGGCGGGGCCTGCAACCAGGAGTCGGGGACATGGACAAGACGAAAAGGCTCGCGGCGGCCTGCGCGCTCGCGGGGCTGGGCATGGGGTCGGCATGGGCGCAATCCGCGCCGCTGCGCACGGTCAGCAGCGACGGCAGCGTGCTGGCGCCGCCGGCCGCCATCGAGGCCCCGGCGGCTGCGGGCCGGGCTTTCGAGGGCGAGCGCCTCGCCGGTGCGGCCCTGGATGCGCGGGCCGAATTCCCGGCGCGCAGCCTGGGTGCCGCCGAGCTGGCGGCTTTTGGCCAGCGCTTCCGTCCCAAGCGCGCGCCCTGGGCGCCGCGCGCCGAGGACGCGGCGCGGCCGGAGTCGCTGATCGGGCGTGACCGGCGCTTCCGGGTGCTGGCGCGGGAATCCGGTTTTCCCTACCGCGCCATCGGGCAGCTCAGTTTCGTCCAGGGCGGCCAAGGCTACCTGTGCACCGGCTTCCTCATCAGCAAGGACACCGTCGTGACCGCCGGGCACTGCGTGCACGAGGGCGCGCGCGGCAACTGGAGCCGCGAGGTGAAGTTCACGCCGGCCCTCAATGGCGGCAGCGCGCCCTACGGCTCCTGCAGCGCGCGCAGGCTCTACGCGGTGGCGCAATGGACCGAGCAGGGCAGCGAGACGCACGACTTCGGCGCCGTGAAGCTCAACTGCGACATCGGGCTGACCACGGGCTGGTTCGGCTACTACGCCACCGCGGGCTCGCAGGCCGGGCTGTCGGTGCTGGTGATGGGCTATGCCGGCGACAAGCCCGCCGGCACGCTGTGGGGCGGCGGCGGCGACATCGTCGCCGATGACGTGCGCAAGACGCGCTATGGCGTGGACACCGCCGACGGCGAGAGCGGTGCGCCGGTGATCGAGGCCGACCGCGGTCCCAGCCGCGCCGACTGCTGGGGCACCTGCGCGGTTGCCATCCATGCCTACGGCGCCGCGGGCGGCAGCAACAGCGGCACGCGCATCAACTTCGCGGTGGCGCGCATCCTCACCTCGTGGCGGGATGCGCCCTGACTGGAGGGGACGCCCGCGCGGGCAGCCTGGCGGGCGAGGGCGCCGGGCTCAGCCCTTCTTGCAGCCCGCGGCGCAGACGAGCTGGTTCTTGCCCAGCAGCCGCTTGGTGGCGAGCTCGGCGCGCGGGCGGTGCTGGCCGCACTTGAAGCAGGACATGGTGGCCATGTGCAAGCCGCCGCTGCCGCCCGGACTGAAGGGCGAACCGGCGGCCTTGCGCTTGTAGCGCAGCCCGTCGTCCTGGATCACGGTACCCGGTGCTTCGGGCTTGGTGGTATTGCTGCTCATCGGGCGGTTCTCCGGACGGGTGCTTCTGGCGTGGGGCCGCGCCGCTCCAAATGGCGGAAGGTGATGCGGGCCTTGCTCAGATCGTAGGGCGACAACTCCAGCGACACGCTGTCGCCGGCAAGGATGCGGATGTGATGCTTGCGCATGCGTCCGGCGGTATAGGCCACGAGCTCGTGGCCGTTTTCGAGTTCCACGCGGAAACGCGAGTCGGGCAGGACTTCGCGCACCACGCCGTTCATAGAGATCAGTTCTTCCTTGGCCATGAGCTCATGCCTGCGTCGAAGCGGTGGATGCGAATGCAGCGGTGCACGCGGCGCCGTTGCGGCTGCGTCCGCCCTTGCGGCACCCGGCGGCTGGAGCGGACGTGGTTGATGGGGTGGAGGGACCGGACACGGGCAACCGGCCGGCCTCGCGCCGCCCGGGGCCACGCGTTGCCGCGACGGTGAAAAGCCTGGTGAGCGGCCCGGTACCCTGGGCCGCCAGTCGGCAATTCCAGCGGGCCGGTCGCCACGACGGTCGGGCGCTGCCGCGATGAAAGCCGGAGCGGATGGGCCGGATGCCCCACACTGACCTACGGCAGGCCTTCCGGCACGGACCGGGCGTGCGGGACGGCACGTTGCAAAATGGTATCAGTTGCACAGGCCTTCGACGCAGGGTGCGAAAAACGACCTGGTTCTCAGCGCGTTTTTATCGTTGTCGCTGGACAAAACGCCACAAGCGATAACCAAGGCACCAACGAGCGTGGAAAGCCCGGACGCGCTGCCGTCGAAATAGATCAGGTCGAACCTGAAGTACGCAAGACTGAAAATCCCCCGTTTGCGGTAAATTTGTAAGATTGTTATACGGGCGCATGGATTGCTCTTACCCTGGCGCGAGCCGGGCCTCTTCAGATCCGGTCGCCAGCCCATTCGTCCTGCGATGACAGACCTCGACAACGCAACCAAGGCACGGCGCATCGCCCTGCACCAGATCCGGCAGTTGATGGAGTTCTGGAGCATCGCGCCCGAAGAGCTGGGCTCGCCGCGGGCCGTGCCGGCACTGCGCCGCTGCGTGCCGCCGCCCGGCTTCGTGAAATACCGCCATCCCGTCACCGGCGAAACCTGGGACGGCGAGGGCGAGCATCCCGAGTGGCTGCGCCGGGCACTGCTCAAGGAGGGCTACCGCGTGGCCGAGCTCAAGCCCGAAGGCCAGGCGGAGCACCCGCCCGCCGCGCTGCAGCCGCAGGCGGGCCACGCCGGCTGACGGCGCCGGCCGTGCGCCGGCGAATTCGATGGCGGTTTCCGGAGTGCCGCGCGCAGCGGCGGCGCCTACAGTCGCGCCATCCCGACCCGCCTGAAAGCCGCCGCCATGGCTTGTGCCGAACTCTCCCGCGCCTGCGCTCCCGCTGCCGCGCCAGCTGCCGTTGACGCCGCCCGCTGGGCTGCCGTGCGTGCGCGCGACCCCGAGGCCCGTTTCATCTACGCCGTGCGCAGCACCGGCGTGTACTGCCGGCCCGACTGCCCCTCGCGCCAGGCCCGGCCTGAGCACGTGCTGTTCTTCGACGATGCCGCGGCGGCGCGCGCCGCGGGCTTCCGCGCCTGCCGGCGCTGCGATCCGGATGGCCCCGGCCGCGCCGCGCGGCGCGCGCAGCAGGTGGCGGCACTGTGCCGGCACATCGAGGCCTGCGAGGCGCCGCCGCCGCTGGAGGCCCTGGCGCGCGAGGCCGGCTTGAGCCCCGCGCAGCTGCGCCGCGTCTTCAGGGCGGCCACCGGGCTGACGCCGCGCGGCTACGCCCAGGCGCTGCGCGCGCGCCGGCTGCAGTCCGCCCTGCAAGCCGAAAGCACCGTGACCAGCGCGCTGTTTGGCGCGGGCTTCGGTTCCAGCGGCCGCTTCTACGCGCAGTCCGACGCGCTGCTGGGCATGGCGCCCGGGCGCTACCGCGCCGGCGGCGCCGGCATGAATGTCCGCTTCGCCGTGGCGCAGTGCGCGCTCGGGGCGCTGCTGGTGGCCTGCAGCGAGCGCGGCGTGTGCGCCATCTCGCTCGGCGACGACGCGGACGCGCTGGTGCGCGAGCTGCAGGACCGCTTCCCGCAGGCCCGGCTGCACGCCGGCGACGCCGACTTCGACGCGCTGGTGGCGCGGGTCGTGGCGCTGGTCGAGGACCCGCGCGCGCCGGCGGTGCTGCCGCTGGACATTCGCGGCACCGCCTTCCAGCAGCGCGTGTGGCAGGCACTGCAGCAGATCCCGCCCGGGCAGACGCTGAGCTACGCGGAGCTGGCCGCGCGCATCGGCGCCGCGGCGGCGGTGCGCGCCGTGGCCGGCGCCTGCGCGGCCAACGTGCTGGCCGTGGCCGTGCCCTGCCACCGTATCGTGCGGCGCGACGGCAGCCTCTCGGGCTACCGCTGGGGCGTGGAGCGCAAGCGCGCGCTGCTGGCGCGCGAGGCCGAAGGAGCGGAGACCGGCTTGGACATCGGTTCGGCGCCGGGACCGGCGTCGCAAGGCTGACGCGCCATCCGAGCCGCGGCGCCGGGCCACCCGCTCAATCAATGCGCCTTCAGCATCTTGTCCATGCGCGACTGCGCGAAGCGGTCGATGACGCGGCGCTGCCAGCCCGGCGCGTGTTCGATCATCGCGTCGGCCTGCGCCGCGCACTGCGAGCGCAGCGCGCCGGCCTGCGACGCGCCCAGGGCGCGGACCTCGGTCTCGGCCTGCGCCAGCCGCGCCTTGGCAGCGTCCTCGTTGCCCAGGCCGTCGAGCCAGGCCTCGCCCACGAAGGCGCCGCCCTGGCGCAACACCTGCAGCAGCTCGGGCTTGCGCGCTTCGTCGCCGGCCCGCACCTGCCCGGCCAGTTGGTTGGAATGCAGCCGCAGTGCGGCCACGCACTGGAGCTTGTCGCTGTCCGCTGCCCGCGCTTGCGCGGCACCGGCCAACAGCAATGCGCCGAATAGAACCAGATGCTTCGATGCCATGGCCGGGATTGTCCCGTGCCGGACACGACCCGCGTGGCGGGCGGGATTGCAAGAACGGAGGACCCGGGGCGGGAGCGCCATGTGCTCCGGACCGGGGCTCGGACCGACCAGTGGCGTGCACCCTGGCCGCGCCCCACCGTGCGCCTCGGCGCCGCAGGCCCTGCGCCGGCTTCCTTTTCCGACCTCCATCGAACACCCCAAGGAGTTCCCATGCCCACCGACCTGATGCAGCCGTTCATGGCGCCCTTCACCAAGCTGGCGCAGTCCAACCTGGAGTTGCTGACCAAGTTCTCGCTGTCGCCCGAAGTGATGGCGCAGGCCATGGCGCAAACGCAGCGCATGTTCCTCAATCCGGGAGCCGGCGCACCGCCGCAGTTGCCGCTGCCCGCCAATGCCCTGGGCGACCTGATGATGGGCCTGATGAAGAACTACATGGAGTTCCTGATGGCGCTGGGCCAGGGCAGTGCAGCGCTGATGCAGCAAGCCCCCGCCACGCTGGCTCAGGCCACGCAACAGGCGATGCGCCAGCCCGCGACCGCAGTGCCGCCGATGCCTTGAGTTCCGGCCACCGATGCCAGCGAGGCCGCCGCGGGCGGCCTCTTTTTGTGCCTGCGCAGCAGATGGCTGCTACGTCCGCAGAGCATGTCCAGGCCAAAATACAACATACACGATACACTCAAAATACATTGATCCGCTTCCTGGCTACCTCTTGAACCAGCCAAAACACCTGTCCTGTCCTGACTTCTCTTTTCACATTCCCTTCAACAGGACGTCGGCCGCCAGCAATAAGCCTGGGGCGGAGGAGGAGCAGAAAAGGCAGCACAGCCGTCCGCCAACGCCGGAACGGAACCAGAGCGGGTCGGAGGCCGAAACCAGTTCCGCGTCCTGCGCTTACAGGAGGGGTAAGGGGAAGAAAAAGGCGCCGCGGCGGGTCTGCGGGTCACGCTCGTCGTCATGCCGAGCTCCGGTTGCTTGACCCGCGTATGTTGTATATGGCCTGCGCCGCCGCCCTGCCGCGGCAATACTTAAGCCTCGATCAGCGCCCGCACCAGGCGCTGCACTTCCACGCCGAGCATGGCCTTGTCCATGTCCGGATCGCGCACGCTGCGCACCATGAGCCCGTCGAAGAGGGCGGCCAGCGCCGCGGCGCGGGCGCGCAGCGCGGCAGGGTCGAGGGCGACCCCACGCTGTGCCAGCGCTGCGCTGATCAGCCGCTCGCAGCGCTCGCGGCTGGCCGCGTCGGCGGCCTGCACGACGGTGGCGAGCTTGGGATTGCGCCCGGCCTCGGCCGCGACCTCCAGCCGCAGCGCCGCACCGGCGCGGTCGGTGCAGTCCTGCACGCCGCTGGCCACGCCGTCGAGCATGGCCTGCGCCACGTCCGGGGCGCGCAGCATCGCCTCGGCCTTGGCCAGCCAGTTCGCCTGGTCGCGCGCGACGATGGCGCTGATCAGGTCTTCCTTGTTCTCGAACAGGTTGTAGATGTGGCCCGGGCTCATGCCCGCGGTGCGCGCGATCTCGGCCATGCTCGCGCCATGAAAGCCATGGGCGCGAAAGCATTGCGCGGCCGCGTCGAGCAGATGCTGGCGCCGCGCCTCGGCGCGGTCGCCGTCGTTGGTCGGCGCCATGTCAGCGCTGCGCCGCCGCCGGGGCGGCGTCCGCCGTGCGCGTCGTCGCCGCCCAGCCGCCGCCCAGCGCCTTGTACAGCGTCACGGCGTTGACCTGCTGCGCCAGTGCGGTGGTGAGCCGGCCCTGCTGCGCCGCGTACAGCGAGCGCTGCGCGTCGAGGACGCTCAGGAAGTCGTCCACGCCGCGTTCGAAGCGCGCCTGCGACAGGAACTGCGCCCGCGCCGCCGCGTCCTCCAGCGCGCGCTGCGCGGCGAGCTGCTCGGCCAGGCTCTGGCGCTGCGCCAGCGCGTCGGCCACCTCGCGGAACGCGGCCTGGATGCTGCGCTCGTAGGCCGCGACGCGGATGTCGCGGTCGGCCTGCGCCACCTGCAGGTTCGCGCGGTTGCGGCCCTGGTCGAAGATGGGCAGCGCCAGCTGCGGCACGAAGCTCCAGATGCCCGAGCCCGAGCCGAACAGGCCGGAGAGCGAGGAGCTGGCCGTGCCGATGGAAGCGGTCAGCGAGATGCGCGGGAAGAAGGCCGCGCGCGCCGCGCCGATGGTGGCGTTGGCCGCGAGCAGGTCGCGCTCGGCCTGTGCCACGTCCGGGCGCTGCAGCAGCACCTCCGACGACAGCCCGGCCGGCAGCGGCGTGAAGGCCAGCGCCGTCGCCTCCGTGCCGGGCATGAGTTCCGGCGGCACTGGCGTGCCCAGCAGCAGCTGCAGCGCCTGCAGGTCGGCCTGCACCTGGCCGGCAAAGCGTGCCACGTCGGCGCGGGCGGTCTCGACCGTGGTGCGCGCGCGCTGCACGTCCAGGTCGGAGGACACGCCCAGCTCAAACCGGCGCTCGGTCAGGCGCAGCGTGTCGGACTGGCTTTTCAGCGTGGCCTGCGCCAGCTGCTGGCGCGCCAGGTCAGCCGCCAGCGTCAGCCAGCTCGCCGCCACCTGCGACACCAGGCTGACGTGCGTGGCGCGACGCGCCTCCTCGGTGGCGAAGACCTGCTGCTGCGCCGACTCGCGCAGGCTGCGCACGCGGCCGAACAGGTCGAGCTCATAGGCGCTGAAACCCAGCGTCGCGCTGTACTGGCGCGACACGACGGATTGGCCGCTGGTGTTGAGGTCGCCCGGGATGCGCTGCGCATTGGCGCCGCCGGCCACGCCCACCGAGGGCAGTGCGTCGGCCGCCTGCACGCCGTAGAGGCCGCGCGCGCGCTCGATGTTGAGCGCGGCGATGCGCAGGTCACGGTTGTTGTCCAGCGCCAGCGCGATCAGCCGCTGCAGCCGCTCGTCGGCGAAGAAGGACTGCCAGCCGATGTCGGCCACCGGCGTCGTGGCCGAGGCGTCGGCCGGCGCCGTGCCCAGTTGCGCGGGCACCGGCGCGGCCGGGCGCTGGTAGTCGGGCGCCAGGCTCGCGCAGCCGCCCAGGAAGGCCAGGGCGGCCAGCGCGGCGGCGGCCAGGCGGGGTCGGGAGCGAGTCGTCATCGTTGTCGTAGTCGTCATGGCTGTCAGGCCCCCACCGGACCGGAGTTGGCAGCGTTGGCCGATTCGGCGGCCGAAGGCGCGGGCTTGCCCTTGAAGCGGCTGCGCACGGCCACGAAGAACACCGGCACGAAGAGCACGCCCAGCACCGTGGCGGCGACCATGCCGCCGAGCACGCCGGTGCCGATGGCGTTCTGCGAGCCCGAGCCCGCGCCGGTGGCCAGCGCCAGCGGCAGCACGCCCAGGCCGAAGGCCAGCGAGGTCATCAGGATCGGGCGCAGCCGCAGCCGCACCGCCTCCAGCGTCGCCGCCTTGAGCTCCATGCCCTTCTCGGTCAGCTCCTTGGCGAACTCGACGATCAGGATCGCGTTCTTCGCCGACAGGCCCACCGTGACCAGCAGGCCGACCTGGAAGTACACGTCGTTGCTCAGGCCCCGGCCGAAGGCGGCCAGCACCGCGCCCAGCACGCCCAGCGGCACCACCAGCATCACCGCGAAGGGGATGGACCAGCTTTCATAGAGCGCGGCCAGGCACAGGAACACCACCAGGATCGAGATGGCGAACAGCGCCGGCGCCTGCGAGCCGGAAATGCGCTCCTGGTAGGACAGGCCGCTGAAGGCGACGCCGAAGCCCGGCGGCAGCTGCGCGGCCAGCCGCTGCACGGTGTTGAGCGCATCGCCCGAGCTCGTGCCCGGCGCGGCCTGGCCCTGGATCTGCACGGCGCTCACGCCGTTGAAGCGCTCCAGCCGAGGCGAGCCCAGCTCCCAGTGCGCCGAGGCAAAGGCATTGAAGGGCACCATCTGGCCCGACGCGTTGCGCACCTTCCAGTCGTTCAGGTCCTCGGGCTGCATGCGATACGGCGCGTCGGCCTGCATGTACACGCGCTTGACGCGGCCGCGGTCGATGAAGTCGTCCACGTACGAGCCGCCCCAGGCGGAGGCCAGCATCTCGTTGATGCTCGCCACCGACACGCCCAGCGCGCCGGCGCGGGCCTGGTCCACGTCGATGCGCAGCTGAGGCGAGTCGTCCAGGCCGTTGGGGCGCACGCCCACAAGCGACGGCTCCCGCGCCGCCAGGCCCAGGAACTGGTTGCGCGCGGCCATCAGCGCGTCGTGGCCCTGGCCGGCCTGGTCCTGCAGGTAGAAATCGAAGCCCGTGGCGTTGCCCAGCTCGATCACCGCCGGCGGCGCGAAGGCGAACACCATCGCGTCGCGCCACTTCATGAAGGTGCCCATGGCCCGCCCGGCGATGG
This sequence comes from Azohydromonas aeria, assembly GCF_009760915.1. GTDB lineage: Bacteria > Pseudomonadota > Gammaproteobacteria > Burkholderiales > Burkholderiaceae_C > Azohydromonas > Azohydromonas aeria. The sequence goes on from NZ_VIDQ01000015.1 coordinate 37,531, forward strand.
CGCGCACGCCGTTCTCGGCGCCCTTGCGCTCGCTCCAGTCCTTCATGCGCACGAAGCCGATGCCCATGTTCTCGCCGCGGCCGGCGAAGCTGAAGCCCGCCACCGTGAAGATCGACTGCACGCGCGACGCTTCCGAGCCCAGGAAATGCTGCTCGACGCGCTCGATCACCTGCAGCGTGCGCTGCTGCGTGGCGCCCGCGGGCAGCTGCACCTGCGTGAACAGGATGCCCTGGTCCTCGTCGGGCAGGAACGACTGCGGCAGCCGCGCGAACAGCAGCGCCAGGCCCACGCCGATGAGCCCGTACACCACCAGCCAGCGCCCGCGCCGGTTGATCATGCGCGAGACGCCGCGCTGCGTGCCGTTGGTGCCGCGCTCGAAGCTGCGGTTGAACCAGGTGAAGAAGCGCCCCTTGGCGTGGTGCTCGCCCTTCTTCACCGGCTTGAGCATGGTGGCGCACAGCGCCGGCGTCAGGATCAGCGCCACCAGCACCGACAGCGCCATGGCCGAGACGATGGTGATGGAGAACTGGCGGTAGATCACGCCGGTGGAGCCGCCGAAGAAGGCCATGGGCACCAGCACCGCGCTGAGCACCAGCGCGATGCCGATCAGCGCGCCCGTGATCTGGTCCATCGACTTGCGCGTGGCCTCGCGCGGCGGGAGTCCCTCCTCGGTCATCACGCGCTCGACGTTCTCGACCACCACGATGGCGTCGTCCACCAGCAGGCCGATGGCCAGCACCAGGCCGAACATGGTCAGCGTGTTGATGGTGAAGCCCGCCGCCGACATCACGCCGAAGGTGCCCAGCAGCACTACCGGCACGGCGATCGTGGGGATCAGCGTGGCGCGGAAGTTCTGCAGGAACAGGTACATCACCAGGAACACGAGGATCACGGCCTCGATCAGCGTCTTGACCACCTCCTCGATGGACAGCCGCACGAACGGCGTGGTGTCGTACGCCACCACCGCCCTCATGCCGACGGGGAAGTTCTTCTCCAGGCGCGCGAGCTCGGCGCGCGCGGCCTCGGCCGTGTCCAGCGCGTTGGCGCCGGTGGCCAGGCGCAGCGCCACGCCGGCGGCAGGCTTGCCGTTGTAGCGGGACTCCAGCGAGTAGGTCTCGGCGCCGATCTCCACCCGCGCCACGTCGCGCAGGTGCACCCGCGCGCCGTCCGGGGTGGTGCGCAGCAGGATGGCCTCGAACTGCTGCGGCGTCTGCAGCCGCGTCTGCGCCGTCACGGTGGCGTTGAGCTGCTGCCCGGGCTGCGCCGGGGCCGCGCCGATCTGGCCCGCCGAGACCTGCGCGTTCTGCGCGCGGATCGCGGCCGAGACGTCGGCCGGGGTGAGCCGGTACTGGTCGAGCTTGCCCGGGTCGAGCCAGATGCGCATGGCGTACTGCGCGCCGAAGAGCGTGACCTCGCCCACGCCGGGGACGCGGCTGAGCGGATCGACCACCTGCGACGACACGTAGTCCGAGATGTCGGTGCGGTTCATGCTGCCGTCCTCGGACACGAAGCCCAGCACCATGAGGAAGTTGACGCGGCTCTTGACCACCTGCACGCCCTGGCGCTGCACCTCCTGCGGCAGCAGGGACGTTGCGGCGGCAAGCTTGTTCTGCACCTGCACCTGCGCGATGTCGGGGTTGGTGCCGGCGTCGAAGGTCAGCGTGATGGCGACGTTGCCCTGCGCGTCGCTGGTGGACGACATGTAGGTCAGGCCGTCCAGGCCCTTCATGCGCTGCTCGATGATCTGCGTGACCGTGTCCTCCAGCGTCTTGGCGGAGGCGCCCGGGTACACGGCGTTGATCGTGATCTGCGGCGGCGCGATCGGCGGGTACTGCTCGATGGCCAGCGTGCGGATGGCCAGCGCGCCGGCGAGCATGATGATGATGGCGATCACCCACGCGAAGATGGGCCGATCGATGAAGAAGCGTGACATGGGTTGATGCGCCTCGCGTCGTGATCAGTTGGCGGTGGCGCCGGAGGCGGCCATCGCGGAGGCCGAGGCCGAAGCCGCCGGCGTGCCGGTGCCCGCGCCGGACGCGGACGCCGCGGGGGTCACGGGCACCGGCTGCACCGTCGCGCCCGGGCGCACCTTCTGCAGCCCGTCCACGATCAGCCGGTCGCCGGGCTGCAGGCCTTCGGCCACCAGCCACTGGTCGCCCACGGCGCGGTCCACCTTGAGCGGGCGCGGCTGCACCTTGTTGTCCGGGCCCACGACCATCGCCAGCGCCTGGCCCTTGGGGTCGCGCGTGACGGCGCGCTGCGGCGCCAGGATGGCGCTGGGCGTCGAGCCCTCCTCAAGCAGCGCGCGCACGTACATGCCCGGCAGCAGCAGGCCCTTCGGGTTCGGGAACACGGCACGCAGCGTGACGTTGCCGGTGCCCGGATCCACGGTGGCCTCGGCGAACTTGAGCGTGCCTTCGAGCGGGTAGCTGCTGCCGTCCTCCAGCTGCAGCCTGACGCGGGCCCGGCCCGCGTCCACGCGCTGCAGCTTGCCCGCGGCAAAGGCACGCTGCAGCTGCAGCAGCTCGGCACTGGCGCGCTGGATGTCCACGTAGATCGGGTCGAGCTGCTGCACCGTCACCAGCGGCGCGGCCTGGCTGGCCGTGACCAGCGCGCCCGGCGTGACCGTGGAGCGCCCGGCAATGCCGGAGATCGGCGCGCTGACCTGCGCGTACTGCACGCTGATCTGCGCCGTCTTCACCGCCGCGGCGGCGGTGGCCACGTCGGCGCGCGCCTGCAGCAGCTGCGCCTGGGCGTCGTCGCGCGCCTGCTTGCTCACCGCGTCGATCGTCACCAGCTCGTCGTAGCGGCGCGCGCGCAGCTCGGCCGTGGCGACGTTGGCCTGCGCCTTGGCCAGCGAGGCGCGGGCGCTCTCCAGGTTGGCCTGCAGCGTGGCCGGGTCGATCTGGTAGAGCGTCTGGCCGGCCTTCACGAAGCTGCCTTCCTCGAACAGGCGCTTCTGGATCAGCCCGCCCACCTGCGGCCGCACCTCGGCCACCAGGTACGGCGTGGTGCGCCCGGCCAGCTCGGTGCGCAGGGTCAGCGGCTGCACCTGCACCGTCACCACGCCCACCTGCGCCGGCGGCGGCGCGGCCGGCGCCGCCTGCTGCTGCCCGCCCTTGGAGCAGCCGGCCAGCATTACGAGGCTGCAGGCCAGGGCGACCAGCGTGGTTGAAAGGGTCAGGCGGTAAGGCGGTCGCAGCAAAGGCATGGCGGAAGCAGGCGCGGTCAGACGCCTGGAACTGGTTTCTGAATGAACGTTCATTCTACGGGTTTCGCCTGAATGCTGCAGCGCAGTAGGGGTGTCCTTGCGACACGGTGTCGGCGATGACCCGGATGCTGGAACGCCGGCGCGCGAACCGGCGGCGCGGCGCGGTGGGTGCCGCAGGCCCGGGCAAGCGGTGCGCCCGCAAGAACGCATCCCGAAGCTTGCCGGGCGGTTGTTGCAGCCTGATTTCAGAGCGGCGCCGGCCGCCGCGCCGCGCGCTTCAGCGTTCGAGCGGCTGGACGGGCATGGCGGCCGCCAGCGGCGCGCCGCTTCCACGCCGGTACATCCCCGGACTCACGCCGGTCCACTTCTTGAATGCGCGATGGAAGGCGCTGGTCTCCTGGAAGCCGACCCGGGCGCCCACGTCGGCCACCGCCAGCCCGGTCTTGCCCAGCAGCTCGATGGCGATGTCGCGCCGCAGCGCGTCCTTCAGGCGCTGGTAGTTCAGCCCCTCGGACTGCAGGCGCCGCTGCAGCGTCGTGCCCGACATCGCCAGGCTGCGTGCCAGCTCGTCGAGCTCTGGCCAGCTTTCGGGCTCCACGCCGCGCAGCCGGCGCCGCACCTGGGCGCTGAGGCTGGCCTCGTTGCGGTACCTCACCAGCAGGTTGGCGGGCGCGCCGCGCAGGAAGGCGGGCAGGCTGCCTTCACTTTCGACGATGGGCAGCTCCAGCAGCCGGGCCTCGAAGCGCACCAGCGTGACCGGCGCGCCGAAGCGGGCGGCGTCGCAGAAGCGGGTGCGGTAGTCGGCCACGTCCTCGGGCTCCGGGCAGCGGAACTGGGCCTCCAGCAGCGGCAGGCGCCGGCGCACCAGCCAGCAGGCCAGGCCGTGCACCAGCATCAGCCAGGTGGCGTAGGTGAACATGCGACGCGGCGGGCCCTGGTCGTGCACCACCAGGACGGCGTGCCCGCCTTCGAGGCGCAGCTCGCCGCGCAGGTCGTCCAGCACGGCGCGCAGGAAGGTCAGCATGCGCTGCAGCGCGCGGCCCAGCGTGTCGCAGCTCAGCACGGCGTGGCACATCAGCCGGTAGCTGCCGCGGCGCATGGGGTGCGCGTCCATGCCGAAGAACTCGTCGTCCATGGCATCGGCCAGCGCCGCCCACAGCCGGGCATAGGCCAAGGCCGGCACGCGGGCCCGGGGCGCGTCGAGCAGCCGGGGGTCGATGTGCGCCTGCTCCAGTACCGCGCCGACGTCCAGGCCGCGCTGCCGGGCCCCGAGCAGGGCCTCGTGCACGAGGCCGACGGAAATCGTGCCCTTGTCTTGTGCCGCCGTCATGAGCCGGGCCGTGTCGCTCCAGAAAGAGATGGCGGGATGTTACTGAGCGCCGGACAGTGTCCCCGCGCCCCATGCAGCCTGCCGTGCCCGGACATGGGCAGGCGCGGCCGGCCGGCTTACGCTGCGCGGATCGGGCGCCCGCTGCCCCGGGCACCCCTTCACAAGAGGACGAGAGGAGACACGACATGCAGATCCAGGACCGCAACTTCATCGTCACCGGCGCCGGCTCCGGCCTGGGCGCGGCCACGGCGCGCCGCCTGGTGGCGGCCGGCGCGCGCGTGCTGCTGGCCGACCTGAACGACGCGGCCGGCGCCGCGCTCGCGGCCGAGCTGGGCGCGCCGGCACGCTTCGTGAAGACCGACGTGTCCGACGCCGCCAGCGCGCAGGCCGCGCTGGCCGAGTGCCGCGCGGCTTTCGGCGCGCTGCACGGGCTCGTCAACTGCGCCGGCGTCGCGCCGGCCGAGAAGGTGCTCGGCCGCGACGGCCCGCACGCGCTGGAGAGCTTCGCGCGCACGGTGCAGGTCAACCTGGTCGGCACCTTCAACATGCTGCGCCTGGCCGCGGCCGCCATTGCCGAGAGCGCGCCCGGCCCGGACGGCGAGCGCGGCGTGATCGTCAACACCGCCTCGGTGGCGGCCTTCGATGGCCAGATCGGCCAGGCCGGCTACGCGGCGTCCAAGGGCGGCGTGGTGGCGATGACGCTGCCGATCGCGCGCGAGCTGGCGCGCCACGGCATCCGCGTGGTGACGATCGCGCCGGGGATCATGGAAACGCCCATGCTCAAGGGCATGCCCACCGAGGTGCAGGACGCGCTGGGCCGGATGGTCCCGTTCCCCTCGCGCCTTGGGCGGCCCGACGAGTTCGCGGGCCTGGTGCAGCACATCGTCGAGAACGCGTATCTCAACGGCGAGGTCATCCGCCTCGACGGCGCGATCCGCATGGCGGCTAAGTAATCAAGCAGCCAAAAGAGAGCAGCATGATCCCGACCCCCGAACAGGAGATGATCCGCGACGCCATGCGCAGCTTCGCGCAGGAGCGCTTGGCACCCTTTGCCGCCGAGTGGGACCGTGAGCACCGCTTCCCGAGGGAAGCGCTGCAGGAGCTCGCCGGCCTGGGCGCCATGGGCATGGTGGTGCCCGAGGAGTGGGGCGGCGCCGGGCTGGACTACGTGTCGCTGGTGCTGGCGCTGGAGGAGATCGCCGCCGGCGACGGCGCCACCTCCACCATCGTCAGCGTGCAGAACTCGCTGGCCTGCGGCATCACGCTCAAGTACGGCACCGACGCGCAGAAGGACCGCTACCTGCGCCGCCTGGCCAGCGGCGAGTGGCTCGGCGCCTTCTGCCTGACCGAGCCGCACGCCGGCTCCGACGCCTCGGCGCTGCACACCCGCGCCGTGCGCGACGGCGAGCACTGGGTGCTCGACGGTGCCAAGCAGTTCATCACCAGCGGCAAGCACGCGCAGCTGGCCCTGGTGTTCGCCGTCACCGACAAGGCCGCGGGCAAGAAGGGCATTTCCTGCTTCCTCGTGCCCACCGACACGCCCGGCTACATCGTGTCCCGGCTGGAAGACAAGATGGGCCAGCGCGCCTCGGACACGGCCACCATCACCTTCGAGAACTGCCGCATCCCCGCGGACCACCTGCTGGGCCGCGAAGGCGAGGGCTACAAGATCGCGCTGTCCAACCTGGAGGCCGGGCGCATCGGCATCGCGGCGCAGTCGGTGGGCATGGCGCGCGCGGCGCTGGACGCGGCCGTGAAGTACGCCAGGGAGCGCGTCGCTTTCGACGTGCCCATCATCGAGCACCAGGCCGTGGCCTTCCGCCTCGCCGACATGGCCACGCAGGTCGAGGCGGCGCGCCAGCTGGTGCTGCACGCGGCCACGCTCAAGGATGCCGGGCAGCCGTGCCTGAAGGAGGCGTCCATGGCCAAGCTGTTCGCCTCGACCATGGCCGAGCGCGTGTGCTCGGACGCGATCCAGATCCACGGCGGCTACGGCTACGTCAGCGACTTCCCCGTGGAGCGCATCTACCGCGACGTGCGCGTGACGCAGATCTACGAGGGCGCCTCCGACATCCAGCGCCTGGTCATCGCCCGCGCCGTGGCCGGGGCCTGACGCACGCCGCTCCCGTGAACTGACCCTCTCATGCAGGAGACACGAATGACCACCGTTTCAGCCACCCCCCACGATCCCGTCGTCATCGTCGGCGCGGCCCGCACGCCGCTGGGCGGCCTGCAGGGCGAGCTCGCCGCGCTGGCGGCGCCGCAGCTGGGCGCTCACGCCATCCGCGCCGCCGTCGAGCGCGCCGGGCTGCCGCCCGACGCGGTGCAGGAAGTGCTGATGGGCTGCGTGCTGCCCGCGGGCCTGGGCCAGGCGCCGGCGCGCCAGGCGGCCCTGGGCGCGGGCCTGCCGCTGTCCGCCGGCTGCACCACGCTCAACAAGGTCTGCGGCTCGGGCATGAAGGCCACCATGCTCGCGCACGACCTGCTGCTGGCCGGCAGCCAGGACGTGATCGTGGCCGGCGGCATGGAGTCGATGAGCAACGCGCCCTACCTGCTGCCCAGGGCCCGCACGGGGCAGCGCCTGGGCCACGGCCAGATGCTCGACCACATGTTCTTCGACGGCCTGGAGGACCGCTACGGCGCCGCCACCAACGGCCGGCTGATGGGCACCTTCGCCGAGGACTGCGCGCGCCACTTCGGCTTCACGCGCGAGGAGCAGGACGCCTACGCCGCCACGTCCACGCTGCGCGCGCAGCAGGCGCAGCGCGACGGGCTGTTCCGCTGGGAGATCGCGCCGGTGGCGGTGCCGGGCCGCGGCGGCGAGAAGCTCGTCGAGGGCGACGAGGCGCCGGGCAAGGTGCAGCTCGACAAGATCGCCGGGCTCAAGCCGGCGTTTGCGAAGGACGGCACGGTCACGGCCGCCAACTCCAGCTCCATCTCCGACGGCGCCGCGGCGCTGGTGCTGATGCGCCAGTCCACCGCGCGCGCGCGCGGCCTCGCGCCGCTGGCCGTGATCCACGGCCATGCCACGCATGCGCAGGAGCCGGCCTGGTTCACCACCGCGCCGGCGGGCGCGATCCGCAAGCTGCTGGCCAAGCTGGGCTGGCAGCCGGGCGAGGTGGACCTGTGGGAGATCAACGAGGCCTTCGCCGTCGTGACCATGGCCGCGATGCGCGAGCTGGAGCTGCCGCATGAGCGCGTCAACGTGCATGGCGGCGCCTGCGCGATGGGCCACCCGATCGGCGCCACCGGCGCGCGCATCATCGTCACGCTGCTGGGCGCGCTGCGCCAGCGCGGCGCCCGGCGCGGCGTGGCCAGCCTGTGCATCGGCGGCGGCGAGGCCACGGCGCTGGCGGTGGAGCTGGCCTGACGCGCATGGCCGCCGGCTTGGCCGGCGGCCATGTTCACGGTCAGACGTTCATCACCGCCACGGCTCGCGCGTTCAGGTAGGCATCGAGCGCCTCGGGGCCGCCCTCGGAGCCGTAGCCCGAGTCCTTGATGCCGCCGAAGGGCATCTCCGCGCTGGGCATGGCCGGCATGTTGACCCAGAGCATGCCCACCTCGACGCGGCGCGCGAGCAGGTCGGCGTTCTTCAGCGACTTCGTGAAGGCGTAGCCGGCCAGTCCGAAGGACAGGCGGTTGGCTTCCGCGATCGCGTCCTCCAGCCGCTCGAAGGAGCGGATCGCCGCCACCGGGCCGAAGGGCTCGTCATTGAAGATCCTGGCCTGCAGCGGCACGTCGAGCAGCACGGTCGGCTCCCAGAAGTTGCCGGACTCGCCGATGCGCTTGCCGCCGGCCAGCACCTGCGCGCCGGCCTGGACGGCGTCCTCCTGGAACTGCGCCATGGCCGTGAGGCGGCGCGGGTTGGCCAGCGGGCCCATCTGCGTGCCCTCGGCCAGGCCGTCGCCGACCTTTAGGCCCTGCGCGTACTGCGCCATCTGCTGCGCGAACTCGGCCTTGATGCTCTCGTGCACCAGGAAGCGCGTCGGCGAGATGCAGACCTGGCCGGCGTTGCGGAACTTGGCCGCGCCGGCGGACTTGACGGCCAGCGCGATGTCGGCGTCGTCGCAGACGATCACCGGGGCGTGGCCGCCGAGCTCCATCGTCACGCGCTTCATGTGCTGGCCGGCCATCGCGGCGAGCTGCTTGCCCACCGGCGTGGAGCCGGTGAAGGTGACCTTGCGGATCACCGGGTGCGGGATCAGGTAGCTGGAGATCTCGGCTGGGTTGCCGTAGACCAGGCCCAGCACGCCGGGCGGGATGCCGGCATCGGCGAAGGCGCGGATCAGCGCGGCCGGGCCGGCCGGGGTTTCCTCGGGCGCCTTGACCAGCATCGAGCAGCCCGCGGCCAGCGCGGCGCCGACCTTGCGCACCACCTGGTTGATCGGGAAGTTCCAGGGCGTGAACGCGGCCACCGGGCCCACCGGGTCCTTCAGCACCATCTGCCGGATCGCCAGGTTGGCGCGCGACGGCACGATGCGCCCATAGACGCGGAAACCCTCCTCGGCAAACCACTCGATGATGTCGGCCGCCGCCAGCGCCTCGCCCTTGGCTTCGGCCAGCGGCTTGCCCTGTTCCTGCGTCAGCAGCGGGGCGATCTCGCCGGCGCGCTCGCGCATGAGCGCGGCGGCCTTGCGCATGATCTTGCTGCGCTCGGCGGCCGTCATGTCGCGCCACGTCTCGAAGCCCTTCTGCGCGGCCTCCAGCGCCTGGTCCAGGTCGGCCTGACCGGCATGGGCGACGCGGCCGATCTCCGCGCCCGTGGCCGGGTTGAACACGGCCAGCGTCCTGCCGTCCGCGGCGTCGCGCCACTGGCCGTTGATGAAGAGTTGCGTGTTGGGGTAGGTCATGCTGAGCCTCTTGCGGGGAACGGAGGGGGTCGTGGAAACGTCGGCGACGTGTGCCCGAATCACGCACTCTAAACGGCGGTGCCCGGACGCCGGGGCCCGGGCGGCATCGCCCCCGCGCGCGTCGTCCCGACCCATGGGCCACCGGCCGCATTGGCAGGATCTGCAACCACCACGGCAGCAATGAAGCACCGCAGCCGATTAACTTGGCGGCCCTGTTCCAGATCCCAGCTTCCAAGAACCACAGGAGACGAAAGCATGGTCGATGCCGGTGCATCCCTGGGCGTGGCGCCGCGCGAAGGGCTGTCGCACGTGCGGGGCGCGACGGACACGCCGCTGTCCACGGCCACCATCGCGCAGCTGCTGGCGCAAACCGCCACCCGCTGGCCGCAGCGGCCGGCGGTGGTGTTCCGCGAGCAGGGCGTGCGCTGGACCTGGGCGCAGTTCCAGGCCGAGGTCGATCGCTTCGCCGCCGGACTGGCGGCGCTGGGCCTGCGGCCGGGCGACCGGCTGGGCATCTGGTCGCCCAACCGCGTGGAGTGGCTCGTCACGCAGTTCGCCACGGCGCGCATCGGCGTCATCCTGGTCAACATCAACCCGGCCTACCGGCTGGCGGAGCTGGAATACGCGCTCAATGCCTCGGGCTGCCGCGCCATCGTGTCGGCGCGGCAACTGCGCAGCTCCGACTACCTGGGCATGCTGCAGGCGCTGGCGCCCGAGCTGGCCGGCTGCGCGCCGGGACGACTGAAGGCGAGCCGGCTGCCGGGCCTGGAGATCGTGATCCGCATGGGCGAGGAGCGCACGCCCGGGATGCTCAACTACGACGACGTGCTCGCGCGCGGCGACGCCGCCGGCACGGCCGGGCTCGACGCCCTGGACGCCGCGCTGGACTGCCATGACGCCATCAACATCCAGTTCACCAGCGGCACCACCGGCAACCCCAAGGGCGCCACGCTCACGCACCACAACGTGGTCAACAACGCGCGCTGCGTGGCCCAGGCCATGAACTTCAGCGAGCAGGACTCGCTGTGCATCCCCGTGCCGCTGTACCACTGCTTCGGCATGGTGCTGGCGGTGCTGGCCTGCGTGTCCACGGGCGCGCAGATGGTGTTTCCAGGCGAGGTCTTCGATGCGGGTGCAACGCTGGCGGCCGCGGCCGAGGAAGCCTGCACCGCGCTGCACGGCGTGCCGACCATGTTCATCGCCGAGCTCGACCATCCGGACTTCGCCCGGTTCGACCTGGGCCGGCTGCGCACCGGCATCATGGCCGGCTCGCCGTGCCCGATCGAGACCATGAAGCGCGTGGTCTCGCAGATGCACATGCGCGAGATCACCATCGCCTACGGCATGACCGAGACCAGCCCGGTGTCGTTCCAGAGCTCGGCGCAGGACGACCTGGCGCACCGCGTCTCCACCGTCGGCCGCATCCAGCCACACCTGGAGGCCAAGGTGGTGGACGGCACCGGCCAGACCGTGCCCGTGGGCGAGAAGGGCGAGCTGTGGGTGCGCGGCTACTCGGTCATGAAGGGCTACTGGGGCGACGCGGAGAAGACCCGGCTGGCGGTGACGGACGGCTGGATGCGCACCGGCGACCTGGCCACGCTCGACGCCGACGGCTACTGCAACATCGTCGGCCGCGTGAAGGACATGCTCATCCGCGGCGGCGAGAACATCTACCCGCGCGAGATCGAGGAGTTCCTCTTCCGCCACCCGAAGGTGCAGTCGGTGCAGGTGTTCGGCGTGCCGGACCCGAAGTACGGCGAGGAGGTGTGCGCCTGGATCGTGCTCAAGCCCGGCGAGATGGCCGTGGAAGACGAGATCCGCGCCTTCTGCAGGGAGCAGATCGCGCACTACAAGGTGCCGCGCTACATCCGCTTCGTGCCCGAGTTGCCGATGACCGTGACCGGCAAGGCGCAGAAGTTCGTGATGCGCCAGCGCATGATCGAGGAGCTGGGGCTCGGCGAGAGCAGAACGGCCTGAGCCCCGTGCCGCGCCGGGAGCCGCCCGCGGCGCGGCGAGAACCTCAGGTTTCCCGCAGGACGGGCCGATGCGCCAGCAGCTCGTCGAACAGCGCCTGGGCCGCGATGGACAGGCTGCGGTCGCGGCGGCGGATGCTGTAGATCTGCCGCCGCAGCCCGGGCGCGTCCACCGGCCGGGTGACGAGATCCGGGTGCTCGAAGTGAAACAGCGTCAGCGCCGGCACCACCGTGATGCCCAGCCCGGCGCGCACCATGCCGGCCACGGTGCTGAGCTGCTCCAGCTCCATCACCGGCCTGAGCGCCGGCGCGCCCGGCCCCAGCGCCGACTCCACGCGCTGGCGCACGCTGCTCGTGCGGGCCAGGTGGATGAAGGGCTCGCCCGCCAGGTCGCGCAGCCGCACCGTGTCGCGCCGCGCCAGTGCATGCGTGCGCGGGCACACCAGGTGGAAGCCGTCGGAGCAGAAGGGCTGCGCCAGCAGCTCCGGCGCGCTGGCGCGCACGGCCGCCAGCGCGAAGTCGGCATGGCCGGCGCGCACCCGTTCCACGCAGCCCTCGGACAGCGCATCCGCCACGTCCAGCTCGATGTCCGGGTAGCGGGCGCGAAACGCGGCCAGCAGCGGCGGCAGCCAGCCGGCGGCCAGCGCCGGCAGCGCGGCCAGGGCCACCCGCCCACGCCGGCGCGCCACGTGCTCGCCCAGGTCGGCCACGCTCAATGACAGGTCGCGCAGCAGGCGCTGCGCGCTCTCCAGGAACAGCGCTCCCTCCACGGTCGGCTCCACGTGGCGCGTGCTGCGGTCGAACAGCCGCGCGCCCACGGCCTCCTCCAGCGCCCGGATCAGCGCGCTGAACGCCGGCTGCGACAGGTGCAGCCGCGCCGCGGCGCGGGTGAAGTTGCGCGTCTCGGCCAGCGCCACGAAGGCGCGCAGCTGGCGCGAGGACAGGTCGGGCTCATTCATTTGCGAAGCGGATGAATTGATCCAAACAAACGAATTCTCCTCTTTGACCGACCTGCCTACAGTGACCGCATCGCCTCGTGGCCTCACCAAGCGGCCCTCGCCGGGCTGGAGTGCATGAAAGACATCCTTCTCATCGGTTGTGCCGCCGGCTTTTCCGGCGACCGCACCGACGCCGCCCGCCCCGTGGTGGACACGCTCATCCGGCGCGCCCAGCCCGCCGTGCTGATCTTCGAGACCCTGGCCGAGCGCACCCTGGCGCTGGCCCAGCTGGCGCGCCGCGCCGACCCGGAAGCCGGCTACGAGCCGCTGCTGCCGGAGCTGCTGGCGCCGGTGCTGGCCGACTGCCTGGCGCACGGCATCCGCATCGTCGGCAACTTCGGCGCGGCCAACCCGCACGCCGCGGCGCGCCGGGTGCTGGCGCTGGCGCGCGAGCTCGGCACCCGCGCGCCGCGCGTGGCGGTGGTCAGCGGCGACGACCTGTCGGACGAGGCGCACCGCGGCCTGCTGCACGAGGCGCTGGGCGCGGTGGCGCAGGACTTGCAGATCGCCAGCGCCAACGCCTACCTGGGCGCGGAAGCCATCGCCGAGGCGCTGCGCGCGGGGGCGGACGTCGTCATCACCGGGCGCGTGTCCGACCCCTCGCTCACCGTGGGCCCGGCGCTGGCGCACTTCGGCTGGGCCAGCGACGACTGGGACCGGCTCGCGCGCGCCACCATGGCCGGCCACCTGCTCGAATGCGGCGCGCAGGTCTGCGGCGGCTACTTCGCCGACCCGGGTTTCAAGGACGTGCCGGACCTGGCGGAAGTCGGCTACCCCATTGCCGAGATCGACACCGACGGCGGCTGCGTCATCGGCAAGGCCGAGGGCACGGGCGGGCGCGTGGACGAGCACACCGTGAAGGAGCAACTCCTGTACGAGCTGCACGACCCGGCTGCCTACCTCACGCCGGACGTGGTGGCGGACATCAGCGATGCCTGGGTCGAGACGGTGGGCGCCGACCGCGTGCGGCTGCACGGCGTGCGCGGCCATGCGCGGCCCGCGGCCCTGAAGGTCAACGTCTTCCATGCCCAGGGCTGGCTGGCCGAAGGGGAGATTTCCTATGCCGGGCGCGGCGCCGAGGCGCGCGCGCGGCTGGCCGGCGACGTGTTGCGCCGGCGCCTGGCCGGCTGCGGCGCGCTGCGCGTGGACCTGATCGGCGTGTCCAGCGTCTTCGGCGACGACGGCGGGCGCTGGCTGTCGAGCCAGCCGGTGGGCGATGCGCGCGACGTGCGGCTGCGCGTGGCGCTCAACCACGCCGACAAGCCGCAGGCCGAGCGGCTGGCGCGCGAGGTCACCGCGCTCTACACCTGCGGCCCGGCCGGCGGCGGCGGCGTGCGCACGGGGCTGCGCCAGCGGCTGGGCACCCTGTCGTGCCTGGTGCCGCGCGAGCGGGTGCAGGCGCAACTGGAGTTCATTGAATGAGCAACACCGATCAAGCCGCCGTGCGCGTGCCCCTGCAATGCCTGGCGCATGGGCGCACGGGCGACAAGGGCAACATTTCCAACATCAGCGTCATCGCCTGGCACCCGGCGCTGTGGGAGCTGCTGGTAGCGCAGGTGACCGAGGACGCCGTGGCGCGCCAGTTCGCTCACCGGCGGCCCAGCCGCGTCACGCGCCACCTGCTGCCCAGGCTGCACGCCATGAACTTCGTGCTGGAGGGCGTGCTCGACGGCGGCGTCAACGACGCGCTCAACCTCGACAGCCACGGCAAGGCGCTGGCCTTCCTGCTGCTGGACATGGACATCGACGTGCCCGCCGCGCTGGTGCCGTTGCTGCGGCAACCGGCCTGAAGCACCAAGACCCCATCGACATCCAAGGAGACAAGACATGAACCGTTCCACGCCTTCCCGCCGCCACGTCCTGGCCACCGCCTGCGCCGCCACCCTGGCGCTGCTGGGCGCGTCCGCCGCGCAGGCGCAAGTGAAATACCCGGAAAAGCCCGTCACCTTCATCGTCCCCTTTGCCGCGGGCAGTGCCACCGACCAGCTCGCGCGCGCGCTGGGGCAGTCCATCACCGAGCAGACGAAGCAGGCCGTGGTGGTGGACAACAAGGCCGGCGCCAGCGGCATGATGGCGGCGCAGGCCGCGGCGCGCGCGCCGGCTGACGGCTACACGGTGCTGATCACGACCAACACCACGCATGCCGCCAACGAGCACCTGTACAAGAAGCTGCCCTACGACCCGGTGAAGGACTTCGCGCCCGTGGCCGGCCTGGCCAAGGGCGGGCAGGTGCTGGTGGTGCGCGCGGACTCGCCCTACCGCAGCGTCATGGACGTCGTGGGCGACGCGAAGAAGCGCCCCGGCAAGCTCAGCTTCGGCAGCGGCAGCTCCTCCAGCCGCGTCGCCGGCGAGATGTTCAAGCAGCTCAGCGGCACCGACATCCTGCACGTGCCCTACAAGAGCAACCCGCAGGCGGTGACGGACCTGCTGGGCGGGCAGATCGACCTGATGATCACCGACACCGCCACCGGCGTGCCGCAGGTCAAGGCCGGCAAGCTGCGCGCGCTGGGCTACTCCACCACGAAGCGCAGCCCGCAGCTGCCCGAGGTCCCGACCATCGCCGAGGCCGGCGTCAAGGGCTACGACATGGGCTACTGGTTCGCCGCCTACGTGCCCGCGGCCACGCCGCAGCCGGTGGTGGCGCGCATCAACGAGCTGCTGGCCGTGGCCGTGAAGAGCGCCGCCGCGAAGACCTTCTTCGAGGGCAGCGGCGCCGAGGCCTGGAGCGCCTCGCCGCAGGAGCTGGCGAAGTTCCAGGCCGAGGAGACGCAGAAGTGGGGCCGCGTCATCAAGGCCGCCGGCATCGAGGCCGAGTGAGCGCGCCCGGCTGAGCCGGGACGGCAGCGCCGGCGGCCTTGGCGCCGGTGCCGCTCCCCTTCATTTCCCCAGGCCTTCGCTCGGAACGAAGGCCCCTTGAGCCACTGCCGGACGAGCCGGCCGTGTGCCCGACCACGACCCAAGGAGACACCATGCACTCACGCAAGACCCCGCTGGCACTGGCAGCCAGCGTGGCGCTGCTGGCCGCCTGCGGCGGCGGGGACGGCGCTCCGGCCCCGGCGCCGCCACCCCAGGCCGCCACGCCCAAGGCCTGCGACCCGGCCAGCTTCGCCGCGCTCAAGCTGGATGCCGCCAGCGTGAAGTCGGCCGCGCCCGTGCCGGCGGGCAGCTACACGCCCGCGGGCGGCACCGCGGCGCTGGAGAACCTGCCGGCGTTCTGCGTGGTCAAGGGGCAAGCCACGCCGACGGCGGACTCGCTCGTCAACTTCGAGCTGTGGGTACCGTCGGGCGCGGCCTGGAACGGCAAGCTCGTGACCACCGGCAACGGCGGCTACAGCCCCACGCTCAACTACGGCGACATGGCCTACGCCATGCGGCAGGGCTACGCCGTCATGGGCGGTGACACCGGGCACCAGTCGGCCGACCCCAACGAGATGTTCTGGGGCGTGGGGCATCCGGAAAAGATCGCCGACTGGGGCACGCGCTCCATCCACGCCATCACGGTGCCGGGCAAGCAGTTGCTGGCCGAGCTGCAGGGAAAGGCCGCCAGCCGGGCCTACTACTACGGCTGCTCCACCGGCGGGCACCAGGGCTACGCGGAAATCCAGCGCTATCCCGAGGACTTTGACGGCGTGATCGCCGGCGCGCCGGGCAACAACCGGGTGCGCCTGAACGTCGAGTTCCTGCACCGCTTCCTCTCCAACCGCCATCCCGGCGACAACACCACGCTGATCCTGCCGCCGGCCAAGGCCACGCTCATCAACGGCGCGGCGGTGGCCGCCTGCGACGCTCTGGACGGCGTGAACGATGGCGTCATCGGCGATCCGCGCGCCTGCACTGCCGACAAGTTCGACGTCGCCTCGCTGCAATGCAGCGGCGCCGAGACGGCCAGCTGCCTCACCGCCGCACAGGTCGCGGTGGCGCAAAAGATCTACGCCGGCCCGAAGAACCCGCGCACCGGCGCCCAGATCTACCCGGGCCTGGTGGTGGGCACCGAGGCCGGCTGGCCGGGCTACTGGGGCGGCAGCGAGCCGGTGCGCGCCGACTTCTGGCGGCTGTGGAGCTTCGAGAACCCGCAGTGGAACTGGTGGACCTTCGACTACGACCGTGACGTGGCCTTCACCGACGCCAAGCTCGGCGCGCTGGTGGACCAGACCAACCCCGACATCGCCGCCTTCAAGGCGCGCGGCGGCAAGGCCATCGTCTACCAGGGCTGGTCCGACCCGGTGGTCAACGCCGCCGACACCATCGCCTACTACGAGCAGGTCCGGGCCCGGCAAGGCTCGCAGGCCGGGACCGACGCCTTCTTCCGGCTGTTCCTGGTGCCCGGCATGGGCCACTGCGGCGGCGGCACCGGCACCGCCCACTTCGGCAACCAGGGCGGCCCCTCGCCCGTGCTCAGCTCTCAGCGCGACGTGCTCATGGCGCTGGACCAGTGGGTCGAGCAGGGCGTGGCGCCGGACCAGATCGTCGCCTCGCGCGTGGTCGCGGGCAGCACGGTGCGCACGCGGCCGCTGTGCCCGTATCCGAAGCAGGCCGTCTGGAACGGCAGCGGCAGCACCGACGACGCCGCCAGCTTCACCTGCCGCTGAAGGCGGCCCAGCCGATTCATCACAGAGGAGACACCATGCAGTTCCAGAAAAGCCTGCTGGCGCTGTGCGCCGGCGCCGCGCTGCTCGCCGGTTGCGGCGGCGACGGCGACGCGCCGGCAGCGTCCACCCCTTCGACGCCGGTCGCGCCGCAGCTGCGCCTGTCCGTCACGGCCACCGAGGACTTTCCCGGCACCTACGGCAGCGTCGGCGCCTATGAAAAGCTCACCGGCGTGATCAGCGGTGAGGTGGACCCGAAGGACCCGAAGAACGCCGTGATCCAGGACCTGGAGCTCGCCCCGGTCAATGCGCGCGGCCTGGTCGAGTACCAGACCGAGTTCGTGATGCTCAAGCCCAAGGACATGAGCAAGGCCAGCGGCGTGCTGCGCTACGACGCGCCCAACCGCGGCAACATCCTCACCATGATCAACCCCACCGCGACGCCCAGCGACGCGGTGTACCTGGAGCGCGGCTACGTGGTGCTCTACGCCGCGTGGCAGGGCGACGTGCCCAAGAGCAGCGCCGCGCGGCTGACCGCCACCGTGCCGGTGGCCAGGAACAAGGACGGCACCAGCATCACCGGCCCGTACCGCGCCGAGCTCGTGCCCGGCGGTTCCGCACCCACGCCGGCGATGGCGCTGCCCGGCGGCGTGTTCAACGGCAGCATGATTCCCTACGAGCCCGCCACGCTCGACAACACCCAGCCCGGCTTCTCGCTCACGCGCCGCGCCAACGAGACCGATGCGCGCCAGCTCATCCCGGCCGGCGACTGGAAGTTCGCCAAGTGCGACGCCGCCACACCGTTCCCCGGCACGCCCGATCCCGCCAGCATCTGCCTCAAGGGCGGCTTCGACCCGAAGTACCTCTACGAGGTGGTCTACGTCGCCAAGGACCCGAAGGTCATGGGCGTGGGCCTGGCCGCGCTGCGCGACACGGTGAGCTTCTTCCGCCACGCGGCGGCTGACGCCGACGGCAAGGCCAACCCGGTGGCCGGGAAGATCGTCAACACCATCGGCCAGGGCACCTCGCAGTCGGGCAACGCCATGAAGACCTTCCTGCACCTGGGCTTCAACCAGGCGCTGGACGGCTCGAAGGTGTTCGACGGCCTGTATGCGCACGTGGCCGCGCGCCAGACCAACATCAACACGCGCTTCGCGGTGCCGGGCGGTGGCGGCGGCCTGCGCACCGACCACACCGCCTTCGGCCAGACCGCGCCGCGCGGGCTGGACAAGGACTACGTGGACGAGGTCAGCGGCCGCAAGGGCGGCGTGATGGCGCGCTGCGAGGCCACGGCCACCTGCCCGAAGTTCTTCCTGGGCCTGTCGGGCACCGAGTTCTGGCAGCTGCAGGGCTCGCCGGTGCTCACCGACGCGTACGGCCTGCGCGACCTGCAGCAGCCGGCCAACGCGCGCATCTACTACTACGGCAGCACGCAGCACGGCGGCGCCGGCGGCACGGCCAGCATCGCCTTCGCGCCCACGCGCAACGTCTACCCGTCCGGCACGGTGGTGCACTTCAACGACACCTTCCGCGCGCTGTTCGTGGCGCTGGAGGACTGGGTGGTGCGCGGCGTCGAACCGCCGGCGAGCCAGGTGCCGAAGATCGCCGACGGCACGCTGGTGCGCCCGGAGGCGGTCGCCTTCCCGGCGATGAAGGGCCTGACCTGGCCCGTCAACGGCACGGCCACGCCGATCCCCGACTTCACGTACCTGGCGCGCCACAACGGCTTCCCGCTGCTGGACTTCGGGCCGCAGTACCGGCCGCAGGACGAGTCGGGCATCGCCACGCTGCTGCCGCCGGCCTACCTGAACCGCGACTACGCCATCCTGGTGCCGCAGGTCAGCCCATCGACGGGCCTGACGCTGGCGGGCCTGCGCAGCGTGGAGGCGCGCGTGCCGCTGGGCACGAGCATCGAGTTCAACTACGTGGCCACGCCGGGCATCACGGACCTGTCCAACCTCACCGGCAGCTTCATTCCCTTCCACAAGACCACGGCGGCGCGGCTGGCCGCGGGCGACGCGCGGCCCTCGCTGGAGGAACTCTATGGCACGCAGGCCGGCTACGAGGCCGCCGTGCGCGCCGCCGCGGCGGAGCTGGTGTCGCAGCGGCTGCTGCTGCAGCGCGACGCCGACCTGATCGTGCAGCGCGCGGTGGCGACGCCCATCCTGCCGTAACAACGGCCGGGCACGATCATGGCGGCCGGCCGCGCCAGCGTGCCGGCTGGCCGCCGTCCCACGTAACGGCCGGGTCCTTGCCCGTCACCGGATACATCGCGCCGGGCGCGTTGCGCGCGGCCTGGAACGCTTCCAGCGTCTGCCCGCGCGTGACGGCGTAGACCGGCAGGTTCGACACGCCCGCCACCGCACCCCGCCTCTCCGGCACGAAGGGCCGGGCGCCCGGGCTCGCGCCGTGCCTGCCGCGGCGCGCGGGTTTGCCCCAGCGCCACGTCACTGGCATTCGGCTAACATGTCAGCCATCAACCAGTCGTTGTGCCGCCACGAACCCGGTCCGTCATGTCCTTGCCCAGCCCCCGCGCCGCCGGCGCCGCGCCCAGCCTGCGGGTGCAGGCCTACGAGAACTTCAGGCAGCAGATCCTGCAGGCCAACATCCGGCCCGGGCAGTTCGTGACGCAGCGCGAACTCATGCAGCTGCTCGACATGCCGCTGGGCGCGGTGCGCGAGCTCATCCCGCGGCTGGAAGCGGAAGGGCTGCTGCGCACCGTGCCGCAGCGCGGGCTGCAGATCGCGCACGTGGACATGCGGCTGGTCAAGAACGCCTTCGGGCTGCGCCGGGTGCTGGAGCGCCACGCCGCCGAGCAGTTCTGCGCCACGGCGACCGACGCCGACCTGGACGCCATCGAGGAGGCGCACTGGGCGCTGGTGCGGCGCGCCCTGCGCGACGGCATCGACGAGCAGCTGCTCACCGATGCCACGGCCGTGGACTGGGGCCTGCACGACCTCATGATCGATGCGCTGGACAACGAGCTGGTGTCGGATGCCTACCGCATCAACAGCCTGCGCGTGCGGCTGATCCGGCTGGAGGGCGCCACGCTCGATGCCGACATCCTGCTGGCGGCGCTGCGCGAGCACCTGTGGTTCCTGCAGGCGCTCAAGGCGCGCGACACGCGGGCCGTGGTCGAGCGCATCGAGCTGCACATCACCAGCGCGCAGCACCGCGTGCTGGGCCTGCCGCGGCCCGAAGTCCCGTTCCGGCTCGAAGACCATCCGCAGCGGCTGGATCCTGGCGCGCCCGCGCGGCCGTGACCCGCGCACGACGCCGCCTTCCCCGAGCTTTTCCTCCCGGAGCCTGATCGACATGGCGCACGAGCCCATCACCGCGGACGTGGTCTGCATTGCCAGCTGGAACACCGACCTCGTCAGCCGCGTGCCGCGCCCGCCGGCGCGCGGAGAGACGCTGCTGGCCGACGCCTTCGACATCACGCCCGGCGGCAAGGGCTCCAATGCCGCCATCGCCTGCGCGCGCCAGGGTGCGCGCGTGGCGCTGGTGGCGCGCATCGGCGACGACGATTTCGGCCGCAACGGTCTGCAGCTCTGGGTCGCCGAGGGCATCGACGCGCGCCACGTCGAGGTCGCGCCAGGCGAGCGCAGTGGCGTGGCGCAGATCCTGGTCTATCCGGACGGGGACAACAGCATCGCCGTGGCGCCGGGTGCCGGCAGCGGGCTGGGCGCGCGGCAGGTTGAGGCGGCGGCGGCCACCATCGCCGCGGCGCGGGTCGTGATGGCCTCGTGCGAGGTGTCGCTCGATGCGACGCTGGCGGCCTTTCGCATCGCGCGCGCCCATGGCGTGCGCACGCTGCTCAATCCCGCGCCGGCGCGGCCGCTGCCCGACGCGCTGCTGGCGCTGACCGACGTGCTCACGCCCAACGAGACCGAGCTGCTGGCGCTGGCTGGCCTGGACAGGGCCACGCTGGAGCAGGGCGCGCAGGCGCTGCTGCGCCGCGGCGTCGGCGCGGTGGTCGCGACGCTGGGCGCCGAGGGCTGCCGGCTGTGGCTGGATGACGGCGGCGCCAGCCACGCCGTGGCCGGCTGGCGCATGCCGGCCGTGGCCGACACCGTGGGCGCCGGCGACACCTTCACCGGCAGCCTGGCTGCGGCGCTGGCGCGCGGCGAGCCGCTGCCGCAGGCATTGCGCTGGGCCAACGCGGCCGCCGCGCTGTCCGTCACCGGCCGCGGCGCCATCGGCGCCATGCCGACGCTGGCGCGCACCCGCGCGCTGCTGGAGCCGACGCCCGCGGCCTGACCCCTTTCATCGCCTGCGCCGCACCGGCCCCGGGCCGGTTGCGGTGCCGCCCTTCAACGACGCGGCGCACCCGTTGCGTGCGCGCGTCTTCATCTGCCAAGGAAACAGCCATGTCCCGCCCCATCGAGGGAATCATTCCCGTCATGCTCACGCCTTTCGATGACGACAACCGCATCGACTACGGCGGGCTGGAGCGGCTCATCGAGTGGTATCTCGCGCATGGCGCCGATGCGCTGTTCGCCGTGGCGCAGTCCAGCGAGATGCAGTTCCTGAGCCTGGAGGAGCGCGCGGCGCTGGGCCGCTTCGTGGTCGAGCGCGTCGCCGGGCGGGTGCCGGTGGTGGTGTCGGGTCACGTCAGCGACGACCTGCACGGCCAGGTCCAGGAGCTCACCGCCGCGGTGGACAGCGGCGCCGACGCCGTGGTGCTGGTCACGAACCACCTGGACCCGCACCGGCGCGGCAGCGAGGCCTTCCTGGGCAACCTGGAGCTGCTGCTGAAGCGGCTGCCCGCGGACGTGCCGCTGGGCCTGTACGAGTGCCCGGCGCCGTACCGGCGGCTGCTGTCGGATGCGGAGCTGTCGGCCTGCGTGGACTCCGGCCGCTTCGTGCTGCTCAAGGACGTCTCCTGCGACCTCGCCACCGTCGAGCGCCGCGTGGCGCTGGCGGCGGGCTCGCCGCTGGCGGTGGTCAACGCCAACGCCGCCATTGCCTTCGACGCGATGAAGGCGGGCTCGCGCGGCTTCACCGGCGTGTTCACCAACTTCCACCCCGACCTGTACCAGTGGCTGCGCACGTCGGGCGCGCGGCACCCGGCGCTGGCCGAGGAAGTGAACACCTTCTGCGTGCTGTCGGCCGTGAGCGAGTCGCTGGGCTACCCGGCGCTGGCCAAGCTCTACCACCAGCGGCTGGGCACGTTCAAGTCAATCCACAGCCGCGCCGTCAGCTACGACATCCGGGAGCGCCACTGGGCGCTGGACGAGGTGCTGGACCGCATCGCCGCGGGCACGCAGGCGATGCGCGACAGGATTGCGCAAGCAACCACTGCGGCCTGAAGCCGTGCGCCGCGCCCCCCCTCAGCCCCATCCCCATCCATTCAAGCAAGGAGACTGCACATGAAGAAGAAGCCTTCGATGACCGTCTGGGCGCAGGCCTGCGTCGCCGCGCTGGCGCTGGCCGCCGCGGCGGCCGGGCACGCGGCGGACGTCAAGGAGCGCACGCTGCGCTTCGCGTTCCAGAGCAACAAGGACCACCCGATCGGCGTGGGCGCGCAGAGGTTCGCCGACCTGGTGGCGCGGAAAAGCGACGGCAAGATCAACGTGAAGCTGTTTCCCAACGGCACGCTGGGGGGTGACCTGCAAGTGGTGTCGGCGCTGCAGGGCGGCGTGATCGACATGACGGCGCTGAGCTCGGGGCTGCTGTCGGGCCAGGCCAGGGAGTTCGTGCTCTTCGACCTGCCGTTCATGTTCGGCAGCGGCCGCGAGGCCGACGCGGTGGTGGACGGCCCCATCGGAAAGAAGCTCGGCGACAAGCTGCTGGACAAGGGCCTGGTGCCGCTGGGCTACTGGGAGCTGGGCTTTCGCAACCTGACCAACAGCCGCCACCCGGTGGCGCGGCTCGACGACTTCAAGGGCCTCAAGATCCGCGTGGTGCAGTCGCCGATCTACATCGATCTCTTCAACACCCTGGGCGCCAACGCCGTGCCGATGCCGTTCCCCGAGGTCTATTCGGCGCTGGAGCAGCGGGCGGTGGACGGGCAGGAGAACCCGCTCATCAGCATCCAGCTCTCCAAGTTCTACGAGGTCCAGCCGCACCTGGCGCTCACGCGCCACATCTACAGCCCGCTGTCGCTGCTGATCGGCAGGAAGAGCTGGGACAAGCTGTCCAGGGACGAGCAGCAGATCATCCAGCAGGCCGCCACCGAGTCGCAGGCCTACCAGCGCCAGGTGGCGCGTGCCGAGGACGACAAGGCCCTGGAGACGCTGAAGAAGAGCATGAAGGTGAGCGAGCTGCCGCCGGCCGAGGTGGCGCGCGTGCGCGAGAAGATCAAGCCGGTGGTGGACAAGTACGCGCGCGACGTCGGCGAGCCGCTGATGGGCGAGCTCGCCGCCGAGCTGGCGCGCGTGCGCGGCGGCAAGTAGGTCCCGGGGGTGCGGCTCAGGCCGGCACGTCGAAGACGCTGCGCAGGTAGGCCAGGAACGTGGCGTCGTCGCAGATCGTCTTGCCCGGCGAGTCCGACAGCTTGGCCACCGGCTGCCCGTTGCAGCGCACCAGCTTCATGACGATGTTGAGCGGCGGCAGGCCCAGGTCGTTGGTGAGGTTGGTGCCGATGCCGAAGCCGCACTGCACCCGGTCGGCGAAGTGGCGGTAGAGGGCCAGCGCCTTGTCCGGATCGAGCCCGTCGGAGAACACCAGGCGCTTGGTGTGGGCGTCGATGCGCAGCTTGCGGTAGTGCTCCAGCGCCAGCTCGCCCCACCAGACCGGGTCGCCCGAATCGTGGCGCAGGCCGTCGAAGAGCTTGGCGAAGTAGAGGTCGAAGTCGCGCAGGAAGGCGCGCATGCCCACCACGTCGGTCAGCGCCGTGCCCAGGTCGCCGCGGTATTCCTGCACCCAGTCCTCCAGCGCCGCCTTCTGGTGGTCGCGCAGCCGCACGCCCAGCGCCTGGTACATCTGCAGGTACTCGTGCGCCATGGTGCCGATCGGCACCAGGTTCAGCTCCCTGGCCAGCTGCACGTTGGAGGTGCCCTTGAAGAACTGCGGCAGCTCGCGCTGGAACGCGGCCACCACCTCGCGCTGCCACTCGCCGCTGAAGCGGCGGCGGATGCCGAAGTCGAACAGGCTGAAGGGATGGCGGCGCGGCGGTTCATTCTCGAAGGCGCGCAGCTGCTCGATCTTGGCGCGCAGCCGGCGCCGCCCCTCGGCCAGTGCCGGCGCGGCCTCGAAGCGGCGGTGGTGCAGCTCGCTGACAATGGCCAGCACGTAGATCTCGAAGCCCATCACGTGCACCTGCGGCCCCTCGGCCACGATGTGCAGCTCGCCGCCGTCGGACCAGGCGCGGATGAATTCGCGCTGGAACTTGAAGATGCGCAGGAAATCGACGAAGTCGCTGCTGATGAAGCGCAGGCCGCGCAGGTATGCCAGCTCGTCCTTCGTGAAGCACAGGCCGCACAGCGCGTCGAGCTCGCGCTCGACCTGCGGCAGCAGCTCGCCCAGGCGCAGGTCCTCGCGGTTGCGGCACACGAAGCGGTACTCGGCCTGCGCCTGCGGATGCCGGTGCAGCATCGCCTGCCACATCGTGAACTTGTAGAGGTCGGTTTCGAGCAGGCTGTGGATGACGGGGGACATCAGGAACTACTCCGGCGCGGCATGTCCGCCAGGGGCGCAGCAAGCGCCGCGCCGCCCGCGGCCGCCTCGGCCCGCAGCACCGGCGCGCCGGTGGCCGCCAGCCGCTCCACCAGCGCGGCGCCCAGCGCCGGCGCGTCGCAAGCCGCCATCTCGGCCGCCAGCGCGCGTGCGCGCGCCGTGAAGGCCGGCTCCCGCAGCACGCGCCGCACGGCCTCGCGCAGCCGGCTCGGGGCAGGGCGGCCGCTGCGCAGGTCCAGCCCCGCGCCGCTCCAGGCCACGCGCGCGGCGATCTCCGGCTTCTCCTCGCTGCCGCCGGCCACCACCAGCGGCAGGCCCTGCGCCAGCGCCTGCTGCACGCCGCCATAGCCGCCGTTGCTCACCACCGCCGACAGCAGCGGCAGCAGCGCGGGATACGCGATGAAGGGCGCCAGGCGCGCGTTGGCCGGCAGGGCGCCGCCCAGCGCCGCGGCCACGCCTTCGGGCGACGCGGTGGCGACGACCAGCAGGTCTTCCTGCGCCAGCGCGCGCAGCGCCGGCACGATCAGCTCGCGCGGGTCGGTGGCCAGCGTGCCCTGCGTCACCAGCACCACCGGCCGCCCGTCGCGGCGCGCCGCCTCCACGTCAGCCCACCAGTCGGGCAGGGCCTGCGGCCGCGGCGGCTCGCGCAGCACCAGCGGGCCGATGAAATGCACCTGCGGCGGCAGGTCGCAGCGCGGGTACTCGAAGCCCGGCACGGTGGGCTGCAGGTAGAGCTGCGGCGAGAAGCTCTCGAAATACATCTGCCGGCCCGGCGCCAGGCCCGCGGCTGCGCGGGCACGGCGCCACGCGGCGTTGGTGCCGGCAAACAGGCCGCGCAGGATCAGCGCGTTGAGCAGCCGGTTGCGCGCGCCGCGCCCGGGCGGCAGGGCCGAGCCGAAGGGCGCCGTGTCCACGCTGGGCATGCCCAGCGCGCTCACGCCCAGGCCGGCCCACGGCAGGCCCGCCTTCTCGTGCAGCAGCGCCGCACCCATGAAGGCCTGGTCCGCCAGAACGGCATCGGGCCGGAACGTTGCGGATGCAGCTTCCAGGGCGCGGCACTGCAGCGGCGCCGGGGCGATGAAGAGCGCGTCGAGCTGCGCCCGCACCCGGGCCAGGCCGCGCCGGCCGCGCAGCACCGGGAAGGCGGCCTCGACGTCCGCGTCGTCCCAGTCCAGGCGCGCCTCCAGCACGATGAAGGCCGCGCCCGAGGCCTCGACCAGCGGCGCGAACTTGGGCCCGGCCAGCCAGGCGAGGGCGTGGCCGCGGTCGGCGAGGGCGCGCACCAGCGCCGCCATCGGCCGCACGTGGCCGGTCATCGGGACGGTGGCAACGAGGATGCGGGCCATGGCGTCGCCAGTCTGCCAGCGGCCGCGGCATGCGCTCATGCCCTTGGCGCCGATTCGATGCGCGACATGCCGCAAACTGGCGCGGCCATGCCTTCACTCCAAGACCCGATCC
Source organism: Azohydromonas aeria (assembly GCF_009760915.1). Taxonomy (GTDB): domain Bacteria; phylum Pseudomonadota; class Gammaproteobacteria; order Burkholderiales; family Burkholderiaceae_C; genus Azohydromonas; species Azohydromonas aeria. The sequence goes on from NZ_VIDQ01000015.1 coordinate 63,557, forward strand.
GGCCCGGCACGAGCCCCGTGACGCCCGCGCAGCAGCGCCGCCGTGGCCTGGCGCTGGCGGCGGCCATCGTCGGCGGCTGGTTGACCTTGCATGTCTGGGGCGTGTTCTTCCACGCGTGGAGCGGCATCGACTGGCTGCGCGCACCGCTGCTGGTGGCGCTGCAGGCCTGGCTGTCCACGGGGCTGTTCATCGTGGCGCACGACGCCATCCACGGCTCGCTGGCACCGGGCCGGCCGCGGCTCAATGCCGCCATCGGGCAGCTGTGCGTGGGCCTGTACGCGGGCTTCCGCTTCACGCGGCTGGCGGCGTCGCACCGGCTGCACCACGAGGCGCCGGGCACCGCCGACGACCCGGACTTCCACGCCCCGGCGCCGCGCGCCTTCGCCGCCTGGCTGCATGCCTTCTTCCGGCGCCATTTCGGGCTGGCCGAGTTCGCCCGCGTCACCGCGGTGCTGATCCTGTACCTGGCGCTGGGCGCGCAAGCCTTGAACCTGATCGTGTTCTGGGCGCTGCCGGCGCTGCTGTCCGCGCTGCAGCTCTTCACCGTGGGCACCTGGCTGCCGCACCGCCATGGCGACGACAGCTTTGCCGACCGGCACCGCACGCGCTCGCTGCGCTGGCCGTGGCTGCCGTCGCTGCTGGGCTGCTACCACTTCGGCTACCACCACGAGCACCACCTGTGGCCGCACGTGCCGTGGTGGCGGCTGCCGGCGGTGCGCCAGCGCTGAATCTGCCGGTGGCAAGGAGCTGGGCTCGCCAGTGAGTTGACATAACCATCATTGATCCGGCCATCAACTCAACCAGGCCGGCTCACACGTGCGCCAGCGCCTCCACGATCGGCTGGCGCATCGCGCGCCGCGCCACCCAGGCCGAGGCCAGCGCGGAGAGGATCGCCACCGACAGCACCGTGATCAGCACGGGCGGCGTGTCCAGGTCGATCTGCAGCGGGTAGCCCACGCTGTGCCCGGGCGGCGGCGGCATCTGCACGGGAAACACGCGCAGCAGCGTCGAGATCGTGACCGCCGCCGCCGCGCCCAGCAGCGCGCCCAGGGCGCCCAGCATCAGCCCTTCCAGCGCCAGCGCGCCGATCAGCTGCCCGGGCAGCGTGCCCAGGGCGCGCAGCGTGCCGATCTCGCGCGTGCGCTCGATCACCGCCGACACCATCGAGTTGGCCACCACCACCACGACGATCACGCCGATCACTGCGCCCATCAGGCCGAAGATGCGGTGGTAGAGCGCGCGCACGCTGTCGTAGAAGCCGGCCTGCGCTTCCCAGGTGCGCAGCATCAGCGCCGGGAATCGTTCCGACAGCCGCGCCTGTGCCGGTGCCACGTCGTCCATGCCGGCCAGGAACACCGACAGCACCGACACGCGCGGCGTGCGCAGCAGCGCCTGCGCGGTGCCGAGGTCGGTGTAGAGCAGCCGCCGGTCCAGGTCGGGCACACCGGTGCTGATCACGCCGGCCACCTTGACCGGCGCCGATTCCAGCGCGCCGCGCGTGCCGGTGGCCAGCAGGGTCAGCTCGCGCCCCGGCTCGGCCTTGAGCGTGCGCGCCAGCTCCTTGCCCACCAGCACCCAGCCGGCTGTGCCGCCTTCGGGCATGCCGCCCTGGACGAAATTCAGGAACGGCCCCTTGGCCTGCAGCTCGGCCGCGGCGTCGATGCCCACGGCCGTCATGCCCACCGACTTTTCGCCATTGCCCAGCAGCCCGCTGAACTCCACGCGCGGCAGCACGTGGCGCACGGCGGGGTCGGCACGCAGCTGCGCCTGCAGCGCGGCGGCATCGTCGAGGCCGTGCTGCAGCGGCACGGCCTCGTCGGCGTCGAAGTGCCGCGGCGTGCCGACGAGCAGGTGCCCGCTGTCGCGCACGGCGCTGTTCTCCAGCGCGGCGTAGGTGTAGAGCGCGAAGCCCCCGGCCAGCAGCAGCGCGGCCGTGCCCAGCGCGGCGATGAAGGCCGCCACCAGCGAGCGCCGCCGGTTGCGCAGCAGGTTGCGTGCGGCGAAGCGCAGCCACCTCATGCCGGGCTCCGCGCCACGGCCACCGGGCCGGCACTCGAAGCGGCGGCGTGCGGCGGGTCCTCGATGCGCCCGTCGCGCAGGTGCACGATGCGGTCGCAGCGCGCGGACAGGCGCTCGTCGTGGGTGGCGAAGACGAAAGTGACGCCCTCGCCGTGGCAGCGCTCGCGCATCAGCTCCAGCACGGCCTCGGCGGTGTGCGAGTCGAGGCTGGCCGTGGGCTCGTCGGCCACCACCAGCGCCGGGCGCTTCACGAGGGCGCGCGCGATGGCCACGCGCTGGCGCTGCCCGCCCGAGAGCTCGTCCGGGCGCTGGCGGGCCTGGGTGCGCAGGCCCACGCGCTCCAGTGCCTGGGCCGCGCGGCGGCGGCACTCGGCGTCAGGCAGCCCGGCCAGGAACAGCGGCAGCTCGACGTTCTCCTGGGCCGTCATCACCGGCACCAGGTTGAAGTGCTGGAACACGAAGCCGATGGCGTCGCGGCGCAACAGCGTGCGGCGGCGCTCGTCGAGGCGGTGCACCGGCTCGCCGCGCAGCACGATGGCGCCGGCATCGGGACGATCGATGAGCCCGCAAAGATTCAGCAGCGTGCTCTTGCCGCTGCCCGACGGGCCGGTCAGCGCCAGCATCTCGCCGGCGCGCACGTCCAAGTCCACGCCCTGCAGCGCCGGCACCACGTGGCGGCCCAGGCGGTAGCTCCTGCGCACCCCGCGCAAACTCATCACCAGCGAAGCGGTCACGGCATCGACTCCCTTGTCGCGCTAATCTGAGGACTTCCGGGCAAGCGCCCTGCCCTCCATCTTCGCCTCCCCCGCACGCCGATGCTCACCAACGCCGCCATCGTCCTGCTCACCGTCGCCGCCATGGAAGCCCTGGCGTGGCTCACGCACAAGTACTTCATGCACGGCATCGGCTGGGGCTGGCATGCCTCGCACCACGCGCCGCGCCAGGGTGCCTTCGAGAAGAACGACCTGTATGGCCTGTTCGCCGCCGCGGCCGCCATGGTGCTGATCTGGCTGGGCCTCAACGGCCACCCGCCGCTGCAGTGGATCGGCATCGGCATGACGGTCTACGGCGCGCTGTATTTCGTGGCCCACGACGGCCTGGTGCACCAGCGCTGGCCGCTGCGCATCACGCCGCGCAGCGGCTACCTCAAGCGGCTGTACCAGGCGCACCGGCTGCACCATGCCGTGAGCAGCCGCGAGGGGGCGGTTTCCTTCGGCTTCCTGTGGGCGCCCTCGCCGCAGCGGCTGCGGGCTCAGCTGCAGGCGCTGCGGCAGGTGCGTGGAGGAGGGGCGGACCTCAAGTAGACGCCGGAACGGCTTCTCTCCCGTTCGCCCTGGGGTATCGAAGGGTGAACGGCCCGCACCGTGTGCGGGCATCCGGGCCGGTCAGGTGCGGCCTTCGATGCGCGTAGCGCACCCTGTGCTGAGGTATCGAAGCATCAGTCCGACCGGTCAACGGGCTTAAAACTCTCAGCTCGCGTACCAGCCTGACGGCTTCACCCTTCGATGCGCCGCAGGCGCACCCTGTCCTGAGGTATCGAAGGGTCAGGGCGAACGGGGTGGTGTTCGAGCACCAAGAGCGATGCGTGTCAGCCCGAAAGGGTCTCCCGGCGCGCGAGGCGATCAAAACCCTCACCCCCGATCCGGCCGCTGCCACAGTCCCGGCGCGCGCGGCGCTTCGGGCAGCGCGCGCGCGGCCAGCGCCAGCGCCATGCCGCGCGCCACGTGCCAGGCCTTCTCGGCGCCGCTGGTGCGTGCGCGCGCATCCCAGGCGTGCTCGCCGCGGCGGTACACCTTGCGCCCGATCTCGCGGTACACGCCCCGGGCCGTGGCCACCGACCAGGCCGAGCGCACCGGCAGCGCCGCCAGGCCCTGGCGCGCCGAGGCGTAGTAAGGGTCGGCCGAGGCCACCAGCCGCGCCGCCACCCGCGCCAGCGCGGCGCGGTGCCGCGGCTCGGCCACGGCCTCGGGCTCGATGCCCTCGGTGCGCAGCCACTGCAGCGGCACGTAGATGCGGCCGATGGCCGCGTCCTCGACGATGTCGCGCGCGATGTTGGTGAGCTGGAAGGCCAGCCCCAGGTCGCAGGCGCGGTCCAGCACGGCCGCGTCGCGCGCGCCCATGACGCGCGCCATCATCAGCCCCACCACGCCGGCCACGCGGTAGCAGTAGAGCAGCGTGTCGGCCAGCGTCTCGTAGCGCACGCCCTCGACATCCATGGCGAAGCCGCGCAGGTGCTCCAGCGGCAGCCAGACCGGGATCTCGTGGCGCTGCACCACCTCGGCCAGCCCGTCGAAGACGACGTTGCCGCAAGGCCGCCCGTCGCAGGCGCGCTGCGTGAGCGCCTCCAGCTCGGCCAGGCGCTGCAGCCCGGCGTCGCGCCGGCCCTGGAGCTGGCCGTGGCCGAGCTGCTGGCCGTCGATCACGTCGTCGCAGTGCCGGCACCAGGCGTAGAGCTTCACGGTGCTGTGCCGCGTGGCCTCGTCGAACAGCTTCGCCGCCGCCGCGAAGCTGCTGGAGCCGGCCTGGATGACCTGCCCGCCGTGGCGCGCGGCGTCGTCCGGAGCGGCGCTGCGGGCGCGTTTCAGCGCGGCGGCGCGCATGGCGGCGGCGGTGGCATCGCGGATCGTGCTCATGAAATGTCCTCCAGCATCAGCCGGGCCGTGGCCTTGGCCGACCCCACCACGCCCGGCACCCCGGCACCGGGGTGCGTGCCCGCACCGGCGATGTAGAGGTTGGGAATGACGGCGTCGCGGTTGTGCGGCCGGAACCATGCGCTCTGCGTCAGCACCGGCTCCAGCGAAAACGCCGAGCCCAGGTGCGCGCCCAGCTCGTCGCGGAAATCCGCCGGCGTGAACATCCGGCAGGTGACGAGGTCGGCGCGCAGCCCCGGGATGTAGCGCGCTTCCAGGTACTCCAGGATGCGGTCGCGCAGGCGCGGCCCCTCCACGCTCCAGTCCACCGGCGCGTGGCCCAGGTGCGGCACCGGGGCCAGCACGTAGTGGCTGCCGCAGCCCGGCGGCGCCAGCGACGGGTCGGTGACGCAGGGCGAGTGCAGGTACAGCGAGAAGTCTTCCGGCAAGGGCCCGGCGAAGATCTGGTCGATCAGCGCCCGGTAGCGCTGCCCGAAGCACACCATGTGGTGCCGCAATTCCGGGTGGAAGCGCTTGAGCCCGAAGTGGATGACGAACAGCGACATGCTGAAGCGCTTGCCCTTGAGCGCGCGCGCCTGCGCCGCGCCGCGCGGCTCGTGGCCGAGCAGCCGCTCGTAGGTGTGGACCACGTCGGCGTTGGAGGCGACGCGGTCGGCGGGCAGCCGCTCGCCGCCGCGCAGCGTCACGCCGCAGGCGCGGCCGTCGCGCAGCTCGATGCGCTCCACCGGCGCGTTCAGCCGCAGCGTGCCGCCCAGGTCCTGGAACAGCCGCACCAGCGCCCGCACCAGCGCGCCCGTGCCGCCGCGCGGGAACCACACGCCCCACTGCCGCTCCAGCGCGTGGATCAATGCGTAGATCGACGAGGTGGCGAAGGGGTTGCCGCCCACCAGCAGCGAGTGGAAGGAGAAGGCCTGGCGCAGCTGCTCGTCCTGGATGAAGCGCGCCACCATCGAGTACACGCTGCGCCAGGCCTGCAACTTCGCCAGCTGCGGCCCGGCCGCGGCCATGCTCCTGAAGGACAGGAACGGCACCGTGCCGAGCTTGAGGTAGCCCTCCTCGAACACCGCGCGCGAGTAGCGCAGGAAGCGCTGGTAGCCCTCGACGTCGGCCGGGCAGCGGGCGCGGATCTGCGCGTCCAGCCGCGCCTGGTCGTTGTCGTAGTCGAAGGTCGAGCCGTCCTCCCAGCACAGCCGGTAGAACGGCGACACGGGCAGCAGCTCGACGTAGTCCTTCATTCGCCGGCCGCTGAGCGCGAACAGCTCTTCGAGCGCCGACGGGTCGGTGATGACGGTCGGCCCGGCGTCGAAGGTGAAACCTTCGTCCTCGTAGACATAGGCACGGCCGCCGGGCTTGTCGCGGGCTTCGACCAGCGTGGTGGCCACGCCGGCGGACTGCAGCCGCACGGCCAGCGCCAGCCCGCCGAAGCCCGCACCGATGACGACGGCGCGGCGCTCGGCCGCGCCGGGAGACGTGTCTTTCAGCACGGCATTCACTGGCGCACCTCCGCGCGCGAGGACGGCCGGTCCAGTGCCGCGCGCAGCGCCGCGCCCAGCGGCACCGGCGGCTTGCCGCTGACGATGCGCAGCTTGTCCAGGGCGCCGAGCTGCGCGGCGTAGAAGCGGGCGATGAGGGGTTCGGGCAGTCCGTAGAAGCGTTGCATGACCTTCCAGCGCAGTTGAGGCGGGGCAGAGCGGAACAGCATGCGGTTGAGCAGGCGAAAGAATCCGTGCGCCCGCCAACGTTGCAGCGCATGGGCGCGCAGGCTTTCGAACAGCGCCGGCGCCGACAGTTCAACCCGCGCCGCGATCAATTCCGCCACCGTCGCCGCCTCGGGCAGCGAGTAGCCCGTGGTGGGATGGAACAGCCCCGCCGCCAGCCCCGAGCAGGGCACGCCGCGGGCCTCGCGCCAGAAGGCCTCCGGGTCGCCCGACAGCACGATCGGCAGCACGCCCTGCTCCTCGCGCACCACGCCCTCCAGGCGCCAGCCGCGCGCGGCCGCGTACTGCGCGATGCGCCGGCGCAGCGCGGGCGCGTCGAGCGCGGCGCCGTCGGCGTAGTAGGTGTCCTCGACCAGCACCGTGTCGGCCGTGAAGGGCAGCAGGTAGACGAAGCGGTAGCCGTCGTGCTGCGCCACGCTGGCGTCCATCAGCACCGGCGCCTCCAGCCCGTGCGGCGCGGCCAGCTTCAGCTCCTGGCCCAGGAACTTCTGGTGCCCCAGCACCAGGTGCGGGCTGCGGCGCGCGCCGCGGCCGTCGATGACGGCGCGCGCGCGCAGCACCGTGCCGTCAGCCAGGGTCACCTGCGTGGGCCCGAGCGCGGCCACCGCCACGCCGCGGCGCGCCCGCTCGCCGAGCAGCGCGGCGATCCGGGCGTGAAAGCGCTCCGAGGTGACGCTGGCATAGCCGCCGCCCAGGTGCCGGCGCCGCTGCGGGAACACCACCTCATGCCCGGCCCAGCGGTGCGCCACCAGCGGCGCGATCCAGGCCTGCTGCGCCGCCGTCAGGTCGGTGGCGTGGAAGGACCAGGTGTGGTTGCCGCCCAGCGTCGGCCCGGCTTCGAGCAGCAGCAGCCGCACGTCCGGGCGCTGCAGGGCCAGGCGCCAAGCGATCAGCCCGTTGGCCAGGCCGCCGCCGACGAGGATCAGGTCCGCGTCCAGCGGTGCGGAAGAGGCGTGGTCAGCCGGCAAGGCGTGCCTCCGGCGCCGCGGCGCGCAAATTGAACGTGCCTTCGATCAGGTCCGCCGCGCGCGGTGCGCCGCCGGCCGCGGCCACCTCGGCGCCCGCGCGCGCGGCGTGACGGCGGAAGCTGCCGTCGCTCAGCAGCCGCCGCAGCCGGCGCCGGATCGCGCCGGCCGTGGCCAGCCGCGGCGACAGGCTCAGCCCCGCGCCGGCGCGCACCAGCCGCGCCGCCGAGCCGGGATGGTCGAAGGCGATGGGCAGCGCCAGCATCGGCGTGCCGGCCACCAGCGCGTCCAGCACGGTGTTGAGCCCGCCGTGCGAGACCACCGCGTCGGCGCGCTTCAGGGCGGCGCGCTGCGGCGCGAAGTCGGTGACCCAGGTCGCGCCGGCGCGTGCCACGGCCTCGACCTGCGCCGCGTCCAGGCCGCCGCAGTGCGCCAGCAGCAGTTGCGCGTCCAGCGCGCGACAGGCTGCGGCGATGCGCCGGAACAGCGCCAGGCGATTGCCCTGCATCGTGCCCAGCGAGGCGAACACGAACGCCTTGCCGTCGCGCACCGGCAGCGCCAGCGGCGGCTCGGCCGCGGGCGGCGCGCGCAGCGGGCCGACGGCATGGAAATGCGCCGGCAACTGCGTGCGCGGGAAGTCGAAGCCGGGCGTGGTCTGGCTGATCTGCAGCTGCGGCGACAGGCATTCCCACAGTCCCTGGCGCGGCGGCAGCCCCAGCCCCAGCGCCGCAGCCTGCACGGCGCGCGCGTGCGGCGCCATGAACCAGTCATGGATGCGGGCGCTGGCCAGGTTGCGCTGCAGCGCGCGCTCGCTGTCCTCGTAGGCCCAGGGCATCACCGGCAGCGGCACCAGCGGCTCGCGGTTCACCGGCAGCGCGCAGGCCACCGACACGCAGGGCAGCCGCAGCGCCTCGGCCAGCAGGCCGCCGGCGGCTTCCATCTGGTCGGCGATGACGACGTCGGCGCCGGCTTGCCGCAAGGCTTGCCGGCCCGCCGCGCACAGCCGCGTGGTGGCCTCGGCCATGTCCTCGATGACGTGGCGCAGGCCCCACGGGCTGCCCGGGCGCGCCGCGCGCGCCGCCACCTCGGACAGTGGGCGGCTCCAGTCGGTGACGGCGCCCACCGGCGCGAAGCCGATGCGCGAGTCGCGGATCAGCGCGCGCACTTCCGGCCGCGCCAGCCACGTGACGCGGTGGCCCCGGCGCAGCAGCTCGCCCAGCAGCGCCTCCAGCGTGCGCACGTGGCTGAGGAAGGGCGGCGCGATGACGGCGAAGTGGCTCACGGCCTGGTTGCAGACGAAAACATCGATCCAGTGGAAACCATCGCTGCCTCATTCAAGGGATGCCCTCCTGCACAGTGTGTGCCCCGGACCACGCTGGAACCCGGGGGACAACCCGGGCAGGGAACGAGGCTGGCGCGCCGCCTGCCCTACAAGTCCCCATGTTGCCCGGGAGCAGCCCGGGAGCAAACAGCGCGCCGAGGCATCGCCAGCCCGGTGCCCGATCAACCGACCGCCCGGACCTCCGGCCGCCCACCATGAAGCGTTTGCCCGACGAGATGATGGTCTTCCACCCCGCCGCGCAGCCCGCCGAGGCGACGCTGTCCGCACTGCGCGCCGGCTTCGAGTCCCATCTCGCCGCGGCGCTGCCGCAGCCCGCCGGGCGTGGCGACCTGGTGGTGGCGGCGATGCGCGAAGCGGTGCTGTCGCCGGGCAAGCGCGTGCGCCCGCTGCTGCTGCTGGCGGCCACGCAGGCGCTGGGCCGGCCCTGGGCGGCGGCGCTGGACGCGGCCTGCGCGCTGGAGCTGGTGCACGCCGCCTCGCTGGCCATGGACGACTTGCCTTGCATGGACGACGCGGCGCTGCGCCGCGGCCGCCCCACGCTGCACCGCCAGTTCGGCGAGGACGTGGCGGCGCTGGCCGTGGTGGCGCTGCTGAGCCACGCCTTCCGGCTGGTGGCGGCCGCGCCCGCACTGGAGCCGGCCGCGCGCGCGCAGGTCACGGTGGTGCTGGCCGACGCCGTGGGCTGCCGCGGCCTGGTGGGCGGGCAGCTGCGCGACCTGCGCGCCGCGCCGGACGCCAGCACGGCCCAGCACGCCGCCGACGTGAACCAGGCCAAGACCGGCGCGCTGTTCCGCGCCGCGCTGGAAATGGCCGCGCTCACCGCCGGCGCCGGCGACGGCACCCGCGCGCTGCTGTCGCGCTGCGGCGACGAGATCGGCCACGCCTTCCAGCTGCTGGACGACCTCAAGGACGACGGCGGCTTCGGCGCCACCGGCAAGGACCTGCACCAGGACGCCGGCAAGGCCACGCTGCCCAACCTGCTCGGCCGCGACGCGGCGCGGGCCCGGTTGCGCCGGCACCTGCGCCGGGTGGAGTCGCTGCTGGCCGCGGCTTTCCCGGACGACGACTCGGTGCTGCGGCTGCTGCGGCTGGGGGGCGGGTTCGAAGCAGCACAGGCACCAGGCCCGCGCCCTGGCAGCGTCCGCCCGCCCGCGACGGACTCGTCGGTCCGGCCGGGCTGATCCGCGGCGCCGTCAGCCCGCTCCGTTGCCCAGGCCGTCCGTGCCGACGCCCGCCTCGATCGCCGCCACCGTCCGCGCCAGCGCCACGCCGGCGGCCTCGTCGGCCTCGGCGCGCTCGGTGAGCTGCTGCGGCAGCTGCTTCGCCGGCTTGATGCCCAGCTCCTTCAGCATCTCCGCCTGCCGGATCACGTTGCCGCGCCCGGTGGAGAGCCTCTTCTCCGCGTCGTCGAAGCATTTCTGGGCCGCGCGCAGCGAGTCGCCGGCGCGCTTGAGCTCGCTGGCGAAGCCGCACAGCCGGTCGTAGAGCTCGGCGCCACGCCGGGCGATCTCCTGCGCATTGCGGTTCTGCGCCTCCTGGCGCCACAGGTGCGACACGGTGCGCAGCACGAACAGCAGCGTCGAGGGACTGACCAGCAGCACGTTGCGCCGCCACGCATCCATGAACAGCTCGCCGTCGTGCGTCACGGCCAGCATGAAGGCCGGCTCCACCGGCATGAACATCAGCACGAAGTCCAGCGACTGCAGCCCGTACAGGTGCTGGTACTGCTTGTCGGAGAGGCCGCGCAGGTGCGCGCGCACCGAGTCCAGGTGCTGGCGCAGGCCGGCCGCGCGCGCCGCCTCGTCCGCGGCGTTGGCGTAGCGCTCGTAGGCGATCAGCGAGCACTTGGCGTCCACCACCAGGCGCCGGCCTTCGGGCAGGTGGATCACGACGTCGGGCTGCAGCCGCTGCCCGTCGGCGCCGAGGCGGCTGTCCTGCGTCACGTACTCCTGCCCCTTGCGCAGGCCCGCGGCCTCCAGCACCCGCTCCAATACCAGTTCGCCCCAGTTGCCCTGCGACTTGGTGGAGCCCTTGAGCGCCGAGGTCAGGTTCTTCGCCTCCTGGCTCAGCGCCTGGTTCAGCTCGGCGAGCTGGCGCACCTGCTGCGCCAGCGCCGAGCGCTCCTTGCCCTCGCTGACGTAGACCTCCTCGACCTTGCGCTGGAAGTCGGCCAGCCGCGTGCGCAGCGGGTCCAGCAGCTGGCCCAGGTTCACCTGGTTCTGCTCGGTGAAGCGGCGCGACTTCTCTTCCAGGATGTCGGCGGCGAGCGCCTTGAACTGGTCGCTCAGTGCCTCGCGCGCCGAGGTCAGCAGCGCCAGCTTCTCGGCGCCGGCGCGCTTTTCGGCGTCGAGCTGCTCGGCCAGGCGCTGGCGGGCGGCCTGCTCGTCCTGCAGCTGCAGGCGCAGGTCGTGCAGCTCGTCGTCCAGCCGCGGCAGCCGCGCGGCGCGCTCGCGCAGCTGCGCGGCTTCGTCGCGCAGGCCGTCAAGCACCTGCTGCAGCCCTTCGGCGCGGCCGCGCAGCACGCGCAGCTCCTCGGCCTGCTGGCGTGCCATGCCTTCGGCGCCGTCGGCGCGGGCGCTCACGGCGGCCAGCCGCGCCTGTGCCTCGGCCTCGGCCTGGGCCAGCGCCAGCGCCACCGCCACGCGCTGGCGCGAGCGCATCAGCGCCCACGCCGCCCCGGCGCCCGCGAGCACGCCCGCCACCAGCATCGCCAGATCCATCGCCCCTACCCCCGTGCCCTTCGCCAGGGCGGGATTATCCCGGCCGCTTCCTGCGCGAACCGCCGGGCCGGGCCGGCGCGCCACGGCGCGCGCAGCCGGCGCCCGGGTGCAAGGCTTGCCCCGACGCGGCTCCCGCCATCGACCGCACCCCCCATGAGCGCCCTGTTTCAACCCCTGGAAATCGGCACCCTGCGCCTGGACAACCGCATCGCCATCGCGCCGATGTGCCAGTACTCCGCCGACGAGCACGGCACGCCCGGCGACTGGCACCTGATCCACCTCGGCCAGCTCGCGCTCTCGGGTGCGGGCTTGTTGATCCTCGAAGCCACGGCGGTGTCGCCCGAAGGCCGCATCTCGCCCTTCGACCTGGGCCTGTGGAGCGACGACAACGAGGCCGGCCTGGCGCGCGTGCTGCGCGCGGTGCGGGCGTTCTCGCCCATCGCCGTCGCGGTGCAGCTGGCGCACGCCGGGCGCAAGGCGTCCTCGCGCGCGCCCTGGGACGGTGGCACGCAGATCCGCCCCGACGAGCCGCTGGGCTGGAAGACGCTGGCGCCCTCGCCCGTGCCGCATGCCGCCGACGAGGACGTGCCCCGGGCACTCGACGCTGCCGGCATCGCCAAGGTGCGCGACGACTTCGCGGCGGCCGCGCGCCGCGCCGCGCGCCTGGGCCTGGACGGCATCGAGCTGCACTTCGCCCACGGCTACCTGCTGCACCAGTTCCTCTCGCCCCTGGCCAACCAGCGCACCGATGGCTACGGCGGCAGCCTGGACAACCGCATGCGGCTGCCGCTGGAGGTGTTCGACGCGGTGCGCGCGGCCTTCCCCGCGGAACGCCCGGTCTGGGCGCGCATCTCCGCCACCGACTGGGTGCCCGGCGGCTGGGACATCGAGGGCACCGTCGCCTTGTCGAAGGCGCTCAAGTCGCGCGGCTGCGCCGCCATCCACGTGACGACCGGCGGGCTGTCGCCGGCGCAGGCGATCAGGCTCGGCCCCGGCTACCAGGTGCCCTACGCGCAGCGGGTGAAGGCCGAAGTCGGGTTGCCGACGATTGCCGTGGGCCTAATCACGGAGCCGCAGCTGGCCGAGGCCATCGTCGCCAACGGCGAGGCCGACGCCGTGTCGCTCGCCCGCGCCATGCTTTACGACCCGCGCTGGCCCTGGCATGCCGCGGCCGAGCTGGGCGCGCAGGTGCACGCGCCGAAGCAGTACTGGCGCAGCCAGCCGCGGCAGTTCAAGGACTTGTTCAAGGACAGCCGCTTCGGGCAGCGGTGAGCACGGGGGCTGCGCCGCGGCGCAGCCATCCGCCCAGCAGCGCCAGCCCGGCCAGCATCAGCGCCGCCGTGCCGCCTTCGGGCACCGGCGTGGCGAGGAAGCCGCGGCGCACGCTCTCCGGGTCGCTTTCGAGGCGGCCAAGGCCGACGATCTGGCCACGGTCGTTGATGTCCCAGGCGCCCGTCAGCACCCAGGCCGGGCCGCCGGGGCCGGGGCGCTGCAGATCGTTGAGATCGTGGGTGACGCCGTCGCGCCACAGGAAGGCGTGCCCCTCGCCGCCCGGCCCGGCGGGCCGGGAGCCCGCCACCTCGCCGCGGTCGTTGAGGGCCCAGCCGTAGTGGGTGTCCGCGCCGGAGGCCAGCGGCCCGAGTGCCCGGTAGCCGCTCGCGGCATCCCAGACCCAGGACTGGAAGCTCGCGGCGGCACCGTCCGGACCGTAAACGCGAGCCCACAGCAGCAACTGGCCGGCGTTGTTCAGGTCCATCAGGGTGAGGTCCGCGACCTCCGCCAGCTTCGGCAGCGGCGTGGCGCGGGTGCCGTCGAACAGCAGGGCGTCGCGCCCGCTCCAGCCGGCCATCAGGCCGCGGTCGTTGAGCGCCCGGGGGCTGAACGGCGCCGCGCCGGGCCCGATGGTCAGCGGCTGCGTGACGGTACCGTTCCGGATGAAGCCGCCCGCGTCGTCCTGGCCGACCACGGTGCCGGCATCGTTGATGAAGACGCGCGGCTCGACGCGGCTGCTGCCGCCCGGCGCCAGGCCCACGTCGATGACCCGGCCGTCGCGGTACAGCACGGCATGGCCGGGGCCGCCGGGTGTCTCGAAGTAGCGCCCGACGGCCATGCCGGCGGCGTTGACGCCGTCGGCGTAGTAGGCCTGCTCCCAGCGGTCGCCGAGCTGCAGCGGCAGCAGGCGGCCGTCACGGTAGACGAAGCTGCCGACGCGGCCGGCGCCGCCCTGCAGCGCCGCGCTGCCGACGACGGTGCCGGCGTCGTTGAGGCTCAGGTTGATGAGCTCCTGCGCCGTGCTGCCCGGCAGGGTGCCGATGTCCTCGACCCGGTACTTCAGCGGCGCGGCCTGCGCGGCGGAAGCCGCCAGGGCCGCCGCCAGCGCCAGCGGCGCCATCGTCCAGAAAGCCCGCATGGCGATTTCTCCGCTCCACTGACCAGCCGGCAGCGTAGGAACGGCAGGGGGCGCCGCGCAACCCGCGGCCGGGCCGGTGGTTCAAGGCCGGAATCGAATACCCGGAAACGGCTGTTTCAGCCCTTCAAAGGCAATTTGCGCCCGGGTGAAAACCGGCGCGGCGCGGGCCGGGGTTTACTCGACGATCAACGCCGGCTGCAGCGACCGTATGCGCCGGTCCTCGTAATACCCGCCGTATTCCGTGTAGCGCAGGAAGCCGTGCCCGCAATGCCGGCAGCGCCAGACCTGGCTGCGGTTTGCCGGGAAGAACGCCAGCGCGATGGGCGCGTCCGGCGACCAGTAATTCGTGCCGCCCGGGTGGTGCTCCTCCAGCGTCGGCTCCTCCTCCTCGCCGGCGAGCCAGAGCGTGCCGACCGGCTCCAGCACCGCGTCGCTCCTGTCCCCGGGAAAGGATTCCCAGCCCCTGGAGGCCAGCGGCGCGCATTCGGCGCAGGGTTCAGGGCGCAGTTGCGCCAGGCGCACGACCTCGTCGGGGCTGAGTTTCTTCATCGGGGCGGTGGTTGCAGGGTGCCGGACGGCGGGGCCGGGAGTATGGCGCGCGCAGCAATCGCGCCTCCCGCGCGCGTGCACGCGCGGCGCGAAATTGAGCCATATCAGGCAATTGCATCCCTTCGCATCGCAGACTCGGGTTAACGCGAACAAATCACGGTCCTTGACGACCGGCTTACAGGAGACTGCACGTGCTCGCCGCCTACATCACGCATCCCGACTGCGCACGCCACGAGATGGGACCCGGTCACCCCGAATGCCCCGAACGCCTGGGCGCCATCCAGGACCAGCTCCTCATCAAGGGGCTGCTGGACTACATGGTCCCGTACGACGCGCCGCTGGCCACCGACGAGCAGCTGTGCCGCGCGCACTCGGCGCTGCACGTGCGCGGGATCGTGAGCAACGCGCCCAGCGAGGGCTACTACCACGTGGACCCCGACACCAACATGAACCCGTTCACGCTGCAGGCCGCGCGCCGTGCCGCGGGGGCCGCGGTGCAGGCCACCGACCTGGTGCTCGGCGGCAAGGTCTCGGCCGCGTTCTGCGCGGTGCGCCCGCCCGGGCACCACGCCGAGCACGACGCGGCGATGGGCTTCTGCTTCTTCAACAACGTGGCCGTGGGCATCCGCCACGCGCTGGACGTGCACGGGCTGGAGCGCGTGGCGCTGATCGACTTCGACGTGCACCACGGCAACGGCAGCGAGAACATCTTCAAGGACGACGACCGGGTGCTGATGTGCTCCATCTTCGAGAAGGGCCTGTACCCCTTCCCCGAGGAGACCGGCCACACCACGACGATGGTCAACGTCGGGCTGCCCACGCGCACCGGCGGCAAGGAATTCCGCGACGCCGTGCTGACGCACTGGATTCCGGCGCTCGACGAGTTCAGGCCCCAGCTCATCTACATCTCCGCCGGCTTCGACGCGCACCGCGAGGACGACATGGGCAACCTGGCCCTGGTCGAGGCCGACTACGAATGGGTCACGCAGCAGCTCGTGGCCGTGGCCAACCGCCACTGCCAGGGCCGCATCGTCTCCTGCCTGGAAGGCGGCTACGTGCTCAGCCCGCTGGCGCGCAGTGCCACGGCGCACGTCAAGGTGCTCATAGGCGCCGATTAACGAAAAAGAAACCTGGAACCTGGAACCGCGGCCGGCGCGGGGCAAGTCGAACCCACCGGCGGTTGAACAACTCATGGACAAGCATTACCTCACCCCGCTTTTCGCCCCGCGTTCCATCATTGCCTTCGTCGGCGACCCCGAGGCGCCCGACACCTGGACCGACCTGGGTCGCTCGCTGCACGCCGCGCTCACGGCCGAGCCCTTCAAGGGCGAGCTGAAGTTCATGGACATCCGCGGCAGCGCCACGCTGGCGGACCTGGCGCAGGTGCGTGCCGACCTGGCCATCATCGCCCTCACCGGCCCCGATGCCGCCGCGGCGCTGGAGGTGGCCGGGCGCATGCACTGCCGCTCCGCCATGGTGCTGTCCGGCGGCATCGACGCCGCCACCGCCGCCGAGCTGCACCGCATCGCGCGGCGCGAGCGCATCCGGCTGCTGGGCCCCAACAGCCTGGGCTTCCAGCGCCCGCACCACAAGCTCAACGCCAGCGCCCTGGGCGTGCAGGCCAAGCCGGGGCCGCTGGCGCTGGTGTCGCAGTCGGGCTCGCTCACGGCCTCGATGCTGGACTGGGCCGACCGCAACGGCGTGGGCTTCTCCACCGTGGTGTCGCTGGGCCCGCACACCTCGCTGGGCATTGCCGAGGTGCTGGACTTCCTGGCCAACGACGCGCAGACGCACTCCATCGTGGTGTACCTGGAGGGCATTGCCGACGCGCGCCGCTTCATGAGCGCGCTGCGCACGGCGGCCAACGCCAAGCCGGTGGTGGTGCTCAAGTCCGGGCGCAAGTCGGCGGGCAACCTGGCGGCGCAGACGCACAGCAGCACCATCGTCGGCAGCGACGAGGTGTTCGACGCCGCGCTGCGCCGCGCCGGCGCGGTGCGGGTGCGCTCCTTCGTCGAGCTGTTCTCCGCGGCCAAGTGCCTGGCCTCGCGCTACCGCCCGGTGGGCCGGCGCCTGGCCATCGTCACCAACGGCGGCGGCCCGGGCGTGCTGGCCGCCGACTGGATCAGCGAGATCGGGCTGGACCTGGGCCGGCTCTCGGCCGCCACGCGCGCGGCGCTGGCACCGCAGCTGCTGGCGCATGCCTCGCTGACCGACCTGATCGATCTGGGCGAGACCGCCAGCCCGGCGCATTTCCGCGCCGCGCTGCAGGCCGCGGACAAGGACCGCGACGTGGACGGCGTGCTCGCCATCTTCTCGCCCAAGGCCGGCACCAACCCGGACGACGTGGCCAAGGCGCTGGTGGAGATCAAGCGCTCCATGGCCAAGCCGCTGCTGGCGTGCTGGATGGGCGACGCCTCGGTGGGGCAGGCGCGGGTGCTGCTCAACGAAGCGGCGATCCCGAGCTTCCGCACGCCCGAGGCCGCGGTGGGCGCCTTCGGCAACATCGCCAGCTTCTATCAGAACCAGATGCTGCTGCAGCAGACGCCGGCGCCGCTGTCGTCGCTGGCCAAGCCCGACATCGAGGGCGCGCGGCTGGTGATCGAGAGCGTGCTGGCCGAGCGGCGCAAGGTGCTCACCGAGATGGAGAGCAAGACGCTGCTGTCGGCTTTCCACATCGGCGTGACCGAGACGGTGCTGGCCCGCAGCGCGCACGAGGCCATGATGATCGCCACGCAGATGGGCTTCCCCGTGGCGCTGAAGATCGACTCGCCCGACATCACGCACAAGTCCGACGTGCACGGCGTGGCGCTGGGGATCATGACGGCGACGGCCGCGCGCGACACCTACAACGACATGGTCGAGCGCGTGCGCCGCATGGAGCCGAACGCGCGCATCAACGGCGTGACGGTGCAGAAGATGGCGCGCGCGCGGCGCGGGCGCGAGATCCACATCGGGCTGATCTCGGACGACCCGTTCGGCCGCGTCATCGTCTTCGGCGGCGGCGGCACGATGGTGGAGCTGATCAACGACCGGGCGATGGAGCTGCCGCCGCTCAACCGCTTCCTGGCGCGGCGGCTGATCGAGCGCTCGCGCGTGGCCGAGACGCTGGGCGAGTGGCACGGCGCCGAGGCCGTGGACTTCGACGCGCTGGAGCAGGTGCTGCTGCGCGTGTCGGAGATGGTGTGCGCGCTGCCGCAGCTGCGCGAGATGGACATCAACCCGATCATCGTGGACGCCAGCGGCGCGGTGGCGGTGGACGCGCGCATCGTCATCGACAACGCCCCGGCGCCCGCTGGCGGCGGCCGCGGCCAGAGCTATCCGCACCTGTGCATCTCGCCCTACCCGGCGCGCTACGAGCAGATCTGGCCGCTGCGCGGCGGCGGCGAATACCTGGTGCGCCCGATCCGCCCGGACGACGCGCAAAAGCTCCAGGACCTGGTGCACGGTTTGTCGCCCGAGAGCCGGTATTTCCGGTTCGTATCCTCGATGACGGAATTGCCGCCCTCGATGCTGGCGCGGCTGACCATGATCGATTACGACCGGGAAATGGCGCTGGTGGCGGTGGTCAAGACCCGCAATGCCAATTCCGACGGGGACATCGTCGAAACCGAGCGCATCATCGGCGTGTCGCGCTACATCACCAATCCGGACCAATCCAGCTGCGAGTTCTCGCTGCTGGTGGCCGACGATTTCGGCGGCAAGGGCATCGGCTCGCGCATGATGGAAAGCATCATGGAAGTGGCGCGGGACAAGGGGCTGGCGGAGATTGACGGGCTGGTGCTGGCGAACAATCCGAACATGCTCAAGCTGATGCGCTCACTCGGGTTCACCGTCAAGGCGTTCGAGGAGGATCCGGATTTCAAACTGGTGACGCATGTGTTGTGATGACGACAATCCTGCTGTTCAAATAAAAATCAGCAAGAATATTCAATAAGCAGCAAAAAGCCCGATCGCCGTATGGCGTTCGGGTTTTTCATGAAATGCCAGGAATGTTGGGCCCGAGTATTACCGTCAGCGAAAACAATTTGCCTTCTTTCAAGCCGAAAGTCCCGATTCCTGCTTCCCGCCCATTCCGGCTTGACGCGAGGCCCGCTTCAAGCGTATTCCTGATGCAGCGCGAGCCACTGCACCGCAAAAGCGCAAGGCAGTCGCCCGGCGCCCTTTGGCGCTGACTTTGCCGGCCATCGGCATTACATTTCCAAGCTGCAACGCACCCCATTCGATGAGCACGAGCATGTTCAGATTGCTGACTTTCCTGCAGATAGGCCTGTTGATGGCGGCAGGCACCGCCCACGCCTGGAAGCCGGAAATTGGAGAAGCACCCGCCAATCCAGGCAACGTCGAATACACCGACGGAACGAAGGTTTCGCTGGAGAAACTGCGCGGCCATCCCACGGTTCTCTACTTCGGTGGCGATTGGTGCGAGCCTTGCCGTACGCGCGGCTATCCCGCCATCAAGGCGGCACATCAAAAATACAAAGCGCAGGGCCTGCAATTCGTGTTCTTTTCGATGGACGACAATGCCTTGCGCGAGCACAAGGCGCAGGAAGCCGCAACCACCGGCATTCCGATTGCAATGCCTGCGCTAGACACCTGCCCGCCCCGATCCTGCCCCTTCGGCGTGAAGGATCTCGTTGATTTCGGGAGAATCTATAAATTCCCTACGGCCATCATCCTCGACTCCAAGGGCATCGTGAGATCGAAGCTCGAAACCGGACGCGGCGTCGAATCCGGCATCGATGCCGCCATATCGAACGTCTTGAATCACTGAGGCGACCCACAGTTTTTTCAAGCGCGGAGGGGGTCAGCGAGCGCGGAGGCGGTCAGTTCTTGCCTTTTGCCCCCTCTTGTTACCACCTGCCTCAAGCAAAACTCATCCCGGGGTGGACGAAAGGCAAAAGGCGAGAATCTTCGAGCGCGCCTCTTTGTATTTAACCCATCCTATCCCGCCTGACAGGCCGAAGAAGAAATGTCGTCATGCCCGCGCAGGCCGGGAACCAAGCGGACCCAAGGCAGCCAGCAGCCGGTCGGTTGGCTTATCAACATTCAAGGCCCGGTAGGCGCTGCACGTCAGCTGGCGGCTGGCTTGGGGACCGTCTGGATTCCCGCCTTCGTGGGAATGACGGAGCGGGGTGCGGACCGCCCGTGCCCATGGGCCACCAGCCACTCCCCGTTTCCCCTGGATAGCGGCGCGAGAATGCGGACATTCAATTTCATGCCGGCTGCCAGACCGGCCCCTAGGGTCCGGATCCAACGCCGCTGCATGAATCCGCCGTCCTGTCGGACGGCCAAAATTGGATGCCCGCGTCCGCGGGCATGACGATGTTTCCTCTTACGGCCTGCATCGCCGCTCGCGCGGGAAGTTTTCCAAAACACCGGATCAAAACCTGCTGCATGGCCGTGACGCCCCCACGCGCCAGTAAAATGGCGTCGTCATTCCGGCGCAAGCCGGAATCCGCGAATGCCGCGATGCTTCACCGGGCAGTGCTGTCACATGCCGATGCCCACCATGCCGCCACAGCAGCACGCGTGGATTCCCGCTCACGCCGGCATGACCGGTCCGGGTGCGAATCATCGTGGCCTCCTCGATGTCGGAAGCCTTCTGCTTCGGGCACTTCGGCAAGATTCAGCTCAACAAAATTGCTGAAGAAAACTCAACACTTGATGTTTTCTTCCGCCAACCCATGAAAACCAAGCCTTTAACTCCAGTATTCAAAACATTCTGTAACCACATTACCATCCATTCAGGGGGTCAGCCGTCGCATATTTACCCGAACGATATTTGTTACCCCCAGCTCCCGATATGCTCCGCGCCGGACTTCAAGCCGGCGCTTTCGGCTTGAAGCTCCCTGACACCCATATCATTTTCGGGAGCATGAAAACCATGTCGATCCAACGCTTTGCCGCGTGTTTCGCAACCGTCGCGGCTTTGGCCGCCCCTTGGTCCGCGGCGCAGGCCCAGAATATGGTGCCTTTCCAGGCCCAGGCCTCGCTGACCGAATTCCTGAATCCCTTGCCCAACAACGGCTGCGAAAGCGAGGCCCCCGCCGGCGGCAGCGCCGCGATAGGCATCAATTCAGGCGCCGGCCTGGGCAATCTCATCGGCAAGTTCACCTTCAAGGCCGTGGATTGCGTCACGTCGCGCAGTGCCTTTTTCCAGCCGCCTTTCACCTTCAAGAGCCGCGAATTCTTGATCACCACCGAGTCCGGCGAGCATCTTTGGGGCAGCTACCAGGGCTCGGGCTCACCGGAAATCATCGGCTCGGCAACGGTGCTGAAACTGTCGGGCACCTTCAACATCACGGGCGGCTCCGGGCGCTTCGCGGGCGTGCGTGGCAAGGGCGAGCTGGAGGTGCTGGAAGACATCACCAACCCCGTGCCGGCCACCGGCTTCGTGAGCTTCTCGGGGCGCATTTCCCAGCCGCGTTGATCGGGCATTGAGCGGGCCGGCAGGCGCCGGCCCCTCCGCACGGGACGGCCGCCTGCGCGGCCGTTTTCCGTTCGGGCCCGGTGCGGGCCGCAGGCCGCAATTCGGCATGCCCATTGCCTTGCCCAGGCTGCCGCTGCCGCCCCGGCAGACCGCCGCCCCGCCGGGCGCCCCGGCCTCCGCCTCCAGGAGCCGCCCCTTGTTCGCCACCTGGTGCCTGCTCATCGGCACGCTGCTGGTCGTGATGGGCCTGTCGGGCTCGCTGCTCAAGCGGCTGCCCATCAACGCGGCGATGCTGTACCTGGCCGTGGGCTACCTGTTGGGGCCGCAGGCGCTGGGCTTCGTCCAGCTCGACTTCGTGCGCGACGCCCAGCTCATCGAGCGGGTCACGGAGGTGGCGGTGCTGGTGTCGCTGTTCGCCGTGGGCTTGCGGCTGCGCGTGCACCTCACCGACCGGCTCTGGCGCGCACCCGTGCTGCTGGCCAGCGTCGCCATGCTGCTGACCATCGCCGCCATCACGGCGCTGGGCTTCTGGGGCCTGGGCCTGTCGCTGGGCGCCGCGGTGCTGCTGGGCGCGGTGCTGGCGCCGACCGACCCGGTGCTGGCCTCGGAGGTGCAGGTCGAGGAGGTCGGCGACCGTGACCGGCTGCGCTTCAGCCTCACCGCCGAGGGCGGGCTCAACGACGGCACGGCCTTCCCCTTCGTGATGCTGGCGCTGGGGCTGCTGGGCCTGCACGAGCTGGGCGAGCACGGCTGGCGCTGGTGGACGGTGGACGTGGCCTGGGCCATCGCCGGCGGGCTGCTGCTGGGCTGGTTCATGGGCACCGGCTTCGCGCGCCTGGTGCTGTGGATGCGCCGCGAGTGCCTGCAGGCCATCGGCATGGAGAACTTCCTGGCGCTGGGCCTCATCGCGCTGGCCTACGGCGTGGCGCTCAAGCTCCACGCCTACGGCTTCCTGGCCGTGTTCGCCGCCGGGCTGGCGATGCGCCACGTCGAGCACGTGGACCACCCGGCCCAGCCGGCCGACGAGGAGGCAGCCGTCGAGCCCGGCGAGCAGCCCTACATCGCGCCGGCGGCGCTGGAGTTCGCGCTCGACCTGGAGAAGCTCGTGGAGCTGACCGTCATGCTCCTCATCGGCAGCCTGCTCAATGCCGCCATGCTGGGCTGGCACAGCCTGGGCGTGGCGGCGGTGCTGCTGCTGGTGGCGCGGCCCGCGGCGGTGTGGCTGAGCACGTGGCACCTGCCCTGGAGCCGGCTGCAGCGGGTGCTGGCCTGCTGGTTCGGCGTGCGCGGCGTGGGCTCGCTCTACTACCTGGCCTACGCCGAGTCGCACGGCGCCTTCACGGCCGAGACCCGCCTCGTCGGCGAGGCGGTGCTGGTCACCATCGCGCTGTCGGTGCTGCTGCACGGCTCCACGGCCACGCCGGCGATGGCGCTGTATCAGCGGCGGCTGCGGCACTCGGGTTGAGCGCCACGCGCTGGCCGCTTCCGCAGAGAACGCGCTGGACGAAA
Organism: Azohydromonas aeria; assembly: GCF_009760915.1. Classification (GTDB taxonomy): domain Bacteria; phylum Pseudomonadota; class Gammaproteobacteria; order Burkholderiales; family Burkholderiaceae_C; genus Azohydromonas; species Azohydromonas aeria. Next base: position 85,870 of record NZ_VIDQ01000015.1, read on the forward strand.
TCGGGCACTGCCTTGGTATAACAACCGTTAGAACCACCAAGGAGATCTCATGACGGCCTTGAAGCTCACCCAGATCGGCAACTCCGTCGGCGTCATCCTGCCCAAGGAAGTGCTCGCCAAACTGAAACTGGAGAAGGGCGACACGGTGTTCGTCACCGATGCGGCCAACGGCGTGCTGCTCACGCCCTACGACCCGGCGCTCGACGAGCAGCTCAAGCTTGGGCGCGAATTCATGCGCGAGTTCCGCGACACCTTCCACCAGCTCGCCAAGTGAGCGGCTGGCGCTGGGTCAGCCGCAAGGCGCTGGAACTGCTGCACGACGAGAGTCTGGCCGAGCACGGCGGCGCGCCGGGGCTGCGCGACGAAGGCCTGCTGGAGTCCGCCCTGGCCCGGCCGCAACACTTGGCGGCCTACGGGCAGCCCGAGCCGGACCTGGCCGCGCTGGCCGCGGCCTACGGCAGCGGGCTGGCACAGAACCATCCTTTCGTGGACGGCAACAAGCGCGTGGCTTTCCTGGCCATCGGCCTGTTCCTGCTGCTTAACGGGCACCGGCTAGTGGCCACGCAGGCCGAAGCGACGCTGACCATGTTTGCCGTGGCCGCCGGCGACATTGACGAACCCACCCTGGCGGCTTGGCTGCGCAACCATGTCCAGCCGCGCCACTGATTCCCAACCGAAGGAGGACCCGCCATGTTGAAACTCGTCGGCATGCTCGACTCGCCCTACGTCCGCCGCGTCGCGGTGTCGCTGCAGATGCTGGGACTGCGCTTCGAGCATCGGGCGCTGTCCGTCTTCCGTCACTTCGACGAGTTCAGCCAGCTCAACCCGGTCGTGCGCGTGCCCACGCTGGTGAGCGAGGACGGCGTCGTGCTGATGGACTCCACGCTGATCCTGGACTATGCCGAGCGGCTGGCGCGCCCGCGCAGCCTCATGCCGGCCGACCCGCTGGAATGGCAGCACGCGCTGCACGCCCTGGGCCTGGCGCTGGCCGCCGGCGACAAGAGCGTGGCCCTGTTCTACGAGCGCAACCTGCGCCCGGCCGAGAAGCAGCACGCGCCCTGGGCGCAGCGCATCGAGGGCCAGGTGCGCGCCGCCTACGCCGCGCTGGAGGCCGACTTGCAGCGCCGCCCGCCGCGGCTCGACGGCGACACGCTGGCGCAGCCCGCGCTCAGCGCCGCCGTGTTCTGGAACTTCACGCAGCGCGCGCTGCCTGGTCTGGTGGGCGAGGCGGACTGCCCGGCGCTGGCGGCGCTGTCTGCCCATGCCGAGAGCCTGCCCGCCTTCCGCGCCGCGCCGCATGGCGAGACCGCGATGCAGGCGGTTTCCTGAACAACCGACTTCTGCCCATGACTCCCCTGGACGACCTGAAGGCCGAGCTGGAGCGCTTCGGCGAGGACAACGACCGCGGCACCGGCGACCGCCCGCGGCGCATGCTCAACATCACCCGCGACACGGGCGAGTTCCTGTCGGTGCTGGTGCGCGCCACCGCCGCGCGCCGGGTGCTGGAGGTCGGCACCTCCAACGGCTACTCGACGCTGTGGCTGGCCGAGGCCGCGCGTGCCATCGGCGGGCACGTCACGACGGTGGAGTTCCAGGAGTGGAAAGCGGACCTGGCCGCCCTGAACTTCGAGCGCGCCGGGCTGCACGAGGCGATCACGCAGGTGCTCGGCGACGCCGGCGCGCTGCTGCAGCGCACGCCCGACGCCGCCTTCGACCTGGTGTTCCTCGACTCCGAGCGCACCGAGTACCCCGGCTGGTGGCCGGACCTGCGCCGCGTGCTGCGCCCGGGCGGGCTGCTGGTGGTGGACAACGCCACGTCCCACGTCGAGGAGATGGCGCCCTTCGCGGCGCTGCTGGCGGCGGATGCCGGCTTCACGACCAGCCTGGTGCCGGTGGGCAAGGGGGAACTGCTGGCGGTGAAGGCGGGGGCCTGATCAGGCTGCGGGGGACGGTGGCGGCGCCTCCTGTTCCGCCTCCAGCCCCCACGCCGCCCAGTCCTCCCCGAACAGCTCCACCGGGTGCTGGGTGCGGACGGAACCATTGCCGCAGGCCATCGAGTCGGCCGGGCAGTACTGGTCGCAGCCCCAGCACAGCCGGTGCGGGTTGGCGGGATGGAGCGGAAATTTCTTGGCAGCCATGGCGGCATTGGAGACCGCGGCCGCCCAGGGCGCCTTGAACTGCTTCAAGCCGCCGCGCTGTCGCCCGCCCCGGCGCCCGAGGCCGGGGCGCGGTCCCGGTCCCGGTCTTCATCCAGGCAGCGCCGCACCTCCGCGTACAGATCCGCGCTCTGGAAGGGCTTCCTCAGCAGCCGCACGCCCGGCACCGCGGTCCACAGCAGCTCGCGCTCGGCATGGCCGCTGACGAAGACGATCGGCAGCGCTGGCTCCAGCGCGCGCAGCCGCTTCGCCACCTCGATGCCGCTAAGTCCCGGCAGCCCCAGGTCCAGCAGCACCACCTGCGGCGCGAAGTCGCCATAGGCCGACAGCCCCGCGCCGCCCTCCGCGGCGCTGAGCACCTCGTAGCCGTTGCCGCGCAGCAGCTCGGCCATGGTGCGGCGGATGTCGGGCTCGTCGTCGATGACCAGGATGCGCTCGCCGCGCCCGGCCAGGTCCGCCGGCGCGCCGGCCTCGGCCACCGGCGCCACCACCGCGCCGCTGCCCGCGGCCAGCCACAGCGACACCCGCGTGCCCGCGCCCGGCGCGCTGTCGATGCGCGCCCCGCCGCGCGACAGCCGCGCCACGTTGGCCACCTGCGCCAGCCCCAGGCCCGTGCCGCGGCCCACCGGCTTGGTGGTGAAGAAGGGGTCGAAGGCCTTGCTCGCCACCTCCGGCGGCATGCCGGTGCCGGTGTCCGCGACCGTGATGACGACGTAGCGGCCCGCGGCGATGTCGCCCTCGGCCGCGTCGAGCACGCGCGCGCGCGCCTCGATGGTGATGCTGCCGCCTTCGGGCATGGCGTCCTTGGCGTTGAGCACCAGGTTCAGCAGCGCCAGCTCCAGCTGGTTGGCGTCGGTCACGGCGACCAGCTCGGCGCCGTCCTCCACCGCCATGTCCAGCGCGATGGCGCTCTCCACCGCCTGCTGCAGCCAGTCGCGCATGCCCAGCAGCAGCGCGCGCACGTCGATGGCGCCGGTGACCAGGTCGTTGCTGCGCGAGAACGCCAGCAGCCGCAGCGTGAGCTGCTTGCCGCGCTCGGCCGCGGCCAGCGCCTTGTCCAGCAGCCCGGAGATCCTGGCGTCGCCGGCCAGGCGCTGCACCAGGTGGATGTAGCCCACCATCGAAGCCAGGATGTTGTTGAAGTCGTGCGCCATCGAGCCCGTGAGCTGGCCGATGGCCTCCATCTTCTGCGACTGCACCAGCACCGCCTCGGCGCGCTCGCGCTGCGCGATCTGCTCCAGCAGCCGCACGTTGGCCTGGTGCAGCGCGCGCGTGCGCTCCTCGATGCGCCGCTCCAGCGTCTCGTTGAGCGCGCGCGTGCCGCTCTCGGCCGCGTGCAGCCGCAGCAGCGCGCGCACGGCAGCCACCAGCTCCTCGGGGTCGATGGGCTGGATCAGGTAGGCGTCGGCACCGCCTTCGAGCCCGCGCGTGCGGTCCGCGGCGCTGGTGAAGGTGGCCGAGGTCTGCAGCACCATGGTCGTGGGCCAGCGCTGCTTGATGATCTTGCACAGCTCGATGCCGTTGATGTCGGGCAGCCGCACGTCCAGCAGCACCAGCTCCGGACGCAGCGCCTCCAGCTGCGCCAGCGCGTCGTGCCCCGACACGGCATCCACCACGTTGAAGCCCGCGTGGCGCAGCGTGCGGTTCTTGGCGTAGCGCGCGGCCTCGGTGTCGTCCACGTTCAGGATCGTGGCGCCCTCGATGCCGTTGTCGTTGTCGTTGTCCTTGCCGATGGCGGCGTCCTGCGTGCCGGCGGCCTGGCCGCCGGAGCCGCCCGGGCTTGCGTCGTCGTTGCCGTTCATGTGCTTCCCCGGCGTTCGTTGACCACGTTGTGAATGAGCGTCGTGAGGCCCTCGCGCGACACGTCGTGCTTGGGGACGATGGCGTAGGCCGCGGCCAGCGCGCGCTTCTGGTCCAGGCTGAGGGCCTGCGAGGTGCACACGATCACGGGCACGGCGCGCAGCGCGGCGTCGGCGGCGAGCGCCTGCAGCACGCCGAAGCCGTCCAGGCGCGGCATGTGCAGGTCCAGGATCACCACGTCCGGCGCCGCCTGCCGCAGCAGCGCCAGGCCCGCCTCGCCGTCGGCGGCCTCCTGCACGCGCAGCCCCGCGTCCTGCGCGATGTGGCGGATGACGTAGCGGAAGGCCTCCTCGTCGTCGATCACCACCAGCTGCGCCGCCGCCGCCATGGCCGCCGCGTCGTCGCCCTCGGCCGGCAGCGGCTCGGCGAAGTCGCCGAAGCGCACCGGCAGGAACAGCTCGAAGGTCGAGCCCTGCCCCGGCGTGCTGCGCACCGTGACGTCGCCGCCCATGAGCTGCGCCAGCCGCCGCGACAGCGGCAAGCCCAGCCCCGTGCCGCCGCGCTGCAGCACGCCCTCGACCTGCTGGAACTCCTCGAAGATGGCCTGCAGGTGCTCCGGCGCGATGCCGATGCCCGTGTCCTCCACCGTGAACACCAGGCGCCGCGCCGCGGCGTCGCAGCGCGCGCCCACGCGCACGTGGCCGCGCGGCGTGAACTTCAGGGCGTTGGAGATCAGGTTGCGCAGCACCTGCGTCACCTTCTGCTCGTCGGCGTGCAGGTCGGGCAGCCCCGCCGGGTCGTCGAAGACCAGCTCCACCGCGGCATTGCCCAGCAGCGGCTTGAGCGAGCCGCGCAGCCCGGCAAAGAGCGCCTCGATGCTGAAGGTGCTGGGCCGGATGTCGAGCTTGCCGGCCTCGACCTTGGCCAGGTCGAGCAGGTCGTTGACCATGTCGAGCAGCCCCTGCGCCGAGCGGCGGATGTACTCGACCTGGCGCTGCTGCTCGTGGTTGAGCTCGCCGTCCACGCCATCGGCCAGCAGCCTGGACAGCGCCAGGATCGAGTTCAGCGGCGTGCGGAACTCGTGGCTCATGTGCGACAGGAACTTCGACTTCATGTCGCTGGCGCTGCGCAGCTGCTCGGCCTTCTGGTCCAGCTCCGAGTACAGCGCCACCACGCCGCGGTTGGTTTCCTCCAGCTCGCGGTTCAGGCGCGCGGCCTCGGCCTGGCGCTCCTGCAGGTCATTGAGGCTGTCGATCAGCTCGCGGTCCTGCTCGTGCAGCGCCGCCAGCGGGTCGGCGCGCGTGCCCGACAGCCCCGCGCCCACGGCCTGCAGCGCCGGTGCGGTCAGCCGCGCCGCGGCCGCGCGCGGGATGCGCTGCCACAGCCGCACCCGGGTGCCGGCGCCGGGCGCGGACTCGATCTCGAAGCGGTCCACCAGGCGCCGCGCGCTGGGCAGCCCGGTGCCGCGCCCGGCCGGCAGCGCCTTCTGGCCGCTGAGCACGGCGGAGAGCTCGGGAATGCCCGGGCCGCGGTCGCGCACCGTCACGCACAGCTGCTGCGGCTGCGCCGGGGCATCGACGGCGAACTCGATCTCGCCGCCGCCGGCGTGCATGAAGGCGTTGCGCGCGATCTCCGACACGGCCGTGGCGATGCGCGTCTGCGCCTGGCGGTCCAGCCCCAGGCGCTCGGCCACGCGGTGCGCGTTCTGGCGCGCCGTGACCACGTCGGCCGCGGCGGCCACGGGCATGCGCGCCAGCACCCGCTCCATGGCTCAGGCCCCGTCTGCGCGCGCCACCACCACCGTGGCGTCGTCGCGCCCGCGCGCGAAGTCGCGATACAGCACCCCGGCCACCAGCAGCGGGTGCTGGCGCGCCAGGCCCGGGTAGGCGTCGAGCGCCCAGCCGCCGGACAGGCCGTCGGAATGCATCACCAGCAGCGCGCCGCGCCCGCACGGGTAGTCGAAGGCCTGCAGCTTGCGCGCGTTGTGCCCGGCCGTGCCGTTGTGCGAGACCATGCGCCGCACCGCCGCGCCGGGCGTGACCACCGCCCCGGCGATGTTGCCCAGCCCGGCATAGGCCACCGTGGCGCTGGCCGGGTCGATGCGCGCCACCGCCACCGCGCCGCCGCGGGTGTGGCGCAGGGCCTGATGCACGGCGTGCAGGATCTGCGCCGGCGGCTCGTGGCGGCTGCGCTGGAACTGCGCCACGGCCTCGTTGGCCGCCACCGCCGCCTCGGTGCCGTGGCCCAGGCCATCGACCATGAACACCGTGCGCCGCCCGGCCTCGTCCAGGTGCGAGGCCCAGGCGTCGCCGCAGGCCTGCTCGCCCGGCTTGGCGATGCACACGCCGCCGATGGGCTCGTCCGCCGGCGGCTCGCACGCCGTCTCGCCCTGGCGCGACAGGCAGGCGTACACGGCTGTGCCCTTGCCCGTCCAGGACGCGACGTGGAACTGCTGCGCCAGCCGCCGCACCGCGCCCAGCCCGTTGCCGGCGGTGCCGGCCGATGAGAAGCCGTCGGCCAGGCAGGCGCCGATGTCGGCCATGCCCGTGCCGCGGTCCAGTGCCAGCAGCTCGATGCGCTCGCCGCCATTGCCCACCAGCAGCCGCCCGCCGCCACCGTGCTTGATCAGGTTGGTGCCCAGCTCGGTGGCGACGATGGCCAGCTGCCCGGCGCGCAGCTCGTCGAAGCCGGAAGCCGTCGCCGCGGCCACGGCGCGGCGCCGGCCTTCCGCCACGGCGCTGGAGTCGTTGACCACTACTTCGAACATGCGCCGGCCTGCTTTCCGAATGTCGCTGCCATCACGGGATCACTTCACTTGTAGCGCGCGATGGTGATGCGCGTGCCCTGCCCGGGCGCGGAGTCGATGGCGAACTCGCTGGCCAGCCGCTTGGCGCCGCCCAGCCCCAGGCCCAGCCCGCCGCCGGTGGTGAAGCCGTCGCGCAGCGCGGCGGCAATGTCGGGGATGCCCGGGCCCTGGTCCTCGAAGGTCATGCGCACGCCGCGCCGCGGCGCCATGGTCAGCTCGATGCGCACGGTGCCGCCGCCGCCGTAGTCGAGCGTGTTGCGCGCCAGCTCGCTGGCGGCGGTGACGATCTTGGTCTGGTCCACCAGGCTCAGGCCCGCCTCCACGGCCAGGGCCCGCACCCTTTGACGCACGCGAACCACGTCCTCCGAGCTGCGGATGTCGAGCGTGTCACTCACCGTAGTCGGCATCCTCGTCGTCGCCGCCGCCGGCCAGGCGCCAGGCGTGGCGGGCCGAGTTGGCGATCAGCGCCAGGCCGCGGTCCACGTCCAGCGCGGTCTTGACGCCGTGCAGCGACAGCCCCAGCTCCACCAGCGTGATGGCCACCGCCGGGCGCATGCCCACCACCACCGTGTCGGCATCGAGGATGCGCGACACCGCGGCGATGTTGTCGAGCATGCGGCCCATGAAGCTGTCCACGATCTCCAGCGCCGAGATGTCGATGAGCACGCCGCGCGCGCCCACGGCCACGATGCGCTGCGTCAGGTCCTCCTCCAGCGCCGAGGCCAGCTCGTCGTGCATGTCCACCTGGATCGTCACCAGGAGCACGTCGCCGAGTTTCAGGATCGGGATGCGTTCCATGCGCTCAGCCCTGGCGCGGGCCGCCGGACAGGGCGGGAGCGGAGGCTGCGGCCTCGGTGCGGCGCCGCGCCACCATGCGGCCCTGCTTCGACAGCGCCAATGCAAAAGCGTCGGCCAGCGTGGCCTTGGACACCACGTCGAGCTCCACGCCCAGGTGCACCATGGTCTGCGCGATCTGCGGGCGGATGCCGCTGATGATGCAGTCGGCGCCCATGAGCCGCGCCGCGGCGACCGTCTTGAGCAGGTGCTGCGCGGTGAGCGTGTCCACCGTGGGCACGCCGGTGATGTCGATGATGGCGATGCCCGCGCTCTGCTGCACGATCGACTCCAGCAGGTTCTCCATCACCACCTGCGTGCGCTGGCTGTCGAGCGTGCCGATGAGCGGCAGCGCCAGGATGCCGTCCCAGAGCTTGATGACCGGCGTGGACAGCTCGGCGATCTCCTGCTGCTGGCGCACGATCAGCTCCTCGCGCGTCTTCTGGAAGGCCTCCATGGTGTAGAGGCCGAGCCGGTCGAGCAGCAGCCCGATCGACCAGTTGGCCGCCAGCGCGTCGGCCTGACTGGCGCCGGCGTGGCGCGCGAACACGTCGAGCAGCGGCTGCTTGAGCGAGAAGATGAAGAGCGTGGTCTCGCGCGGCGTGAAGCCCTGCGTGGCGCGCGAGGCCGAGATGTCGGCCAGCAGGTCGCGCAGCGGGGCGAAGGCGGCGGACTCGATGTCCTGCGAGCCGCCGGCCAGCGCCTCGCGCAGCAGGCGCAGGAACTGGCCGCACTGGGTCTGCAGCTCGGCCTCGCGGATGCGGCCGCTGTGCAAGGCGCCGTCCTCCCTGAGCTGCTGCATCCACTGCTGCAGCACCTCGGCCTCGTGGGCTTCGAGCAGCGTGGAAGTGACTTGCGTGCCTGCCTGTGTCATGTGTTTCATCGCTCCCTTGGGGGTGTAGGGGCATCATAGGCGAAGCCTTGCCTCCCCCGGCGGGGGAGCACGCGTCGGCGCCGGTCGCCGGATTCAGTCCGGCCTAAGGGTTGCCCCTGAACATCGAGCGCGCCGGGTGGGCACTCTTCCGCCGCCGTCCCGGCAGCGGCCCCCTGCCGCGACAGCCTTCCAAGGAGACCGACCATGAATGCCGACGAAAAGCTCCGGGTGGCCCGCCTGGTCACGCGCCTGGCGCGCCAGGCCGAGACGCCGCAGGACGAGGAGGCCGCGCTGGAGCTGGCGGCGCTGCTGAAGGTGCGCCCGGACGCGCCCTACCTGCTGATGCAGCGCGCGCTGATGCTGGAGCTGGCGCTGGAGCGCGCCCAGGCCGAGCTGGCGCAGCTGCGCGGCGAGGCGCCGGGGCAGCAGCCTTCGGGCCACGGGCAGGCGCCGGGCGCCGGCCAGCTGCAGCCCTTCTCCGGCGGCACGGCACGCGCGCCGCTGCGCCCGGCCGGCGGCTGGCAGCCCGGCATGGGCGCCTTTGCGGGCCAGGGCCAGGGCCCGGCCTGGGGTGCGGGCACGCCGATGGGCGCGGCCCCGTCCGCCGGCGGTGGTTTCCTGCGCAACGCCGCCGCGGTGGGCGCGGGCGTGCTGGGCGGCAGCCTGCTCTTCCACGGGCTGGACTCGCTGTTCCACGACCACGGCGACGTCATCCACGGCGCGGGCCAGGGGCTGCTGTCGGGCGACATGCAGGCGCCGCTGGACGCGCTCAGCGGCAACGACTTCATCGACCCGGCCAACGACCCCAGCGGCGGCGACCTGCTCGGCGGGGACATGCTGGGCGACGGCGGGTTTGACGGCGGTGGGGATGAGGACTGGACCTGAGCTGAAAGGACCCCGAGGCCATGCGCCTGCTGCTGGTGGAAGACGACACGATGATCGGCGAGGCCGTGCTCGACCTGCTGCGCGCCGAGCACTACGCCGTGGACTGGGTCAAGGACGGCGAGATGGCCGAGACGGCGCTGCGCACCCAGGCCTATGACCTGCTGCTGCTCGACCTGGGCCTGCCCCGGCGCGACGGGCTGGAGGTGCTGCGCGCCTTGCGCGCCCGCAAGGACCGCACCCCCGTGCTGATCACGACCGCGCGCGACGCCGTGGCGCAGCGCATCGAGGGGCTGGACGCCGGCGCCGACGACTACGTGCTCAAGCCCTACGACCTCGACGAGCTGCTGGCGCGCATCCGCGCCCTGCTGCGCCGCGCCGCGGGCCGCGCCGAGCCGGTGTACGAGCACAAGGGCGTGGCGCTGAACCCGGCCACGCGCGAGGCCAGCGTGGGCGGGCAGCCGGTGGTGCTGTCCGCGCGCGAATGGGCCGTGCTGGAGCCGCTCATCGCGCGGCCCGGGCTGGTGCTGTCGCGCGCGCAACTGGAGGAGAAGCTCTACGGCTGGAGGGACGGCGTCAGCTCCAACGCCGTGGAGGTCTACATCCACGGGCTGCGCAAGAAGCTCGGCGCCGACGTGATCCTCAACGTGCGCGGCCTGGGCTACATGGTGCCCAAGGCCTGATTCCGGTTGTTCGGTGCTGGTGAAATGACCTGTCCGTACTGAGGTATCGAAGTACGAATCCGCCAGGCGGGGATAGCGGCATGACAGCAAGGGCCGTCACCCTTCGATACCTCAGGGCGAACGGAATACTTTTCTGAATGAAATGAAGGCAGAAAGCGGAACAGGCCCGATGCGCGACACGGCGCTGCCCCCCTCGTTGCGCGCGCGCCTGCTGGGCCTGCTGCTGGCGGCCATCGTGCTGACGGCGCTGGCCCAGGGCTGGACGGCCTACGCCACCGCGCGCGCCGAGGCCGACCAGGTCTTCGACTACCACATGCAGCAGATGGCGCTGGCGCTGCGCCCGGGACTGACCGGGCGCGGCCTGCCTTCGGACCTGGAGGAAGCCGAGAACTTCGACTTCATGGTGCAGGTCTGGACCGCCGACGGGCTGCGCGTGTTCCAGTCCGCGCACCGCGCCGTGCTGCCGCAGCGCGCGGTGCTGGGCTTCTCCGACCTGGAAGCCAACGGCAGCACCTACCGCGTGTTCTCGCTGCAGACGCGCACGCAGGTGATCCAGGTGGCGCAGGACATGGCCGTGCGCCGCGACATGGCGCGCGCGCTGGCGCTGCGCACGGTCGCGCCCATCGGCGTGCTCGCCCCGATGCTGATGCTCCTGGCCTGGGCCGTGGTGACGAGCTCGCTGGCGCCGGTGCAGCGCGTGCGGCGCCAGGTGGCCTCGCGCCAGGCCGACGACCTGTCGGCGCTGGGCGTGCGCGACCTGCCCGACGAGATCCGGCCGCTGGTGGACGAGCTCAACCTGCTGTTCGCCCGGCTGCGCCAGGCCTTCGAGGCGCAGCAGAGCTTCGTCGCCGACGCCGCGCACGAGCTGCGCTCGCCGCTGGCGGCCCTGAAGCTGCAGGTGCAGGGCCTGCAGCGCGCGGGCGACGACGCCGCGCGCGAGCGCGCCGTGCAGCGCCTGAGCGCGGGCATCGACCGCGCCACGCGGCTGGTGGAGCAGCTCCTGATCCTGGCGCGGCACCAGGCCGGCACGGCTGCGGCCACGCCGGCGCAGCCGGTGGCGCTGGCCGAGGTGGCGCGGCTGGCGCTGGCCGACGCCGCGCCGCTGGCGCAGGCGCGCGGCATCGACCTGGGCGCGCCGCGCCTGGAGGCGGGCGACATCGAGGGCCACGCCGAGGCGCTGCGCATTCTCATGCGCAACCTGCTCGACAACGCCCTGAAGTACACGCCCGGCGGCGGCACGGTGGACCTGTGCGTGGAGCGCGAGGACGGGCGGCTGCGGCTGGTGGTCGAGGACAGTGGCCCGGGCATCCCGGCGTCCGAGCGCGAGCGTGTCTTCGACCGCTTCCACCGCGTGCCGGGCAGCGAGGCGCCGGGCAGCGGGCTCGGCCTGGCCATCGTCAAGGCGATTGCCGAGATGCATGGGGCGGCGCTGCGGCTGGATCAGTCGGCGCGGCTGGGCGGGCTGCGGGTGGAGGTGGAGTTCAAGGCACGGGGTTGAAGCGGGGTTTAAGTGCCGCCTAAGTAGCGCCCCCCACATTGGTTGCATGTCCAACGAGTCACTCACTCCAGGAGCGCAACCGATGAGCACCCGCACCCCCGTGGCCATGACCCCCGCCCGCCTGACGCTGGCCCTGCTGGCGGCCGGCGCGATCGGCGGCGCCGGCGCCACCTTCATCACCAGCCGCCATGCCGGCGCGGCGCTGCCGCCGGCGCCTGCCGCGGCCGCCGCCACCGCGACCGCGACCTCCACCGAGGCCCAGGCCATCGGCGGCGCGCCCGACTTCTCGCAGATCACCGAGCGCCACGGCCCGGCGGTGGTCAACATCACCGTCAGCGGCACGCGCACCGCGTCCGGCGATGACGAGGACGACGAGCAGGCCGCCGCGGCGCCGCATGGCGGCATGGGCCCGAACGACCCGTTCCAGGAATTCTTCCGCCGCTTCGGCATCCCGGCGCCGGGCTTCGGCGCGCCGGGCCCGCGTGCGCCGCAGCAGTTCACCCGCGGCCAGGGCTCGGGCTTCATCGTCAGCGCCGACGGCGTCATCCTGACCAACGCCCACGTCGTGCACGGCGCCAAGGAAGTGACGGTCAAGCTCACCGACCGGCGCGAGTTCCAGGCCAGGGTGCTGGGCGAGGACGCCCGGACCGACGTGGCCGTGCTCAAGATCGACGCCAAGGATTTGCCCGTGGCGCCGCTGGGCAGCACGCGCGAGCTGCGCCCGGGCCAGTGGGTGGCGGCCATCGGCGCGCCCTTCGGCTTCGAGAACAGCGTCACCGTGGGCGTGGTCAGCGCCAAGGGCCGCTCCCTGCCCGACGACGGCTACGTGCCCTTCATCCAGACCGACGTAGCGGTGAACCCCGGCAACTCCGGCGGCCCGCTCTTCAACGCGCGCGGCGAGGTGGTGGGCATCAACTCGCAGATCTACAGCCGCTCCGGCGGCTACATGGGCCTGTCGTTCGCCATCCCGATCGAGCTGGCGACCAAGGTGAAGGACCAGATCGTGGCCACCGGCAAGGCCAGCCACGCGCGGCTGGGCGTGGCGATCCAGGAGGTGAACCAGACGCTGGCCGACTCCTTCAAGCTCGACCGGCCCGAGGGCGCGCTGGTGGCCTCGGTCGATCCGGGCGGCCCGGCCGACAAGGCCGGCCTGCAGGTCGGCGACGTGATCCGCAAGGTGGATGGCCAGCCCATCGTCGCCTCGGGCGACTTGCCCGCGCTCATCGGCCAGTCGCGGCCGGGCGAGAAGGTCACGCTGGAAGTGTGGCGCCACGGCAAGCGCGAGGAGCTCAGCGCGAAGCTGGGCGACGCCGCGGAGAGGCCGGCCCAGGTGGCGCAGGCCGACGAGGGCGCCGGCGCGGCGGGTCAGCAGCCGAAGCTGGGCCTGGCACTGCGCCCGCTGCAGCCGCAGGAGCGCGCCGGCGCCGGCGTGGGCAACGGCCTGGTGGTCGAGAACGCCACCGGCCCGTCGGCGCGCGCCGGCGTGCAGCCCGGCGACGTGCTGGTGGCCGTCAACGGCACGCCCGTGAAGAGCATCGAGCAGGTGCGCGAGGTGGTCTCGAAGTCCGACAAGTCGGTGGCACTGCTGATCCAGCGCGGAGACAGCCGGATCTTCGTGCCGGTGAGGATCGGGTGAGGTCCGGCACGGTGCGAATTGCTTGACGGGCAGCTCCTGGCCAGAGCCTGAGGCCGGCGCCGACGCGCCGGCCTTTTTCCATTGCGGTCGGCCCGATTCCCGGCCGTAATTCGCACCGCATCTGCCTTGATCGGCCTTTCCGAGGCTCCTGGCGCCCTGCGCGCTGCTAGGCTGGCCGGCTGGCCGCAGTACCGGCAGCACGCACCGGACCAACGAGAACGATCCTGGAGACCCCCCCGATGGAATCCCTGGAACCCGCCCAGCTCGACATTGAAAGCGTGGAAGGCATGGAGGCGCTCCTGGCCCGGCGCACCGCCGAGCTGCGCGAAGCCCGCGCCCGGCTGCAGGCCGTGTCGCAGCAGCTGGAGCAGGAGCGGCAGTCCCGCAACGGCTTCCTGTCCATGCTCGCGCACGAGTTGCGCAACCCGCTGGCCTCGCTGCGCAGCGGCTTTTCGTTGCTGCAGCGCGCCGGTGCCCGCGGCGACGGCAACGCTGACGGCGGCGCGGCGCTGGCCGCGCAGGTGCAGCCGCTCATCGAGCGCCAGCTCAGCCACCTGGCGCGGCTGCTGGAGGAGGTCAGCGACCTGGCCCGCGCGCGCGACGGCAGCCTGGCGCTGCGCCGCGACCGCTTCGCGCTGCAGGCCGCCGCCGAGGTGGCCATCGCCGTGGCGCAGCCCTACCTGGGCGCGCAGGACCAGCAGTTGCGGCTCGACCCGGGCCCGGCCGAGGCCTGGGTCCTGGGCGACCGCACCCGGCTGGCGCAGGCGCTGGCCGACCTGCTGATCGAGGCGTCGCGCCGCCTGCCGTCAGGCGCACGCGTGCACCTGGCCACCCGCGTCGTCGCGGGCCAGGCCGTCGCCGGCCTGTTCGAGAGCGGCGCGGACGCCACTGAGGACTGGCTGCTGGCGCTGCTGCAGCCGCCGCCCCGCGAGCGCGAGCCGCTGCACGTGGCCGGCATCGGCGCGTCGCTGGCCGGGCACCTGGTCGAGCTGCACGGCGGCCGGGTCTGGGCGCGCCGCGCCACCGACGGCGGCGGCGGCCTGATCGTGGCCGAGCTGCCGCTGGCGCCGAACTGACTGAAGAAGGCGCCGGCCGGGTCCGAACCCTGTCCCGGCCGTGGTTTCACGGACTGGAGCAATGGGTGTCAGACCCGGCGCAGGAACAGCCAGAAGCCGCCGCCCGCGGCTGACAGGGCGCGCATCTCCAGTGTGCGGCTGCGGTCGGCGAAGTCGCCCACGTGGCGCAGGCGCACGTCCAGCGTGCCCGCGGCCAGCGCGCGCTCGATGCGCCCGCGCACCAGCGGCGTGTCCATGCACGGGGCGATCTCAGTGAAGAAGTGCAGGCCCACGGTGGGGCGCAGGTCGCGCCCGGACAGCTGCGCCTCGCGCCGGCTGTAGAAGCACACCTGCCCGTCGGCGTCCACGCGCAGCGCGCCGAAAGGCAGCGCGTCGATGTCCGCGGGCGCCATCGCCTCGACGCGGCGCGCCAGGTCGGGATCGTCGTAGTCGGGCGGGTCGGCAGTCATCGTCTCTTGGGTCGTCATGGCGGCGGGTCCCGGGCTCAGGCTGGCGCCGGCCCGGGCGGGGCCGTTGTGGGTGTGGCAGGAAATCCGGTGTCGGGCGGCGGGTCGAAGCACGCCATCGCCACGAGGTGCGTGGGCAGCGCCGAGCCGGGCTCGGCCGTGGCCGGCACGATCAGGCGCTCGAAGCGCAGCCGGTCGCCGGGCCCGAAGTCGTACTCGACGCATTCGTGCCCGGGCTCGCCCGACAGGGCCACCAGGCGGTAGGCCGCCTCCAGGCGGCCGCTGGCCACGTCGGTATCGCCGAAGCGCCGGCCCAGCAGCGACTGCGGCAGCAGCGCGTCCAGCCCGGCGCCCACGGCGATGAAGCGCATGGCGAAGGCGGGATGGCGGCCCTCGATGAGCGCCACGGCGCGCTGCGGCTCCAGCGCGGCGGTGGCGTCCAGCAGCGGCGCCAGCGGCGCCCAGCGCGCCGCGCCGCGCACCTCCTGCCACGCGTCCAGGAAGCGGTGCAGCCGCGCGTCGCCCAGGCGCTGCGCCACGCGCTCCTCGACGCTGCGGCGCGCGTCCTCGGCGGCAAACAGCGCCTGCAGCGCGGCCTCGTCCACGGGCTTGACCAGGTGCGCGTCAAAGCCCGCCTGGATGCTCGCCGCCCGGTCCTCGGGCTGGGCCAGGCCGGAGATGGCGATCAGCTGCGCGCGGCGGCTGGCGCCGCCGGCGCGGATGGCGCGCGCCACGGACAGGCCGTCCAGGTCCGGCAGCCCGATGTCGAGCAGCACCACGTCGAAGGCCTCGGCGCCCGCGCGCTCGCGCGCCTCGATGCCGCGCAGGCAGCGCGTCACCCGGTGGCCGTCGAGCTCCAGCAGCAGCGCCAGGGCCAGGCCGGCGTCGGGGTTGTCGTCCACCAGCAGCACGCGGCGCGGCCGCAGCGGCGGCCGGGGAGATGCGTCCGGCTCGCCCGGGCAGCCCGGGCAGCCCGGGACGGCCGGGGGCAAGGCTTGCGGCAGATGCAAGGTGAAACGGGCGCCGCGGCCCGGGCCGTCGCTGTGCGCGGCCACGCTGCCGCCGTGCATCTCGACCAGGCTGCGCACCAGCGCCAGGCCCAGGCCGAGGCCGCCGCCGCTGCGCTGCGAGGCCACGTCGGCCTGGGCATAGGGCTCGAAGACCCGCGGCAGCAGCGCGGCGTCCAGGCCCACGCCGTCGTCGCTCACCGAGAACGCCAGCGACTGCGCCTGCGTGCCCGCCAGCGCCAGCTCGATGCGCCCGTACGCGGGCGTGTACTTCGAGGCGTTGAGCAGCAGGTTGGCCAGCGCCTGCGCCAGGCGCGCCATGTCGCCGTCCACCCACAGCGTGCCGGCCGGCGGCAGCCGCAACTCCAGGCGCTGCTGGCGCGCCTCGACGGCCGAGCGCGCACCCTCGACCGCCGCCTCGGCCACGGCGCGGGCGTCGTGCACGGCGCGGCGCAGCACCATCTTGCCGGCGGCCACGCGCGAGACGTCGAGCAGGTCGTCCACCATGCGCGCAAGCTGCGCGCTCTGGCGCCCGATCACGGCGCGGGCCTGCTGCGCGGTGGCGTCCGGCGCCGGGCCGTGCTCCAGCAGCCGCGCCGCGCTGCGCAGCGGCGCCAGCGCGTTGCGCAGTTCGTGCGCCAGCGTCGCCAGGAAGGCGTCCCGTTGCCGGCCCTCGGCTTCGAGCCGGGCCAGGCGTTCGCGCAGCGCCGCCTCGGCCGCCGTCGCAGGCGCTCGTGCGGGCTTGTCCGGGATGTCGTCCATGGGTCTGGCGCGGAAATCAGGGGAAAGGGCCGGATGCCGCCGCGGCAAGCGGCCGGCATGCTCGGCAGGGCAGTCTAGGAAGCCCGTTCCCGCCCGCCCGGGCCGGAATGTGCGAAACCGCACGGTCCGTGAATTCGTCACGATTTGTCACGGCCGGCTTTCACGGGGACCATGAGCCATGCACACCGACTCTTCCCTTGCTGCCGTCCGCTTCCCCTGGCGCGTGGGCCTGCTGTGGGGCATCACCGCCGCGGCGCTGGCGGCGCTCGCGCTGCACGGGCCCATCGCGCAGCCGGTGAGCTACCACGCCTTCGCCGACGAACGCACCCTGCTGGGCATCCCGAACTTCTGGAACGTCGTCTCCAACCTGCCCTTCGTGCTGCTCGGACTGGCCGGGCTGTGGCGGCTGCGGCGTCGGCCGCCGGGCGTGCTGCCCGGGCTGGCGGCCTGCCACGCCGCCTTCTTCGCCGGCGCGGTGGGCATCGGGCTGGGCTCGGCGTGGTACCACCTGCGTCCGGACAGCGCCACGCTGGCGTGGGACCGGCTGCCCATGACCGTGGCCTTCATGGCCTTCTTCGCCATCGTGCTGGGCGAGCACCTGGGCGTGCGGCTGGCGCGGCGCGCGCTGCCGGCGCTGCTGCTGGCGGGCCTGGGCTCGGTGCTGTACTGGGTGCTGTCCGAGCGGCTGGGTGGTTCGGACCTGCGCCCGTACCTGCTGGTGCAGTTCCTGCCGGTGCTGCTGACGCCGCTGATCCTGCTGCTGTTCCCCTCGCGGCTGACGCGCGTGGGCTGGCTGTGGCTGCTGCTGGCGCTGTACGTCGTGGCCAAGGGGGTGGAACACTTCGACGCGGCGCTGTACGAGCACCTGGGCGGGCTCAGCGGCCACACGCTCAAGCACCTGCTGGCGGCGGGAAGCCTGTGGTGCATGGTGGCGGGAATGAGCAGGCGGCGGCCGCGCGCGGCGCTCGGCGAGGCGCACCTGAAGCTCACCTGAAATCCCGGCTCCCCGCCACGAAGCGCCCAAGCAGCGGCGTGAGGTCCTGCAGCCAGCCCGCCACCAGGGCGCAAACGTCTCCCTCGCGCTGCCAGCGCCCGTGCACCGCCAGCAGCCGCGCGCGCAGCAGCACCTCGCGCTGACGCTCGCGGATGCGCTTCCAGCAGATCACCTGCACCGAGCCGGTCTCGTCCTCCAGCGTCACGAACACCGTGCCCTTGGCCGTCTCGGGCTGCTGGCGCAGCGTCACCAGCCCGCAGGCGCGCACCAGCCGACCATGCGGCTGCGCGCTCAACTGCGCCGCCGACAGCAGCCGCCGCGGCTCCAGCAGCGGGCGCAGCAGCGCCAGCGGGTGCCGGCGCAGCGTCAGCCCCGTGGCGGCATGGTCGAACACGATCTCCTCGCCCTCCGGCGCGGCCGGCAGCTCGATGAAGTCCTCGTGCACCGGCGCTTCGCTCAGCAGCTGCGGCGGCGTCGCCCAGGCCGCCGCCTCCCACACCTGCTGGCGCCGGTGCCCGGCCAGGCTCATGAGCGCGTCGGCGCCGGCCAGCAGCCGCAGCGCGCGCGCGTCGAGCCGGGCGCGGCGGGCCAGGTCCTCGGCATCGTCGAAGGGCGCCTGCGCCCGCGCGGCCACGACGCGAACGGCCGCCGCCTCGCTGAAACCCACCACCAGCCGCAGCCCCAGCCGCACGGCGGGCTGATCCGCTCCCGGCTCCAGCGTGCAGTCCCAGTGGCTGTGCATCGCGTCCGCCGGGCGCACCTCCACGCCATGGCGGCGCGCGTCCTGCACCAGCTGCCAGGGCGTATAAAAACCCAGCGGTTGCGAGTTCAGCATCGCCGCCAGGAAGGCCGCCGGGTGGTGCCGCTTGATCCAGCAGCTGGCATAGACCAGCAGCGCGAAGGACGCGGCATGGCTCTCCGGGAAGCCGTATTCCGAGAAGCCCTTGATCTGCTCGAAGATGGCCCGGGCGAAGCTCTCCTCGTAGCCGCGCGCGGTCATGCCGTGCACGATCCTGTCGTGGTACTGCTGCAGCCCACCCTTGCGCCGCCAGGCCGCCATGCTGCGGCGAAGCTGGTCGGCCTCGCCGGCTGTAAAGCCCGCGGCCAGGATCGCCACCTGCATCACCTGCTCCTGGAACACCGGCACGCCCAGCGTGCGGCCCAGCGCCTGCTCCAGCGCCGGGCCCGGGAACGTCACCGCCTCCTTGCCCTCGCGCCGGTTCAGGTAGGGGTGCACCATGCCGCCCTGGATCGGCCCCGGGCGCACGATGGCGACCTCGATCACCAGGTCGTAGAAGCAGCGCGGCCTCAGTCGCGGCAGCATCGCCTGCTGCGCCCGGCTCTCGATCTGGAACACGCCCACCGTGTCGGCGCGGCACACCATGTCGTAGGTGGCCTCGTCCTCGGCCGGGATGTCCTGCACGCCGAAGGCCCGGCCCTCCAGCGCGCCGATGAAGTCCAGCGCCTTGCGGATCGCGGTGAGCATGCCCAGCGCCAGCACGTCCACCTTGAGCAGGCCCAGCGCGTCGAGGTCGTCCTTGTCCCACTCGATGACGGTGCGATCGGGCATGGCGGCGTTCTCGATGGGCACCAGCCGCGACAGCGGCCCCTGCGTCAGCACGAAGCCGCCCGTGTGCTGCGACAGGTGCCGCGGAAAGCCCACCAGCTGCCCGGTCAGCTCGGTGAACTGGCGCATGAGCAGCGAGCCGGCGTCCAGGCCCAGCTGCGCGAAACGCTGCGTGCGCAACTGCGGGCCGTCCCACCACTGGTGGTCGCGCGCCAGCGCCTCCACGGTGGCGTCGGACAGGCCCAGCGCCTTGCCCACGTCGCGCACGGCGCTGCGCACGCGGTAGGTGATGACGGTGGCCGCCAGCGCCGCGCGCTCGCGCCCGTAGCGGGCGTAGAGGTACTGGATGACCTCCTCGCGCCGCTCGTGCTCGAAGTCGATGTCGATGTCCGGCGGCTCGTTGCGCTCGCGGCTGATGAAGCGCTCGAACAGCAGGCTCATGCGCGCCGGGTCCACCTCCGTGACGCCCAGGCAGTAGCACACCACCGAGTTGGCGGCGCTGCCGCGGCCCTGGCACAGGATGCCGCGCGAGCGCGCGAACTCGACGATGTCGGCCACGGTCAGGAAGTAGTGCTCGTAGCCCAGCTCCTCGATCAGCGCCAGCTCGTGCGCCACTTGCGCCTGCACGCCCGCGGGGATGCCGCCCGGCCAGCGCCGCCCCGCGCCCTCCCAGGCGAGCTGCCGCAGCCAGCTCGCCGGCGTGTGGCCCGCGGGGATCAGTTCACTGGGGTAGCGGTAGCGCAGCTCGTCGAGCGAGAACTCGCAGCGCGCCGCCACCTCGAGCGTGCGCGCCAGCAGCGCCGGCGCGCAGGTCTGCGCCAGCCGCAGCCGCGTGCGCAAATGCCGCTCGGCGTTGGGCTGCAGGCCAAAGCCGCAGTGCGCGAGCGGCCGCTTCAGCCGCGTGGCGGTGAGCACGTCCTGCAGCGCCTTGCGCGAGCGCCGGTGCATGTGCACGTCGCCCGCGGCCACCAGCGGCACGCCGCTGGCCCGCGACGCCTCGCGCAGCCGCTCCAGGTGCACGGCGTCGTCCACCTGGCGCAGCAGGTTCGCGATCAGCCAGCAGCGGCCGGCGAAGTTCTTACTTTGCCAATGCGCCAAGGCTTCGATCGGCTCGACAGCGGCGGCCCGGTCCGGCGCGGCCAGCAGCAGGCAATCGGCCAACGCCGCGGAGTCAAAATCCTCCAGCCGGGGCGGCAGGTACGTGCCCTTGCCGCTGGCGCGGCGCAGCCGGGTGATGAACTGGCACAGGTTGCCGTAGCCGTCGAGGTGGCAGGCCAGCAGCACCAGCGTGGCCCCGGGCGTGCCGCGCGCGGCGTCGGGCGCGACGCCGAACTGCGCGCCCACCAGCAGCTTGAGGCCGTGCCTCTTGGCCGCCCCGTGCGCGCGCACGATGCCGGCGAGTGAACACTCGTCGGTCAGCGCCAGCGCGCGGTAGCCCAGCTGCGCGGCGCGCTCGACGAGCTCTTCGGGGTGGCTCGCGCCACGCAGGAAGCTGAAGTTGGACAGGCACCAGAGCTCGGCGTAGTCGGGCAGCGCGGCCGTTGTGCCCGCTGCGGGCGCTACCTCACGCGAAGCTGCCATGCAGGTACCAGGCCGTGGCGTCGTCGGCCAGCCGGGTCTGGAAGATCCACAGCAGCCCGGCGTGCGCGCTCCAGGCCAGCCAGTAGTCGCGCTGCACGTGGCCGCTGCGCTCGGCGCCGGCCTCGCCGGCCAGGCGGTGCCACCAGCCGCCCTCGATGCGGTGCGGCCCGGCCAGCAGCTGCAGCGGGCCCTGGTACAGGGGACGGTCGCCCTGCACCGCCAGGCGCAGCGGTTGCGCGAGCACGAAACCGGGTTGCGGCAGCGCCCAGCCCGGCGCCGGGCCGGCCTGCGCCGCGCGCGGCAGCGCCTCGTGCACGCCCAGCCAGCGCTGCATCCACTCCGGCCGGTGATCGGCCAGCAGCAGCGGGCGGCACACCTGCTCCACGCCCAGCCGCGCCGACAGCCGCTCCAGCACCTGCCCCAGCGGCTCGCCCCTGCCGGCTGACCCGGGGCCCGCGGGCAGCAGCCCGGCGCTGGCCGGCGCCAGCGAGCGCCACTCCAGCAGCGCCAGCGCCAGCGCGCCCACGGGCGCCTGCAGCACGGTGCGGTGCAGGTGCTCGCTCAACAGCCGGTGCAAAAAGGCGACGTCGCGCGTCGGCTCGGCCGTGCGCACAGTCA
Source organism: Azohydromonas aeria (assembly GCF_009760915.1). Classification (GTDB taxonomy): domain Bacteria; phylum Pseudomonadota; class Gammaproteobacteria; order Burkholderiales; family Burkholderiaceae_C; genus Azohydromonas; species Azohydromonas aeria. Next base: position 107,090 of record NZ_VIDQ01000015.1, read on the forward strand.
GCTCGCCGCCGGCGCCCGCGGCGCGGCTGCGCATCGCGTCATGCGCCCAGCGCAGGGTGAAGGCAGTGGCGCCGCCGTGGCGCGCGGCCAGCCAGCCGCACAGCGCCAGCAGCAGCCGGCGCGCGCCCTGCGCCAGCGCGCCGGCCTGCTCCACGCGCCAGGGCAACTCCAGCGCCAGCTCGAAGCGCTTGGCCGGCACCACCCAGCGCCAGGCTTCGGGCCGCAGCCCGTAGGCCTGGTCCAGCGCCTGCAGCAGCTCCGCGCCGAAGCGCCGCGCCACGCCGGCGCGCGGCAGCTGCCGCAGCGCGCCCAGCGTGGCGCAGCCGCTGCGCAGCAGCGTCGGGACATGCGCGCGCGCGGCGCTGAGCACCTCCAGCGGCAGCGCGTCGAGCAGCGCACAGGCCAGCGCCGGGGCGGCGGCACCGTCGCCGTCGCCGCCGTCGAGCGCGCAACCGCCGTGGCCCGCGCGCGCCAGCGCC
>NZ_VIDQ01000150.1 GCF_009760915.1 Azohydromonas aeria
TGCAGAAGAAGGTGGTCGCGCTGGACCCGAAGAACCCGCTGTGGAAGCTGACGCTGGCGCGCCTGTACCTCGACGCCGGCCAGCGCGCGCAGGCCCGCACCGAGCTCTCGGCCCTGGCCGCGCTGGGGCGCGAGTTCAAGCAGCAGGACGAGGTGCAGAAGCTACTGCGCGACCTGTGATGCGGCGAACAAGCCGTTTCGGCAGGGGAGTCATGTACGGTTTGCCCACACCATGATCCAGGCCAGCTAAAAGCTTGGTCATCATGCTGCTTCACTAGCCCACACGGGTTCAGTGGCTGACATCCGTAAGCCGCATGCAATGGCGGCGTTTTCGCCAACTACGATGTTGTTGAATCTCTTGCTGCGCCACCTGTCTCCTGCTGGCAGCGCAGCTCGCCTGAGCACGCTGGTGCTGCATCGGGTGCTGCCTGCACCTGATCCGTTGCAGCCGGACAGTCTGGATGCCGTCGCTTTCGATCGACTGTGCAGTTGGGTCAGGCAGCATTTCAACGTGCTGCCGCTCACCGCTGCGGTGCAGCGCTTGGAGCAGGGCACGTTGCCGCAGAGGGCGCTGTGCGTTACGTTCGATGATGGCTATGCCGACAACCATGACGTGGCATTGCCCATCCTGCAGCGCCACGGTCTCAGTGCGGCGTTCTTCGTCACCACGGGCGTGCTGGACGGCGGCTGCATGTGGAACGACGTGCTGGCCTGCGCCGTGCGCAATACCCGGCACGATCGGCTCAAACTCCATGGGTTGGAGATGCCCGGCGTTGGACTGGAGAGCGTGGCCACGCCAATGCAACGCCTGGCTCTCATGCAGCGACTTACAGCGGCCGTGAAGTACTTGCCGGCAGCTCGGCGTGAGGCGGCCTGCGCCGAGGTCGCCCGGGTGGCCGATGTGGCCGCTCCCCGTGACTTGATGCTGACCTCCACACAGGTTCGCGCGTTGTACCGTGCGGGCATGTGCATCGGCTCGCATACGCACACTCATCCCATCCTTGCTGAGCTTGAAGCTCATGCCATTCGCACCGAGTTGCGCAACAGCCGTAGCACACTGGAGCGGCTGCTCGATGCCTCCGTGGACCTGCTGGCCTATCCCAACGGCAAGTGGGGTCCTGACGTGGATTCACGCTGTGTGCAGCTGGCTCAGGAGTGCGGCTTCCGCTCGGCGCTAACCACCGATTGGGGTACGGCGGACCATGCAACCCACCGCATGCTGCTGCCCCGCTTCACCCCGTGGGACCGCTCGCGGCTGAAATTCGTACTGCGCATGGCACACAACTTGAACCGCTGCGCAGTCCGTACATCAGCTGGTTTGGCCGACCCGAGCATGCTCACAACTATCCAGGCGAACAACCAGCTTCCCGTCGCAGACACGCTCTTGGGCATGTCCAACGACTGGCTGCCGCAGCCCCATGGCAACACTGATGCTAGGGCCACCGAAGCAGTCTCAGGCACGGCGAGCTGATGGCTGCCGCCCGGCGGTTAGCAGATGCGGTGATCGTCCACCAATACGGGAGAGATGGAGCGCTTTCCTTGGCCCGGCAGGTCGCCCTACCGGGCGGTCTCCCTCATGCAACTGCTGCAGTAGCCTTGCTGTTCAAAAGCGCACCCTTCACCGTCAGAATTGCGCGCTTTCCGAGCGTCGTCCACAACCCGAGTGGCCTGCCTTGAAGGTTTCGCGCACACTGCGCGGCGTCAAGGTCGACGCCGCGCAGCAGGTGCAGCTAGATCAGTTTTTCTGCTTGCGGCGGCGACTGAACATCACACCGGCGAGGCCACAGCCCACCAGGGCCAACGATGCGGGCTCCGGCACGCCGGTCGGCGGCAGCGAGCCCTGGTCCAGCAAGGCATAACGGATCGTGCCGCCGGCATACAGGGCCTCGCCCACGCCGTTGCCCCAGAAGCTCACGGTGCTGAAGCTGCCGGAATCATCGAAGGCAGCCACGAAGACTTCGGCTTTGTTGTTGTAGAACACGTCACCGTAGTTGTTGGAAATGCCAACCTGGATCGGCGCACCGCCATCGAAGGAGATGAAGAGGGCCGAAGGTTGGCAGCAAGTGCCCCAGTCGCCTACTTCGAAGCCGATGGCGTTGATCTCATCAGCAAACGTGAAGGTGATGCCGCTGTTGATGTAATTGCCAGGGTTGCTACCGGAGCCACTCGGAGCGATGTCGACTACTTGGCCCGTCAGGGTGCCGTAGCTGGTTGTGAACAAGAATGAGTTGCCCGGCTTGGTGATCGTGAAGTCAGCCCGGACGATTGACGTTCCGCTGCTGACGCCATTCAGCGTATCGGCCTGGGCCGTACCGCCGGCTGCGACGACCGTGCTGTTGAACGAGGCGGTACCCGTGCCGACAGCATCGAACACGGTGACGATCGTGGCGTTTGCAGCCAGGGCGGATGCCGCAAGCGAAACCCCAGCCAACACAGAAGAAAGTTTGGTGCTCATGTAACCTCCTTATGGGTGTATCAAAGTGACTTTTGCAAGTCGACGAGCAATATGCAAAAGTCATGCCAAATTAACTTTTTGATAAGAATCAACGGGTTGCTGCAACCTCTAGTTTTGCGGTGTAAAGAAATCCGACAGTGACAACCGACTCATCACAGCTGATCGTTGTCAAACAAACCAACTTTCGTAAGCGTCCAGCAAAGCTTGCTTTTACCCACGGATTTTTCTGCTGCCACAAGGGTTTAGCTGCACATAGCTTGCTTTTTCCCGGACTCGGCGCCATGTCGCGGCCTTGCATGATTTATCCGGCCCGGCACCAGCGCTCGCTGAAGGCGCCGCCCAGGTCGGTGGACGAGTACCTGGACACATTGCTCAGGCAGCAGCTCACGCAGACCGTGGCTGCGCTGCGCGCATGGAAGCTGGCACTTTGAAGACGGTGGCCGAGCTGGCTGCCCTGCAAGCCGCGGCACAGGTCGCGTACACGCCCTGCGGGGCAGGTTCGATGGTCTGGCACCTCTGGGGCAGCGGGCCCCCGGTCGTGCTGCTGCACGGCGGCTCGGGCAGCTGGACGCACTGGGTGCGCAACATCGAGGCCCTCGCAAGCTGTGGTCGCCAGGTGCTCGTGCCCGACTTGCCGGGCTTCGGCGATTCCGCCAGCCCGCCAGACGGTCACGACGCCGATGCGCTGCCGCCATGGCTGGAAGTCGGCCTGGGCCAGTTGCTCGGTGCGAGGCCCGTCGATCTAGTGGGATTTTCCTTTGGCGGCCTCGTGGCCGGCTTGCTGGCGGCAAGGCGCCAGCACCCCGTGCAGCGGCTGATCCTCGTTGGCGCGCCGGCGTTGACCAACCACCCCATCGGGCGCATCGCGCTGCGTGCGTGGCAGGGCGAGCCGCCCGGCCCTGCGCGCGATGCCGTGCATCGCCACAACCTGGAGCGGCTGATGCTGGCCCGGCCAGCGTCGGTCGATGTACTGGCGCTGCGTATCCACGACGCCAACTTGCAGCGCGACCGCATGCGCCAACGCCGGCTGCAGGCGACGGATCTGCTCCTGCGCACCCTGCCTGGCATCACTTGCCCGGTGGCCGGCATCTGGGGCGCCGAGGATGCGCTGTACCGGGGCCGGCCGGATGTGGTCGAGCATGCGCTCGGACAGGCACCGGCGTTCGAGTCGCTGGTGTTCATCCCGCATGCCGGGCACTGGGTGCAGTACGAGGACGCTCCTACCTTCAACGCGGCACTGGCATCAGTGCTGGGTTCGATGGCTTCCTGAGCTGCAGCGATGTCTGTACCTTCCCCAGGCCGGGCTTAACCAGGAAGGTATGACTGGGCGCGTGTGGCTGCTGTCTCGGTTCCGGCCGTTGAGACTTGCGGTTATCAACAGCTGCCTTCGCTGAATCCGACCGCAAGGGCCAGGTGAGAGGCCTAGTGGCCCGGATTAACGTGGCCAGCGGGATACCGCTTCAACGATGCCCGGTTACGAGGGCCGGGTGACGCGGACCGCGAAGACCCCGTTGTTCGGAAAATTGATGCTTCAACGGTGCCCGGCTACGAAGGCCGGGTGACGCCGGTCACGATGGACCCGGGCCAAAAAGAGGCGCTGCTTCAACGATGCCCGGCTACGAAGGCCGGGTGACAAGGACGGAGATCCGTAAGCGGCTGGGGAAGTCAGGTTGAACGCTCAACAGCGTAACGGTGACGATCGTGTCCATGACGCAGGAGCAAATGGACATGATCGAAGACAGCAAGGTGCGGCGCCGTAGGAAGTACGACGACAACTTCAAGCAGCAGGTGGTAGCCGAGTGCGCCCAGCCCGGAGCGTCCATCGCAAGCATCGCTCTCTCGCACGGCATCAACGCCAACCTCCTGCACACCTGGCGCCGAGAGGCCCGGCAGGCAAGCGAGCCATCAGAGCCACCAACTCCACCGCCGACGACACCGCAGAACCCGCCGACGTTCATTCCCCTGGCATTGGCGCCGAGCACCGTGCCGGTGGCCGCCGACATCCGCATTGAGCTGCGCCGCGGCGGCACGACGGTCGCCGTGACGTGGCCGCTGGGAGCCGCTGCCGAGTGCGCGACCTGGCTGCGCGAGATCCTGCGGTGATCCGCGTCGAAGCCCTGTGGCTGTCCACCGCGCCGCTGGACATGCGCGCGGGCATGGACACGGCGCTGGCCCGTGTGGTGGCCGTCTTCGGCGCGGCCCGGCCACACCATGCTTACTGCTTCGCCAACCGGCGAGCGAACCGCATGAAGGTGCTGGTGCACGACGGCATCGGCATCTGGCTGGCGGCGCGGCGGCTCAACGCCGGCAAGTTCGTCTGGCCCCGGGACGGCGGCGCGACCTTGACGCTGAGCCAGCCGCAGTTCGACGCACTGGTGCTGGGGCTGCCGTGGCGGCGCATCGGCGAGGCCGGCGTCATCACGGTGGTGTAGCGCAGCTCAATTGCCGGTTGTGCCGATGGCGGCCTGGCCGCCAGTGCTGGCACGATCACGGCCGTGATCACCGACGACCGCCTCAACACGCTGGACCCTGAGCAGATGCGCCAGGTGCTGCTGGAGCTCATGGCCGAGGTGGCGCGCAAGGACGAGCTCATCGCGCAGCGGCAGCGCGAGATGGACCTCAAGCAGGCCACCATCGACAAGCTGACCTTCGAGATCGTGCAGCTCAAGCGGCTGCGCTACGGCGCCAAGAGCGAGCACTTCGACCCCGGCCAGAAGCAGCTCTTCGACGAGGACATCGATGCCGACATCGCGGCTGTCGAGGCGCAGCTCGAAGCGCTCAAGGACTCGGTGCCGCGCGACAGCGAGCCCAAGCAAAGACCGAAGCGCGCCCCGCTGCCAGCCCATCTGCCGCGCCGCAACGTCCACCACGAGCCCGAAGACACGAACTGCCGCTGTGGCTGCGCGATGAAGCGCATCGGCGAGGACGTCAGCGAGAAGCTTGACTACACGCCTGGCACCTTCACGGTGGAGCGCCACGTGCGCGGCAAGTGGGCCTGCTCGCACTGCCGCATGCTGGTGCAGGCCCCGGTGCCGGCGCAGATCATCGACAAGGGCATCCCGACGGCCGCTCTGCTGGCCCACGTCGCGGTGGCCAAGCACAACGATCACCTGCCGCTGTATCGGCAGGAGCCGATCTTCGGCCGCGCCGGCCTGGCCATACCGCGCTCCACGCTGGCAGCCTGGCTGGGCCAGTGCGGCGTGCGGCTGCAGCCGCTGGTGGACGCGCTCAAGGCCGAGCTGCTGTGCTGCGCCGTGCTGCACGCCGACGAAACGCCGGTGGGCATGCTGGCCCCCAAGACCGGCAAGGTCCACAAGGCCTACCTCTGGGCCTACGCCTCGGGCCCGATGGAGCCGATCAAGGCGGTGGTCTACGACTTCGCCATCAGCCGTGCGGGCGAGCATGCCAGGGCCTTCCTTGGACATGGCGCTGAAGCGCGCGAGGAAGAGCGCTGGCTCGGCAGCCTGGTGTGCGACGACTACGCCGGCTACTCGGCGCTGTTCCGGCAAGGCGTGACGGAAGCAGGCTGCATGGCGCACGCGAGGCGGTACTTCTTCAAGCTGCACGTCACCAACAAGAGCGCGCTGGCGGAGAAGGCCCTGGAATACTTCGGCCTGCTCTACGACGTCGAGCGCCTCATCAAGGACAAGAGTGCACAGGAGCGGCTGGAAAAGCGCCGTGATCTAGCGATGCCCATAGCCAACGCGCTGCTCAAGTGGCTCAAGGCCGAGCGCGAGCACGTCACCGACGGTACGGCCACCGCCACGGCCTTCGACTACAGCCTCAACCGCTGGGTCGCGCTCACGCGCTACCTCGACGATCCAGCCCTGCCGATCGACAACAACCACGACGAGCAGCAGATCAGACCTTGGAGCACCGGTCGCAATAATGCGAAGTCCGTTTTTATGCGAAGTCGGGTGACTTGAGGTTGGTGGGTGCCGTGAAGATCGTGGTCTGCGGCGCGTCGGTACGGCCCTGGACTTCGCATAAAAGTGAGCGTCTCCTGC
>NZ_VIDQ01000151.1 GCF_009760915.1 Azohydromonas aeria
CGCTCCCTCCGCCACCCGGTCTCCCCGGGTTGTTTCACGGCCTCCCATAAGTCCCTGTCCCACAGGGAAAAAGGCCAAATTCCCCTCCCACGACGTGCCACCAAGGCGCACCTAATCGCTCCAGAATTGATGGGTAGCATGATGGGTCGCAAGACCGTCAGGCATCCGGAGGTTCGGCATGGGTCGGGTCGCAGTTGAGCTCAGCGCGCTCGCGGTTTCTCGCCTGGTCGAGCCCGGGCTCCACTTCGTCGGCGGCGTCGCCGGCCTGGCCCTGCAGGTCAAGCCCACGGGCGCCCGCACCTGGATCCTTCGCATGGTGGTGGGCGGCCGGCGCCGGGACATGGGCCTGGGTGCCTATCCCGGCGTGACACTGGCGCAGGCCCGCGAGGCCGCGCGCACGGCCCGCACCAAGGTGCGTGCGGGCGTGGACCCCATCGAGGAGAGCCGTGCCGCCCGGCTGCGGCTGCAGGCCGAGCGCGCCGCGGCCCTCACCTTCCGGGACTGCACGGCCAGGTTCATCCGGTCGCATGCCCCGGGCTGGCGCAATCCCAAGCACGCCCAGCAGTGGGTGAACTCCCTGGAAACCTACGCCCATCCGGTCATGGGCGCGCTGCTGGTGCGCGACGTGCAGCTGCAGCACGTCATGGCCGTGCTGGAGCCCATCTGGCAGGCCAAGACGGAGACGGCGAGTCGGGTGCGCGGCCGCATCGAGCAGGTGCTGGACTGGGCCGCGGCCCGGGGCTCCCGCGAAGGCCCCAATCCGGCCCGCTGGCGCGGGCACCTCGACAAGCTGCTGCCGGCACCGGGCAAGGTGACGCGGGTCGAGCACCACGACGCGCTGCCCGTGGACCAGGCGCCCGGCTTCATGGCCCGACTGCACGCCGCGCCCGGCATGGGCGCCCGGGCGCTGGAGTTCGCCATCCTGACCGCGGCCCGCTCGGGCGAGGTGCGCGGCGCCACCTGGCCCGAGATCGACCGGGACACCGCGGTGTGGACCGTGCCGGCCGGGCGCATGAAGGGCGGGCGCGAGCACCGGGTGCCGCTGTCGCCCGCGGCCCTGGCCCTGCTGGATGCCCTGCCCCGCCAGGCGGACAACCCGCTGGTGTTCCCCGCGCCCCGCGGCGGCCCGCTCTCCGACATGACGCTGGCGGCAGTCCTGCGTCGCATGCAGGTCGCCGCGGTACCCCACGGTTTCCGCTCCACCTTCCGCGACTGGGCCGCCGAGCGCACCCACTTCCCGCGCGAGGTGGCCGAGATGGCGCTGGCACATGCCATCGGCGACAAGGTCGAGGCGGCCTACCGGCGCGGCGACCTGTTCAACAAGCGGCGCCGGCTCATGGACCACTGGGCTGCGTTCCTGGGCCGGCCGGCCGCAGCCGGCAAGGCGGCGCCCGACGACCACACCCCCTGAACCGCTGCCCGTCCAGGGCGGATGCGTCGCTGGCCTGGACGGTGGCTTCTCCTGCCATGCCCGGCCCGGAGTGCGGGCAAGCCGCCGCCCTGCCACCCGTCTCTGCATACCAGGATGGGGCAAGCGCAGCCGACCGCGGCAGGGCGCCACCTCCGGCAACCCCTGCACGGCCTGGCGCGCTGCCCGGCAGCGTCGTCACCCACCTGGATGCCGCTACCGCAGGCGCCTTGCCGTGGCAAGGTGGGCCTGCGCGCTCATCAATGCCGACCATCTCACCCGGCCATCGCCGGCCGGCAGGCACCCGTGCATGGCCTTGCCTGGCTGCGGCACCAGGGGGCGTGACAGCGTCCGCTGGCGCGTGTCCCGGCCCCGTGCCCGGAGCCGGGGAAGTGACCACCAGTCGTGCACATCCGGGCGCGCAAGTGCGGGCCATTTGGGGAAGCGACCCATTCCCTGCCGGCGCCTGCCGCCACACCGCGCCGCGGAGTCACTCCGGCAGGGGCGGACTGAAAAGCGCGTTGGTGACCGCGGGGTCGCCCAGGTCCGTCCGCGGCGCTGACGGCAGCGCAGGCGCAATCGGGACGGGAGCGGTCGGCGCAGCGGCCGGCACCAGGGCCCAGCCCTGGGCCATGAGCCCCTCGTGGGCCAGGAAGCGCAGCCGGTTGACCCGCTTGGGGCCCTTGTTGAACCGGATCAAGTCGTCGTAGAGCCTCGGGTTGTCCTGCCTGGACATCTCGAAGAGCATGCTCAGCGGCCCCTGGTCCCTTGCGCTGGGGGTACTCATGCGCCTGCTCCCTCGCTGGAGGCCGGGGCCGCCTTGTCCGCCGGTGCCGCGTCGTCGCCAGCGGCCGGGCGCATGAAGTTCATGCCGGCGAGCTGGAAGCCGCGCACGTTGGCGAAGATCGGCTCGCGCACCTCGTGGATGCGATGCCGCGGAAAGGCCTCCCGCACCGCCTTGCGGTAGAGGAACGCCCCGCCGCCCACCAGCACGATGTTCTGGAAGCTGTAGTCGGCCGGGATGCGCTCCAGCATCGCGCCCACCGCGCGCTGGGCATGGGAGTGGGCGACGGGCATCAGCCGAGAGATGTCGAAGGCCTTCTGGTAGACCATCGGGCTCTTGCCGCTGCGCAGCGCCCGGTCGATGGCATCGAAGTCGGTGTACGGGGTGCCGATCTCGGTGCCGATGTCCTTGGCGATGACGCGCAGGATGTCGCTCACGCCGCGCGACACCGAGTCGCTGGTCTTGAGCACCAGCCGCATGCCGCGCGCCACGAGCCAGTCGAAGGTGCGGGCGCCGGGATCGATGATCAGGCTCTGCTCGTGGGCGATGGTGCCCAGGCGGCCGTGCGTGGCCGCGTAGTACAGCAGCGCGCCCTGCGGCTGCGCCACGGCGAAGGCCTTGCGCACCTGCACCGAGCGTCCGCCGCCGATGTCGTGCGTGCCGACCACCGCCCGCTCCAGCGCGGCCTTCTTCGCCATGAAGTGCCCGACCGGCAGACCGACCACCAGCAGGTCGATGGCCGGCACCTTCATCAGCGCCAGCGCCCCGCGCAGCAGCGCCATGTACTCGGGCATCTCGGTGTAGCGGTCGTGCAGGTGCGTGCCGCAGAGGTTGTCGCTGGCCAGCTCCACCTCGGGCCCGACCTCGTAGAACAGGCCGTTGATGGGAATGGCGATCGTCCTGCGCCGCTCGGCCGCCGGCAGCGTCGCCGGGTCGCGCACGCTCGGGTAGGCGATCGACGGGATGACGCCGCAGCGGACCTCGCTGCCCGAGACGCCGGTGACGAACTTGGTGTTGCCGAAGCCGACATCCACCGCCCTGACCACGCTGTCCATGACGGGACTCCTCGTTGGGTTGACGAAGGGCCAGCATTCGCCGGCCGCACCGGTCCCGCCGCGCGAATGAAACGTCCTGGACACGGGCTTTCGCGCTCAAGTCCGGACACGGCGGGAGTCCGGTGCGGCTGCGGTTCGGCTGCCGGCCGACCTGCCGCGGCGGCCAGCGCCTGGCGCTGCTGCCGCCGGGACCAGGGTCCCACCCGAAGACGCCTCGTCAAGGACGCGGCTCGCAGGTGCTGCCACGGCGAGGCCTGTGACGGGGCTCCTGTTCGACCGGCGCGGAACCAGAGGCCGCTGGCCAGGCCGTCAACCCGAGGGGAAAAGGCGCCTCGGCGGGTCCTTGTGCGAATAAGTGCGGCTCACGTGAAACATCTGCTGCCCCCGAAAGCCCCCCGTAGCCGCCCCTCTTTCCGCTGGACCGCCCGACCTCGCGAACGTCCACTGGAGCCTCTCCCGCAGGCTCCTTGCCCTGGACACATCGCGTCGTCGAAAAGGCGTTGCGGTCGTTACCCGCCCTCCTCCAGTACGCCGGCCGCCGTCGGCATGGCCGCCATCGCGTTCGATGGTCACGGCCCGAGTGGTGCCCGTGCAGGCCTTGGCGGCCTGCCGGTCCACGGGCCGGGCGTTTCCCGCTGGACACGCCCCAGCTCCCAGCCTTGCCGCCAGCAGCGATGCCGGCGCCGAGCTTCGCCTTCCTCGTCGAGCACGTGCACGGCACCGCGCGCGGCCGTGTGGCCCATGGGCTCCCCGCGCGACCCTCGCTCGTCAACCCGGACGCGCCCTGGAGACACCGGTCAGGGGCGCAACCCATGCGGGTGGAAGGAAACGTCAAGGAGAAACCGATCCGAAGAGGCACCCGGGCCACCGTGTCCGGCGCCGGTGGCGCCAGCCCTGCAGCGGGCCGCCGCCATCGTTCCCCCGCGATCGCCGAAATTCGTGCGCGGGCCGGATCAGCTGTCCATTTTTAAGACCGACCGGGCCGGCCCTCACGGGCCGGCGAAACCCTGGGTGGCGACAGTGGTGCTCGTGGTCGCGCGCTGTCGTCGGCTGCTGGACCATGCCCTGCCGGAGACCGGGGTCCGCTCCCGGCAGTTCTGCTCACGCACGGACTCCGCCCAACGGCCCGCAAGGGCGTGTTCCCTTCCATCGAGGAGGCCTCGCATGCCGAAGACGCCCAGGCTATCTACCCGGCGCAGCATTCACAGGGGGGCCATCACGCCCGGCGTCCGCATCGACCAGCCCGAGCGCCAACGGGACTGGGCGGACGCCAGCCCGGCGCAGATCCTGGCGCGCCACCCGCCCGGCAGGTTCAAGCCGCTGGAAGTGCTGGAGGTACTGATCTCGCTCCACAACTCGGGCCACACAACGCTGGAGAAGACGGTGTCGCACAAGACCCGGCACGACCGCGCGACGTTCCTGCGCCGCTTCTTCCGCGACCTGCAGGCCAAGGCCGGCTTCCGGACGCTGCCCGATCCCCGTAACCTGGGCTACCGGCACGTGCAGGCGATGGTCCGGGTGTGGCAGCAGGACCGGCTGGCGCCAGCGACGATCCAGACCTACCTGAGCTTCCTGCGTGGGCTGGCGCTGTGGCTGGGCAAGCCGGGACTGGTGCGGGAACCGGGGCATTTCGGGCTGACGCCAGCGGAATACCGGCGCCACGAGTCCGCGGAGCGCGACCGCAGCTGGAGCGGCCATGGCATCGACGTCGACGCGCTGATCGAGCGAATTGCCGACCACGACCGCCACGTCGGGGCCCAGCTGGCCGTGATGCGAGCGCTGGGGCTGCGGCGCAAGGAAGCCGTGATGTTGCGGCCGCGTGCCTGCACCGTGCCCTCCGAGGCCCTGGGCTTGTCGGAGTCGGAGCGGGCAGCCGACTTCTACGTCCGGATCAAGGCGGGCGCCAAGGGGGGCCGCATGCGGCTGATCCCGCTGGATTCGCCGCTGCGCCTGTCGTCGATGGCCCGGGCCAAGGCCGTGGCCGAGCACGCCGACGCGCACCTGGGCAACCCTGCCCTGGACCTGAAGCAGAACCTGCGGCGATTCAATCACGTGCTGGCCAGGTTCGGGCTGACGTGGCGCGAGCGCGGCGCGACGGGACACGGCCTGCGGCACGAGGCTGCACACCACGCCTTCCAGGCCCTGACCGGCGAGCCAGCACCGATCCGAGGCGGCAGCCCGCTGGCGCCGGACGTGGAGCACGCGGCGCGAAGACACGTGGCAGAACTGGCAGGCCATGCGAGGCTCCGAGCGTCCAGTGCCTACCTGGGAGCAATCCGTCGCCAGCACGGGCATACCGCGCCTCTTCCAGTGTGCTCCCCAGCGGACGCCACCCCATCCGATCCGCCCGTTTGACTCCGGAATCCTGTCACTGTCGCGCACGAAGTTCGGACCGTCGCCCCGGTCTCGTCGAGGGCCGGCCCTGAAGAGTCCTGTCCACCATTGGCAGCGGCCTTCCCGATCAAGCATGCCGCGGGTACAGATACCAGGACAGCAGGGGACGTGTCATGTTCGGACCATGCGACCAGACGTCTCGCATGGCCTCCGCACATCATGGAGACGCGCCGGCAGCGGGCCCTGCGGGGCTACTCTCCGGGATCAAGCCCCGGCAGGAAGTCAATGCCGGTCCGCTGCACCAGTTCCCGGTAGCTGATCGGTTTGCTGGCACGGGCCTCGTTGGAATTCTCGACCCAATGGACCCAGGCCCTGTTCGACCCGGCGTCGTACACCAGCTTGTAAAGGTGCGAGGGCACCCATACCCGCCCCTTGCCGATGACCTGCGCTCCGCTGCTGCCATACACCGGCCCCGTGTAGACGTACACCGGCCCCTTGGCACGCTTGACGTACTGGCGCGTCGCCTTTTCGATGTCAGCCCAGACGCCACGATTCTCATGAGTCTGCGACTGCACGTTGTGCGGACGGACAAGCACGCATGGAATTCCGGGTTACGCATCCGTTCCATCCCTGGTGCGGAAGAAGTTTTCCGTTGGCTACCCGTAAAGACA
>NZ_VIDQ01000152.1 GCF_009760915.1 Azohydromonas aeria
ACGGCCTGTTCCTTGAATTCGGCCGTGTACTCTTGTTTCGGAATCCGCTTCACTTCTCTTCCCTCAAGTCTCGATGGTACCCATCGGCCCTTGGAAGACGAAATTCAGGGGGCAGCTCAGTCCTCTCCATCGATGTCGGTGTGCGGCGTCCGCTTGGTGCAAGCGTGTCAGGCATCGTGCTCCTTGCCGGACTCGATGAGGAGGCCGCGCAGCGCCTCACGAAGTCGAATGCAACACGACTGACCCTTGCAGGTTCCTCAGTCGCCAAGGTGACGAAGAGCGTGCAGTCAGTTCGGGAACAGGGCTACATCTATGCCGAGGAAGGCGTCATGCAGAGCACGAGTGCTGTGGCTGTGCCAATCCGTGACCCGCAAGGGCAAGTGGTCGCCGCCATCAGCGTCGCGGCGCTGAGCAACCGGCTAAGCCGCAAGCGAGTGCCTGCCGTCGTGAGCGCCATGCAGGAACACTCCTCGATGATCACGCGGCGATTGGCGGAACTGGAGAAGGCTCGAAGGCATCCATCTCGAACGCCCTCGGAATAGACCAATGGCAACAGCATCCATCCGCCAAGCTTTGGCATTGGATTGGCAAAGTCATCGGCACCTTGTGGCGGATTCGGCAGCACGGTGACGAACCGGGCCCAGACCATCAGAACGGTTCAAGCCAGACACTCGGGCGATATCGAGGCATCCAAACGCTGCCACGGGCCTGAACTTCATAGGCCAGATCTCACACCTTATCTTCCTTACGGAAAACGCTTGCCAACTTCTGCCCTGGACACGCCTGGGCGCCGTCGGCGCCGGAAAGATCTCAGCCCGTCCGCTGTCGCTGTGGTCACAGGAGCGGTCTGTCTAGAAACCGGCACGTCGCCACCAGTGAACGGCGGATTCGCGCCGCCGCCAGTAAGTCCGGAAGTCCATGCTGCTTCTGACTCGCTGCCGATCACGATCGTCCGTAAGCGTGGCTCCCGCACCCTACTGGCACAGGCCGCCGAAGTCAGATATCGACGACGTGGCGCAGCAGCCGGAACGGCACCCGCCAGCCCGGGCCGTCCGCGGTTTCCACCGTTGCGGTGCGCTGGTTGATCCGCACGATCGTGCCGATCTGGGTCTGCATGTAGCGGTCCTCGAACGACACCTTCTCGCCGCATCGGAAGTCTTCCCGGCCCGGCTGTGACGGCGCCGCCGGCGTGGGCGGCACAGCGGCGGAAGCGGTCGGCTGGGCTCCGGCCGGCGGCGGCTCGATGGCGGCGTAGGGTAGCTTCCACTCGCGCCGCGCGTCGGTCTCGTGCAGCGTCACCTGGTGGTCGCGCATAGCCACGACCTTGCCGCTGCGCATGCGCCCGTCGTGCCAGTCGAGGAAGCGCACCGTCTGGCCCAGGTGCATGTTGGCTCGCACGGCAATGATGCGGCGCGGGTCGGCCAGCATGCGGTCGATGATGGTGCTCAGCTGGAACAGCTCCAGGCTGCTGGCCTGGCTGAGCGCGTCAATGAGCTTGGGGTTGGGGCCTTGCGTGTCCACCGCCGTCGTCTCCCTGGAGTAGCGCGCCGGCGCACCCGCGCGGCCGGCCTTGGGCCGCCATTCTCAGGCGGCCTGGCGCTGCGGCAGCGGCTGGGCGCGGCCGATGTTCCAGGGCAGCAGCTCGTGGACGCGGTCGACGCGGTGCTCGGCGATGCGCTCGAACACTGCGCGCAGGTAGGCTTCCGGGTCCAGCCCGTTGAGCTTGGCGGTCTCGACCAAGCTGTACATGGCCGCAGCGCGCTCGCCGCCGGCGTCCGAGCCCATGAAGAGGTAATTCGATCTTCCGAGCGCGACCCCACGCAAGCTGCGCTCGGCGGCCGAGTTGTCGATCTCGATGCGGCCGTCGTCGCGGTAGCGCGTCAGGGCTTGCCAGCGCGTGAGCGAGTACGCGATGGCCTTGGCCAGGTCCGACTTCCTCGACACGCGACCCACCATGCCCGTGAGCCAGTCGTGGTACTCCTGCAGCAGTGGACCGGCCCGGGCTTGGCGGTGCGCGCGCCTGACGTCTGGCGGCTGCCCGCGGATGTCTTCCTCGATGGCGTAGAGCGCCTTGATGCGCCGCAGCGCCTGCGCGGCCACCGAGTCCTCGCTGCGCCCGGTGCTGACGTACAGGTCCCACCACGGCCGCCTCGCGTGAGCCCAACAGGCTGCCTCGACGGCCTGCCCCTGCTGGTAGAGCCGCAGCCAGCCGCCGTAGCCGTCGGCCTGCAGGATGCCGCGGTACTTCTCCAGGTGCTTGCGCGGGTGGCGGCCCTCACGGTCGGGCGAGTACCGGAACCACGCCGCCGGTGCGTCCTCGCTGGCCGCCGCGCGGTCGTCGCGCACGTAGACCCAGAGCCGTCCCTCCTTGGTCTTGCCCTTGCCGGGCGAGAGCACCGGCACGGGCGTGTCGTCGGCGTGCAGCTTCTCGGCGGCCAGCACGTAGCGCCCGAGCGCTGCCAGCAGCGGGTCCAGCAGCTTCTCGCCCTGGCCCACCCAGCGCGCCAGTGTGGAGCGGTCAATGTGCACGCCGCTGCGCGCGTTGATGCGGCTTTGCCGGTACAGGGGGATGTGGTCGCAATACTTCGAGACCGTCACGTGCGCCATGAAGGCCGGGCCGGCGATGCCGCGCACGATGGGGCGGCTCGGCGCCTCGGCCTGGAAGATGGTCTGGCACTTCACGCAGGCAAGCTTGGGCCGCACGTGGCGGATGACCTTGAAGCGCGCGGGCACGTACTCCAGCTGTTCCGACACGTCGGCGCCGATGCGACGCAGCCGGCCGCCGCACGCGCTGCAGCCGCAGGCTTGGCCGGCGCTGTCGTGGTGGGCGTGCGTCGTCGGCGCACGGTGCACCAGCTCCTCGCGCGGCAGGTGCGCGGGCAGGCTGCGGTCCAGGGCCGGCGCATTGGCGGCCGGCGCCGACGTCACCTTGGGCAGCGGAGGCAGTTCCGGCGGCAGCGGCGCGGCTTCGATGAGCATGCGCTGGCCGTCCTCGAAGCGCTCGCTGGAGGCGCCGTACTGCTCCCGGATACGGCGCGCCAGCTGCAGCCGCAGCTTCTCGTTCATGAGCTTGAGCAGCACCAGCTCCGCGTCGCGCGCCTCGATGACGCGCAGCAGCGACTCGATGGTGTGGGGCCCAGGCGGCAACGGCATGGCCCCTACTGTGCCGGGCTATGCAGCCGCTGACCAGCGCCTCGTGAGCCGCGTGCAACAGGCGCAGCTCAGGCGGCGAGCTCAGGTATGTGCGTGCGCATCGGCATGCGCCAGTCGATGCCCTCCAGCAGCATCGACAGCTGCGCCGGCGTCAGCGAGACGCTGCCCGAGGTTGCCTGGGGCCAGACGAAGCGCCCGCGTTCGAGCCGCTTGGACAGCAGCATCAGGCCCTGGCCGTCGAACCACAAGACCTTCAGGATGTCGCCGCGGCGGCCGCGGAAGACGAAGACGTGGCCCTCGAACGGGTTCTTCGCCAGCGCCGTCTGCACCATCGCCGCCAGGCCGTCGAAGCCCTTGCGCATGTCGGTGTGTCCGGCTACCAGCCAAACCCGCGTCCCGGCAGGCAGCCCGATCACCGCAGCTCCAGCAGCGCTTGCAACACGCTGCGCACGCTGGCCTCGTCCACCACGCCACGCAGCCGCACGAGCGCCGCACCGATCTCGACCTCGATGACGCCCGTGCCCGCGCGCCGCGGCGTCGGGATTGCCGGTGCGCATGCGTGCGGGGCCGCCGATGCCGCGATCGGCTCGTCCACCGTCACGGGCAACAGCACCGTTGCCGGCTCGGCGGGCAGCTGGGCTGCGGCTTGGCGCTCCAGGTGCAGCCGCCGCCAGTTGAAGAGCAGGTTCGCGTTGATGCCATGTTCCTGCGCCAGGGCCGCCACCGACGCCCCGGGCTGCAGGCTGCGCTCGACCAGCTCGCGCTTGAGGGCCGCGCTGTGCCGGCGCCGCGGGGCCCTATCCGTGATGACTCGCTTGTCCATGTGTGCACTTCCCCGATCGTGCACATCTCGCAAGTGAGAAGGTCAGCACGGTCGGGCGATCGTGTTCATGGGGTCAAGCCCTGCCAAGAAGGGCCCAGCCGCAACGCTTACGATCGTCCTACGCCACGCGGGCATTCAACCGTTTCGGGGACCCACCAGCGGATAGCGCTAGGTTTGGCCTGCCATGGCCTTGGCCAGCGCGAACATGCCCAGCAGGACCAGTGCGCCGTGGACGCAGACGAAATAGGTCAACACCACGACCCAGGTCCACGGCCAGCGCCAGCCACCTAGAACCACGATGACGCCGGACAGGCAGGCGATCAGCACTCCGGCCACCACGCTGACGAAGGTCGCTTGGCGCAAGTGGTCACGAGCCAGCGGCGGCGCGCTGTCGCGGTGTCGCAGCCACAACCACACCAGCACGGCAAAGCCAGTCCGGGAGCCACGAGCAGGTTGGCGAGATACAGCGACTCGGCCAACACGGCGAGCCCCTGGCCGTTGCCCTCGCTGGGCAATGAGCCTGTCGGCAATGGTCTGGAGCCGGAGGTGCGCATAGGTCAACGGTCCTCGAATTGCGCTCGCGCGCCTCTCAGCCGCAGAGCTCCACCTGCAGCTCGGACAAGGCATGCAGCAGCCCGGGCGCCGTGGCCAACGGTCCATACAGCGCCCGTCCCATGTGGGTGCGGGCCCGCGAGAAGATCACCGCGGCCTTGCGATCGTTGACGTGTCGCGACATGTAGAGCATCCCGTCCGCCTGCTCGGGATGGGCATGAATTGCGCCCGCCCAGCGCTGCGGCAAGCCGTAAGGCTGCACCGTGGAGATGGAGCCGTCGCCGCCCAGCCGCTTGAGCGCCACGCCCGTGAGATCGGCCAGCCGCAGTGTCGCCCTCTCCTGCGGTGCCTCGAAGCGCACGAGAAAGCGGCTGCTGAACTCGTGCGCCGTCACGGTGAAGCGGCCGGCAGCGGGCAACTCGTCATGCAGGATCGTCTCGGCGATGGCGGTGGTGAGGTCGAAGCCGCAGTAGCAGGTGCCGAAGCGCCCGACAGGCGATGCTGAAGGGTCGTCGAACCGGTTGGCCTGCGACGTGCCGAAGTACGGCTCGCCCGTGCCGTGGGACGAGATGCGGTAGAGGCTCGATGCCGGGATCTCGACAACCGTCAGCGGTGTCTGGTGCAGATCGGCTGGCGGCTCGCGCAGGATCAGCCGGCTCACCGCTCGGCAAACCCTTGCGCCGTGCGCAGCACCTCGCCGACCTGTCCCTGTGCCAGCGCCTGCAGCGGCGTGAGGCCGCCAAGCGACCCCTTGGCCGAGGTCATGAAGCGCAGCTTGGTCGCACCGGGCAGATCTCCCAGGGCCCGGCTCACGGTTTCGAGCTGGCGGCGCTCGTACGTCGGGTCGGCGAAGAACGCGGGATAGCAACGCCGCCCTTCGAGCTCGACGTAGAACACGCGCCGCGCGCTCAGCGCCCGGCTCAGCGCCTGGCGAGTCCAGCCCAGGCGGGCGGCGAGCTCCGTGGGCGTGAGCAGTTCCCCATGCTCCACCAGGGCCGCGAAGTGCTGCTGGCCGCGCGCGGCGGCCTGCTGCGCCAGCGCCTCGAAGCCTTCCGTCTCGGACAGCGCTTGCGCCGGCCCGGCGGCGTCATTGGCAGACCCCAGCCCGCCGGAGATCACGAAGTGGATGAGCGTGGCGATCTGCTGCTGCAGGTCGCCCATGGCCTGCAGCGCGCTGCGGTCCTGCAGGGCCTGCAGGATCTCGTCGGCGGGCCGCTCTAGCAGGCGCCGCACCTGGTCGCTGGTGCGGTGCGCCGAGGAGACGAGGTGCCGCACCTCGCTGCGGCCGGATCCGCCCGCGCCGCGTGCAGCCCCGGACCGGGCAGCGCTGGTCATGGTTGCGTCCTGTTCATGACCGTGATTCTACAGTCCGCCTGTCAACTTGGACAACCAGGTCAACAGGTGGGTCAACCGCCCTCGCAAGTGCTTTTCGCCCCGCTCACGCCGGTTCGGCCGATTCGTCCGGGCACATGCCGGCACCGCCGCTGACGCACAGCCGGTTGCGGCCGGCCTGCTTGGCCGCGTACAGCGCCGCGTCGGCCCGGCGCAGCAGCGCGCCCAGGTCGGCGTCCGCAT